>JAFGMO010000068.1 GCA_016927475.1 Candidatus Aminicenantota bacterium
AGTGGGGTCTTACACGCAGCGGATATGTAAATAACTGAATTGAAAGGACAATACGGCTTTTTTCGGCATTTATCTCTGAAACTCATGTTTGACAATAATATTAAAATTATCTGTTTATGTCGGCCAAATTTATGAATAATGCAGGTTAATGAGGTTTGCGGGAAGAAAGCCCCAGAGACGAAGGGCATAGGGCCAATCCTCCGCGGGATGTGCAGCGAAGCTCGGAAGGAAGCATTTTGCCGACGGCGAATACAGCATCAACGGTTTCTTCCAGGGGAACGGGATTGGTATAACCGCCTATGATAAGATCGGCACAGAGAAACGCCGAAGAAGCGGCGGACGCGTTTCGCGTGTGGCAGGGTATTTCGCAGATTCCCTGAACAAGGTCACAGACGGAGCCCATGATATTCTGGAAAAAAACGGCGGCGGCATCGGCGGCTTGGAGCGATGTTCCTCCAAAACCCTCCACCACAGCCGCAGCGGCCATGGCCCCGGCAGCGCCGATTTCAACCTGGCAGCCGGCCACCTCCGCGGCGAACGTGGCCCGCTCGGCAACGATAAGGCCGACGGCTCCGGCCGCCAATAGACTGTTGAGAATGATCAGCCGGTTTTTGTTCATTTCTTCCTCGAGAGTCACCAGAACACCGGGCAGGACTCCTGCTGAGGCCCCGGTGGGAGCAGCGCAGATAACACCTCCGCTGCAGGAGGTATGAAGGGCGGCCAGGGCCCGTGCCGACGCCCGTGTCGGCAAACCGCCGAAAGGAAGACTGCCCATTTGGGACGTCAACAAAAGTTTCCCGGCAAAAGGGGAAATCATCTGCATCCGGCTTTTCGTGTCGTCAAAACCGTTCTTTACGGATGAGCGCATGATTTCATAACGTTTTTCCAGCTCTTTAAGTATGTTTTCCGGGCTAAGTCCAAGAATATTCGCTTCATATTGAAGAGCCCTTTCGCCCAGGGAAAGATCCGAAACAGAAGAAGTTCTCATCCACTGGGAAAAATTATGTTTTATTCCCCCTGTTTTTTCCCCTTTATGAGGGAAAAAAACGGGGAATGACAAACGGACCTTTCCTTTTCCCGGTATATTTTTTATGTTTTGAAGCAATTCTTCAGGGAAGGGTACAGGACTTTTAACCTGGAAAAGATTTTTTTGTTGCCCAAAAGGAAAAACTTTGCTTTTGTAGGTTTTTGAAGAAACAAGATTATTCATACAGGGATTGGCTTTTGCCGGGATTTCGGCCAGAAGGACATAAGACTGCCCTCTTAACTCGACCGGAATTCCCTGATATTCGGTGATTTCAAAACGGCCTCCTCCGGTGGAAGCTGCCGTAAAATGAAGTTTTTCTTTTTTCTGCGTCGTTAGGACAATATCAACGGTGTTGGGATGGATGGCCTGCCTGAGAGGGCTCACCTCAAAATGAATCTTAAGCCCTTGAGATGAAGCTTCATCGAGCGCTCTCAAAAAATGTTTATCTTCCATTTCCAGAGCTAAAAGACCCGCCGCAAAGGCATTGTCGGCTCCCTGTTGACGGAATGTGTGAGCATACGATCCTTTGGGATCGAAGCGGAACAAAGCAGATACGGGGATTCCTTCAGCCAGGTCCCTGATGATACGGGCGATGTGATAGGAGCCGGCGGTATGGGAGGATGAAGGACCTCGCATAACCGGCCCTAAAACATCATTCAAAATGCTTGGAAAATCCATGGCTGTATTTTTAAAAAAGTCAGCTTATTTTATCATGTTCCTACTTTCCTGTATAACACCGCTCATTTTAGCTGCCTAATTTCTTTTTGCCGTATATTAACCTACATTATTCATAAACTTGGCCGACATGAACATATAATTTCAATATTATGTGTCATTTAATGATGATTTTAGGTAAAATTGGCAATGAAACATTTTTCATGACAGTTTTCGAGAAAATATCGGCCAAATTTACCCTTGAGCGAGCCGATCTTACCGCATCTGCTTTGTTGCAGCCTGTTCGCGGTGCCGGGCACAGCTTCACAGGCTGACGCCTCACAGCTGCGGCAAGCTTGGTTCGTGAATAATACAGGTAAAATTAGGTGGTATAAAAATGAAGATGCCTTATCGAATTAATATCCTATTGCTGACTGGGATTTTCGGTTTTATCCTTAGTATCATTCCGTGCTGTCGTTCCACACCGCAACATATTAATCTTGGCCAGAAAAAATATGAGGAAGGCGACATCAAAGGGGCGATTGAGGAGTTTACTCAGGCCATTCTGAGCGATCCGAAAAATGCTTCTGCTTATTTTAACCGGGGATTAGTTTACCAGGAGATGGGAAATCTCGAAAAAGCTCACGACGATTATTCATCCGCGATTGAGTTTGATCCGGATAATATTGAATCATATTTCAATCGAGGTATGATTTGCCTGGAATTGGGGGACACCTTGGGTGCTATTGAAGATTTTGATTCGGTGATCGAGCAAAATCCGAAAAGAGCCCTTGCCTATTATAACCGCGGCCAGTCTAAATACAAACGCGGCAATAATTCCGGTGCCGAAGAGGATTACACTCGTTGTATTGAACTTCTGCCCGATTATCTTGAGGCATATTATAACAGGGGTCTTATTTACCAACAATCTGGAAATATTGAATCGGCTCTCAAAGACTACAACCGGGTTCTTGATTTGAATGCCAATCATATTGAAACTCTGTTTAACCGTGGAACCATTTATCAGCAGACAGGCGAACTTGAAAAAGCACTGGATGATTACAATCAGATTATTAATAAGTCTTCAGGTCATGCGGCCGCCCGTTTCAACCGGGGACTCGTCTATGCTGTCCAGAAAAAAGTTGATGAAGCCATCCAGGATTTCAGATTAGCCGTATATATTGAACCGGAGCTGGAAGACCGTATTTTGGAGTTTGTGGAAAAAAACCAAATCATAAGCAGAAAAAAACTTGATGATGAAGTTTTTAAAATTGCCAAATCAGAACAAAACAAGCTCCTTCCTCCTGAACTTCTATCTGTTCTGAAAGGCAGTGGTGATTACTGTGAACGGATCAAGAACATTGCCCTCTTTTATGTCTGTAAAGAAAAGATAACTCACATTCAATTTAGTTACGGACGCCGCAACCTTTTTTACACAACCTTTCAATCGGCCCGGAGACTCAAAATTCACTCCAAAAAAGAAAAGACCTTTCTCTACGATTATCAGCTGATAAAGAAAGAAGAGGAATTGAAAGAGAGCCGGATTTTACTTGAAGAAAACGGAAAAAAGCGACATCAGAAAAACGCACCTTTCCCTCCCCTTAAATACAACTATCAATACCTCATCTACGGGCCGGTTGGATTTTTAAGTCGATACTGGCAGGATTTTTTCCATTTCGAATACTTGGGGAAAGAAAAGGTAAACGACCGGCAGGCAGTTGTCATCCGTTCGATTCCAAAAGAAAGAAGAAAAGAGAATTACAACTTCGGTAAAATCTGGATAGATGCTGAAAACAAGTCTATCCTCAAAATCGAATATGATCCAAAGTCCATTCGCTATTACCGGGAGGAAAAATTGAGGTCACCGATTGGAAATCTTCGGAAAGAAACAAATTGGATCATTTATTACGGAGTTGAAAAAAATGGAGTCCGCTTTCCCAGCCGGCAAATCATCCGTGATTTTTATATAAACAATCAAGGCGAAAAATTACTGATGGAGGAAATAGTAACTGATTTTCTGGACTACCAATTTTTTGTGGTAGAAACCGATATCAAATTTGATTCATCTCCATCCTGAATAATACTGTTTGGTTTTAGATACTACCATGAAGGAGATAAGCATGAAAAAAACGATGGCCGGCTTTTTTTGTCTGGTTCTTTTGGGCTTTTTTATGACGGCCGGGGCAGAGGACCGCACGATAAGCCGCGACGCCTGCACGGATATTATCGTTGGAAGGCTGGCTTCAACGGACGGTTCAGTGATGACCTCCCATACGGGGTGCTGTTCCGAGTGCCGGGTTCATGTCTTCCCGGCGAAAACGTTCAAAAAAGGAGAAAAGGCCCCCATCTATTACGGGCTTCAAAACGTTCGAAAACCGCTCCATGAATACGGAGAAATTTTGGGAACCATACCCCAGGTGGAAAAAACGTATGCCTATTTCCACACCGGCTATCCCCATATGAATGAGCACCAGCTGGCCATAGGGGAAAGCACTCTCAGTCAGAAAGACGCCCTTAAGGTCGACAGGTCTACCGGGAAACAGATCATGACCGTGGAACAGGCCATGCTTTTGGCGCTTCAGCGATGCCGGACGGCCCGGGAAGCGATCGAGCTCATCACTGAGCTTATGGAAACATATGGTTTTTTGCCTTCATGCGGGCCGGAATCCGAAGGGTTGTGTATCGCCGATACCAAAGAGGCCTGGGTGATGGAAATTTTCAGTGTCGGGCCGGGCTGGGATCCGGAAAGCGGAGAGCTTGGGGCTATCTGGGCCGCCCAGAGGGTACCCGACGACCATGTGACCATCGTTCCCAACTGGAGCATCATCAAGGAGATCGATCTCAGCAAACCGGAAACATTTATGGCGTCGAAAAACTACATGCAGGTTGCTATAGATCACGGCTGGTATGACCCAAAAAGCGGTAAGCCTTTTGTGTGGCAGGAAGCCTATGCCCCTCTGCCCAGGGAATGGGCCCTGAGCCGTTTGTGGCTTTTTTACAGCACGGTCACGCCCAATGCCAAAAATTGGCCGGATAAAAAAAGAAAAAGACCTTTCGACGGATACGATGCTTACCATCAATACCTTGAGCCGATCTCTTTTTATCCATTTTCCATAAAGCCGGAAAAAAAATTGTCCGTTCAAGATGTTATCGCCTTCCAGCGATCGGTCTACGAGGGAACGATCTATGACATGACTGATGATACGGACTGGTTGGTTCCGGACGAAAAGGGAGGTTTAAAAAAAAGCCCCTTGGCTACGCCTTTTCCCACCCGGGATATGAGGGAGCTTTTGGACATCACCTACAGGCGGATGGTATCCCGGGGAGGCTACGGCATGGTGGCCCAGCTTCGCGGCTGGCTTCCCGATCCTATAGGGGGCGTATACTGGTTTTATGTCGACAACCAGTATGTCAGCACCTATGTTCCCATTTATGCCGGTGTTCAATCCATATCCCCCCTATATAAAACCTATGACCCGGACCAGTTCAGCGAAGATTCCGCCCGTTGGGCCGTGGACTTTGTGGATAATCTTCTTTACCTTTGTTGGCAGGAGGCCGTAAAGGATTTAAAGTCCGTCCGTGATCCCCTTGAACAATCCTTTTTCTCAGGGCAGAAGAATGTCGATGAAAAAGCCCTGGAGCTTTACAAAAAAGATTCAGCCCTGGCGAAAAAATACCTGACCGATTACACACAACGATGCATGGAGCAGACCGTAGACATGTATAAAAAACTCAGGCGTTTTCTCATCACCAAATACACCAACAACAAGCTGGGACTTTAGCAGGTTGTAATTCCGGAATGTTCGATCACCGTGAGAATTCTTAATCTTATGATGCTAATAAGCTTTTAATACAGAGTTATTTGACAGGATAAGTTAAAAAGACTAAAGTTTTCTTTCGCGGAGGAAAAATGAAAAAAGGGAAAATAAGAGGATTTTTGAGCCTTGCGGCTTTTGTGTTGGTTGTTCTGATTTCCGCCGGAGCTAAGGCCGAAGAGATAAATCCTGCGAAAAAGGACGTTCTCGAGTGGTTAAGCAAGCAGGATGTTATCGAACGTTTCGGAAAAATATCAGACGCCATATGGTCCTATGCAGAGCTGGGACTTCAGGAATTCAACTCGTCCAAGCTCCTGGCAGACACCCTGGAAGAAGAGGGATTCTCGGTCGAGCGGGGTTTGGCCGGCATGCCGACATGTTTTGTCGCCACTTTCGGAAGCGGCAAACCGGTCATCGGTTTTCTCGGAGAATACGACGCCCTGCCCATGCTGTCACAGAAGGGGAGGGTGCCCGTTAAAGACCCCGTCATCGAGGGAGCCCCGGGTCACGGCTGCGGGCACAATACCATGTGTACGGCGGCATCCTGCGCCGCCATAGCCCTCAAAAAGGCCATGGAAAAACACGGCCTTCAGGGAACAATCAAGGTTTTCGGGTCTCCTGCGGAGGAAACCCTTATCAGCCGTCCCTACATGATCCGCGCTGGCCTTTTTAACGATGTGGACGTCGTCATAGACAACCACAGCGGCAGCACACTGGCTACGGGATACGGAAAAGGCGGAAACGCCATGTATTCCACCATTTTTTCGTTCAAAGGAAAAACCGCCCATGGGGCTGCGGCTTGGGGTGGAAGAAGCGCCCTGGATGCAGTGGAAATCATGAATATCGCCACCAATTACCTCCGGGAACATCTCCTCTATACGTACAGGATGCACTATGTTATCGTCGAGGGGGGAGAGGCCCCCAATGTCGTTCCAGACAGGGCCAGTGTCTGGTATTACATCAGGAATTCGGATGATAGGCTGGAAAATATGTATAAGCGGGTTATCGACTGCGCCAAGGCCGGTGCCCTGGCCGCCGGTGTGGAGCTGGATGAGGTGAGGGTTATAGGAGCGATTCACCAGAGGCATGCCAACAAACATCTGGCTGAGATGATCCAGCAAAATATCGAGCTGGTCGGAATGCCGGAATGGTCTCCGGAAGAACATGCTTTTGCCAAGGCCCTGCAGAAAGAGCTGGGTGCTGAAGAAAAAGGAATGCCCTCTGAAGTAGGGAAACTCCGGCCGCCGAATGAAAGGTTTGTCGGCGGAGGCTCTTCAGATGTGGGCGACGTGACGCTGGTCGCGCCAACGGCGACCCTGCTTTTTCCGGGGCAGGTCCCCGGGGACATCAGCCATCACTGGTCATCCGTAGCCTGCAACTATGGTTCAACGGCCTGGAAAGGATTGAATGCGGGAGCGAAAGTTATCGCTTCAACGGCCGTTGATTTGCTCGTTTTCCCCGGGAAGCTGGCTGAGGTACGTAAGGAATTTGAGGAATACAGCAAAGAGCATCCATATAAATCTTTTTTGCCCCCCGATGCCCAACCGCCGCTTGACCTCAATGAGGAACTCATGAAAAAATGGCGGAAGCTCATGGAAGAGCATTATATCAATATAAAATAATTTTTTTATAAAGCAGAGGAGATCCATCATGAAGAATGGGATGAATATAAAGGGAATATTTTTTACCCTTATCATCTTTTTCGGTGCCATTTTATTCATGACGGGCATCAAAAAAGCTGATGCCCCGGAGAACAATCCCGGATTTTCCGTGCCCTATCCTGAGAAATTTACCGATAAGCCGCTCGACGGACGACTGCTCATCATGATTTCAACGGACGACGGCCGGGAACCCCGTTTTCAGATTTCCGATGGTCCGCAAACGCAGCAGGTTTTCGGTATGGACGTTGAAAACTGGCAGCCGGGCGAGAACATGTACATCGGACCCGAGGCTTTCGGGTATCCCGTCCACAGCCTGGCTGATGTTCCGGAAGGGGAATACCATATTCAGGCATTGTTTCACATCTATGAGACATTCCAACGAGCGGACGGACATACGGTAAAACTTCCTATGGACAGGGGAGAGGGGCAGCAATGGAACCGGGCGCCGGGGAATTTTTTCTCTACGCCCGGGACCATGGAATGGGATCCCCAAAAAAACGGCCCCCTGGAGATTGTTCTGGACCAAAAAATCCCTCCCATACTCCCGCCTGAAGACACGAAATACATCAAACATGTTTCCATAAAGAGCGAGCTTCTCTCGAAATTCTGGGGACGGCCCATGCATCTTGGAGCCTGTGTTCTGCTTCCCTATGGTTTTGACGAACATCCCGAAGCTCGTTACCCTCTGATCATCAACCATGGCCATTTCCCTTACACCTTTTCCGGATTCCGGGAAGATCCTCCCGACAAAGACCTGAAGCCTGAATACAGCTCCCGGTTCAGATGGGAGGGTTACAACAGGACGGTCCAGGAATACGCCCATAAATTTTATGAATACTGGACGAATCCCCATACGCCGCGCATGATCATCATTGAAGTTCAGCACGCCAATCCTTATTACGACGACTCCTACGCCGTTAATTCAGAAAACCTGGGGCCTTACGGAGACGCCATTACTTACGAATTAATCCCATTTGTCGAAAAAAAATTCCGCGGTATAGGCGAGGGGTGGGCCCGTTTTCTTTACGGCGGTTCAACGGGAGGATGGGAAGCCCTCGGTGTGCAGGTTTTTTATCCCGAAGAGTACAACGGGTGTTTCGCCGCCTGCCCGGATCCCATCGATTTCAGGGCATACGGTTTGGTCAATATTTACGAAGATAAAAACGCCTACGCCATGCTGGGACCCTGGAAAAAAGTTTTGCGGCCGGGCCACCGGGATTATCTGGGAAGAGTAAGCAGCACCCTGATGGATATGAACCACCGGGAACTGGCACTGGGCACTCATTCACGCTCCGGTGCACAGTGGGATATCTGGCAGGCCGTTTTTTCTCCTGTCGGAGAGGACGGCTATCCTAAACCCATTTGGAACAAGTTTACCGGGGAGATCGACCCGGAAGTAGCTGCTTTCTGGCAGGAAAATTATGACCTCCGCTATATCCTGGAACGCGACTGGGAAATCCTCGGTCCTAAGCTCAAGGGGAAAATACACATCTACTGCGGGGATATGGATAACTACTACCTCAACAACGCCGTATACCTCACGGAGGAATTCCTGGAAAAAACGAAAAATCCTCCCTATGAGGGAGAAGTGGACTACGGGGATAGGGCTGAACACTGCTGGAACGGCGACCATGAGCTTCCCAATGCCATTTCCCGTTTGAGATATCATCAAATGTTCATACCCCGAATCCTGAAAAGAATCCTCGAGACAGCACCTAAGGGAGCGGATATTAAGAGTTTTAGATATAAATAAAGCAGGTATACCCATTTTATTTATATATTCTTCCGAATTTATGAATGTAATAATTTTTCGGGAAAGGAAGGGATATGAAATCACAAACCAGGTTTTTAGGAATTTTTCTGCTCATCGGAGCGCTTTCTTTTTGCCCCGTTTTATTTTCAGGGCAGGAAGCGGAAGGAAAAAAGCCGCTGACCCAGGATGTTTTCGACTCCTGGTTGTCGATCATGAGGCCCAACATCTCTCCTGACGGAAAATGGGTCTCCTACCTTGAAACCCCACAGGACGGTGAGGTGGAGCTGGTAGTTATCAATATCAAGACCAAAAAAGAATTCCGTCACCCCGTAGGTTATTCCGGAGAAGGAACGGATGCGGAGCGAAAAGCTTCACCGGCCTTCAGTTACGATGGAAATTATGCCGTCTTTCTTATTTCGCCGACTCAAGAAGAAGTTAAAGAAGCTAAAAAGGCCAAGGGGAAGGATAAAAAAAAGCCGGTGATGGACCTGGGGATCATGTCCCTGGAAGACGGCGTTGTAAAAACCGTTGAACGGGTCAAAAGCTTCACCCTGCCGGAAAAGTCAGGGGGATGGCTGGCCTATATCGTGGAAAAGCCTGAAGAGAAAAAAGAAAAAGAAGCCGATAAGGAAGAGGCCAAGGAAGCAAAAAAAGAAGAAAAGCCAGCCGTCAAACCTGAAGAAAAAAAAGGTGAAGAAAAAAAGGAGAAGGAAAAGGAAAAAAAGCGGACTTACGGAACACCGATGGTCCTTTTATCGTTAAAAGACGGGACCGAAACCCGCTTTGAAGATATAATGAGCTGCCGCTTCACGGAAGACGGCAACCATTTCTTTTATATCGTCTCCAGTAAGGAAAAGCCTGAAACAGACGGAATTTACAGTCTGAAACCGGGAGAAACCGAAGGAAAAGCACTCCTGGCGGGAAAGGGTGTTTACAAAAAACTCACCCTGAACAAGGAAGAAACCAAGGCGGCATTTCTCACGGACAGGGACGACCAGGAATCTGAAACCTCCACCTTCAATCTCTACGGCATGAATCTGGGAGACGGCAATGCTTCCCTCTGGGTATCCCATACATCGACACCGGGATTTCCCGAGGGAATGGCCGTCAGCGACAAATCCGACCCTGTATTCAGCGATGACGGACACGTCATTCTTTTCGGAATAAAAGAGATTCCTGAAAAACTTGAAAAGGAAAATGAAGAAGGAGAAGAAGAAAAAGAAGGGGAGGATGAAGAAGAGGAACCAAAACCAAAATTCGACCTCTGGCATTGGAATGATCCCTATCCCCAGCCCCAGCAGAAAAAAATGGCAGAGAGGATTCGCAACAACACCTGGGAATCGGTCTATTACCCGGAAACCAAAAAATTCGTTAAACTGGCCGATAAAAACCTTCTCGATGTTTCTCTTTCCCAAAACGGACGCATCGCCTGGGCGGATGATATCTGGCCTTATTCCAAGATGGTTGCCTATGATGGATGGTATTACGACATTTATGTGATCGACCCGCAAACAGGTCAAAGGACATTGGTCAAACAGATGCTTTACGACGGAGCACGTCTTTCTCCTGAAGGAAAATATCTCTATTGGTTTGAATCCGGAAACTGGTATGTCTATGATATCGCCGCCAAAAAAACGGCCAATGTGACGGAAACGCTGGACATCAGCTTTGAACAGCACGACTGGGATGAACCCTGTCCACCCAGGTCTTACGGGGTAGCCGGATGGACCGAAGGCGATGCTTCCCTTTTGATTTATGACCGTTACGACATCTGGGAAATTTTGCCGGATGGTTCCCGAACCCGCATGGTCACGGAAGGAGAAGGAAGAAAAAATCATTTGACCTTCCGCTATGTGAGGCTTGACAGGGAGGAAAGGTTTATCTCTCCCGATAAAAAGATCTTGCTTCGGGCCGTCAACGAGGACACCATGGCCCAGGGGATCTTCCGAGACCAGGTTAAGGGAAGCACACCTCCGGAAAAGCTTATCATGGAAGACAAGGCCTTCCGGGATTACGGAAAGGCCGAGGAAGCGGACGTATTGCTTTACTGCCGTATGTCCTTTGACGAATATCCGGACCTTTGGCTGACCGATTTTTCCTTTAAAAATCCGGTCCGTTTGACGGATTTGAGACGCCAGATGGAGCCTTACATCTGGGGCAAAGCGGAACTTCGAGATTTTGAAAGCTCTGATGGAAAACCCTTGAAGGGCATCCTTATCAAGCCGGATAATTTCGACCCGGCGAAAAAATACCCCCTGCTTGTTTATATATACGAGACGCTTCACTCGATGATCCACCACTACAGGAATCCGTCACCGGGTACGTCCATCAATATGCCCTATTACGTCAGCAACGGTTATGTTATCTGGATGCCGGATATCGAGTATGATACCGGATACCCCGGCCGTGACGCCCTTAAGTGCGTTTTGCCGGGTATTCAGATGCTCATCAGGGAAGGATACATCGACCCCAAGGCCATCGGTATTCAGGGACATTCATGGGGAGGCTACCAGATCGCATATATGGTCACCCAGACGAATATTTTCGCAGCGGCGGAGGCCGGGGCCCCTGTTTCCAACATGACAAGCGCCTACGACGGCATTCGTTGGGGAAGCGGGATGGTCCGTCAGTTTCAGTATGAAAGAACGCAGAGCCGGCAGGGGGCCAGTCTCTGGGAAGCGCCCTTGCGCTACATCGAAAATTCTCCGATTTTTTGGGCCGACAAAGTCCAGACACCGCTGTTGATGATCCATAACGATGAAGACGGGGCCGTTCCCTGGTACCAGGGCATCGAGTATATCATGGCCCTCCGGCGTTTGGAAAAAGAAGCCTATATGTTCAACTACAACGGGGAAGAACACGGACTGCGCAAGAGAGTCAATCAGAAACACTGGTTCCAATGCATGAAGGAGTTTTTCGATCACCACCTCAAAGGAGCGCCGGAGCCCGACTGGATGAAATACGGTATCAAAGCCTGGGAAAAGGAGAAAAAGTAAACCTTTATATTTCAGGCTGTGTGAGGAATCATGAAAACGATAAGTTTCCGTATCGATAAGTACCGTATCCGTTTGTACGGAGCGGATAACAAAGGAGCCAGAACGCGCTGGGGAGATAAGGCGATCGATCTTTACTCTGAGGGGACTCTTATTGGTGAAGCTGTTTTTGCCGCAGAGGGGGAATCTCCGCCGGATTCTTTTTTCGCCGAAGGAAAAATCCATTATTTTGCCTCTAATTCCCAGTATCCCGTTGTTATCAACCTCCTTCGAAACGAAAAATATGTTACTCTCAACTGGAAGCCGGTTTCAGACCCCCGGGAACCCGGGGACGGGGATGCTTTTTTTGAAACAGGAGACCCATGATATTGTTTTCACGTCCATTTTTATTCCGCCTGGTTTCTGCGTTTTTTTTGCTGACTTTTTGTTCCGTCTTGTGTTTGCCGTTGAAACAACAATCGATGGAAAAGACCTTTTCTTTGAGTGAAAGCTTAAAAAAAACAGCTCTCAGCATCAGGACAGAAGTGGAAGAACTCGGGCGTTACGCCGATGAGGACTTTTTCAGACGGGAGTTTCATATGGATCTTGACGGAGATGAGCTCAATTCCGAAGAGCATGTCGTTGTCATGTGCTACGATGTCCTCTTTCACAAAGAAATGCTCATCCAGGTGACGTATTTTTCGGCTCGAAAAGACAGCCCGGTAAAAACGTCAAAAAATACCAGGAAGATAGAGTTTATCCTCAAGGAGAACGATATTTCTCTCAAAGAGACGGGTTTCCCCCCAGATGAACTTCCAGCCCTTTTGGAAAAAATTCTTGAAGGGATTAAAAGCAAAAAAGAGCTACTAAAACTTATAAAAAAGACTATGAAGATATAATTTACCTGCATCTTCATGAAAATGCAGGTTTGGAGGGGAATATGAAATATTTTTTTCTATTTTTCCTTACAGGTGTTTTTGTCCTGTCGGCTTTTTTTTCCCTGAAGGCTGAAGGCAATATCCGGGTCACTATCCTTTACGACAATACGGCTTTTGCGGAAGGGACAAAACCGGATTGGGGATTTTCCTGTCTTATAGAAGGAACGGAAAAGACCATCCTTTTTGATACGGGGACCCGGAGCACCATTTTGCTGGATAACATCAAAATCCTCAAAGCCGATATGAGCCGGGTTGATCAGGTCGTTATTTCACACAACCACGGCGACCATACGGGGGGATTGTCCGCATTCCTGGAAATAAATCACGATGTAACGGTTTTCCTGCCCTTTTCTTTTCATGACAGTTATGCCGGCCGGATCAAAGAAATGAAGGCCCAGTCGAAACCCGTCAGTGAGCCGGTCGAGATCTGCAGCGATGTTTACAGCACCGGCGAATTGGGGGAGTCCGTCAAGGAGCAGTCCCTTGTCCTGGATACAAGCCGGGGGATCGTCGTCATCACAGGCTGTTCCCATCCGGGCATTGTTGATATCCTGAAAAAGGCCAAGGAAATACTCAACAAAAACATTTATCTCGTTTTCGGCGGTTTCCATCTCATGAATAAATCCGACGCAGAGATGAAGGCCATCATCGACGATTTCAAAAAGCTCGGGGTTGAGAAAGTGGGTGCCACCCACTGCACCGGACCTAAACAGATCGACATGTTCCGCAAAGAATGGGGAGAGAATTTTGTGGAGATGGGTGTCGGGCGCGTCATTACCTTCGACAAGTAGACGATGTTTTAACTGAGTTTTTTCGCGATCAAGCCGGATTTAGGGAGAGTCCATGTTCCGATTTTTTCTTGAAGGATTTTTGTATGACGTGAGCATCGGACTCGCCCTGAAAAAAACGCGCCGTAAGATCGCCGATATCATTTTCAGGAAAAAGCTTTACCCTGTGATAGACGTCTGCTGCGGGACGGGCCAGCAGTGCGGCTTTTTGGAACCGAACGGTTTTATCTCAGGTATCGACAACGACGAGGGATTTTTGGGTTATGCCCGGTCACGATATCCGGATGTGTCTTTTGTTTGCGGAGATGCCGGTCGTTTGCCGTTCCGTGATGAAAGTTTTTTATGTGCGGTTATCTCCTATTCGCTGCATGAAAAACCGATGATTCTGCAGAATAAGATGATGGATGAGGTGCGGCGTATCTGCAGGCCGGACGCTTTTTTGATCATTCTGGATTACGATATGCCGTGGAACAGAAAATCGAAATGGGGGAAGCGGCTCACCTATCTTATCGAACGTTCGGCCGGTGGTGACCATTTTCGCTATCATCAATCGTTTCTTAACAGGGGGGGCCTTCAGGCCTTTATCAAAGAGCATAAGCTCAAAGAAGTCGGCCGTATACCTCTCGAACTCGGATGCAGCTCGGTGGAGGTATTGCATTTTTAAGGAGGAAACGTTGAAAATCAAAAATGTCTATAAAGAGTTTTGTGAAACGCCCTTGGGGTACCTCGAAGTCAAGGCAACGGAAAAAGGCATACTGGCTGTACATTTTATAGAAGAAAAAAGACCGTGGAAGAATGAGGGTACGCCGGAAATTCTCTCCAAATGCATTCATCAGTTGAAGGAATATTTTGACGGAAAACGCAAGATATTCACGGTCGATCTGATTCTGCAGGGAACGGATTTTCAGAAGAAGGTCTGGGAAAAAATGCTGAACATTCCTTACGGCCAAACATCTTCCTATGGTGAAATCGCCGCTAAGGTGGGAAAACCAAAAGCCGCCCGGGCAGTAGGAGCTGCCTCCGGGAGCAATCATATCGGCATCATCATTCCCTGCCACAGAGTTATCGGAGCGAACGGTGATTTGGTGGGATTCGGAGGCGGATTATGGCGAAAAAAAATGCTGCTTGAGCTTGAACAGAAGTATCTTTAGTTATATTTACTTTATTATCAATAGTTTATGAGTTTTTCTCTGAATCTAAGAGCATGGTAAGGGATATGCGCTTCAGATCTTCATCCACGGACAGGACCTTCACCTTGGCAACCTGACCAACCTTAACATAATCACCCGGATCCTTAACGAACGTATCCGCAATCTGGGAGATATGAACCAGGCCGTCCTGATGAACGCCGATGTCCACAAAAGCTCCGAAATGGGTGACATTGGTCACCGTTCCTTCCAAAATCATGCCCGGCGACAGATCAGCCAGGGTTTGTATGTCTTCCGAGAACCGGGCCGTTTTGAAAACATCACGTGGGTCTCTTCCCGGCTTTTCCAATTCTTTGAGGATATCCCTGATGGTCGGCATGCCGACGTCATCCGATACCCATGAGGATGGATCGACCGAGCGGAGAAGGAAAGTGTTTCCGATAAGGTCCTCTACGGTTGTTTTTAAGCTTTTGGCCATTCGCTCCACAAAAGCATAACGCTCAGGATGTACGGCTGAGTTGTCCAAAGGATGTTCACCTTCACGGATCCTCAGGAATCCCGCCGACTGCTCAAAGGCTTTCTCACCGAGACCCGGTACTTTTTTAAGGCCTTCCCGTGAGGTAAAAGCTCCTTGTTCATCCCGGACGGCTATGATATTTGACGCTGTTTGGCGTGTTAGTCCGGAAACATACTTTAGCAGTTCTTGAGATGCCAGGTTGAGGTCGATACCGACCCGGTTAACACAGCTCTCCACTGTATTTTCCAATGAGGCTTTCAGTCTGGACTGGTTGACATCGTGCTGGTATTGTCCGACTCCGATCGACTTGGGATCGATTTTTACAAGTTCGGAAAGGGGATCCTGAAGCCTGCGTCCGATGGATATGGCCCCGCGAACGGTGACGTCCAAATCAGGGAATTCTTCCGCTGCGGTTTTGGAAGCGCTGTAAACACTGGCGCCGGCCTCACTGACCAGAACGCACTGAGGACGTTTTTCTGCGGGGAGGTCTTTGATGACCTTGCGGACAAAGGATTCCGTTTCCCTCGACGCCGTTCCGTTTCCCACGGCGATAAGCTCAACAGCATATTTTTCGATCATTTCGCTGAGGATTTTTTGGGCTCCGGCTGTATCCTTTCTCGGTTCGTTGGGATAGATGGTCCGGTCTTCCAGGAACCGGCCTGTGGCGTCAAGGGCGGCCATTTTGCATCCAGTGCGGAATCCGGGATCTATTCCGAGGACGATGCGCCTGCCGGCCGGAGGTGCCAGTAGAAGCTGCTCCAGATTATCTCCGAAGACCTTTATGGCTTCCTCCTCTGATTTTTCGCGTATTTCCTTTCGTATTTCTGTTTCCGTGGCAGGGGAGAGGAGCCTGTCCAGGGCATCGGCCGCCGTATCTTTAAGGACATCATGGGCTGCGCTTTCAGGATGAAGGATGAAGTATTTTTCGAGGTAAGCGATAGCTTTTTCTCTTGGAAATTCCAGATGGACTTTGAGAACCTTTTCTTTTTCCCCCCTCAAAAGAGCCATCATCCGGTGTGAAGGAATGTTTTTGACGTCTTCGCTGTAGTCATAATACATCTGGAACTTGGTTTTTTGGGCTTTAAATTCTTTTTTGACCTGGGAGACAAAAGATCCTTTCTCGAGGGCCGTTTCTCGAAGCCGCTTACGAATGTCGGCGTTTTCAGCCAGTTTTTCGGCCAGGATATCTTGAGCCCCTTGCAGGGTTTTATCCGGTGTGTCGTATCCTTTATCCGGATTGAGAAATGCCGATGCTTTTTCTTTAAGATCGGCTTGTGGTGAGGTCAGGTTATAGAGCCAAAGAGCCAGCGGTTCCAATCCGGCCTCCCTGGCTTTGGATGCCCGGGTCGATTTTTTGGGTTTGTAGGGCAAATATAGGTCCTCAAGCTCGGATTTTTCTTTTGCTGCCAGGATTTTTGCTTTGAGATCCGGAGTCAGTTTTCCTTGAGCCTGTATGGTATCCAGGACGGTTTGTCTCCTGTCTTCAAGTTCTTGGTAATACCGGGATTTGTCCATGATGTCCCGAATTTGGTTCTCATCCAGGCCTCCCGTTCTTTCTTTGCGGTAGCGGGCGATGAAGGGGACTGTCGCGCCTTCGTTGATAAGGGCCAGGGTATGGGTAATCTGGGATACGTCCAGGTTAAATTCCCGGCTTATTTGTTGGGGGATGTCCAATATAAACCTCCAGCTGCATTATTCATAAATAATGATGACTTCCAAGAATAGCAAAAAGATGATATTTTGTCTGTAAAAATGACATTGTGCATATTTTTTTATGACGTTTTTTCCAAATTTTTCTGTAGGAGCAATCGATGAACGGCTTAAAAGGGAAAAATATTCTTATAACCGGGGGAGCCGGAGGAATAGGAAAGGCGACAGCTTTGAGGTTTTTGGAAGAAGGGGCACGTGTTTTTATCCTGGACCGGGATGAAGAAGCTTTACACAGTGTGGAAACGGAACTTAACGGTATTCAAGCAGCGGTAAAAGCGGATGTATCCATCAGGGAAGATTTGGACCGTGCTTTTGAGGAATTGGATACAAAATGGCGGGCACTCGATGTCCTTATCAACAATGCCGGTATATCCATTCGAAAGCCTTTCCTCGAAATCATGGAAGAAGAGTGGAAAAAGGTGATGGAAATAAACCTTAATGGGGTCTTTTTTACAGCTCAGAAGGCCGCAGAGCGCATGAAAATACAAGGTAAGGGGGTAATACTCAATATGGGATCGACAAATGCTCTGACGGGCTATCCTTATTACGCCTCCTACAACGCGGCCAAAGCCGGAGTGGTCGAGCTGACCCGTTCCATGGCCCTTGAGCTGGCTCCCGGCATTCGGGTGAACGCTGTTTGTCCGGGATTTATTCTGACGCCGATGCAGGAAGCCGAATATACGCAGGAAATGATTCGGGATTTTTCCGCCAAAGTACCGCTGCGGCGGTTGGGAAAACCGGAAGAAGTAGCCGCGCTTTTTGCTTTTCTTGCTTCGGACGATGCGGCCTATATCACCGGACAGACTTTTGTCATCGATGGCGGCGAATTGGCAGGTGGATTGGCTTCTAGATAAAGGTTATTTATGCGGGGCGAAGTCTGAGACAATTTCTTAAAATTGGCGAAATTATCCCGATTGTGTTTGACCTATTTTATTCTTCCAATACATATAAGCCGGCAATCCCACAACAAGGATTCCCAGCCCGATAAGCGATTTCATGGGCTGATTGTAGAGGGTATTGATCAAAACAGCCAGGTTGATGAGGACGAAAAACAGAGGAACAACAGGATATCCCCAGGTTTTGTAAGGCCGCGGGGTTTTCGGCTGCCGATACCTGAGCACAAGAACAGCCAATCCTCCGGCCGCAAAAAAGATGACCAGGGCGAATACGACATATTCGTATAGGGCCTGAAACGTTCCCGAGAGACAGAGAATGGAAGCCCATATAGCCTGTCCTGTTATGGCCCGGGTCGGTACCCGGTAGCGAGGATGAATAAAAGACATGCTGCGGAAAAAATACCCGTCCTCAGCCATGGCGAAAAAGACGCGCGGACCGTAAATAATGGTGGCACTCAAACAGCCGAAAATGGAGATGCCGATGAGGCCTGTTATGAGGATAGAGATTCCGGGACCAAAAAGCTGGAAAGCGGCCGTTTCTCCGATGGCGGCCACGTTTTTCATGCGATCGATGGGCAGAGCCAGAACATAAACCAGGTTTGTCAGTAAATATGCCAGGGCCACAATGGCTGTCCCTATAATCAGTCCTTTGGGGACGTTTTTTTCCGGCCGGCTGATCTCACCCGCCGCGCAACTTGCAGAATACCATCCGTCATACGTCCACAACATGGCGATAAAGGCCAGGCCGAAGGCACCGAAAGTGAAAGAGGACATTCCGGAGAAAAATTGGGGCATGGTTTGGACTCCGGCTTTGTTTCCGATGAGCAGGCCGAAAACGACCAGTGCGGCAAGAGATCCCAGGCGTATCAATGTCATTATGTTCTGTACAACAACACCGCTTCGAATACCGAAATAATTGATAGCGGACAACAAGACAATGGACAGGACGGCGATTAATTGACCGGCGGAAAGGGAATAGGGAATCCCGAGTGCCGAGCTCTCAAGGATGATGTTTTTGGTCGAAAACAAGGGGAAGAACGTCCCAAAATATTCGGCGAATCCAACGGCCAAAGCGGCGGCTCCGCCGCATTGTATGACCGCAAAAAAGGCCCAACCGTATAAAAACCCCGCCGGTGAACCATAAGCTTCTCTGAGATAAATGTATGGTCCTCCGGCTTTGGGAAACATGGCACCCAGTTCGGCAAAAGAAAGGGCCCCGGCCAAGGTGACCAATCCTCCGGTCAGACAGATGATGAGAATAAGAAAAGGGGAGGGGAGATAACCGGCGATATATCCTGTCGTCATGAAAATGCCGGAACCGATGACCGAACCGATAACCAGAAAAACGGTATCGATCAGGTTCATTTTACGTAGCAGGGTCGGTTTTGATGAAGAATTCATGAGTTACCTTCTAGATAGAATATCGAGGCCTGAAAAAGGAGAAAATATGTGTTAAATTCCAACATGTTTTTCATAAAAAGCCGTATAACATCTTCATTTTAAGGATGTTAGAGCCATTGTCGGCATGCCGACATTCTGACATTTGCCTGTTACCCAAGGAAAATACTATAAAAAAATAAATCATCTTGCAATTGATTTCTATTTTAGGTTATTCTTAGGCGGAGGCCATGTTTCGATCAAAGGGGAAAATGCACGTATACATTCCCAAAATGATTTTTAAGAAAAACGGAGTGAGCTTTTGGTCATAACCATCGCTAATCAAAAAGGAGGAGTAGGGAAGACCACAACTGCCGTCAATGTATCGGCGGCATTAGCTCTTATGGGGAAAAATACCCTTCTGATCGACACGGACCCTCAAGCACACAGCACGATCTCCATTGTCAACAACCCGGAACAATACGAAAAATCGCTTTATGATGTGCTGACAAACAGTAAAATCAACATCGATGCCATTACGGTTGACTCAACGATTCCGGGACTCAAGGTAGCCATTTCCAAGATATCCATGGCAAAACTGGAGTCAAGCCTTCTAGGTGAAATTGACAGCCATTACAGGCTTCGGGACGTCATAGAACCCATCATAAAAAAGTATGAATACATTTTCATAGATACACCTCCCACCTTAGGCCTTATCACCTTAAATTCACTCGTTTCAGCGGATTATCTCATTATCCCCATTCAATCGTCTTATCTGAGTCTTGAAGGGACCGATGATCTTTTGGAAACCGTTACCAAAGTCAGAAAAGTGGCCAATCCGAATCTTAAAATATTGGGTGTGCTTATCACTCTTTTTGACAAAAGAACGAACATTGCCAAGGATGTTCTGGACCGCATCAAAGAAGTTTTTGGGGACAAAATATTCAAAACATTTATTTCTAAAAGCGTAAAGCTTGAGGAAAGTCCGGCCTATAAAGAATCAATATTCACTTATGCCGCGGATTCTATTGGCTCAAGCCAGTATAAAGAAATCGCTAAGGAGATCATCAAACGTGGAAAAAAATAAGCGTTCCGGGCTCCCGACAGATGTGGCCATGAAGCACGACACGCATTATGTCGAGCTTATGGAATCCCGGACGATGGGACCCAGAATCCGAATGATTCTTATCGGTAAAATCGACCCCAATCCGCAGCAAGCCAGGACGGAAATGGGAGATCTGGACGATCTTATGTCTTCCATAAAAGAAAAAGGCGTATTGGAACCTATTATTGTCAGGCCTCATGCAGGAAGATACGAAATCATAGCCGGAGAAAGACGTTACGTCGCATCTAAAAACATCGATCTGCAAGAAATTCCATGCATTATTATGGACGTTGAAGACAACGAGGCCATGGAATTGTCGCTCATTGAGAACCTTCAGCGAAAAAATCTGGATGTTTTTGAAGAAGCTGATGGGCTAAATGCATTGATAGGCATATATGGATATACGCATGATAAAATTGCAAATAAAATAGGAAAAGCAAGATCGACGATAACAGAATCTATACAATTAAGCAGGATTCCAAAAAATGTACGTCATATATGCAAAGAAAACGGCATAACAAGCAGAAGTACAATTATAGAAATAGCAAAACAAAAGAATGAAAAATATATGCTGGAACTATTGAGAAATATAGTAGAAAGAAATATGAAGCGTGAGGATACGCGAGATCTTTCAAAAGAACTCAAAGGAAGAGATAAAAAAGATAAAAAAACAATCAAAAAATACGTTTATAATTACATTCCTTTAGAAGGACCAAAAAGATATAAGCTAAGAATAGAGTTCAACAAGCCTAACGTCGACAGATTTGAGATAATAGATATTCTAGAAGAAATAATAAAAAAGCTGAAATATAGAAAATAGAAATTTAAGTATAAGGGGAAAATAACATAATAAGCTAAAAATATCCGTTATTTTACAGAATAGATATTAGTTGACATAATATATCTTATGCGACACAATATTGGTGTGAAATGTATACTGCTGATATCATTAAGGTTATGGAATTTCCTCAGGTGTGGATATCTAGAGTGCTAATATTTTGTGCAATTGTTGATAAATATTATTAAAATTCTATCATTGTATTTATAATTTATCAGCTCATTATCTCCGAAGTAAAATTTGGTAATATTACACCAACACGAAATTTATCTGCGCGCCAACCAAGTTCAGGAGATTTTAACACTATTTCAATATCTTTTTTTATTTTTGTATTAAGATTGTTAAGAATGTATTTAATGAAGTTTTTTACAACTTTAACATTCTTTAATACTTCTTTAGGTTCGATTTTTTTCAAAGAATATGCGAGAATTAACTCATTTGAAGATATTTCTTTTCTAAACAAAGGAATATTCCCCTGATCAAAATATATCTCTTCAAAACTTAATTTTTTTGGATCGATATTTCCATGAAGTATATCATTTCTTCTATTCATTAATGTATGAAAATCTTTATATTCTTTCTTAGATCCATCAATTGCCTTTGCAAATCCAAGACAATTCAAATGCAATGTTTTTAATCTAATGTCAATTTGCTGTCGCATAGTGTTTTCTATCCATCTTTTTTCTTTACGGATTTCAGGTTTAGCTAATATGAAAATTATAAGATTTATAAATGCTTCACCAAATACTGGTGTTAGGAATTGTAATGAAGTACATATTGAAGCAGCATCTCTATATTTTTTATATATTTTTTTGAATTTATCCATATATTCATTAATTTCTTGCTCATTTTTTGGTGTAGATGGGAATTGAATATCAGGAGTTTCAGAGATAATCATTTTTTTTCGCCATAATATATTGAAATGACTGGATTTATCAACATTTTATCTGTAAGACCCCTCAG
>JAFGMO010000069.1 GCA_016927475.1 Candidatus Aminicenantota bacterium
ATAATTTTATTTAAAGATGTTAGAGGGCGGAAAATGAAGAAAATTTTGAGGGATTCGGAGCAAGCGCAAAAAGGAATTACTTATAAAAACCCCCCGAAATCTCCCAACCATTAAGTTTCAGATAAACACCGCCCTCGAATCAAAATAAATCCCGAAAGTCCTCAGAAAAACTCCTTTTATATTCAATGATGATCGCTCATCACTTCTCTTTCAGGTACTGTTCAAGCACAAAAAAGGAAGGATTCCCCATAACACCGCCGAGCTCATGATATATTTTTTTCAGTTCTTTTTTTGTAACACGGATCTTTTTTGACCGAAAAAACTCATTAATTGCCCCGATGTTCATCTCTGTATCCAGCATGTCCTGAACTCCGGCGCGAAAGCCATCAGGATCCCATCCTGATATGCTGTTGTAATCATCGGTCCGAAGCTTGGCACCCCTCACCATAGCTTCAATCATATCTTCCCTAAGAGGACTCTTGATTCCAAGCATCCCCTTCATCTGCTCTGTGAAGAGAAGGCCTATAACATAGGACGTCTTCCACGTCCAAGAAGAGGAAGAATCACCGGTTCCGGAAAATCTCTGTTCCGTTTTAAGCCACGCGGCAATAAAATCGGTGATAATGACATTTTCCCTGTCTATAACGGGCAGGGACCAATGGTTGGTAAAGACAGCTACAGCAAAATCCAGTTTAGGGTAGGCCCTAAAATCATTGTTCCAGCCATACATATGTGCACCCCCATGAGAGAAGTTGAAGTCAATCTCTTCAACGTTTGACAGCAGCCACATCAAACCCATTTTCACTCTGCCGCCGAAAGCATCACTCTGTGGCGTAAGCATGAGTTCCACTGTTTCCAGTTTCAAGAGCTGATAATTATTGTATGTCCCTCTATTCAGATAGGCCAACAACAGCTTGATGTGATCTCCGGGAGTGGTCACAACAGTTCCAGCCGGATAATCTGCAAAATATAGTGCCGGTGTGGGAATATCCACAGCCCCCCACCGTGCATATCCCGTGGAAAACCGCTCAAAGATATCCGGCCGCACATGTTCGGCATCCTGAACCGGCGGAAACTGACTTGATGACATCCCCAAAGGATTCATGATGTGCTTCTGGACGTAATCCGAAAAAGACAGTCCTTCAGGATTCGTCACTTCAACAAGATATCCCAACGTGGCCATCCCCATGTTGGAATACTGAAACACCTTCCCGACTTTGGCGCTCCACAGCGGTAAGAGCGTTTCACCGTAGGGCTGGAAATTCTTTTGGGAATACCTGAATTTCAAATGTTCTCCTAAAGGCTCGGGCGGCAAAAAATCGGGATGAGCTACGTTTGATGTAAGACCGGCCGAATGCGTCAGCAAATCCTTGACCGTGATCTCTCTATCCCCTAAAGGATTGGTGATTTGAAAATCTTTGATATAAGTGTTGACAGGTTCATCCAATCCCAGGATTCCTTTCTCGACCAGTTGCATTATGGCGGTCGCTGTGTAGACTTTTCCCATGGATCCGGAATGACAGACAATCTGAGGGGTCATTGGTGTTTTTTCCTCCAAACTCGCATAGCCAAATCCGGCCTCCCAAATGATTTTTCCTCGCCTGGACAAAGCAATATTCAATCCCGGTGTTCCTTTGTCTTTGACGACATAAGGGATGAATGCTTTTAGGGCGTTAATCAGCCGAACATCACTCTCGTTCTCAGGATTTTGTATCTCAACAAAAGGGACATCTGATCCTGATTCGTGTTTACAGCATAAAAGAGTCGCGATCATGCAAAGACAAGTAAAGACGAATAATGAAAAAATGATTCTCTGAAGGCTTGTGTTTTTCATTCTATCCTCCCAAAAAACAAAATGAGCATTTAGTTCAAACATTCTATTGAACCGGCGGGGAATTTTTTATGGCAACTCACTCGGCGCATGCACTGCCTTCACACGGGGACAGTGCAATGTGTGCCGTCTATTGAGACGACTCACCCCGTGCCGTTCTCATCCCGATCAATCCGCCAAGCAATACAAAAGACGAAATAGCAAAGTTCGTCGATAGGTTTGCCCACAAAGGAAGCTTGGTCTTGAATATCAGAAACGTAGTCATCATTATTTTCTATTTTCGTTATTATAAAAGTGATCATACCAAGAGTGAAATATATTATGAGTATTAATTAATACTTATAACGTATTAATGAAGCCAATCCCCGGGCTAAAGCTCGAGGTTTCGGCCCTCTGGCATAATCTGGTTATGGATTTTTTCTTTGAAGGCTGTCTATTCTAAAAAAAACCAGTTTTCCAGGTGTCCGGGACCAACAAACTGTTCACCTATACAATCCAGGGGATCGGCGTCCCGTTCTTCCTTGGTTATGATAACATCATTTCTCGATATCATCCCCCTATTAACGTAAAGCTGAAAAATCCCGTCACTCATCACCTCAAAATAAGACAGGAGTTTATGACCCGCCGACGTATGAACCCATAGGGCTATATCCATCACTGTCCCCGTCTTTTTCTCAGACTTCCCCAGTTCCTGCCCTGCCATTACCCTATCCCCCACCTCAAGGGAGACGTTTAGATTGACGTGGTACAAAACAAAACAAAAGGCATCATACCCGTCGGGCTGTATTCCAATCGCCGTCCCTTTCCAGAGCAACCCGTTATTTTCGTATTCATCGACTGTCCCTATCACTTTTCCGCTTGCCGGTGCAAATACCTTCACCGAGGACATATCGACTGAATCCTTGGGTAAATAATAATGTTTCATACTCCGGCACCCCTCAAAATCATCGGAATAGTCATGCCCCTCCCCCGACCGGAATTTTGATAGAGCCTTGATTTTATCCAACTCGATACAGTTGCCGGTCCCTAAAAAAGGAAGGGGATCTTTATCCACATCAAACACGGTCCAGTTATTTTTGGTGCCCGTTATGGTCCCATTAATAGGAGCCCCGTCAAAAAACCAAGTCCCGGAAAAACTCTGCTTTTCCTCGGAAAATGCAGCTGATATCGTCACTGTCCCAAAATTTGGCACACTTCCGGTCATAGTCATGGTCTTATCCACAATCGAACCTTCGCCGCTTATTTCGATGCCCCATCCTTTCAAAACGAAGCTGGCATACGTGCCGTCGACAACATGGTCGATATCCATGGTATAAACCGGATTTGGACCAAAGGTGACATAATATAGCCCCGAATAATTGGGACTCTTACAACCGCTGAAAAAAACAAGGAATAACACAAAAGAAAAAAACAGATGCTTTTTCACTAGTCGGCCCCCTCATACGGGTGTGTCAGTATTTTATCACACTATCAGCCTCGAAAGCATGACATGTTTTTTTCCGCCGTTTGAAAATTCAATTTTTTGTAGTGCGCTTTCAAAAAAGAAACGGAACCCGTTCCATCCTTTGCCGTATTATACATTGGTATTTTTGTTTCTTTTTTCTGAAATAGCAGACGTTTTTCTCAAACACGGAGGCGTCCATGAAAAAAACAATCCTTGTCATCATTTTTTTCTCTTTTTTCTTGAGCAGTGCGGCTATCGCTTTTGAAGAAGAGGCGGAAATAAAGGGAACCATTCCTTTTGAACTCAAGGAACATCTTATTGTTATCAAAGCCAAAATAAACGGTTCCCAGAAATATTATGACCTTGTCCTTGATACCGGAGGATTGACTTTCATCGATAAAGAGGTCGCCAAAGAATTGGACCTCAAAACGCGTGGAAATATGGCCAAAATGAATACACTGGAAATGGGAGAAGTATCCATACCCAATATTTTCGCGTTTACAACATTCCATACGGAAAAATTCAGAAAACACGGGATTATCTTCTATGGAATCATCGGTTCCAATCTCTTGGAAAGGTTTAAAATCACCATCGACTACCGCCAAAATAAAGTGGTGCTCTCTCCCGATGACAAGCAGACAGGGGAAAATACCGGCGGTTTTAAATGCCGATTCACGAACCACAGGATTAATAACGCACCCATGATCGACGGTACGGTTAACGGCAGTATTCCCATAAAAGCCATGGTCGATACGGGGCAGCCTTATTCGATCGTTTTCCCCCTCGAATATCTCGACAAACTCGAAGCAAAAAACAGCCCCTCACTCATAAAATCCAAGGGAGTCATGATCAAGTGGCCGAACACGTCCACCCCTGACTCTTATCTTTGGAGGATCGATGATTTCCAGATGGGAAAAATCCATTCCCCTAATCTATTGTGTTGTTTTGCCGAACTCCCGCGTATTCTCTCCGTTCCTTTGCTCGGTAAGGATTATCTATCTCAATTTTTGATCACCATCGACTACCCACATGATGAGATCCTTTTCTTACCCTATGAAAATGCGGCATTTGTCACAAACAAATATTCCTTCGGGTTGAGCCTTGCCAAGGGAGACAACAACACAGTCGTCGTTGAGGGACTTTGGACGGGCGGCCCGGCGGATGAAGCCGGCATCGAAATAGGCGATGAGGTTTTTGCCTGCAACTCAAAGCCTATCGACGGCGAAAATATCTCTGAATTAAGGCGGCTCATCCAAAATGAAAAAATCGATACGATCAAGCTTACCGTTCAAAACAGCAAAGGCCGGCGTGAAGTAACTCTGCGTAAAAAAACGCTGCTCAAAGAATAAATCAAGCCCCTACGAACAGAGACACCCTGCTTTTCGCCGATGGCTCCGGCCGCTCATCCTTCCAACCGCCTCTTTATAGAAAAGGAATAGCCGTATATTAGAGACGTAACTAAAATAACAATGCGCCCCTATAGGAATATAAAAAGGCATACTCCATTCTTTTGAAGATTTAAAGGAGGAAAAAATGTTGATTAAAAAAACCTCGTTCATGTGGCTTTTCACCATTTTTGCTGCCGGAATTATTTTCCCTTCTGTTTCACTCTGCGGCCAGGAATGGGTAGCTGCAAGTGATGTCCACACCCAATTCCTGATTGATAAACTTGGAAAAATCGCCCCAGAGTCTGTCGGCTATATTGGCGGCAAAGGCCTCGACGAAATGATTTCCCAGCTCTCAGATGAATTCGACAAAAAATCGCTCCTAATACTTAATGATCTCCTGACAGAGATGGAGACTCTCCTAAAATCAGAAAAGCATCCAAAAGTGCGACAGGATCTGAACATCCTGATAACATTTCTTCAGCAGAACATCGAAGAGATCAATCTCATCGATCGTTTGCTTCTGCCCTATACGGATCCTGTCGAATTGATTTTTCTCGGCCTCAATTTTTTGCTCAGCGACCAAGTGACAGAGCCGCGGAGGCCTGCTGCCCTGGTCAGACTCAGACGCTACACAGGCCTCGAGCCGGGCTGGACATCGATCCTGACTCAAGCCGAGAACAGACTGCGCACAAGCCTGAAAAACCAGCAACTATTTGGGCCTTTCCGAGGGGAAGTGGAACTCGATTTGCAAACAGCTCCCAGCTATATTGCCGGGATTTCCGCCCTGCTCGATAAATATGGGCTTACTGGAGCGGATGAGGCTGTGGCAGTCCTTAAGAAACAGATCGAAACTTGGGAATCATTTGTCAAAAAGGAAGTCCTCCCCCGTTCGCGTGATGACCACCGTCTCCCTCCTGAACTTTATCGCCTTAAGCTGATACAAAACGGGATCGATATGCCACTCGAAGAGCTCGTCAACCGCAGTCAAGCAGCCTTTAGAGAGATACAAAACGAGATGCATGTTATCGCTTCGCTTATAGCGGAAAAGCGGGGCTGGCAATCACACGACTACCGCCATGTGATTCGTGAATTCAAGAAGGAACAACTGGAACCCGGGAAGGCAGTAGCTCGTTATCGTGACCGGATCAATTATATGACACATATCGCCAAAGAGAAGAAGATCGTGACTTTTCCATCCCGCGACCTAATAATCCGTCTGGCCACCGAGGCGGAAAGCTCATCGGATCCGGGTCCGTCCATGAAAATGCCTCCGATGATCAATAACACAGGAGAAATGGGTGAATTTATCATTGCCCTGGGTAGTGGTGACGGTCCAAAAATGGACGACTTTACCCACGAGGCCGCAACCTGGACACTGGCTGCACATGAAGGCCGTCCAGGCCATGAGCTTCAGATCACAAGGGCCCTGGAGAACGGCATCTCCAAGGCGCGTGTGCTCTTCGGCCTGAACACGGCTAACGTGGAAGGCTGGGCATTGTATATCGAAGCTGAGATGAAACCCTATCTTCCTCTCGAAGGTCAACTCTTTTCATTACAGTACAGGCTCTTGCGGGCAGCCCGGGCATTCCTTGATCCGGGAATTCAAATGGGGGACATTTCACCGGAGACCGTCCTTAGCGTCCTTATTGATGATGTTGTGATCTCGGAGCCCTTGGCAAAACAGGAACTGGAGCGCTATACGGATAGGCATCCCGGACAGGCGCCCGCCTATTTTTTCGGGTATACCCGCATGATGGAACTGCGGACCGAGATAGAGCGTCGGCTGGGTAAGAAATTCGATCAACTGAAATACCATGACTTCCTCATGGGTCTCGGCCCCGTGCCTATATCTCTGGTGCGGCGGAGTTTATTGGAAGATTTTATCCCCCTAATGCTCGAACAAGAATAGGGAATGCGACGCTCGTTCAGACCAGATATTTCCCGAAAAAGGAAGCCCCTCAACATCAAAAAACAAAAGATGTTCTTTTTTTTTATCCTATAACTCTTCTGTTTAATTTATAACTCTAATCCTAAGGAGATGCCAAATATACTACCCTGAGTTTTTTTCACCAATATACCATAACTTTCCCAATTGGGAATCTCATTGGCTCTCTCTCCATAGAATCGATAAGCATAGGCAATATCAATGGATAATTTATTGATCCTGTAGCCTAAACCTAAATGGATACCTGTGTTATTGCTGTCCGGCACCACCAATGTCAGCGATTCACCAGGTATGGGCGATTGACTCACCGACAACCCAGCCCGCAAATCCAATGAGTCGTTAACATGGAACTCACTGCCGAAGCGGAGGCATCCGGAATTCCGCCAATACCAAGGGATTCCACCTTCATCATAATATTCAAGGTCTTCGTCAATAACAGGATTGCTTAACACGTACGGCCATTTTTCCAATTGGGACCACAACTTATAATTGTAGTTGACCTCAAATTCAAATTTAAGGCCAAGAACAAGGGCTAAACCGAAGGTAAACTGATGAACAGCAGTACTGCCCTGGCTGGTTATATCCCCATCAGGGAAGCCTAACTGCACCAAAGGATCAAGGGAGGGATATTTTGTGCTTTCATGCTCATAATCCAGGGTCCCTTTGGTTTCCATATCTTTGCCCCCCTGATAGGAAAAACCAAATATCACAGCATCCGACAGCCTGGCCTGAATGCCGCCAAAAAATGCCAGCCCGTTTCCTGAAAGCGAATATATAGAACGGAGGTAATAATCGGTTATCGTCTCCCCCAACCTTTCTCTGGCGAGATTTTCAATCTCTTGACGATCCCACAGAATTATTTCAATATTGGACATAAGATAGTGCACACCCAATCCTATGGAGATACTCTCGTTAATTTTAAAAGCCATACAAGGGGAAAAAATATATGAGGCTAGTTTAAAGGTATCACAGGTACGTACCGAGTTATTCAATGGATCATCGCCCCAGTTTTGCAGGTAGTTTATCGGCGTGCTAAAGCCCAGGCCGGCCCACAGGTTTTTTGAGAATTGGTGAGATAGGTAAAAATGAGGTGAAATCAAAAAGCCGTTATCTGAATGATAGGTCTCATTATATTCCTGACTGAAGTAAGATGGATTATGGGTCAATCCATTCCCACCAAGGTAAAAATGCGTCCCTTTTAATTGAGTCATACCGGCCGGATTGAACCAGATGGCAGAAGGATCAGACGCTCTGGCGGTAAAGGCATTCCCCTGTCCAAGAGCCTTGGTGCCCTGATTATCATTGGAAAAGCCCTGGCCCGTACAAGGATGATAAATTAGGAATAACACCATGAAGGAAAAAACAATAGGCACGTTGAGTCTTGTAAACATGTTTCGCTCCTTAAAATAATTCAACTTCAATTTTTTTAAACACCTGAACAGCCCATTTTTCCCCAAATATAAATTTTTTAAAATTTGTATACAGTGACAGAATTTATCTACAGCAGCGGCACTAGAAAAATTCGGGCAAAAAAATTGATCGAAAAGTGAATAATGCAGGATATTACAACAGGGACCGGCTACTCATCACGCAGGGAATCGACCGGATTGGCCCGGGCAACGCTCAGGGTCCGGTATCCCACGGTCAGACCGGCTATTAAAAAGGAAACAACGACCGCCGGTAAAAACAGTGTCAATCCCACCGGAATACGGTAGGCAAAATGGTTGAGCCAGTTCCGGATGAGGAGATAACTCACCGGCAAAGCGAAAAAATGGGCTGCAAGAATCCAACGGACTAAATCCAGAGAAAGCAGGGCCAGGATGGACGGCAGCCGGGCTCCCATAACTTTACGGATCCCGATTTCTTTTTTTCGCTGCTCAGTGGTGTAAGAGATCAATCCGAAAAGCCCAAGTCCGGCGATGACCATGGCCAGAAACGTCAGCCAACCGGCCACACGGCGCATCCTGCCTTCGTGTTCATACATACGGGAGATATCCTCATCCAAAAAACGGTATCGGAATTCAAATTCCGGGACGGTTTTTTTGAGATATCCCTCGACAAAAGCAATGGTTTGGGGAAGATTTTCGCTGCTCAAGCGGAGAAAGATCCCCCGCCCGCTCGTATCAAGGGTGATGACCTGCGGTTCTATGGGATTGTGAAGGGACCAGCAATGAAAATCCCGAACCACACCGATAACAGTCCCCTCTCGGCCGCCCATCCTAAACGGAAGCCCCACAGGAGATCGCTCACCGATATTCATAGCCCGCACGGCTGATTCATTCAGAATGAATCCGTGTTCGATATCTGAAGGAAAATTCCGGGAAAAACTTCGGCCTTCGGCCATTTCCATTTTCATCACTTCGATGTAATCGTAGCCGATACCGAAGTGGTGCATGGCCAGTTGATGAGCCGGATCCTTTGCCTCCCAACCTATGTCGGTCCGGTTATATCCCCCCCATACGGGACGGCTGCCGTAAGTCACACCAAGAACGGAAGGATTCTGAAGGAATCCGTTCTTTAACGTGTCGTAATTGTAAGATAAATCAGAGAGAGCACCCAATGTCATCAGATGAGTGCGGTCATAACCCAAATCCTTACGGTTTATAAAATCGATCTGCCTGCTTATGGTTAAAGCCCCGACAATGAGGACGATCGTGATGCCGAACTGGACCGCAACCAGAATTCGGCGGAAGACGGAACGCCCGGTCCGAATTTCACGTTGAAGCCTGAGGCTGTGGACAGGCTCAAAACGGGAAAGAACAAAAGCCGGATAGCTTCCGGAAAGAAGGGCAGTAAAAAGTATAAATCCAAAAAGAACCGCTACTAAAATGGGACGTGCGGACAGCAGGCCGAACAAATCTAATTTTTTCCCGGTAAAGGTATTGAAGGAAGGAAGGATCAAATAAAACAAGGCAACGGCAAATCCAAAGGCCGCCATGACCAAAATCAGGGATTCCCCAAGAAACTGCCGAATAAGCTCTCCTTTTTTAGCACCGATGACCTTTCGGACCCCCACTTCCCTTGCCCGTCGCCCGGCCAGGGCTGAGGCCAGGTTGATATAGTTGACGCAGGCGATGATCAGCAAAAAAACGCCCAGTCCCAGAAAGGCATAAATGTTTTTGGCATCCCCGTGTCCCTGCATATCAAATAAAAAATGGGAGTGGAGATGCATGCGTGTCAGAGGCTGCAACCGGAGGAGAGAGGGTGTTTCGGGAATGTATTGCCGGATGAAACCTTCAATCTTTCGGGCGAATTCCTCATGGAAGGATTTATTTTTTAATAAAAGAAATGTGTAACACTCCAGGCCGTACTCCTGCCAGCGATTCAGATCGTAGCCCCGGGTTCCGTAAAAGGAAAAAGGAATGAGCAAATCGAATTGAAGGGTTGAGGTTCGGGGAGGATCTCTGATCACGCCTGTGACTTTGAAATCCATATCGTCGAAAGCGATGGTCTCTCCAACCGAATTCAATTGACTGAAATAACGGAGGGACGTTTTTTCGGTCAGAACCACAGAGTGAACATCCGGAAAAACCTCATAAGATGAACGGCTGATGAAAGGAAAGCTGAATACATCAAAGAAAGAAGCATCGGCACAGTTGATCCGTTGTCCTTTGAAGACCGCTCCCCCGGCTCTCACTTTATGACTGCCGAAAAGATAAAACCTGGCGGCCTCTTCCACCTCCGGGAAGGAGCTTTTAAGAGCTGCAGCAGCCGGAACCAAAGTTCTGGCTTCGAATGTCTGGCTGCCGGCGTTTCGGACCTCTTTGTAAACACGATAAATACGGTCAGCATTTTCATGAAACCGGTCAAATATCAACTCGTCATAGGCCCAGAGAGAAATAATAAGGCAAACCGCTAAGCCAAGGGCAAGCCCGAAAGTATTGATGAATGAGGCCGTTTTTTCCCGCTTGAAATGCCGGATGGTAATCTTGACTGAGTTGCGGAAAAAAAGCCCCGTCCAGACTACGGCATGGATCAGCAACGAAGGAAAAGAGCGGAAAACCTGTATCCAGTACCATAAGGCAGCTTCAGTACGGCCTTTTCGGTTTAGTTTTTCTCTATAACACTCTTCAAAATCTCCGATGATGGCGGTTCTGTCTTTACCCAGGACGATTTTTCGGAGAATCCTTTTGGCGCCCTCGGGAGGTGTTGTCTTGTCTTTCATATTTCAGTCCGATCCTTTGAAGCTGATTTCGGGAAGCGCATTCCAGAGTTGTTCATAGACGTGGCGTGATGCTTGAAGTGCATGATAACCTTTTTTTGTGAGATTGAAATAGCGGCGGCTCATTCCTCCCCTCTCCGGCTTGGATTCGCTTTGATAACAGTCAAGATACCCCTTGCGGACAAGACGGTCCAGCGGCACATAAATCCCACCAATGGAGATGCTGTTTCCCGTAATCTTTTTGAGATAGGTACGAATAGGAATGGCATAGGCCTCGCTTCCTAATTTCCAGACAGCCAGAAGAATGTTTTCTTCCTGTTTTGAGAGTTTGGACATGATTTTTCCTCTATTAATTCTTTATTTTAGAATTAATAATAGCATGACTGAAATTACCTGTCAATTTTTTCTTTCATCGCTTTTAAGATCATCTCAGGTTTTTTCACTAACTCCAAAATTCAATATTATTTATGAATTTTTCATGCGCAGGCGCACCCTCGAACGATGAAAATTATTGCCAATAATCCTGGATCACCCGGATGAACCGGGTGATGACTGGTGTTATTTTCCAGGTAAATTATTCGTGATGTTTTGTGAATCATTTGACAACCATGAATGGATTTTGTAACTTCGTGAAAAAAGATATTCGAACAAAATAATATCAAATAAAAAGGCATGATAAATGATATCCAAAGTTTCTATCGTTAAATGTACGGATACTACCGTACAAACTAAGGTGGGCCAGGCTATGGAACTAGCCGGCTGGAAGAATTTTATCAAACCCCGCAGTAGGGTGGCTTTGAAACCTAATCTTGGTTGGGACCTTTTCATGCCGGGCTCCATTACGTCACCCTGGGTCGTTGAAGGTGTGATAAAAACCATTCAAGATTATGTCGAAGAACTATTCATTGTTGAATCCGACCAGGTTTTGGAAAATGTCGAAAAATCTTTCCTCAAATCAGGAATAAACCGTTTATGCCAAAAATACAATGTCACATGGGTGAACATGTCGAAAAATAAATACAAAATGGTACGAGTAAAAGGAGGAAGAATCTTTAAGGAAATAAAAATACCGGAAATCTTGCTCGAAACAGATATCATCACCATTCCGGTTATGAAAACACACAATAAAAGCATTCTTTCAGGTGCCATAAAAAATCAATGGGGTTGTATCGATAAACTGAGGCACAATTATCATCTCGTTCTGGATGATGCCCTAGCAGAAATCAATTCCATCTTGAAACCAAAATTTTCCGTTGTTGACGCCACCGTATGCCTGGAAGGAAACGGCCCCAAATCAGGTATTCCAAAAATCATGGATCTTATTTTGGCATCCGGCGATATCGTAGCTGTCGATGCGATACAAGCTAAAATCATGGGATTCAACCCATCAACAATTGACCACTTGCGAACAGCCCATGAAAAAGGACTGGGAGAATATCTCCCTGCCAACATCGAAACAGTAGGAGAAAACATAAATGAATGTTTAGAAGCGTTTATCCCCGCCAAACACAATCTTGTTTCTTTTATCGAAATGTCTTTAAGAAAATCATCGTTTAAAAAACTATTTTTCGATACATTTCTCTTCCTTTTTGCATTAATCGGCGCAAAAATCTGGTATTATTTATGGTACTACGGGCTGGGCAAAGGGCTCAAACGCAAAAAAAGAATCCTGCAAAAGTCTCGATACGGTGATCAATGGATAGAGCGAAAAAACAGCGCATGAAAATTGCAATTATAGGCGGCGGGATTTCAGGATTAACGACAGCCTACCATCTGACCAATCAAAATTTTTCCGTTTCTGTTTTTGAGAAGGAAAGCCGGTTGGGCGGACTTGCAAGTTCCCTGATTCTGAACGGCAAACCCATTGAACGATACTATCACTTTATTTGTCTCAATGATAAAAACTATATCAACCTGTTGAAGGATTTAAGTTTACAATCCAAACTTCACTGGGTACATACGCAAATGGGACTATATTACAGGGGGAAAATACATCCTTTTTCAACCCCTTTGGATTTGTTCCGGTTTGATGGATTTCATTTTTTCCAGAAACTGCGATTTGGTTGGGGAATTTTACATACAAAAACAACAAAAAATTGGCAGCGTCTGGAAAACGTGCCCGTTAATCAATGGCTGATTCAGAAATTCGGCAAAAAATCATATGAAATCGTACACAGCCCCCTAGTCAGGCTAAAATTCGGCAAATACGCAGAAAAATTATCCGCGGCCTGGATGTGGGCACGAATCCATCGACTGGGCAAGTCCCGGACAAAACTCACACAGAAAGAAAATTTGGGTTATTTGGATGGCGGCACCGAAACACTCATTGATAAACTGGCGGAAAAGATAAAAACAGGCGGAGGGAAAATATTCCTAGATGCTGAGGTCAAACACATAAAAATAACAAACAGAAAAACAGACGGCGTTGTTGTTAACCAAAAAGAATACAAGTTCGATTATGTGGTTTCAACAATCCCTCTTATAAAATTCACACAAATCACACCTGGACTGCCGGAAACATTCCAAAATAAAATCAAGCAAATCAAATTCATCGATGTCATCTGTATGTTTATGCAACTGAAGCATTCGATCAGTCCCTATTTCTGGATCAATATAAGCGATCCCGGAGTACATCTTGCCGGCATCATCGAATATTCCAATCTGAATCCTCTCCCTTATTTGAACGGGAATAAAATCATCTATTTACCCCAATATCTTACAGCTGATGACAAAAAGTATCACATGTCTGAAAAAGAGCTTCTCAAAGAATATTGTACCTATTTGTTTCAAATCAATCCAAATTTCGAGCAATCCTGGATCAAAAAATTCGCCCTTTTTAAAGACCAACATTCACAACCGATATGCGATCTGAATTTTTCGAATCATACTCCCGGACATCGAACACCCATCGAGCATCTTTTTATCACGGATTCCAGCCAGCTCCATCCGGATGACCGGACAATCAGCAACAGCATCGGCCTAGGAAACACGGTTGCCAAGCTCATCTTGGACGAAACAGCAGGAAACGGGTTTGAAAAAAAGAACGAAATGAGCCGTTAAACGACTGATAGGAAATGACCTGGAGGTGAATAACAATATTCTTATTAGTTAAGGAGAAATATGAACAAAAAAGAACAAACCGCAAATAAAATGGTGGACACCGGCGTTATCATTCTTTTGGTATTGCTGACTCTTCTCCTTCTATCGGAACTTTTCTTGTCTCTTCAATGGCGAATGCAGCACGATTCGCCTATCTATTATTATTCAGCCTTCCTGATGAACGAGCATGGCGCTGTTCCTTACAAGGATATTTTTGAAACGAGCATTGCCGGAACATTTATATTAAATGCCGCCATATGTAAAATTTTCGGCTATGGAGATTTTGCATTCAGGCTGGTCGACATCATTTCTCTTGTTATTCTCCTTACAATGACCTGGCTTTTTATGAAATCCCTGGGCAAAATTATTGCTTTCAGCAGTATATTGCTTTTCGGCTTGATGTACCTGGGGTTTGGCCCATCGATGAGTCTCCAGCGTGATTATATCGGGATCATTCCTATTGCTGCAGCCATATTTTTCGGCACACGGAATACCAGATTCAAAAAAAGGAAGATAATCGCTCTGATTATCGGCGGATTATTTGCCCTGTCCGTATCCATAAAACCGCACCTGGCATTGGCTTTTCCGGTCATCATCTTTTATATGTCTCTTGAGAAAAAATCTGAAAAAAATACGAAAAAAATCTTCTCCTGGAGCCGCCTGATAAAATTGAGCTTCTTTGGGATGCTGGGTTTCGTTTTCGTTCTTTCAATCCCATTCATATGGCTCTGGAAAAAAGGCGGGCTCCCTTATTTCTGGGAAATATTTCATGATTATCTGCCGCTTCACATTCAGCTTAGCGGCAATCATGTTTTGATGTCTGGAACAAAGCGCTTTTTCTATCTTTTATATCGATACAGACAGTTCTGTGGAATGGAGAGCCTTGCACTGGCTGCCTGTTTTGGACTATTTTTCGGCTGGGATCGGTTTAAAAAGGCTCCACAACAGATCAGATTCATTATTCTCCTCGCAGCATTGTTGGTTTTGTACAGCATCTATCCTGTACTTTCAGGTCAATTCTGGAATTATCACTGGATGCCTTTTGTGTATTTTGCCTGCCTGTGCACTTCCCTTTTATTGCTTCCCGTAACATCATCATCTTCACCTTTATACAAAAAGGTGGTCCCTTTTATCTTTTTTCTCCTTTTTGGATTGACAACAATACATACATCTATCGATTTCAGGCATCAAATTTCAGGCCAAGGCCCATTGCCCCCCAAAAAAGGGAGAGTAGACAAAATTGCAAATTTTTTAAAGGAGAATTTGAGAAAAGGAGATACGGTACAACCGCTAGACTGGACGGGAGGAGCCCTGCACGGTATGCTTTTAGCAAAAGCCGTGATAGCAACTCCCTACATCCTTGACTACTATTTCTACCACCATATTTCAAATCCCTACATTCAGAAACTTAGAAAAAGAATGATGAAAGCTCTCGAAGATAAGAAGCCGACGTTTTTCATCCATTTGATCGATGAACCCCGACCAAGGGGGGAGAACACAACAACCGAGTTTCCGGAATTAAATAAATTTATTGATGAATACTACTCGATTGCCTATGAGGGCGACGGTTTCAAAATCTATAAAAGACAAAAACTTATACCGGTTAAATGAAGCGGAAAATCCCATTTTTGGGGCGTTTTTAATCACCGTTTCACCTTGGAGCTCAGCCTCAATTTATTAACCTGCATTACTTATTAGTTTCCAAATTGTCGCTCACTGTGGTATTATTTTTCGTCTGTTTTCTTGAAATTGAATCATGCGTTACAGGAATTATTTCAACCGTTCCTTCCTTATTATATTAGGCTCCTTTTTTCTCACCGTATGGGCCTGGCCTGAAGATTTCTTAAAAAAACATACTCTGAACAATCCTTTGCCGCTCGATGCGGAAGGAAAACGGTCCATCACCGCCGTTCGAACAGAAACTCACCTGAAAGTCGACGGTTTATTGAACGATCCGGCTTGGCTAAACGCCTCATTTCAAGGTGAATTCACCCAGCGAGAGCCGCATGAGGGAGCGCCGGCAACCGAAAAAACCGAAGTCGGATTTCTTTACAATGAGAAATTTCTATACATCGGAATCAGGTGTTTCGACTCTGAGCCGGATAAAATAATCGCCAGAGAAATGAGACGCGATGCCATTGTCGATGACGACGACTATTTCGAAATGGTGCTGGATACTTATCACGACCACCGGAGCGCTTATTATTTCATCACAAACGCCCATGGAGTTAAGCGTGAGGCCAAAATGGCTAACGAGGGCCGGGACTACAATCCGGCTTGGGATGGTGTTTGGTGGTGCAAAACAATCATCACCAAGGAAGGCTGGTTTATAGAGATCGCGATTCCCTGGAAAACGCTGAGGTTCGCAGAAAAGTCCTTATCCGGATGGGGTTTCAACTGTGCTCGGATGATTCGCAGGAAGAATGAGCATGTCTACTGGCAGCTTATCCCCCGTGACTATGGAAGAGGGGCAGGGTTGTTTCGTCTCTCCGAAGCGGGCTCTCTCAATGGAATTGCCGACGTAAAAATGGGAGGCAATCTGGAACTGATGCCGTACTTTCTGGGAGGATTGGAAAACGATGCCAATACCGAATTCGCCACGGATCGCCTGGGCGATATCGGGCTGGACGCCCAAATCGCTCTCACGGCCAACATGGCTTTAGACCTCACCGTGAACACGGATTTCGCCCAGGTCGAGGCGGACCAGGAACAGGTCAATCTGACGCGATTCTCTCTATATTATCCGGAAAAGCGGGAATTTTTTCTTGAGGGTGCTGAGATCTTCTCTTTCGGCAGCAGCGGAGGTTTTGGCTGGTATCGAGGAGGGGGCGGAGGAGGATCAGAGATGGACCTTTACTACAGCCGAAGGCTTGGGCTCGTAAACGGCCATGAAGCACGGATTCTCGGCGGTGCTAAGATGGTCGGAAAGATAGGCAAATATCAAGTCGGAGTGATGAATATATTGACGGATGATGTGACCTATGAAGAAGAAGGCATAACAAACAAGGTCAATGAAACTAATTTCTCCGTGGTTCGTCTCCGGCGCGATATTTTTGAACGGGGCACCATAGGAATGATGTTCATCAACAAGGAAGACTTGCGTTCCACAGACTTCAACCGTTCCCTTGGACTCGACGGCAACATTCCTCTAAGCCGTTTTTTCACCTTAACGGGCTATGTCGCGGCAACCTTTGGCCCTGAAGAAAACAAACAAAACCTGGCCGGCAAACTCAGCCTGGACTACAACAGCGACCTTTGGAGGGCCTCGCTATCTCATCTGGACATCGGAGCTCAATTCAATCCGGAAGTGGGATTTATCCGCCGGACGGACTTTCGACTAAGCAATGCCTCCTTTGAATACGCTCCCCGGCCTAAAAATTCTTCGGTTATTCGTCAATTCGGATACCAACTGGAAGGCAGCTACCGTTCCGACCATGATAACATGATGTTGGATAACGAAATAGAGGCATCCTTTTCCATCGAGTTCCAAAACAGCGCACGAATAAGCCTTAATGTTCAACGGGAAAGCGAATATGTCGATTATGATTGGCAAGTCCGGGAAGGTTTTCTCATCCCCGAAGGAACCTACACAGGCTTCATGTGTTCTCTGAACGCCCAGAGCGATAAAAGCCGTAGCATCGCCGGCGGAATCGACATAAACTACGGAGATTATTACAGTGGAAACCAGTTGAGCCTTGGTCTTGACAGCACGATCACACGCATCCAGAGGCTGAGGATGGAACTGGACTACAGGCATAACTATATCCGTCTTCCTGAGGGAAGTTTCCACACCAATACGTTAGGACTCCGCATGTTTTACTTTTTCTCCACGGACCTCTATGTGAAAGCCTACCTCCAGTGGAACGACGATAAATTCTACAATGCAGGAAGGGAGAGAGTCGTCAGCGACATTCTGCTGCGATGGATATATTCACCGGCCTGCAATCTGTACTTGGTTTATAATGACACGCGGCTCGTCGGACCCGGCAGTGACGAAATAACCAACCGGACGTTGATGCTGAAGCTTACTTATTTCTGGCGCAGATAATCTAACCCGCTTTATTCACAAACCAATCTGTAAAAAGCCCTAAGGAAATTTTGATAAAATTTTCTTGCTATTTAAACAAAATAGGAATAAAATCCTCCCAAGGTGGACATAAAGATGTTCACTATAAAGATAAAAAGAAGATGCCTCATGTTTGAGGAAACGGATAGATTCCTTCTCGGGGGGAATTTCCATGGACAATCCAACCAATTCTGACGATCCATCATTTCCCTGTTTTGGCCTTCAGGGCCGAATGCAAAAACAATTCATCTCTTTCATGTTTAGTTCTTTAATCTGATATCCCCAGGTAAAAATAACACATGAAAGAAAAACCCAAATTATAAACACAGAGAGAAAATAAGTGGAAATAACATCGATTTTTAAAACAAGTTTACATTCAAAAAGTTATATTGACAACCTGCAATTCAACAATTATCAAGACGTTATTCCCTACTGGACAGATTTAAATCAAACATATAGATCGGGCGAATTAACCTTTGATTGGATTTCTCACAAACTCATCTGGGATCATTTTCATAAACCTCGCGGTTATCAACTAAACATCATCGTGACGATGGAAGAAGACAAATGCACTGGAATATTCCCTTTCACCCGTTCCGACATTGACCGTTATGGTACTCCTCAATGGAGTTTTAGCGATGATTTAATGGTAGCTAGAGAATTTTTTTGTTCTCCGGACAAAATCAAACAAAACATACCTTTTTTACCACCCCATGTTAGTGATGACCTCAGTTGTTTTTATTCCCCGGGCGATCCAAATCCGTTTGCCCGGCAACCAGGAGGTGTGATCGATCTAAAAGAAAATCAGGATGAATATTTCCAATCGCTTAGAAAAAAGTCGAGACATAATCTGAAACGAACTCTTCAAATAAATAACGACATAAGGGTTGAACGAGATCATCGTGTTCGCTGGGAAGAGATTAAAAAAATATTGAAGATCCAGCTGGATTATTGGTTAACAAAAAATGGGAGTACAGACAAATCCTATTACCGGTACAGCCGGGATAAAATATCCTCTACCCTTATCCTGATGGATCGGGCAAGTGAAATGGGCAAATTGATTGCGCTGTATTTCTATCAGGACAAAAAACTTATTGCCGCCAATTTCTCTGTCCGCAGAGAAAACAACCGAGTGGATGACTATCTTTGTCTCCGCGACTGCCGGGAAGAACAAAACTGGAGAGGCTTGGGAATTCTTGCGATCCTCAAAAACATGGAAATCTGCCGCAGCTTGGGAATAAGGTATTACGACCTGAGTTCATGTATCTCCGAATATAAGAAGAAATTTTTAAACATGGAATCTTCTTATTTTTATCTGGACTATAAAGAACCTTTGAGTGCCGGCCCGGATATATCACAAATTCAAGCGGAAACCGAAAAGACCGGTTCATTATGCAAAGGATTGTAAAATGCCCCCCCGCATCAAAACAATCTCCGCTCTAAAAGAAATAAAGGAAATTCTAAAAATACACGATGAAGCCTGGAATCATTCCACAGGAATCCTTGGCCTTCTCAAAAACTCCTCGGAATGTTTCATTGTATTGGACAACAATTCCCTAATAGTTGGTTATGCTTTTGTTGAAGAGGATAGAATAAGAGGTTTTGTCGAACTTCAGGATATTGTCATATCCCCTTCCTATAGAAAACAGGGATATGGAAAACTTCTTATGAAAACGATCATGAAAAAATACTCATATATAAAGCTGATAGCCCGCGCCAATAATCAATCTTTAATATCTTTTTATCAGGATTTAGGTTTCAACAAGGATTCTCTCATCGAAAACTACTATGATGTCGGAGAAGACGGCATACGCATGTCTTGGCAATCGGATAAAAATTATTTATCAATCCAGCCGGGCAGGAAAAATGATTAAAAAATCGCTTCGGCAGGCAGAAATCCTATTTAAAGTTGACCGTTGAGAGCATCGTCTTGATGTCAGGATTATCCTTGGCACCAACGCCTTCTAGTGTAATTGTAATCTTGGTCCCCTCACGGAAGGCCACGCACATGGTCTGGGTCATGCCACTATAGGCATATGTCGTACTCTTAAATTCTACGTTTCCGATCGTTGCGGATTCCATCGGAGATCCGTTGTAATTATTGATCATGGTATTGATTGACGTCTCGGCCGTTCCAACGGCGTTTCCTTTTCCTTCGAATTTAAAGTATAGTCCGGGGCTCGTTTTGCCCTTGGGCAGGACATTGACCATGCCCATAGTCTGAGGTGAAGCCTCCCAATCAGAGGCCAAGGTCATGGTGAAATCTTCGCATTCATATGTTTTTCCCTGGGCTGCTTTTGTCTCATCCGCTTTCGTCTCTTTTGCCGGAGTCGCTTCTTCGCTTGTCTTACCACCGCAGCCGATCATGGTAACAATAAGCGCAAGACAAAGAATAAAAATTGCTGATTTTTTCATTTCATCTCCTTTGATTGAGTTATGGGAAAATCAATACTAATCGCGGCCAATTTTATAAATGGGTGTTAAAAAAGTCAAACATCCGGCCCTTTAATTAAATTTTAAGCATAGGACTCTAAAATAAAATTAATGGTATCGCCGGATGACAAAATGAAAACTCACCAGGGAAAATTGCTGTGTACCTAAATTTTAATAAATAATTTGCAACCTTTCTACTAAATTTTCGTAGTTAATAAGTGATGGAGGAAAGATGAAAACACTGTCCAAACCTGACGAAATCTTACTGCTGACCATACTCAGACTGGATAATGATGCCAGCAGCATCGACATTGTCCGGGATATCGAAGATCGAACCGGCAAAATAATTACCTTCGGCGCCCTGTGGGTCTCCATGGATATCCTTACAAAAAAGGGATTGGCGGCCAAACGAATGGATGAACCCGGAGAATCAGGCGGCCGGAAAAAAATATTTTATACGGTCACCTCTGAGGGTATCGCCGCATTGGAGGCAAGCCGCAAACTTCACACCAAACTCTGGCAAGGCATAGATCATATCATCGACGCACCCAAGGACGTATCATGAGCCGACAATCCTTATGGCACCGGTTTTTAAGATGGTTATTCGGCCTGGGATACTATCGCGATGAAACCGCCACCATTGCCGATGATATTTTCGATCACTACGAATATCTCGTGAAACACAGGGGACGTTTTGCTGCTTTTTTTTTAACATTCCTGCAGATTGCAGGATCGATTCACAGGCTTTTAATCAGTCATACGATCTGGAGATTGGGTATGTTGAAAAATAGTTTTAGAATCAGCTTGCGGCATTTAAAACGAAACGGTATCCATACGGCCATCAACTTGATGGGGCTTTCCATTGCCATTGCCTGGAGTGTGCTGGTCTTTTGTTTTGTTCGTGATGAATTCATTTTTGACAAATTTCATAAAGACATCGACCGTTTGGCCTTGGTCGGCGCACACGACAGTCAGTACGGCTTCGAATTCACGCCTCACGCACCACTGGGACCGGCATTGGTTTCGGACTCACCTGAAATTGTCGAAGCGGCCCGTTTGGCGGATGAGGACGGCATCATAAAGATAAGGGATACGTTGATTCAGGCTACATTTTTAGGCACGGATCCCGACTTTTTCACCATGTTTACATTTCCTTTAAAATGGGGAACAAGCATTGACTTTACCCAGCGGGATCACTTCCTATTTCTCAGCCATAAAATATCGCAAAAAATATTTGAAAATGCCAACCCCGTCGGCCGAACCATTTTTGTAAAATTCGGGAACGTATTCCAGGACTTCGAAATCGCGGGCGTTTTTGAACCGCTTCCTGAAACATCTAGTTTGACATTTGATGGAGTGCTTTCCATAGACCATTTCCTGAAGAATGGCGTGAATGATTGGAAGCAAAATGTTGAGCTTTTCATAAAAATCGCTCCGGAAAGTGAGATGAGCGATGTGGTTAACCGCTTCGAAAAGATCACAAAACCTTATTTGGATGCCCTTCCACGAGGTGAATACCTGACATATCAGCTTTTTCCCTTTAAACGATACCATCGGGACAACAAAATGTTATTCTATTCATCACTCAAACCCTCTTCTTCTCCGGAATCCTCCTGGATTTTAGCAAGTATTGCCGGACTGATCCTCCTGCTGGCATCGATAAACTACATCAATCTTGCCGTAGCGGGCATGACTTACCGCCTCAAAGACATCGGCTTACGCAAAATCCTGGGAGCGGTGCGGCGTCAAATCTTTCAACAGTTGATGGGAGAAACAGGTATCGTTCTTTTGGCTTCCATGGTTCTGGGCATAATTATGGCAAAATGGACACTGCCACTTTTCCGGCTTTTGACCGCCAGATCGGTTTCATTTGTATCCCTGACAAAACCGGATATCTGGTTATTTTGCGGAGCTCTCTTTGTCCTTGTGGGAAGCTTGACAGCGGTGTATCCCGCCCTGCTTCTTTCCCGAATTGAATCGTCTGCGGTCATGCGGGGTCGGTATCGTGTCACCGGACGAAATCCGTTCTCCAGAGCCCTGATCGTTTTTCAGTTTGCCATTTCCGTCTTTCTTATATGCCTTACCTTGATCATCTCCCGGCAGCATCATTTTCTGCTCGGCCGTCATTTCGGTGCGAATCTTAATCAAGTCATGCAGATCAATCTGGCTTATTCCGTAAGTCCGGAACATCTCACACAGGAGCGAATTCAGGATTTTAAAAAGTTTATCGCTTCGCAGCCGGGTGTTAGCCATGTGACATGCTCTTCAGCCAGATTGGGCGGAGAAGCAAATGTCATCAAGGATTTTGACGGTCATGGACACATTGTTTTCAGCAGTAAAGTTGATTTTCATTTTTTCAGCACCCTAGGACTGAGGATCAAGCAGGGTTCCCTTCCGGAAGAAATTTCCAATGAACATTCTCTTTTCGTTTCTGAGCAATTTGCAAGAAAATTTATTCAGGGAAATCCCATAGGACAAACGATTGAACGTGTGATGCGGGCCTCATACAAGAATATTCCGATTGCCGGTGTGATCGAAGATTTTAATGTACTGTCTCTTAAACGTGATGTGAATGGTCAAGTTATCCAAATTGATCCTGATGCGGAATTTGGATTTTTATACGTTCGTTTCCGGGAGGAATCGATGCCTGAGGCCGTTTCATCCATCAAAAAATTTTATACGCATCTATGGCCTGACACACTCTTCGATTCTATATTCGTTTCAGACAGTGTCGCTCAAATTTACGGCCAGGAATCCCGTTGGAGCCAAATCGTAAGAATCTCGGCCTCAATCGCGCTGTTTATTGCTTGTTCCGGCTTGTTTGGTTTGACGCTGCTGATGATCATACGTCGAAGAAAGGAAATCAGCATCCGCCGGGTTTTGGGAGCCGGCCCCCTTCAAGTGATGAAGCTTGTTCAAAAAAACTTTTTGGGACTCGTACTCCTTGGAAATTGTCTGGCGTGTCCTTGTGCCTATCTTGTCATGCACCGTTGGCTCAGAGATTTTGCCCACCGGACACAGCTTTCCTGGTGGATCTTCGCTCTGGCGGCGATGGTATCCTTCATTATTGCCGCGCTAACCGTTGGATTACAATCCATGAAAACGATCCGCACCAATCCGGCGCATAACTTGCGTATTGAGTAAACCGATACTCGGCAAAGCACTTCCCAGGATAATAATGAGTAAGTGGATATTGTGTCCCCGATTTAAAATGGTTCAAGCGCCAGAAGAAAAACATCGTAAGAACCGAAACTCAAGGAATTGGTGTGGCCGGCTACGATGAGATGGCCTTCCTTGTCAAGAAACAAAGCACTTCCCCAATCGGAACCCGATCCCCCGATTTTCTTTTGGGATAAAATCCGGCCGTTTTGATCTATCCTGGCCAGCAAAATATCGTTATTCTCATCAATAGATTTTGTGGTTCCGCATACAAAAAAATCACCATCCACTGTCTCCGCCACCGAAAAACCGTAATCGTAAAAGGGACCGCCTCCGAGGTTCTTTCCCCAAACAATTTCTCCTTGTTCATCCGTTTTCACAACGAGAACGTTCATGATATCTTTGGCGTTGGTATAGCCTGTCAGAATATACCCTCCATCCCTGCAGACCTGAAGCTGCGTTGACCAGTCAAAAGGAGTACGCTCGGCTTCGGGAAGCATACTTTCCAATTGTCCGCCGATGGATTTTGTCCAGACTTCATTTCCCTGCTCATCGATCTCGACCAGATACACATCGGAATTCCCGCCCCCGAAGGTCCCCGTCACGGCGCCGATGATATAATGGCCGTTATTTAGTTTGTGAATAGAATGGGCGTATTCGAACCTTTTTCCGCCGTACGTTTTGGACCATAATTCTTTTCCTTCTCTGTCTGTCTTAACAACATATATGTCTTCCTCTCCGGCTCCGAAGGAATGGGTAAACCCGCATATCATATACCCGCCGTCAAATGATTCGCATAAAGACGTCCCCACATCCCAGCTCGTTCCGCCGAAAGTTCGCGACCAAAGTTCTTTTCCCTCGAGGTCGGTTTTGACGACGTAAACATCTCTAGAGCCGGCGCCGAAAGATGTCGTGTAGCCTACGAAAAGACAGCCATCGGCCAAAAACAGGCACCCGTTTCCGTATTCCGTTCCCTTCCCACCGTAAGATTTTGACCACACACATTTCCCGGAAGCATCTGTTTTAATGACAAGCATATCAGCGTCACCCGTTCCCCGCGAAAAGCTATATCCGGTCACAAGAAATCCACCATCGTCTGTACCGGTTATGGCCCTCCCCCCGTCTGCACCGAAGCCTCCTATAATTTTCTGCCAGGAGGCATTTTCTTGAGCGATTTTGATATTTCTTGAAAAAATAAAGGAAGTTTCCGGCCTGCCTTCATGGGGACCCCGGCCTCCCCTTTCTTCGATCATCGTTGCCAAGGCCAGAACATTGAAATAGTTATAATACTGGTCTCTCGAACCGGTCACGATACCACCCTGTATCTGCGGAGGAAAATCTTTTCCCAGAAAAACGGCTCCGGCCTTTTCGTACTCCTCTTTGAATGGGGGCTGCCCTAAGATCTTTTTACCCTCGATGACATCGGCCACCGCAAGTACCCGCGCTCCCGCACACATTGTCGACAGCGGAATATTCTTTTGAACCGCTTCTTTAATGAGATTCATCGCTTTGCCGTTATTCATAAAATCACGGTAAGGATCTTTATGGTAATAAGAAGAGACAGGCATAAGGGCCAAGGCGTCATAAAACTCGATACGTTTGATGCGATCCAGCAGAATATCCGGTTTGAGCGGAGCCGTTTTTAAGGGATTGCTGAAAAACGGACATCCCTCGATCGATTCCCGCAGGCCGGCTTTGGTAACATGCCATCCGTACCGTTCGAACATGTCTCTGTTGAGATAATTATTAGCGCCGAATTTTTCTCCGAAATAGGAAAGGATGTTTATTCCTCGTAACCGGAACCGCTCGCTTATCCAGCTTCTCAAAGGTTCGTCCATGTCGATAAGTGCCATCCAAAACTGGGGACGGTTGAACTGGTCATAACGGACGGTTATCAAATCGTTCAGTTTCTGCACTCTTTTTTCTTCAGGGATCTGTTGATAAAGGTTCAAGGTGTAGTTATATTTCGGTGACAGCTCCAAAAGCTCCGTTTTTTTTATATGCGATAAAATGCAGCCGGATAAAACGGCCTGATGGACGAATACGGCATAACGGAAATCGTTTTTGTAAAACGTCTGATATTCCGGCTTGCGGTATATTTTTTCAAAACGATCGGCCCAGAGCGCCAGCAAACCCTTCTCCGGCCGCACAACAAGGTGGCCGGCGTTGAAATAGGGTCTGATATCAATATCCTCGACGTTGGGATTCATAGGAAAAACCTGTTCCATAAGAACATTACAATCCCTGTAGATGCATTCCCAAAAATCATCAAGCGGCTGGTCATAGGGACTGCCGATGTTGATATGGTGAACGGGACGGTAGGCCAGGCTTTTATCCTCCGGGAGGCTGAAATCAACAGGATCATTCACAATGATGTTATCGGGGTCCATCCAGGCAAGAAGCTCATATTTTCCCGCCGCCGCCTTTTCCGCTTCAGAAGAGGCCGACACCTTGGCGGCAAAAGGGAACCTCAATGTATTCTGGTCCAGCGGGTAAGAAATTAAAGTGACGCCGAGTTTCTCAAGTTTGTTCCTTGTAAACGCCGTCAGATTCTCTTTATTCTGAGGCACAAAAATCCAAATGGGATTCAAGGCGTATTCCCCCCCGAATTTTCTTATGCTCTCGGCCCATATGGTCGACTCCAGTTCATTGTTTAAGGGAAAAACCATGCAGGCGAAAACGAGGTTGGATTTGTCATTGTTCTTTTGACCAGCTTCGCTGAAAGACGGAAAAAATCCGCATAAAAAAATAACAATAAGAGCAGTCCCTATCACTTTAGTCTTCACTTTTTTCTCCTTAACAAGAATGAAATGAAATTTGTCTGTTCACCAATATGATCCTGAAAGATATTCCATTTCCGTTTTTCAGCATTAACTGCACATAATATGCCAAAATCCCACAAGAGGTAGCCCTGTCGATTTTCATCATTATATGTAATATTTTTTAACAGCTTTTTTTCACTTGACCCATTCCCGGTCAGATTCTCCGACTCCGAGATAAATTCAAAAAAATGAAACTTTATTACTCCAACAAACGTATACATATTCAGGAGAAAAAAATGAGGCTTATTTCCCGGCTGGAAGAAATCATCCTTTTGAGCATCTGGCGGCTTCAGGATAATGCCTACGGCGTCACCATCCTCGATGAGGTCCGGAAAGCCACAGGCAGAACCTGGCTGACGGGATCGATCTATGCTTCGCTTGCCCGTCTGCTGAAAAACGGATTGGTCCAATCCATAGAAGGAAAACCCATGCCCGAACGCGGCGGCAGAAGGAAAATTTTCTATCGATTGACCCGCCAGGGGCAGCAGGCACTGATGACTATCAAAAAGATAAACACCTTAATCTGGTCTGAACTCCCCTCGTTCGAGATAAAAGATAAATGAAAAAAAAGTCCCCCCCGTCTTTAGCCGTCAAGTTCATTGAGACTATGCTCGATCCGCATGTCCGATATTCGGCACTGGGGGATTTCGAGGAACGATATCATTCATTAACTTCAAAAAAAGGCCGGTTTAGAGCCTATCTTTTTTTCTGGTTTCAAACCATCCTGCTTTTTCCTCCATTCATAAAAAATTCGATTTACTGGAGTTTTCAGATGATCAAAAATTTTTTAAAAACCGGTTTTCGCAATATCAAAAAGCACAAAGGTTATGCCTTTATCAACATCGCCGGTTTAACCGTTGGGCTGGCTCTTTTCATTCTTATCGCACTTTACATCCAGCATGAACTCAGTTTCGACAGATTTCACACAAACAGCGACCGCATCTACAGGGTGGAACAGGTTTTGGCTCATGAATCGGGAACGGAAAAAACCGCCGGGTGCCCTACTCCCCTTGCGGAAGCTCTCTCCCAGAATTTTCCTGATTTCACGGCTGTAACACGGGTCATTAATAGAGGCGGCATCCTTCTTGCCACCCAGGATAATACGAAATTTTCAGAGAGGGGAGTTTTTGCCGTTGACCAATCATTTCTTGATATATTTTCCTTTCCCTTGATTAAAGGCGACAGAGCTACGGCCTTGACCAAACCTTTCTCCCTGATCATATCTAATACATTGGCCAAAAAAATTTTCCAGGAAAAAGACCCAATGGGCCAAGTGCTTCAAGCCGACAACCGATACGACGTCACCATAACCGGTGTTTTTAAGGACGTTCCACCATATTCTCATCTCCAATTTCATGCCCTACTGTCCGTATCCACATATCCCTCCCTGTACGGGGATAGTGTTTTTACCCGCTGGTTCGATAATTGGATTCCCGTTTATGTTATGCTCCCTCCCGGACATTCCTTACAAGGCGTCAACGAAAAAATCCACTCCTTCCTGAAAAAGTTTCAAGGGGAAAGGAGCCGGAATGAACTGTATCTCAGACCGCTCTCTAAAATTCATCTTTATGCCGACGTCAACCACGAAATCGGCCTGGTGGGAAGCATCAAAAACGTCAATATATTCGCCGCCGTATCCCTGTTTGTCCTGATCATCGCCTGCATCAATTACATGAATATGTCCACGGCCCGCTCCGCGGACAGAAACCGGGAAGTCGGACTGCGCAAGGTTGTCGGCGCCACCAAATCTTCTCTTGTCAAACAATTCCTGGGAGAATCTTTTATGACCGTAACATTGGCTATGGCCTCCGCACTGATCCTGGCCAGAATATTCCTGCCGGAATTCAGCCATATCGTCAACCGAAAACTATCACTTGATCTGGCAGGTAACTGGATTTTCAGTCTGGGCCTTATCGGATTGATCCTTATCGTCAGCGGACTCGCCGGTATTTATCCTTCGTTTTTTCTTTCCTCCCTACGCCCTATCGAAACCCTAAAAGGAACAAAACATAGGGGAAGCGGAAATATTTTCTTAAGAAAATCTCTGGTGGTCTTTCAGTTTTTCATCTCCATCGGACTAATCATTGGAACGGTTATCATCCTTCAGCAGCATAAATATCTTTTGAATAAGGACTTGGGATACAGCAGCGATCAGATTCTGGCTATTCCAACAGATGGAAACCCGGGAAGGATCAAAGCATTCCAACATGAACTATCGAATAATCCAAACATTTTGAACGTGGGCATATCCGACTATATGCCTCATTCTTCCACAAACTGGTGTTATGTCTCATGGGAGGGAGCCGGCGCTGAGGACTACATGAAGATCAACGTGAATTATGTTGATGAGCATTTGATATCGACCTACGGCATGACGATTGTGAAGGGAAATAAATTCTCAAAGGACATGAGGGGCCGCAAAGAAAATGTGGTCATCCTCAACGAAACCGCGGCCGCCAAAATCGGCTGGAAAGATCCTATCGGCAAAAGGATTCGTTATAATATCGACTACCGGTCGCGAACAGTCGGCGGGGCCAGTGTAGTGGGCATTGTCAAAGACTATCATTTTCTCTCCCTCCATCACACGATAGGACCGATCATGATGCGGCTTTTACCGGAAGATGGGGGCGGCGGAAGATTCTCCGTGAAAATCTCCGCCCGGAACATGGCTTCCACGATTGCCTTCATCAAGGCTGAATATGAAAAACTTTTTACAAAACAAATTTTTCACTACAGCTTCCTGGATGAAGATTTTCAGCAAATGTATCTTGAAGAAAAAAAAGCGGGTCGCGTGATTCTGTACCTGGCCTTGATCGCTGTTTTTATCGCCTGTTTAGGGCTTTTCGGTTTATCCAGCTATTCCACTAAGCAAAGAACAAAAGAAATCGGTATCCGCAAGGTCATGGGAGCTTCGGTCTCTAACGTTAGTTTCCTTTTGACCAAAGAATTCATCAAACTGGTCCTTCTAGCGAACTTTATCTCCTGGCCGGTGGCTTTTCTGTTGATGAATGGATGGCTCAAGAATTTTCCTTATAGAATCCATATCCGTTTGGCCGTATTCTTATCGGCCGGATGCGCCGCTCTCATAATCGCCCTGGCAACGGTAGGTTATCAGGCGATTCTGGCCGCCCGATCCAATCCCTCGGAGTCCCTTCGTTATGAATAGAGCGGGATGGACGCGGCATCCCTTTCCGCATTAATATTTTCACGCCGAATAGGATTCTCATTAAAAAAACTGCAACACTTGCCTCCTATTTCACGTATTAGTTATATGATTACACCTTAATGCCTTGTACATTTGGTAAAAGGGACATGTGAAAGGACTTCATCATGAGACGGATTTTTAACGTTCTCCTCGTTCTATCGGTTTTCCTTCCCGGATTTGCCATAGCCGCTTATTCCCAAGAAAACCAGGAGAAAAATATTAATGAGTTAAAGAAAGGCGCCCCCAAAATCTATATCGACTGCCAGTACTGTGACATCGATTATATCAGGGAAAAAATCACCTTTGTCAATTATGTCCGAGACCGCAAAGAGGCGGATGCCCATGTTTTGATCACCACTCAACGAACAGGAAGCGGAGGAAAAGAATACACACTCGCCTTTATCGGCAGGGAAAAATTTTCCGACATCAACGCCACACTAAAATTTTTTACCAAACAGATGGATACGGAAGATGAGGTCCGCAAAAAACTTGTCCGGACATTAAAAATGGGGCTCACATCTTATGTAGCAAACACTCCTCTATGCGACCTTCTTTCCGTTGATTTTAAAGAAGACGTAAAACCCACCGCCGTTGAAGATAAATGGAACTTTTGGGTGTTCAACATCGGCGCCTACAGCTACCTAAACGGACAGAGCACCACAAAATCCATAAGCATTTATGGGGATTTTTCAGCAAACAGAGTGATTCCTGAATCCAAACTTCAATTGGGTCTTTCCGCCAGTTATTCCGAGGACAATTTCACTATAAACGGAACGACCATTTCCAGCACGTCGGAAAGTCAGGGTTTCAACGGATTATACGTAAAAAGCATCAACGACCATTGGTCCGTAGGAGGCTATTTAACACTTTCATCTTCGACATACAGTAATATTCGTTTTGCCGTTTATCCCTGCCCTGCTGTTGAGTACAATTTTTTTCCCTATTCCGAATCGACGAGAAGGCAGCTCAGGTGTCTTTACCGAATCGGCTTTTCGTTTGCCAACTACAGAGAAGAAACGATCTATAACAAAACCAAAGACAATCTCCTCTATGAAGGACTGACTTTGACCCTGGAGCTTAAAGAACCGTGGGGAACGATAAGCACCAGTTTGGAAGGCACGCATTATTTCTACGACTTCTCGAAAAACAGGCTGGTTCTTTCAGGCGAGGTTTCCATCAATATCGTAAAAGGCCTGTCCCTTGAGCTATGGGGAAGCTATTCCCGCATACACGACCAGCTTTCCCTGCCGAAAGCCGGGGCCTCTTACGAGGAAATACTCCTCATGAGAAAAGAGCTGGCCACCGACTACAGGTATTATGCTTCCATCGGCCTCAGCTACACCTTCGGCTCCATATACAGCAATGTCGTCAATCCCAGGTTCGGCAACGGATATTAACCTGCATTATTACCTAGAAAATAACAATAGTCATCACCCGGTTCATCCGGGTGATCCAGGATTACGGGCAATAATTTTCATCGTTCGTGGGTGCGCATGCGCATGAAAAATTCATAAATTTGGTTAACATTTTTTCCATAATCTTCATGATAGATGTTTCATCATCCATGTTGCCATTGAATACCAGTATATGATACATACTGATTAAATTATTCCATTTTTGTCGGCCAAATTTATGAATAATGCAGGTTATTAAACAATCATTCCTCTTCAGGATTAACCAGGGAGATCATAACGGACGGGGGTTTCTCATCAAAAATGAGCGAAAAATCTTTTTGACTGAGGATGGCCTGAAGGAATTTAAAGATAAGAAAAAATCCAATCAATACGGTATAAAAAACAAAAAACCCTCGCGGATTTTTGAGGAGGAACACCTCCAGCCGGCATAATATTTCCAGATAAAGAAAAAATCCTATGGCATAAAAAAACCACCAGAGATGAACCCTGGATTTGCCCGGGACTGAAGGACAGGTAAAGGGGACCTTATGGTATCTTCCAAAAAAGACTTCCATCAAAAAAAGGGAGACAAACAGGCTAAAAAGATTGTGAAGAAATGAAATTTTCAGTCCCCAAAGAAAAACAAAAAATATAACAAAAAAAACGAATACGGGAAAAAGGATGACGACAAAAACTCCCTTTTTTAATCCAGTGATATAGGGCTTCTTGTTTTTTTTCTCTGTTATCCGGAATATCCAGTTGGCTTCCAGTGATGCCGGCGTATCCACCAGGCTTTTAGCCCCCATGATCAGAAGGGTATAAAAAATCAGAGTGAAGGAGAGCATGGTCGCATTGACCTCATGCAGATTCTGGCGCTCGAAAATCATATACGCAAACAGTAATAAGGATAGGGCGGCGGCTACGGATGTATGGAGCGCCAATCCCATCCTGTGGTGAGCGCTTTTCCAGATTGTTTTTCGGAAAAAATGAAAAACCGCCTTTTGAATGGGATTCTTCAGAAAAACTTTATGAAACAGGCTTGACAGGAATTTCCCCATAGGGAAATACTTTACATGCTTCTTTTTCACATCCAGCATTCCGGCCAGCTGCCGTCTGTATCCGGTGAAGGCAAATACAAAAAAAGATAAAGCTAAAACAATGAGGGATATCCAGGCCAAAACGGACAGTTGGGAAAATAGCGGGTCTTTAACACCCATTATGCTCTTGATGAGTCCGACAAACCACATGGGAGGCAAAAGGTAAAGATAAGGAGAATCGTTTGCCTTCAGTTTCAAGAGAAAATCCAGCTCAGGAATGCTGAAGAACGATGTGATCATAGCCAGCATCAGAAAGATAAAAACCATAATGACCAGCGCACGGAATCCGAGGGAGACCACTTCATAAGCCCGCGGTTTAAAAACCGTCATCAAAAAACCCATAATAAGAATGAGAGAGAAAAAAGCACAAAATTCGGCCGCAAAAAAACCTAAGGCAAGGGCGCCTGCAAACCGGAACACCTCGATCAACGACTTACTCGGAAGCAGAACAAGATAATAAGAAAAAACAAAAATCGCTAAAACATTCCCGGCAACGGCGAATAACGAAACAAAAGCAAAAAGGCTGGCAAATTTTGCCAGAAGAAGCTGCCGGAATTTCACCGGAAGGGGGATAAGGTTGGCGTAATCTCTCTTATCCGGGAGAAACACATCCCATTCGATGACGGCCAAAATCCCCATCAAAACCATAAGATAAGAAATGAAAAAACACATTTCTACCCAGGCCGGACTCATATCCCTTATGAACATGTATCTGGAGATAAGGAAATCGCCGAAAACTGCGCTCAAGACGGCGATGAGGGCCAGAAGGCCGACTACTTTTTCTTTCATCAGGTCTTCGAAAGAAATGATGTCATTAATAAAAAGCCTGCGGAAAAAGTGCTGGGTGAGCAAGAAAACCTGGCTGGTTTTTCCTTGAAAAATCGCCGTTATATGATGATAAATGCGCATAAATCGTCAGGTGGAGGTTTTCATGGCCGCAACCATTTTTTGAGCGATCCCCCTCGTGTCCTCCCGGACCACAAGCTGGCTGAAGATTTTTTCCAGCGAAGGAAGTTTCATCAGGCTTCTTAGATTTTCCACCGAATCATCAGCAACCACCTCTCCTTTATGAATGATAATGACCCGCGTGCATATCTTTTCAACGACTTCCAGAACATGGGAGGAATAAATAATGATTTTGCCTTCACCGGCCAGCTTCTGAAGGAGGTCTTTGATCACAAGGCCCGTGGTGACATCGAGCCCGGAAAGGGGTTCGTCCAGGAGGAGGATTTCCGGGTCATGCAGCAGGGCCGAGGTTATCAGGACCTTCTGAATCATCCCCTTCGAAAAGGAAGATATGGCCGCGTGCATATCCTCGGAGAGGCCGAAAAGCTTCATAAACTGAATAATTTTTTCGTGGAGAATATCTTCCGGGATGCGGCGAAGGCGGCCGACCAAAAGCAGGTAATCATAGGCACTCAAATGGGGGTAAATCTCGGATTCCTCGGGAACATAACCCAGCCTTTTTTTGAAATCATAAATATTCTTGTTGATGTTCCGGCCGTTGAATAGGATTTCTCCCTCCGTTGGTTTGAGCAAACCCGCAAGGATCTTGATGGTCGTCGATTTTCCCGCTCCGTTCGGACCCAGGTATCCCAGGATTTCAGAAGGGCCGACAGCGAAGCTTACTTTATTCACAGCCGGAAAAACATGGTATTTTTTGATGAGTCCCTTCAATTCGAGCATTTTCACCCCTTAATTTTAGGTTACTTCTTCCGCGATAAGAATGTCAATAAAAATTGAATCTGTTTTTGTTTCATTCATCAAATTGAATATCATCAGGCTCTTTGCTAAAATAAACATCCATTCACCTGATACATTCACGAACATGTCTTTTCCCAACAACTTGGTCAGAACCTATAACCAGAACGATAAAAACCCTTTGCTTTCCTATCTAAAGGGACAAAAAGCTTCCCAAACAGGTAATACTTTTTTGCAAAAAATCATGGAAAAAGGCCTTCAAAAACCTGGATATTCCGTGGAAAAAGATTTATTCCTTGCCTGGGAAAAAGGACGGATTGTGGGCTGGATGAACGTATTTTTCGAGAGCCATATTCAGAGGGCCGTCCTCAGCGGATACTCACGTACCACAAAAAACTCAGCGGATTCCCTGCTGGAACTGTCCATTGAAAGAGCGGGCGAACTGGAAGCTAAAAAAGTTCATGTTTATCTTCCTGAGAAGAACAATGAGGCAAGAAAATTTTTTATTAACCATGGATTTGTTCCTGTACGGACATTTTTGGAGATGACGATTGATTTCTCTAAAACGCCCGAATCCGCAAACAATATTTCCGGTCCGTATGACAACCATTTCAAACCTGGAGAAGAAGAGCAGTTAGCCGGCCTTCAGAACATCTGCTTCGAGGGAAGTTGGGACTTCAACCCGAATACCACCGAAGATATTCGCTTTTGGCTTGCTCTTACAGGCACAAAAATCGAAGACGTAATCGTTGAAAAAAAAGCAAAGGAATTCCTCGGCTACTGCTGGAACCACCTGGTATTACCAGATGTTAAAAAGGCAAGCAAAAAAAAGGGACGTATCTACATGGTCGGAGTTCATCCCGCGCACAGGGGACTCGGAATCGGAAAAAAACTCGTCCGATCCGGACTTTCTTTACTGAAAGCTAAGGATGTCCAACTTGTTGGCTTGACGGTTGATGAAACAAATGTGGCAGGCAAGGCCCTTTATGCTTCACTGGGTTTTTCGTTGAACTCAAGAAACCTATGGTTTGAAAAGCATCTTAAGGATTAATGTCTCAACCCACCAATAAAATTTTGAATACGCGCATCAACATCTTCTTTTTTCACTAAAGGCGCGACGTGTTTGAATCCTGTGGGAAGTTTAAACATCTCGGCCGAAGGCAGTGAAGAGATCAGGACCTCGGCATCGGCATGTAAAGGATCGTCCTCGCAGGTAATGATGAGAATTTTTCCCTGCCAATCATGGAACTCATCCGGCTGATAGGCACCCTCCCAACTAAATGCAAAAGCCAGCTCCACGGCGCTGAGCATCACCCGCCGGTTGAAGTACTGGCCCAAAATGTTCTTCATGAGCTCCGTCCGGAACATCAGCCGGTTTTTCACCTTATCGGAGACCTCCTTTTCGAATTCCAGATAACCGGACATTTTTTTCTTGACAATGGGTTTGAAAAGTCCGACGGGAAGTATTCTCATAAGGTTCAAGGCCCATTTTTTACACTTCTCCTTCAAGGGAGCCGGCGTGCAGGTCAGCACCATTCCATTCACCCGCCGAAAGTTTCTTCGAAAATACAACTGAGCGATTATTCCAGTAAAGGATTGCCCCAGAAGAATCACTTGATCTAACCCTTCCGTTTTCAGAACGGCGTTGATCCCCCGGCACATAATATCCGGCTCTCTGAAAGGAGAGATGTCGACAACAACCACCCGGCTTGTCTCCTCGAAGCTCAGAATAGTTTCATAAAGAAGCTGCGGGGGCCCCCAGCCTCCGGCGAAAGAGAGCAGGGTTTGCGGTCCTTCTCCGCAAATGAGGTAATCAATCTCCCTTCCTTCAAATTCCAGACTCTTAAGCTTATGTCCCGCTAAAAAGTCCTTCAATCTTTCCAGTTCAGGTCCCTCGAGACCTTCCAGTGATTCCAGAAGTTTTTTTTCATCAAGCATTTTTTTCTCCTTTGACCGATCCGTGCTCGCCCGCGGAAAAACCTTCACGGAGGACCGTGACAAAAGCCTCCAATTCCTTTTTCAGAACCTCTCTGGATAAGGGAAACAGAGGCTTTTTTCCCCTGATATTTTCTTCAAAATCGATGTCGTACTTTAGGGCTAAATAGTCGATAAACCCTTCTTGAACTTGAATAAGGATAAAGATAAGCAGCTCGACATCGACATCTTTTCGAAGTTTCCCCTTTTCCTGCTGCTCCTTAAACATATCTCGTAAGACTTCCATTCCTTTTTTCTTTGACGTTAAAGGGACATCATTAAGAATAGGATTGTTCCTTTCCCGGCTGACCTTGTACCCGAAATATCCGATAAGCGGATGGGCATTATCCTGTTCGGCGCAGGCCAGATAAAAATTGACCCAGGAATCGAGAACATCTTCTACGGAACGAAAAAAAATATCCTTAAACAGCTCATATGTAGCCCTCTTTCCGTATTCAATAAGATAAGCATAGAGTTCCTTTTTGGACGAAAAATAGCGGTAGAAACTCCCTTTGGCTAAACCCAATTTTTTTATGATCCGGGTCAACGAAACATCCCGGTAGTCATGAAGAGCAAATTCCTCCAAACATGTATCTAAAATTTCTTTTTGCCTTTCTTTGTTAAGGTTTTCAAATGTACTCAAAGGCATCGTCGCCTCCATTTTCTGAAAAACAAGCGACTTTAAAGTCGCGACTAGCAAGTCGCTAGATTAACATATTTTTTCCTTAAAATCAACAGGGAAAATGTCTTGAAAATGTCTGTCTTCTTTTGTCTTCCGAGATAAAACGATTATATCAAAAACACTATTTCAGTTCGATCTCCTTGACATGGCGGCCTCCCTTGACACAGTCAAGAGTGACCGTTACTTTTCCCTTCCCTTCCACCAGAAATTGATATTCCGCCTCGCTTCGGCCGGGAATTCCGTTTGTCAGCTTTAGATTCTGAGGATCTTTCTGGTCGATGAAGGTCACCTCGCTGGCACGGTCGCCGAACCCTCTCCTGAAAAACATTCGAAACCGGGCAGGAATACCCGCCGGCAGGCTCATGGAGGGTTTGTGCCCGGCAGCCAGGACTTTAACCTGTCCTTTTATCGATAGGATATCCGGTCTCTGAACCTTGTTATCGACAGCAACCTGCGACATGGTCGGCATCAACCGGCTGTTGTAAAGGACAACTGAAACCCGGTAAAGATTCCCGTCTATTTTTTCTGCAGACACGCTTTTAACAACCGGAAGCGGCATTTCGTAGGCATGGAGCAGGCAGAAAGCCATATTTCTATGACAGAGCTCTTCCAGAAGCCATGATGGGGGAACCCGTCCGCTGAGCTTTGTCGTATCGCGGTCGATGAGCACCTTCCCCAACTGCGGATGGTCGATTTCGTGCATGGCCACGGCCGTGTTATCCATATCGATTAACTTTTCGAAAAATTCCTCTTCCTCCTCGCTTATGTCCCCGTCCTTGTTCAGGTCGGCCCGTGATGTCCAGAGCTCATTGGTAAAGGAATATATGCCCAGCATATCGAAGGTGAACTCGACGAATCCTCCCCAAACGGGGTAGAGATCTTTCCAGATAACGATGTAGCGGTATCCTTCGATGATTTTTTCACCTTTTTTCCCTATCTCATCCAGGACGGCCAAGTCCTGACGCGGGAACTCTTCCCGTATCGGGGCGGCGGGACCACGAAGAATCATTCCTCCGGAGTTATGAAAAGCCTGGACTCCGGCGATGTTGGGATGGGCATAGAGAAAATCACGGATATGTTTGGATTCCACCCAGAAAAAGGGATATTCTCCCGCACCGCGCTGGATGTGTTTCGGCTGCCAAAAAGCCCCCCAGTCACGGTTAGGATCGTATCCTCCGCCAGTGTCTTCATTGTACCGTCCGTCATCATCATTGTCCAAACCTTCGCTTCCGATGTATTCATAATCACCCAACTCGTCGGGCCGCCCCTCGATATTTTTCTCGATGGGAACCAACCGGTCTCCCTTGTCGCTGAGACGATGGGTTCCTTTCCCCGGTTCGACCTTGATGTACATGGCGCCAACCTCTCCGTCACCATCCAGGTCTTCCGGTCCGTCTTCATCGTAGAGGCCGTCGTTGTCGTCGTCCACCGGCATCTGTCCGGAACGGGCACTTCCCCCTTTGTGCAGCCACAGATCCCGGCCGTCCGGGTTGACGCTGGGAAAGATATAAAAAACCCGCTCATCGACCAGCTTTCGAACATAATCGTTGTAGGCATAGTTCTCCATCAAATACCAGATGGTGTAAATCCCTATTTCACCTCCCTGGATTTCATTCCCGTGAATATTGGCATCCATGTAGAAAGCACATTTTTCCATCTCTCCGCCGGTGTCGGGATTGTTGATGGTCATGTACCACAATTCCCGGCCCTGGTAGCTTTTTCCCGCGGACCGGAGCTTGAGGAACTTGGGATAAGCCTTTTCCAGGGACCGAAGGGCCGCCTCGACCTCCTGCCAATCGTAATATTTGTTAAAGCTGAGATTGACTTTCCTTGTGTTCCACTTGCGGGGCAGATAATCCTGTCCCGCCGCCAGTGAAAAGCCGACGAGAACCGTTAGAACCAAAAGACCTGCTTTAAATCCTCTGTTGTTGTGCATCTGTTTCATCTTTATCCTCCCTTATTCATTTGAGAATGGCCGTTTTTTTAAAGGCCCCTCCGCCCTTTCGGGCCCAGAGCGTAACGTCCACTTTTTTCCCAGGCGGGGAAATGATCAGCCACTTGTATTCTTTTTCTCCGCCCGCATCCAAGGTATTAAGGTCCACCCGTTTGTTGCCGCCGAAAAGCTCCATCTTTTTATCATCCTCAAAATGGAGGCGAATAAGAATAGGATTTACATTCCGCGTCCTTTCCCCCATATTCGTACAGTAGGGAAACTCTCCATGGTTAACAACTTTAACGGTCAGCCGGTAAAGATTGGAAGAAAGTTTTTCCACTTCAGGAGAATTCATTCTTATTTCGGCGAACTGCCCGGCCAGAAAAAGAGAAAAGGCGGTATGGTTTTTAACAAGCTCCGGAATTTCACTCTGGGGAGGATTGACTCTCAAGTAAGGAACGAATCCGCCGATCTCCACTGTTCCCAATTGTTCGTGTTCGTAAGATGTCCAGGGAATAAAACCCCGGCCTTCATTTTTTTCATCGATCCACTTGAGCCATTTGGCGTCGACATCAGATGAAGGCGCCGGGCCGCCGCCCTGCGCACCCCCCTGCCGCATGGCCAAAAACCGCTGCATCATAGCGCTCCGGTCCATGGACGGCATTTGAGTTCGCGCCTTGGCCGGCGGTGCTTCGGCTATTCCTTCACCTGAAGCACGCCTCTTTGAAGGAGGACCTGCCGGTTTCTCTTCACGGAAGGACCAGAGGTTGGCCGAGAAGGACGGCACACCGTACTGGAAATAAGCATATTCCAAAAGAGAGCCGAAGGGATTTTCCGAATGGGTACTTGTGATCCCCGTCAGCTCCTTGTACTTTTCGCTGACGGCTCTGAAAAGCGGCAGGTCCCGGCCATCCGTTTTTTTGGATTGAGGATCCGTCGGTCTTGGCTGTTCGGCAGCCTGGTCTCCTCCCCTCCGGCCCATTCTGAAGAATCTCATCATCCTCCCGCCCGTTTCGGGACCTTCGCTTTGAGGAGGCTCGGGAAAAACGGGCGTGCCGCATTCTATGCCCGCCTCACCGGCCAGGTTATCGAATGTGGAAAAAACAAGTACTCCGCAGATGTTCAGATGCGGCTGGGTTTTAATCTGCGGGTCGTAGCGGGTCATAAAACCAATCAGAGCCTGGGTCTCGACCTCGGAGGCGGGATAAACTTTAAGCCCCTTGGGTTTGTAACCGAAATTATGGGGAAAATTCCGGTTGATGTTGAAGCCGCCCGGAGCGTCTTCATTGTACAAACCATCGCCGTCGTTGTCTATTCCTTCCGTATAAATCGTGTAGAGTTTGTCCAGCGGTGTCCCGGGTTCTTTTTTCTTCATCAAACGGGGGTCCTTCTCGTCAATAATCCAGTCTCCATCTTTGTCTTTTACCCTCATTTTGGTGATGAACCCGTTTCCGTCGAGGTCCTCTGGACCGTCCTCATCGATCCGCCAATCATAATCCTCATCGCGCGGATTGAAGTTTTCCGATCGTTCAATCTTTACGTCGTTGAAAAAGGCTTCGGCACCGTCCGGATTAAGGCGGGGAACGATATAAAAGGTACGCTTGTCCAAAACGGCCGTCACTTCAGCATTTTTGCCGTAGTTTGAGGCTAAGTTTTCCGCAATGCCCAGGGCTACCTCGCTTCCTATGAGATGATCACCTTCAAGGTTGGCCGCGATAAAGAGTGCCTGTTTTTCGAGGGGCGATCCTTCGATTCCCGAAAGCCTGAGAAGCCAGACATCCCGCCCTTGAACCGTTTTTCCAATGGAAAGAAGCTTGACCACCTGTGAGTAGTTGGCTTCCAGGTTTTTGACCGCTTTAGTCAGTTCCGCATAATTATGATAAGCGGACTTTGAAGACGTTTCCTGCGCGGATTCCATCGGCGGGAACAATAAACACAAAAAGAGCACGAAAAAAGCCGTTTTCCAGACAACATTCTTTGAAAATGAATACTGCTTCATATAGTCCTCCTGTTTACTGTGATGATTGATAATAGGGACTCCGTTTTATGTGCTTGTTAAACGGAATCGTTATATGAAAAGCCGGACGGCTTGTAGGAAAGACAGAAAAGTTCCTCATTATTTATTTTGACGTATGTTCCTCAAAAATCTTCCCTAAAATAATGGTGCCAACCATTTTTCAAACCCATGCGTACTAATATATATTCATGTTCTCAAGACAAATAAAGGCCGCACCGGACAGAATTTTATCATGGTGGGTAAAAAGGAAGAATAAAAATGGAAAAAGACTCATCTCCAAAAATTCTTACAAACCTTGATGAACTGCTCCTCTTGGTTGTCCTTCGCCTGGAAGGAAACGCTTACGGGGTCACCATTCGCCGGGAACTTTCCACAACAACGGGCAAAGATTGGGCCATCGGGGCCGTCTACGATCCCCTCTATCGCCTGGAACAGCGCGGCCTCATCATATCATCCCTATCCCATCCCACCCAAGAACGGGGAGGACGCAGCAAGCGGATGTTCCGCCTGACTCAAAAAGGACGGGATGCGCTCCTCGCCCATAAAAATATCCGAGATAAACTTTGGCACGTGATAAAGGAAACGGAATGATTTCAGCAGGGGCACCATGAAAAAAACAAAATCTCCCGGCAAAAAACAGCAAAAGGAAAAACCCACTTACTTACACATTTTTTGGGAGCGGCTCCTCAACGAATACACACAATCCCCCCTCACCGGAGACCTGGAAGAAGAATTCATGCTTTTTCAAACTGAATGCGGATCGAAGAAGGCAAGACAGTGGTACAGAAGACAGGTTTTAAAATCCCTTCCTTCGTTTTTAAAAAATTCGATCAGTTGGAGTTATCAGATGTTTAAAAATTATCTAAAGATGGCTTTCCGTTCGCTCAAACGGCAAAAAAGCTATTCCCTTATCAATATATTCGGTTTGGCCGTTGGAATAGCCTGTTGTTTGTTCATCACCCTATGGGTTTTGGATGAATTGAGCTTTGACCGTTTCCATGAACACGCCGACCTGCTCTACCGGGTAGAGTTCGATCAGGATTATTCGGGAGAAATGTTCCATGTTAACGTCACCCCCCATCCGCTCGCTCCGGAAATTAAGTCGGAAATTCCGGAAATCGAAGAGGCTGCCCGGTTAAACAGGATGGAAGAGATTCTCGTTCAGGTCGGGGATAAACGTTTTATCGAAAGCAGGACAGCTGCTGTTGACCCTTCATTTTTGTCGATGTTTTCCTTTCCCCTGGTAAAAGGAGAACCGAGTACAGCTTTATCTTCTCCTCAATCGCTGGTTATCTCCGAAGATACGGCTCGGAAATATTTTGGGGACACAAATCCCATCGGAAAAACAATGACCGTCAACACCGACCGCGATTTTACCGTGACGGGTGTTTTTCAAAACATGCCTTCCAATTCCACCATTAAGTTCGATATGGCCTTTCCCTATGCCCTTCTTCAGGTTTTAGATCGCAACCTGGAAAATTGGCAAAATAATTCGATCACAACCTATGTCAAACTGGCCGAACTTTCTTCACACGAGAGAATCGGCGAAAAAATCGAAGCGGTTATCAAAAAACATACCGATACTCTTAACCAAACCTATTTCATTCGTCCGGTAACGGATATCCATCTCAAGTCCACCTTTGGTTTCGGAAACAACCGGGGTGAGACACAGTATGTGGCCATCTTTTCCATCATCGCCATTTTTGTCCTATTGATCGCCTGTATCAATTTCATAAACCTGACAACGGCCCGTTCCGCCAAACGGGCTTTAGAGGTGGGAATGCGGAAAGTTGTCGGCGCCGTTAAAAGCCAGATCATCAGGCAGTTCTACACCGAAGCTTGCCTTTTCACCTTTTTCGCTCTTTTCCTTTCTTTGGGATTAGTGGTACTTCTTTTACCCTCCTTTAACAACCTTTCAGGCAAGGAGATTTCACTTGAAATTTTGGCACACGGCCCAATGCCCTTATTCCTTATAGGGATCGCCTTAATCACAGGCATTTTATCCGGGAGCTACCCGGCCCTTTTTCTTTCGAGCTTTCAGCCGACCAAGGTCTTTCGGGGACCTCAAAGCCATGGATCGCAAAAGAAATTGTTTAGAAGAACTTTGGTTATCGTCCAGTTCGCGTTGTCTATCGGCCTTATAATCGGAACGGGAATCGTGACAAGGCAGTTGGAATTTATCAAAAACAAAAACCTGGGCTTTGAGAAGGAACATTTGCTGACCATCCCCATGCGAGCCGGTTTGAGGGAAACCTATTCCGCTTTCAAAAAAGAGCTTCTTCAAAGCCCGGACATCGCAGCCGTCAGCGCGGCCGAATACCAGCCGTTTTTTATAGCCGGTAATTTTGCCGGGGCTGACTGGGAAGGGAAAGATCCCGAACAGTCAATATCCTTCTCTTTCTGCGGTGTGGATTTCGACTACATTGAAGCAACCGGCATCAAAATGAAGGAAGGCCGAAGCTTCTCCAGGGAATTCTCTTCGGATGCGGACTCGGCCGTCATCGTCAATGAGACCGCCTTGGAAGTCATGGGAATGGAATCAGCCGTGGGAAAACGTTTCAGCCTGGACGAAGACGACCCCAGAAAAATCATTGGTGTCGTCAACGATTTCCATTTTCTTTCAATGCACAAAAAAATCGAACCGCTTGTTCTTTTCATTGGAACAGGGCGTCTCGAACGCGTCCTCATCCGGGTCCATGGCGTCTCTGTTGACAAGGCCCTGTCGTTTATTGAAAAAACATGGAATAGGCTTTTACCTCAATATCCCTTTGAATACAACTTTATGAACCAATATTATGACACCCTCTACCGCTCCGAGCAACGAATGGAAGCCCTGTTGAAGGTGTTCAGCATTCTAGCTATTTTCATCGCCTGTTTGGGCCTTCTCGGCCTGGCTTCTTATGCAGCCGAACAGCGCACTAAGGAAATCGGCATTCGCAAGGCACTGGGAGCCTCCCCTGGACAGGTCGGAGCGCTTCTCTGCCGGGAATTTTTCTTCCTGGTTTTGGCGGCCAACCTCTTTGCCTGGCCTGTAACCTATCTTGCCATGCACAGCTGGCTTCAAAATTTCGCCTACCGGGCACCCATGCACTGGGGCCTGTTTGTTTTGGCCGCAGGATTGGCGCTGGCAGTCGCCCTGGCCGCCGTCGGCTATCAGGCCGTCAAGGCGGCCTCGGCCAATCCGGTTAAAGCCTTGAGGTATGAATAAAGAGGTCAGAATAGTCCTATATGTCTTTGCTGTAATACAATTGTCTTAAAGGGAGGACAAAAAAAGATTCCGGCGTAAACCCCTCTCGCTGTAAATATTGGCATAATAATTGCTGCATATGGAGTGAAGCTCAGAAAAAGGAGGTGTCATGGAACAATCGAGTGAAAAAAAAACTACCGGATCATCAGTATATAAGCGTCTGAAAAAACCAAAATGTTTTCTTGTGATTTTCATCATTATTATGATGACAGCGTTTTTACCGGCCCTGGCGAAAGGCCCTTTATTCCAGCTGGGCATGAGCGGCCAGGGAGGATTTCCTACCGGAGTCTTCCGGGATAACATCGGAACCTTCAACGCAGGTTTTGGTTTTGACTTTATCTTCTCACCCATAAAATCGCGGCTTGCCGTCGGGGTTTCGTTTGGTATTCTGTTCTATGGTTCTGAATCAAGCGGAGTATTTTTTCAGGCACCAAATGCAGATTTTAATATTGATGTTACAACCACCAACAGTATCTATTTGGGACATATTCTTTTTCGCTACCGGATAAAAGGAGAAAAAATAAAGCCCTATCTTGATGCCCTGGTGGGTTTAAGCCACTTAACGACAGACACTCAAATCGACGATGTTGATTCCGATGATCCTATAAGCACCAACAACTACCGGGATACGGCTTTAAGCTTTGGAGGAGGCGGCGGTCTTATGGTCCGTCTCTATCATAAACCCGGCTATCAAAATAGCAGCGGCTGGGAAATCATGTTGGACTTAAAAGCCCGCTACATAAATGGAGGTGAAGCGGAATATCTTAAAGAGGGAGGCATAAGCCGGGAAGACAACAGGTTGATTTACGACCTGAACAGATCCCGCACCAACCTTTTCACAACCCAGGTGGGTGTTATTTTCCATTTTTAACCGGCCAAGTCGGTTTTTCAGTAATGCAGTCGAAGCTGAACGATAAAAAGTGAATCATCTTTGACTTTATACACAATGCGGTGCTCCTCATTTATTCGTCTGGACCAATAACCGGACAAAGCATGTTTAAGAGGCTCGGGTTTTCCTTTTGCTTTGTATGGCGTCCGAATGATATCTCTTATCAAGTCATTCACTCTTTTTTTAATACGCTTATCGTGATTTTTCCAATAGAGATAATCTTCCCAAGCAAAAGTAGAGAAAATAATTTTCAATCCATAAGATCCTTCTTTTTCCCTTTCCCTTCTTCGATCTCTTTGATCGACTCCATTAACCTCTGCGCATTACGGGGGCTCCTAAGAAGATAGCACGTCTCTTCTAAAGATTCATAATCCTCCAATGACATCAAAACCGCCGCCTTGTCTCTCCGCTTGGTAATGATAAAAGGATCATGGTCTTCACAGACTCTCTCTATCAAATCAGATAACTTTTCTCCTGCTTCGGTGTAGGTTTTTGATTTCATGACTTGTACATGATAAAGAGATAAAAAGGGCAAAAAAGGCAAATAAAGCGGATTCAGTTAAGAATTATCTCAGTGTATTTTTCTTGGTCGCTCCGATGACTTTGCGTATTCCAATTTCTTTAACCCGGCTGCCAGCTCGTGCTGTAGCCAGATTCATATAATTAATACAGGCAACAGCTAAAACCAAAAAAGCGAGCATTGAAAAGACAGATAGTGAATGGATTACTCCCTGGCCCCTTAATCTATACAGGTTTACATTCATTAGGGATTGAAGATAATATCTGGCTGCCTGTGAATCCTTTGTCTGGATCTAGCTGTGTCTGGATTCCCCTTGATAATCGGAAAACTGAAAAGTCTAAAGACGGACGGGTCGGCGAAATAAAAATTGTCTTCATAATATCTTTTTCCATTAAAAGCAACCAGTAATTTTTGTGCGGATAAAAAACGGGTGAAATCTTTAATTTCCGGGATCTCTTCCTTCATGGCTGGACCTAACGGAAAGGCACATCCAGAGGAAATTTGAGAAAGAGAGGAATAGTTTAAATCATTGACGACGCGGTAGAGGTTGTCTGCCTTTTTATGAAACCGGTCAAATCGAATTTCATCATTGATCCAGATAAGAATGAGAATGCAGCAGGCCATGCCAATGGCAAGACCAGATATATTAATGATTGAATATATTTTGTGTCTTTTAAAATTCCTGAGGCCAATAGTTAAATAATTTTAAAACATAGCAAAACTCCACCAAATATATAGCAATAATGCTGCCCAGATCGATCTAACTATTTGAATCCAATACCAGAGATGGACCCTGAATTTGCTTTTATTGAGGATAATATCAGAGAAAACCTCTTCATAATCACCTATTATGGAATCTCTTTCACCAGCTGGGAGGAAAAACTTACATATTCTTACTGCAGTAAAGGGAGGAATTTTCTTTTTTGGTTTCATGTTCTGAATCTCAAGCTTTTTTTACTTCTGGAAAATTGGACCAGAGGAGTTCATGCTCCTTTTTTATGTCTTTGAGTGCTTCGAGGCCCAATTTTGTGACCTGGTAGATTTTTTTACTTCTGCCTCCTCGTTTAGCTGTAGATTCCCCCAGGAATGATTCGACCAATCCCCTCTTCTCCAGTTTCATAAGCGGTTTGTGTATGGCGCCCACCGACCATTGTGCGTTTAGTGTATTGGATAAATGCTTCCTAATAGCTAAAAGGTACGCAGACTCTTTTAGATTCCAAATGGCAATGAGAATTTGCTCTTCGCGTCTTGACATGGTTTTCATACATTTCTCCAAAATTATTATTTCATAGTAAAAAGTAAAACAAATTATTATAATCGAGTGAAAGTTATATTTTTACCCAGGTTATTTATATCAATCCCTTATTCATACTTGAGTGAGTTGACCGGGTTGGTCATGGCTGCTTTGAGTGATTGATAGAGGACAGTCATTAAAGCAATGACCAAAGCCGCAAGGGCAGAAAAAATAAAGATATCGGGACCAATCTTTATCCGGTAGGGGTAGATGTTCAACCAAGACCGCATAGCAAAGTAAGCTGCCGGCCAGGCAATGACATTCGCAATTAAGACCCAACGGACAAATTCTTTGGTCAAAAGGAAAACGATCTGGTAAACTGATGCACCCATAACCTTCCGGATGCCTATCTCCCGTGTCTTTTGCTGTGCCATAAATGAAGACATCCCAAAAAGCCCCAAACAGGAAATAACGATTGCCAGGAGAGTAAAGGTATTGATCAATCCGCTCAAACGCTCTTCGGTTTGATAGAGGTCATCGATAAGGTCATCCAAAAAGTGAAATTCTATCGGAATATCCGTAATATGAGCTTTACATGTCTTTTGTATATCCTCTAAAGCCTCAGTGATGTGATTGGCTTTGAGTCTGGCTGTTAAATAATTATATCTATCCCAGTCAGTTTTTGAAGATAAATACAGCACATAGGGTCTAACCTCATGTTTCAACCCAAAATGCTGATTTTTAAAAATACCGATGACAATCCCGGGGTTTCCATTCAGAGAAAACCGCTTGTTTATTGGATCTTTAAAGCCCCACTTCTTAACGGCTTCCTCGTTGATAAGATAAGCACTGTTCACATCAGAAGAAAAATCCCTGGAAAAATTCCTTCCTTCCAGAATTTCTGATTTATAGGTATCGATATAATCAAAATCGACCATCCGGTAAACTGTATTGGTGCCGAGATACTGCAAATCCCCAGAAGCACCATCCCAGTTTATGGAACCCCCGTGACTTTGAGAGCTAACTGCAGTAATACCGGAAATGTGCATACTTTGAGCCAAGTCTGTCTTGAGCGCTTCCCATTTTCCCTGGTGTTTTTCAGGGATCGAGATCCTCACCAGGTTATCCTTATCAAACCCCATGTCAGCATGCCGCATGAAGTTCAACTGTTTAAAAATAAGCAGGGCACAAATTATAAGACCTATGGACAAGACAAACTGAGTGATAACCAATACTTGTCTGAATTTTCTCCCAGGCATTGATGCTGTTTTGTGTCCTCTCGCATGGATTAAAAGACTTCCCTTTAATACATCTACGGGCTTAAAAGACGAGAGAACCAAGGCAGGATAAATTCCTGCAACAACACCGGTCAATATTGCTATTGCGAGAAGTCCGAGGATTAATACGGTATCCGACATATTAAAGCTTAATTGTTTTCCTGATAAAAGATTGAACCACGGCATTATCAAATAAACCAATAAAAGGGCGATAACTACAGACACGATTGAAAAGACAATGGATTCCAGAAAGAACTGTTTGACCAGATGAAGACGGTTGGAACCCACGATTTTTCTCAAGCCCACTTCCTTGGCCCGCTTGGCTGACCTGGCAGTGGATAAATTCATAAAGTTTATACAGGCAATGAACAGGATCAGCACAGCCACAATGGTGAAGATATAGATGTATTTTATCGGTCCCCCGCCTCCCAATGCGTGTAAATGTAGTTTTTTTAAAGGGAATAGCGATACTTCCAGAGGATCATTTGACCAGGTACGGTTTGTATTGAGCAGATCAGCTATCTTGGGATTTACTGCAGCCGGATCGATCCCTTCTTTTAGCTGGACATAGGTATGACACGCAAACCAGTTCCAGATAAAATGCTGGAATTCTGTTAATTCTTTCATGGATATAAAAGGCCTGAAATAATCCACCTGGATGTCTGAGTTTTTGGGGATATCCTTTATAATTCCGTTCACTTCCAGAAGATCGCCATCCAATTCGATCATTTTGCCTAAAGGATCTTCATCAGAAAAAAACTTCCTGGCCGAAGTTTGGGTTAAAACGATGGTGTTTTTATTTTCAAAAGCGGAATCCGCATTCCCCTTTAAAAAAGGAAAAGTGAACACTTCGAATATCTCAGGATCGACATAAGCTCCTTTCCAATTGTTAAAGATTTTTTCTCCATACTGGACAAGTATGTTGTTTCTAAACTGAAACCTGACAACTTTGGCTATATCCGGAAAATTATTCCGTAATGGCTCTGCCAAAGGAACCGGAGTGGTGTCAAAGTACTCCCCACGGCAGTTGACTCTCTCGCTGACAGTCAGATAAATATTGTCTATGCTGTCATGAAATCTGTTAAAGCTGATTTCATCCTTCACCCACAGTAGGATGAGCAGACAGGCTGCCATCCCTAACGCCAGGCCAAAAACATTGATAAAGGAAAAACCTTTATTTCTTTTGATGTTTCTCAAGGTGATGAGTAGATAATTTCTTAACATTTGATAGCTCCAATAGATAGAATCTTTTAAAAAAGCTGGAAAATTTATCAGAATTTGCACACAATACCAGAGCTGGGCCTTTGTTTCGCCCTTTTTCTTGTATCGAATGGAATATTCTTCGTTCATGTCCCCCAGAAATGAGAATTCATCACTGTTTTTTTTCATGCGCCTCAGGATTTTTTCTGCTAAACGAGGGGGATTCGTTGATATTTTTTTCATGTTGGATCTAGACCTTATCAAAGGATATCTCAGACATTTTTTCCCAGATCAATTTTTGTCGCTTATAGGCGGACTCCAAAGCATGGATCCCCTTGTTTGTCAGTGTGTAATATGTTTTCCTCCGTCCTCCTCTTTCAGGGGTAGGTTCTCCCAATGATTTGGATATCAATCCCTTCCGGAATAACTGATCGAGATAGCTGTAGAGAGTTCCGTAGGATATTTTTTTGTGGATAAAATTGGAGACGTCTTCCTTGATGGCAACCCCGTAGGCGTTATGTTTCTTGCGCAGGATCGCCAATAATATGGCTGTTTCATTTAATGTTAAGTCTTTCAATTTTATCTCCTTGCCTGAATTATTACCTAGAAAACAACAACAGTCATCACCCGGTTCATCCGGGTGATCCAGGAATACAGGCAATATTTTTCATCGTTCGCGGGTGCGCCGGCGCATGAAAAATTCATAAAAATTGCTGATGTTCTACGCGTGAATAATCCATGCTATTTATTTATACGGATATTCCGAATAAATGGTTGTCAGAAATAAAAATAAAAATACAATTTTATTTCTATTATGTCTTGGCCTGCTTACTTATTCCTCGGCATAAGTCATAAACCGTTCTCAGGAAACGTCGTAAAAGCGATTCCTCAACTATCTGTTCGTATTTTGCATTCAACACAGGATGTATAACCGGATAAACCCCTTGTA
>JAFGMO010000070.1 GCA_016927475.1 Candidatus Aminicenantota bacterium
CTCAGGTTGGGAGTCCGCTTCCAGTTCTAATAAGCCAACCATCGCTTGTCCTTTACAGCAGTGTCAGGCCCCCCTTGGGGGGCCTGACACACCTAAACCGGAATAAGATCACGGCTTAAATTAAAGATTTTATTTTAAAGTTTTTTTTCGGAAGGTAGGCATCCTGATTGGGTGGTTTGTGACGATAGGAACAACCTGAGTGGAAAAAATGGGGAATCAAAACGATAGGGAACCGAAAAAAGATAATGATAATCTTAAAACAATTCGGGTTCATCCGCACTGGGAAACATTCATCGAATACTGCCGAAAGCTGAATTCCGGCGAGATAGAACGTTTGAAAATAAAAAACGGCCTCCCCCTTTTGGCTGAAGAGGTTAAAAAGAGTGTTATGTTCAACATGAATAATCATAAACGCTGAAAAAAATATATTTTTACTGAGAGGAACTTGCTTTTTTGGGGGGAGAAGGAATGAGAAAACAGATCGCCAAACTTTTTATCGATCATTTCTGCATGAGGGACAAGATTCCTCTCAGGCGTCTTTTGTCGAGTCTTGAAAGAAGGATCATCATTAGGGCCCTGGGCCAGGTGAACGGAAATCAAACGGAAGCGGCGAAAATTCTGGGCGTTAAGTATACCACCCTCAATGAGAAGATAAAAAAATATGGGATAATTCCTTAATCTGGATTATTACCCTTCAGGCGGGCCTGCATCATTTATCAATTTGGCCTGCTTTAGCTTTTTTTCCATCTCTTTTTCTTTTAAAATTGTTTTATATGGTTAATCCTTAAGAATAGCGAAAACATACTGAGAAAGGATTCCGTTATGAAAGCCGTGGATATTTGGAAACGGGCGTTGGTTGTGTTTTTTATTTTGGGCGTGACGGTAAAACATTTATTTGGTGCGGGGGCTGGGATATGGCAACAAAAGTCCTGTGCCGAGTCATGGATGGGCGTTTTTATGGAGGAAATCAAGGTCGGTTATATCCACCGTTATGAGGAAACATTCCTTCAGGAGGGAAAGGAGTTACGCAGGGCTGTCGAAGAGTCTCTGGTCCGTGTGTCCCGGCTTGGCGGGAATCCCATTGTTATGGATTCCCGGCAGGAATCGGTATACGGCCTTGATGGTCGTCCACTAACCAGTATTTTGTGCATGAAATTGGCCCAAAATGTGATAAAGATCAAGGCCGAGATAAAACCGCGCGAAGTTGTTTTTTTTATGGCCGGCCGGAAAATCAAAAGCATATTCCCTGAAGAAAAATTTTACCTGGCAAGTCCTCTTGCAGAATTATCTGCTCAGGGTAAACTTCGGCCGGGAAAGGATTTTCAGTTCAAGGTATTGGATTTTGTTACCCAATCGCTGACAGACTGCACCCTTAAGGTCGAGAATTTGGAGGATATCCTGATCAGAGGTGAGCCGAAAAAACTTTGGCATATCCGGGAACAGATCGATTCCGCTGTTCCCGTCTTCACAGAAGAATGGATTGATCATACGGGTAACATCTGGAAGTCCATTAGCCGGACTTCCATGCTGACGACGACATCTTTACGGATGAACAGGGAAGAGGCCCTTCGGCCGTCCGGAGAAACGTATGATATTGCCTTTTCTTCGATTATCCCGTCCGATGTCAAACTGCCGGATCCGCGTAATATCCGGAAAGCCGTATTCCGCCTGTCCGGGCTGCCCTCTGACAGAATCATCGCCTTCCCCTTTGATGACGGCAGCCAGGAAGTTCTGGAAAAAGCAGCAGATTATGTCGTCATTCAAACTTCGGCTGTGACACTGCCGGAGAAGGAATCCCCTCTTCTTCCTTTTTCAGAAGAAAACCTGCGTCCCTTTTTGTCCCCGACCGTTTTTTGTCCTTCAGACGATCCTCGGCTTCGTAAAAAAGCCGAAGAAATCGTCGGGGAAGAACGAAATGCCTGGAAAGCGGCCCAGTCCATCGCCCTTTGGGTGAAAGGGAATGTAAGCCCCAATTATGATGTCGGATTTGCCTCAGCAGAGGAAGTTCTGCAGAATCTTGAGGGAGACTGCTCCGAATTTACAGTCCTCACCGTTGCGCTCTGCCGGGCGGCGGGCATACCTGCCCGGGCCGCAGTCGGCATTATGTATGCAGATGGATTTTTTGCTTACCATATGTGGCCGGAGATTTATGCGGGCAAATGGCTCAACCTGGACCCCAAATGGATGGTTCTGGATAACGGGAGCGGGGCTTATATAACGGATGCCACCCATATCAAGTTCGGCCGAAGCATCCTGGATACGGATCTTTTTAAGGAAATGGCCCGGTCCGTATCCGATGTCATCGGGCGTCTTGAACTTCAGGTCGTCGAATTCGTGCACAAACGAAAAGACGAATTTTTTATTGATATAAACATTTTTTAAAGGAGGTCACCATGAAAAAAATGATGAGGATTGCTCTATTTTTGGTCTTGGTAATATCCCTTTCGGCTGCCGCGGAACAAGCCGTTGTTAACCGGCCCGGGCTCAGCTTGAAAGAGACCTTTGATCTTTATGTCCGATCGGTCCAAAATTCAAGCCTGGAAGGGCTGTTTTCAACGGTAACCCAAAAGGACTTTTTTAGATTTTTTACGGCCTCGGGTGATTGTATTCGAACCCGTGAAGAATATTACCGTTTTCATGAAGAGTGGTTCCGGGAGACGGATTGGGAAATGCCGGTGGAAGTTTTGGATATTTTTGAGGGAAAAGACTGGGGTTTTACGACGGCCGTTTTTCATTACAAAGAAGGACTTCCCGGCGGAGGGAAGCGTGTCTTGGATTCTTATTTCACCTTGATTTTTCAAAAGGAAGAGGGAATGTGGAAGGTTATCACGGATATATGTACTCCCATCAAACGTTTGACTCTTGGATCCGATCCCTCCCTAGTTTTTACTCCTGAGCAGGATTATCTGTATAAAATTATACATACCCGGCGAACAGTCCGTAATTTCCGGCCCGATCCCGTTCCGGACGAGCATCTTCTCAAAATCCTGGAGGCCGCCCGAATGGCTCCGACCGCGGGAAACCAACAGCCCTGGAAATTTCTGGTCGTTCGTGACCGAACGAAACTGAACGCCCTGAAAAAGGAAGCGCTGTCCTGGTATCTCGAGAAGGCCGCTCTGGAAGGGATATCCCGGGAAAAAGCAAACGAACTGGAAGACAAGTTGAAGGATATTCTTCCCCGGGTGCTTTCAGCGCCGGTCTATATCGCGGTTTTGGTGGATTCCGAAGCGGAACATCCCGGATATGTTCTTTACGACGGAAGCCTGGCTGCGGGTACTCTCATGATTGCCGCCCGGTCCCTGGGTTACGGCACGGGTTTTTTCACCACCTTTTTTCCGGAAAATAAAATGAGAATTTTTTTTCACATACCGGAAAAATACCGGCTTATATGCTTCACGCCTATCGGGATACCTGAAGAATGGCCCGATGCCCCCCCGAAGAAAAAATTGGAAGAGTTTGTGGTGTACGAAAGTTTCAAATGAGGTTTTTTGTTTGCCGGTAAGAGACCAAAAGGGTATAATCTTTCTTTCATATGCCGGAAGGAAGGTTTTTTGTCTGAAAAGGATTTTTTATTCTGCGTACGCTGCGGAGCAGAGCTTGTCGACAAAAGGATTGAAGGACGGATCCGCCGAAGCTGCGAAAGCTGCGGTTATATTGCCTATGAAAATCCGGTTCCGTGCTCGGCTGCGCTGGTTAGAAAAGAGAATGGACAAATCCTGCTCGTTAATCGAGGGGTAGAACCGGCCTGCGGAAAATGGGCTTTACCTTCCGGTTTTATTGAGATAGACGAGACTCCATGGGCGGCCTGTATCAGGGAACTTAAAGAGGAAACGGGCCTTGATGGGAATATTATCCGGCTTATCGGTGTCTATTCGCAAAAGTCCGCCTTATACAAGAACGTTCTTATTGTCGGTTATGAAGTGAAGGCAAAGGGGAAGCTTATTCCCGGCTCGGATTCTCTGGATGCGGCCTTCTTTCCATTGGAAAACTTGCCCGATATCCCATTTGCCAGCCACAGGAAAATCATTCAGGATGGAGAGAGCAAAGCGCAGTGAAAGCATACCTTGACTGTTATCCCTGTTTTTTCAAGCAGGCCTTGAACACAGCCCGCATGCTTCAGATGAGTGAGGAAAAAACGTTGGAGATCCTCAATGAACTTGGGAAGAAGCTTCCCGGCATTCCCTTTGGTGCTTCTCCACCGGAGATCGGAAGAGAAGTTTATCGTCTTGTAACCTGCTTGACGAAAGTATCCGATCCTTTCAAAAAAATCAAAACGGACTGTATTCACCAGGCCCTGAACCTTTATCAGGATCTCAAATCCCGGGTGGCCGGATCCAAAGACAGGCTCGAAACCGCAGTCCGTCTGGCTATCGCAGGAAATGTTATTGATTTTGGGGCGAATTCGTCGTTTGACCTCAACCGGGACATCGAAGACATTCTCTTCCAGGAATTTGCGATCAATCATTACGCATCCTTCCGGGAGGCCTTGAATAAAACGGATCATGTCCTTTTCCTTGGTGACAATGCCGGAGAAACCGTTTTTGACCGTCTGCTCATTGAGGAGTTGGGCAAACATGTCGTTTATGCCGTCCGTGAAAAGCCGGTTATCAACGACGCCGTCGAGGAAGACGCCGTTCTCTCCGGAATTGATAAGGTTGCCGAGATCGTATCCTCCGGATGCGATGCTCCGGGAACCATCCTCCACCTTTGTTCGAATACTTTTCGAGATCGGTTCTTGTCGGCCGCGCTTATCATCAGCAAGGGCCAGGGAAACTACGAGGGTCTTTCCGAGGAGAAGGCGCCGCTCTTTTTCCTTCTCAAGGCCAAATGCGGGATTATTGCCCGGGACCTTGGGGTGGCTAAGGGTGATATCATTCTCAAAAAAGCATGAGTTGTATTTTCCCGCATTTTATTAGATTGTCTTAAAAATAAGGACTCCCCACCCGGAGCGACAGCGAGGATGGGGAAGAGCCGTGACAGGATCCCTCCATATGTGATGCCACTGATGTTTTTCCAAGAAAACTTAAAAAATTGGGGGAACTTCAATCATTTATTTCTCTTGATGTTTGGCGCTCAATTATGAGAAAATTTTGTCAAAATCCGTTTTAGGAGGGATGGATGGCCGATAAAATCGGAAGAAGAACATTTTTCAAAAAAAGCGCCCATGTGGGAATTTCCGCCGCTGTCGGAGGGAGTTTCCTCTCACCGTTAATGGGCAGGCTGCGTCAGGTCACGGGGAAGGATATTCCTGATGTGGCCGTGGTTCATGGTGAAGATGCCTTCAAAAATACCATGAGGGCCGTGGAGATGACGGGCGGAATAGAAAAATTCGTACCGAAAGATTCAAAAGTGGCCCTTCTTCCCAACACGCAGAGCGCTCATCCCGGAACATTCACCAAACCCGAGATTCTGAGAGGCGTTATTCACCTGTGTCAAAAAGCGGGTGCCGCGGAGGTGAATATCCTAAGCTTGCTGAGTGAAAAAAATTGGGAGGACAGCGGGCTGCTTCCCGTCATCAGGGAAGAAGGGGCTCAGTTGAAGCTTGTTGACAACAAAGATGAAAGCCTTTTTAAAGCCATCCCTGTTCCTCAAGGAAAAGCTCTCAAAGAGGCCATGGTCATGAAGGAGTTCTATAACAACGATGTTTTTATCACTATGCCTATCACCAAAGACCATGCCGGGAATAAATTCACCGGAACGCTTAAGAACATGATGGGCTTGAATTTTCGTTCAAGCAACAGGACTTTCCACCAATCCGGCTGGCAGTCCGATCCCGATGCCATCGAACATCTCGATCAATGCATCGCCGATTTAAACACGGTTCTCAAACCCCATCTTTGTATCGTGGACGCCATGGAGATTATCACCACCAAGGGGCCATTCGGACCCGGAAATCTGATTAAACCTCAAAAGATAGTGGCCGGAATGGACAGGCTGGCGGTGGATGCCTACTGTGCTTCGATCTGGGGTCTGAAGGCCGAAGACATCATCATGATCAACAAAGGACGGGAGCATGGTCTGGGTTGTATGGACCTGAATCGGTTAAACATCCAGGAGGTCGATCTTTAAGAGTCCCCAACGGAAAATATTGTGCAAGGCCTGAAACGTTTATGCCTTTTTTCATTGTCAACGGCCTTTCTGTTCCCGCTTTTCTGCGGAACCCAAAAAAAATCCTTGACCGAATATCTTCCCCGGGAAACGGCATCCGGAGAGTGGAAAAAAGAAGGGAAGCCGCTTACTTACGCCGGGGAAAACCTGTTTGAGTACATCAACGGCGGAGCTGAGATCTATCACGAATATGGTTTTAAACGGATCGCGGTCCAGGAGTATACCGGGCCTGAGGGCAGGGCTGTCTCCGTGGAAATTTTCGAGATGACCGACCCTTCCGCGGCTTTCGGTATTTATTCCTTCAAGGTCAGCCCCGAAGACCGGGAACTGCCGATAGGGAACGGAGGACAGATAGCCGGATATTACCTGAACTTCTGGAAAGGTAATGTTGTGGTCACTTTGACGGGTTTTGATGAGGATGAAACGACCAAACAGGGGCTGGAAATGTTGGCCCGTGCCGTTGAAAAAAACATCGAACGGGAAGGGGAAAAACCCCGGCTTGTATTTCTTTTGCCTGAGGAAGGACTGAACGAAAAGGATGTCCGTTATTTCAAGGGGTTTCTGGGGCTCTACAACAGCCGGGCCTTTTTTTCCCGGGATGAATTCGGATTTTCTGAAGGAGTCCGGGGTGATTATGAGGGAAATGTCTCGTTATTCCTTTTTGCTTATGCCGATGAGAATTCGGCCCTGGACAGGTTCTTGAAGCTTCGGAAAACTTTTCCCGCCCAAAATAGGTATGACCGCTTCGAAGACTTTAATGAAAGACTTTTCCGTGTTGAAGAGACCGAAAGCGGGGAATCGATCTTTGTCACCCATCAAAAAAGCACTATTTTACTCATGGCCGGAAAGGCTGATGAAGACCGTGCTCGAGAGATGTTTACCGCAGTATCCCGCAGGATGGAAGGGGGATCCTGATTCCTTCACTACGAAGACCTTGGGATAAGCGAAAAAAATAATATCTGCATTATGGGAGGAAAAACATGAACAATAGAGTGCCTGAAAACGAGGAAAAAGATGTTTTCAGAGGAGTGTCGAGACGTGATTTTGTAAGATACCTGGTGGCCGGTTCGGCGCTTTCGATTACCGCCCTCAACAGGATGAACGCCGCCGTTTACCAGAGCATCACGTCTCTCAACCAAAAATACATCGAGGATGAATCTCCGGACGGTGTCTACTGGGAGGCATTGAGCAAACATTTTATGTTTCAGGACGGCTTTATCATGATGAACAACGGGACAGTCGGCCCCATGCCCAAACCCGTTTTCAACACGCTCCTCAAGGCATTTAAGGTACAGGCGACGAATCCGTATGACGTTTACAGCTTTATTCCCCGGAAGCGAAGCGAAGTCCGGGCCAAGGTTGCCGCTTTTCTGGGAACATCAGAGGATAACATCGTCTTGACACGGAATACCACCGAAGGGATGAATTTTTCCGCCAACGGCCTCGACCTCAAGGAAGGGGATGAAATCCTGCTTTCCGATATGGAACACCCCGGGGGAACACACCCCTGGAATTTGAAGAGGGCAAGATATGGAATCACCATCAAGACCGTACCGCTCGGCCTTCCCTCCAAAAGTGTCGAACAGGTCGTCGGGGCTTTTGAAAAAGCCATCACGCCCAAAACCAAAGCGATCAGCATCAGCCAGACCGTTTTTATTTCCGGTCTGATCGCTCCCATAAAAGAATTGTGCGAAATGGCCCATAAGAAAGGCGTTTTGGTTATTGCCGACAGCGCCCACGGCATCGGGATGTTGGACATGAACCTCGAGACGATGGGAGTCGATCTTTTTGCCACCAGCCCCTATAAATGGCTGGGTGCACCCTGCGGCGTGGGTGTTTTTTACGTCAAAAAGGAACTTCAGGATAAGCTTTGGCCGACCATTGCTTCTTCCGGCTGGGACCGGGAGGGAACAGCCGCCAGGTTTGAAACCCTGGGCCAGAGGGCCGACCCCCTCATCATAGCCCTGGGTGAAGCCATCGATTTCCAGAACCGGATCGGAAAACACCGGATCGAAAAAAGAATTAAAACGATGGCCGGATATCTCAAGAGGGAGCTGGGCCGCATTCCCGGGATCAAGCTTCACACTCCCATGGATCCCTATCTGAGTGGAGGATTGACCGCTTTTTCCGTAGAGGGTGTCGATCCGAGAAAAATGGTCGATTACGTTCGGGAAAAGTACAATATCGTCATTCGGACCATCGGCAATCCGCAAAGGGGAACCTATGGTGTCCGGGTATCCACCCATATATTTGTCTCGATGAAACATATAGACATGTTTCTCGAAGGTGTGGGGCATCTGGCGAGAAGAAAAGTCTAACCGGATTAGTAAATTTCGGCTTTTATTCCCCTCTCCCGGACCTTGTCCCGGATGCTGAGCAAATGGTTTTTGGAAACGGGCTCCACCCTATCGTCGGGACAGCCTCGGTCGAGGGTGTAGATCTGAACGGCGGCAGGTTTGATTTTTTCCAGCCGTTCCAGCCAGGCCGAGATGTTTTCCGGCTGGGAGTTGCCAATGGGGCCGCCGGCGATAAGGGTTTGGATACAAATTCCGGGAAAGGTTTTCAGGGCGTGAGTTATTCCGTCCAGGTTGATGCCGGAAACAGGTTGATTGAAGCGCTGAAAGACCTCTTCCAGGCCGCAGTCGAGTTTCATGATACGGACATCCAGTTTGAGAAGAGCTTGGCGTACCTCAGGCTTTCCCGCCAGGCAGGAATTGGAAAGGACGGCTGTTTTTGTATCCGGGATGAACCTGTCGCGGATTCTGGTTACCGAGTCGACCATTTTGCCGAAATCAGGGTGAACACTTGCTTCTCCGTTTCCGGAGAATGTCAGGTAGCGAGGGGGGGAAGCCTGGTTTCTCAAAACGCGCTTTAATGATTTTTCGACATCTTTAACGGAAGGCATGAATATCCTCTGCAGGGATTCATCCTCTTTGTAATTGGTCCATCCGTACTGGCAGTAAACACAGTTAAAGGGGCATACTTTTTCTCCCGCGGGAAGAATGTTCAAACCCAGGGAGCTACCCAGGCGCCGGGAAAAAACGGGTCCGTAAATGATTGTTTTTTGAAGCTCCAGAATCATGGGTGTTTCCTTTCGAATTGTTTCATGAGAGCCCTGCCCGCCCGCTTTATTCCTTCTTCAATTTCTTTTTCATCGGTTTTAGCGATGGACAGGCGGAAATAGGGTGAGCGTATTTTTTGGGTGAAATAGTACCCTCCGGGTGATACCACTACTTTATGCCGGGACATCAGGGTATAAAGTTCTTTTTCGTCCAGGGCTGACGGCATTTTTACCCAAATGGTATAACCCCCAGCAGGGTGTGTCCACTCAATACAGGCCGGAAAGTATCTCTCCATGGTTTCCAAAGCCAAATGCATGCGGCGGCGGAATATCCGGTGGAGGCGCCTCAGGTGTTTTTCGTAGTACCCTTTTTCAAGAAATTTATAAAGAACGGCCTGAGTGAAAGAGCTGCTGCTCAAGTCTGAGAAACGTTTGATGGCCGTCAACCTCCCGATGCATTCCCGGTCGGCTGCGATCCAGCCGATGCGGAGTCCCGGAAAGAGAGCTTTGGAGAACGTCCCCAGGTAGAGGACAAGGCCGGCGGAGTCGATCGATTTTATAGGAAGGGGAACCTTACCGAAGTACTTCATGTCTTCCTCAAAACCGTCCTCGACAAGGGGGGCATAATATTCGGCACAGACGGCGTACAGGTCTTCCCGGTGACGGGGAGATGTTGTGATTCCCGTCGGATTATGAAAATTGGGAATGGTATAAACGAATCCCACTTTCTCCCGTTGAAGGACATGTTTCAGCCGGCCCAGGTCCATTCCCTTGTCGGTAAAGGGAATATTGATGAGCCGGGCCCCGGAAAAACTGAAGAGGGGCAGGGCAATGGAATAGGTGGGGGATTCGACGGCGATTTTGGTTCCCTGGCCGGAAAGCAGGCGGGCGACCAAGTCCAGGGCCTGTTGGGCTCCATTGGTGATCAGGATTTCATCTTCGGAAGTGTTGATCCCGTGCGTTTGGAGCCTTTGGGCAATAGCCCGCCTGAGAAGGAGGTTTCCCTGTTGACAGCCGTAATCCAGAATGTTATTTTCCGGTTGCCGCAGGACTGACAGAACACATTTCCGGAAATTGTTCAGGGGGTAAAGGCGGGGATCGAGGTTGAGTTGGGAGATATTGATCACATCTTGATCCAGGGGAAGCGGAGGATTTTCGGGTGAAAAACGAAGAAAAGTTTTGTAAATGTTCCGCGCCTCCGGAGAGGAAATTTTTTCCCAGGAGATAAGGCTTCGAACCCGTGAGGAAACCGGAATTCCCTCTCGTTTTTTCCGGACGCGTGTATAGGACCCGGGCCGACTCTGAAGAAAACCGAGGGCTTCCATCTCTTCATAAGCCCTGGTGACCGTGAAGCGGTTGACGCCCAATGTCTTGGCCAGACGCCTTGAAGATGGAAGAGGTGAGCCGGGAGGAAGGGCTCCTTGGTCGATCATCATGTTGATGCCGTCCATAATTTGTTTGTAGAAAGGCCGGGAGCTGTTTTTTTCGATGCGGATTATCACTTTCTTTTCCTTTTTTCATCCATGGGCAAAATTTATGAATAAAGCAGTTAACTGCGTTTTTGATGGTAAAAATATATTTGGATGGTGTCAACAGCCAATTAACACCTAATTTAAACCAACCAATTTAACCTGCATTATTCATAAATTTGGCCGATGCCTTGCAGCTACGGCAACCGACCCGGCCAAATCCCTTGGTTTGTGGATAGTACAGGTTAATAATCATTTTGTTTGTTGTTTTTTATGTCCGTATTCGGACAATTACTGTCGCCCTGCGGACAGTTTTTTACCGCTAACCTTTGACTTTCCGGGCTACTTTCCGATTCGGAAATGGCATGGGGCTTGCATATTTATGAAACGGTGAGAGAGAATATGGGAGAGTACACTGTTCCTTTTGAGGATGTTTCCTGGAAAAAGGGAGGTTCATCATGCTCAAGAATTATATAACCGCCGCTCTCAGGAATTTGAAAAGAAATCCGGGGTTTTCTTTGATCAATATCTTCGGGCTTTCTGTCGGGACCGCCTGCTCCCTGTTGATTCTGCTGTATGTCAGGGAAGAACTGAGTTATGACCGGTTTCATGAAAAGGCGGAGCATATACACCGATTGGTTTTTGAGGAGAACCGAAGCGGAACTTTGGTCAAAACAGCGCCTATATTTCCCATTATCGGCCCCCTGTTGGCCGAAGAGTTTCCCGGGATCATTAACGCCGTACGTTTCGAAAGAAGATACCGGCCCTGTGTTCAAAAAGGAGAGGAAAAATATATCGAGGAGAGGTTTTTCCATGCCGATCCTCATGTTTTTGAAGTCTTTGATTTTCCGTTAAAAATAGGGAATCCGGACACGGCTCTCAAAGAGCCCTATTCCTTACTGTTGACCGAAAAAACGGCGGAAAGGTATTTTGGAGAAGAGTCTCCTATGGGAAAAACACTATCCGTTGATGGGAAAGATTATAGAATACAGGGAATTCTGGCTGACATCCCCGGCAATTCACATATCCATTTTGATTTTTTAGCCTCGATCTCCACCCTTCAATTAGAAAATCGCTATTATGGGAATATTTGGGGCGGGCTGTCCGCTTACACCTATCTGCTTTTTGATGGATCTTTTTCTCCGGAAGAACTGGAGGCGGCCATACCAGGTTTTCTCCGCAAACAGCGCAATGAAGAAGCTGCCCGAAGATGGAGGTTTTTTCTTCAGCCGCTGACCGGCATCCATCTTCGTTCACATCTGAATTATGAAGTGGAGAACAACGGTGATATCCGTACCGTGTACATTTTTTCAGCGGCCGCACTCTTTCTGCTCTTTATCGCCTGCATAAATTTTATGAATCTGTCCACGGCCCGGTCCTCAACCCGGGCCAAAGAAGTCGGGCTGCGAAAAGTTTTGGGCGCCGACCGCATCAGGCTTATGAAACAATTCCTGGGGGAATCCGTTGTGATGACCTTTGCCGCCCTTCCCCCGGCCATTTTCCTGGTTGAAATATTTCTTCGAATACTGAACAGGGTGCTGGGAGTGCGGATATCCTTTGCGTTTTTTCGGGATCCCATGTTTATGGGAATAACCGCGGCTGTTTTCCTTTTTGTCGGATTGGCATCCGGCAGCTATCCGGCCGTTTTTCTGTCCGCTTTTCATCCTTCTACCGTTTTGAGAGGGAAAGGCAGCGTTTTGATGCGGGGCAGGACCTTTCGAAAAATCCTGGTGGTTTTCCAGTTTTCCCTTTCCGTGATTTTAATGGTGGGGACGGTCGTCATTTTTTCCCAACTCGATTTTTTCCGGAATAAAAAACTGGGATTCAACAAAAAAAATGTTGTTGTTTTTTCCGTTCAGGACGAAACCGTCAGGTCTCAATTTTCTTTGTTAAAAAGAGAGCTGCTGGCCCAGCCGGGAGTTCTTGGTGTCAGCGCTTCGACCGCCCTGCCGGGTGTTTCCCCGGGAATGGGCGTGTTTTGGCCCCAGGGAGAGGGAGCCGCCGGGGAAAAACTCCTTCAATTTCGCTTCCTCCTTGCGGATGCCGATTTTTCGAATGTTTTTGACATCGAACTTAAGGCGGGGAAGTCTTTTTTGTATGACGTCTCGTCATCGGATCTGAAAGAAAGATTCCTTATCAATGAGACGGCCGCCCAAAGGATCGGCTGGCCGTCCCCGGTTGGAAAACAGCTGGAAACGGAGGGAAGACGGGGAAAGGTGATCGGTGTCGTAAAAGACTTCCACTTCCGTTCCAAACATCAGGAAATCGAGCCTCTGGTTATAGGGCTCCTCTCTGAATCCCGGTATATCTATCATATTTCCGTAAAAATCAGCGGAAGTGATATCAGGGACGTTATGGGAAGGATTCAGAGCGTTTGGGAAAAAACATCTTCCGGCCGGCCGTTTTTTTTCTATTTTCTTGATGAACAGATCGACCGGCTCTACCGTTCCGAAGAGATTTTGTCCCGCCTTTTTGGTTTTTTCGCTGTGTTGGCTGTCTTGATCGCGTGTCTGGGGCTTATCGGACTGGCTTCCTTCACGGCCGAACGCCGTTACAAGGAATTCGGTATCCGCAAGGTCTTGGGGGCGACGTCGGAAAACATCGTCTGGATTTTCTCCTGTGAATTCACCAAGTGGGTCCTTTTAGCCAATCTAATCGGCTGGCCGGTGGCTTATATTGCCGCCCGGAGCTGGCTGTCTCATTTTGCCTACCGGATCGAGCTTCGACCCTGGATGTTCCTGGCGGCCGGTGCCACGGCCCTGGTCACCACCTGGGCGACGACGGTTTTTCAGGCCTTAAAAGCCGCCAAGACACGACCTGTCGATTATCTGCGCTGTGAGTGACGATCAGGGAACACAGGACAGAAGACGGCTTTGGTTATTTTCTGTTTATAAGGTTTTTTTGCCTGTCAGTGGAAAGACCCGGGAACGGCCTTATCGGGATTGACTTTAATTTTTCCCGGTTTTGAGGGAAGGCGGTAAGTGACGGTTTTTGGATTTTCATCAACGATAATTTTTTCTCGAAACTTTTGTTTACCGCATTTCCATTCGATCCAGAGGGGAAATATGAACGTCCGGTCTTGTTGTTCGATAACGAAGCGAAGCTCATAGCTGCCGCCTTTTTTTTCCAGTTCGTTGAAGACGCGGACTTGCGGCAGGTGGTAGGAATCAAACCAAAGGTTGAAAAAGGGATTCAAATCCCGGCCGCTTATTTCGGAGAATACGAGACAGAAATTTTTCGTGGTGACGGCGTTGTATTTATGACGGTCGAAAAAAGTCTTGATTCCCCTGGAAAAGACATCGTCACCCAACATATCGCGGAGCATATTCAGCACAAGGGCGCTTTTATTATAAACAACGGCCTGGTAGGCGTTGAAATCCAGGTGGCTGATACGGGCTCCCATAGTAATGGCGCCCATATGGGACAGGTCTTCCACCCACATGGATAATTTTTTGAGAATAGCCTTGAAATCTTTTTCCCCGTAACGGTGTTTTAAAAAGAGAATGGATGAAAAGGTTGCCAGGCCTTCGCTGATCCACTGGTCCCTGTATCCGGCCGGAGAAACGGCCTGTCCCCACCACTGATGGGCGATCTCATGAGCCAGGAATGATTCTCGCCACCGGGATAGATCCACAGGGCTGTTGATGTTTCCAAAACGGTATCGGGATATGCTCCGGGGGGTTTCATCCAAAATAATGAATGAGGCGGGGCTGTGGCCGCCGCAAAACGGCCACAGCCTGTGGACGATGCTCAGCTTTCCGTAAGGATAGTTTCCATAGATATTCTCGTAAAACTGAATGATTTCCCTGGTGTCCTTGAGTATGTTTGTGATGGAGGGAATGAACTCGTTCGTTCGAAAATACTGAAGGGGAATCGATGTAAGGTCTTCCTCGATTTTTTTAAATCTTCCGACAATGCAGGAGAGGTCCTTGAGGGGCGTGGGATTTTCATAGATATAAACCGAATGTCCTTTTTCGCTGCTGCCGTGATTTGGAGGGGGCTCTTCCATGGGGGATGAGTCGGAAAGTGTGCCATGGGATACCGCGGAATAATCGGGGGGGACTTTGAGCGTTAACCGTGCTGAGAAATAGTCGTTTTCGGGTGGGGTGGGGTACCAGAACTGTGATTTGGAATAGTGATAGGTGTCGAAGTACGGCATGCGAATAACATGAGTATTGTTCTGAAGATAACCGCCGTTAATATCGCTTTCCTCCCTGGGAAAATCCACATTTCCTTGGTAATGGATCGCAATGGTGGTGGAATGATCGAGGGGGGCGGGCTGGAGAAGATAGATATATATATTTTGACGGTGATTGTCTTTGGTGAAAAAAAGCTCCCGTCCTTTCTCATCAAGAATGCGTTCGATATGAAGATCGGAGCGAAGCTTAAAAATAAGCCGGTCGAGCCCTTCTATTTTGGAGATAAAAGTGACAACGGCCTTGCCCGTCACTCTGCTGTCCGGAGGTTTGAGATCAATATCAAGGGAATAATCCGTAACATCAAATTTTTGATGAAATGAAACAAATATTTTTTTTCCCTTTTCCTTAGCGGGCGGTGAATATAGATTGACGATACGGTTGTTTGTCCATTCATAAAAATTAATCTCTTCCTCGGAAAACGGGGAATAAACATAAGTGAATTCTCCCCGGTTGACTCCTTTGAATTCGAAAACGGCTTCATCTCCCTGGGGCATGCTGGAGAGCAGTTCTCCATTTAGGGAATTTTCGATGGTGAAGGAACGGTAGTTGTGTTTGGCGAAAAGTGCGGCGGCTGCGTCCAACTCAGTCTGTTCGGGAGAAAAGCCGGGAGCTTCTTCTTTGATGATTTTGACGTGATCCCTGAAAAAAGAATCCGAAAAACGGAAATAGGCGTATTCAAGCTTATCGTCGAGGATTTCGTTTTTGTAGATCAACTGAAGCTGGTGCTTTTCATTATCCGGTGATGGGGAAAAACGAAAGTGGCCCGGGCCCATAACGAGAAGGGCGGTTTCATACTGGGGAATATTGTCATAAAAAACAACGGCGTTTGAAAAAGTCAGATGGAGATCTGCGTGATCCACATCGATTCTTTTCACCCGCTCCATCCGCTGCGATGGTATTTGAAGACGGTAGAGGAAAGTGGGATCTTGCTGCCTGGAGTTTTGAAGAATTCTCCAGCCTTCTTCCGTTTCCCGTAGAGTCAGGTTCCAATCTTCGATGAAGACGGAATAGTCGTTCTGGAAAAAAAATTTCAATAATGTCCGGGTGTCGCCGTCTTCCATGATACGGGCCGTGGTTTTGAGCACATCGACCGTTTTCATGTCAAAATCGGAAAACATACTCGATATCAACTGTTTTTCCCGGCTGTAAATAGAGGAAGAATAAAAAGAGGCCAAATCTTCAAGATTCTTGTCTTTGAGGGTTTGGATAAAACGGGAAAGAAAGGGCTCGACGCCGGTTTTTACGCTTTTTTCGGCAGGGGAAAGGAAAAGAACGGTCAAAAGAAAAAGCGAAAAATAAAAAACGTTTTTTTTCATAAACATAAGGCTAAAAATAAGATTTTTTTCGTTTTCTGGAAAAACACGTTGTCCTGACAGCGTTTTTTATCCCGGAATATAGACAAGCAATATTCATGCCATTTGAGAACAACCTTTTTTTTCTCATTTACAGAGAAGCCGGGAAAAGCGAAAACCGGGTGAATGATGGAAGTTCCTTTTAATGTAAATAAAATTTACAAATCAGTTCTTTTTCCCGGTCTCGGGGATTATCCTGCGGATTGTTTTACTTGTGGATGATCTTATCCAGTTTGTCGGCCAGGGTTGCGTCCAGCGTTCGCAGTTTTTTGAATTCCTCTTCGGCACTAAAGCGGTCCTTGCAGGCGTAATAGGCGATGGCCAGGTTGTAGTGAGCTGCTGCGTGGTCCGGTTTTAACTCGATGACTTTCTGAAGCGGCGCGATGGCGTCCTCATATTTTTTCAACTGGAGGTGGGCAACGGCGATATTGTATAGGGCATCAGGATTACCCGGCTTGATGGAGTCATATTTCAAGAAGGATTCCAGGGCCTTGCCGTATTCTTTCTTTTTAAAAAATACCAGTCCCAGGTTGAAATGAGCCAGCTCGAAGTCGCTGTTTTTGGCAAGAGCCTGGTTGAAAGCTTCATAGGCCTGGTCATAAGATCCTTGCTTAAAAGTGACGATTCCCAGGTTATAGAAGTCCTGATGTGTTGGAGGGTATGTATCGATGACTTTTCGGCAAGTTTCGATGGCTTTGGCGTATTGGGCGCTTTTATCATAAAGACGAAAAAGAAATCCGTAATAGGTGCGAGCGTCTTTAGGATTGAGTTGGATCAATTTTTCGTACAGGGGGACGGCTTTGTCATATTGTCCGGACATATCATAGGAGAAAGCCAGGTAATAATTCGCCTTAATGTCGTTGGCGTTTGACTTGAGGACTTCTTGGAAAGCAGGAATGGCTTGGTTGTACTGTTCAAGCTTGACGAGAACGGATCCCAACTGGTTATATCCCGTCCAGGCAGGGCCGGGATTGATTTTGATGAATTGACGATATGCTTCAGCGGCCTTTTGGAGCTGGCCGACATTTTCATAGGTCAGACCGAGGTTGTAAAAGGCGTCGGGGAAATCGGGGCGTATTTGCGTGCACTGTAAAAGCGGAGCTAAAGCTTCCTGGTGGCGGTTTTGCTTGACCAAAGACATGCCCAGTCCGAAAGCGGTCTTGTAGTCGTTGGGATTCATGCCCAGGGCTTTCCGGTAAGCGGCGGTCGCATTTTCCATCTGGTTCGTCCGGTCATAGAGATATCCCAGCCTGGAAAAAACATCGGGATTGTCCGGAGACAGCCGTGAAGCTTCCAGCATACATTGGAGGGCTTTGGAATAATCCTGGGCAAGAGACAGGGTCCGTCCTTTGATGTAGAGGCCCTCGGATGATTTCAGAAAGTCACCCGTGTCCATTTTTGAGAGGGGAACGGGCTTATCCGGTTTGATAAGGGGGAGGGCATAGACGGCCGGAAAAGCGATCTCTGATTTTTGGGTAAATCCGCTCGTTACAGCGATGACTTCCCCTTGGGCGTTGAATAAGGGGGAGCCGGTCATCTCCGGCGGGAATGAAGGATTGACCTGGATGATTTTTTTCTGCGATGTAAAATCGTTCAGGCCGGTGATGCTGACTTCCGACAGAGATTCTTGACCGATGATGACGAATAGTTTTTCTCCTAGATTAAAGATGTCGGTTTTCGCTAGGGGAACGAAGGTCATGTTTCTGGCTTTGATCTTCAGCAAGGCGAAATCGGAGATTTTATCATAGCCGACGATCCCCTCGACATCGGTCCATTTTCCTTTGGCTTTTAATTCGGGCTTGTCTTGTCCACTCCGCTCATATCCGGGGTAAAAAACATCTTCCCATTCGACTTTCTTCCGGATGTCTCCTTTGGAAATCAAAACTTCGGCTGAATGCGCACCGCTTATAAGATGAAAGTTCGTCAGGAGCAGTCCCTCAGGGGAGACAATGACGCCCCTCCCCTGACAAATTTCATTTTTTCCGGAGTCTAAAACTTTGAGGGAGACAACGGCCCTGTTGATGTCGGCAAGTTTTTCAGAGACATCCTGGGCTCCGTCTACGGCGAAAAGGAAGCCCGCTGTGATGAAAAAATAAACAAGGAAGGTTAATTTTTTTGAAAGCATCATTTTTACCTCCATTGTGCCCTTTATTTTTAAGTTAGTCGGCGGAGGTGAAAATGTCAAATATTTTTACTTTTTTTGCGAAATTCATGAAAGTCGCCGTAAACATTTTTTGCATAAATCAAAAAAAGGGCCGTTTTTTTATGAAAAAGTCGGTTATGGTTTACATTCTTTGAATTTTCGCGTTAAAATAATAACAAACGCATATCCAAATATCTGTACTCTTTAAGCGAGGATATGAGAGGCGTTACATCAGCAGGTTAGAAACCAAGGAGGATAGAATGAGATATGGAAGATTTTTTTTGTGTCTGATGCTCGGTTTTTTATTGATTTGTCTGTCTTCGGGTTTTGCCCAAGAAGATTACACACGGGATGAGTACCGGTTGGCCCAGGACTACAAGGTGGCCAACAGCATGTTTGTCAAGGGCAAGGAGTTTTTTGATGAAAAAAAATTCCAGAAGGCGGAAAAAGAATTTCTCAAGTGCCTGGGGAAAATGCCCGAGCATGCCGATGCTTCCTTTTATCTGGCCCAGGTCTACTACAACTTAAAAGACTTGGCTAAGGCCCTGGAATACATCAAACAGGCTGCGGTGAATTACCATCATATCGCCAAGATCAAACTTAATATGCAGCAACAGCTTCTCCTCAAGCTTCAGGAGGAGAAGGAAGACCTTGAAGAATATGTCAGGGCCCTCAGGGACGCCCTGGCAAGCACGACCGACCCGCGGGAAAGGGAAAAAGTACAGAACCAGATCAGCAAGCGGGAAAACCGGATCAACATCATCGACAGCCGGATGAGGGAACCCCATCCTGAATTGGAAAAGGAAGAACACATACCCGCCGATTACTATTATTTTCATGGAAACATTTTATTCAAACTGAAAAATTATCAGGAGGCTTTCGAACAGTACCAAAAGGCCATTACCATCGATCCCAGCCATGGAAACGCCTACAACAACCTGGCCAACCTTTACTACATGGCCCGGAGGTATAAGGAAGCCCTGGAATGCCTGGAAAAAGCAGAAAAGAACGGCGTCGAGGTGAATCCCGATTTAAGGAAGGCCGTGCTCAAGGCCCTGGACAAGCTTCCCTGAGCCTTACGGTGACCAAAAAAATGGATTGCATCCAAAAATATGGATATTTTTCTGGTGTAAAATAATTTTAAGTCTCACTAAATAAAAAAGTTAAATCCCCTTTTTTTTGGCATAAAATTTGCTTGGGTTAATACGAGTTGTATTTTATGAAAGCAGAACGTTGCTTAAATTTTTATTTTCAGGGGGTGGAAAAACGGGGTGAATTAAATTTTTTTTTCAATGGTTGGAGTGTCTTTTAGGTACTCCTGGGTAAGGTTCATTTAATCCCGGAAACCCGGGATTAAAGGAAGGAGGTATTCATGAAAAAGGTTCTATCGATCCTGGGAACCGTACTTCTTCTTGCAGGGTTCATGTATTCCCAGGAACAGACAGGGAATCTGTTCGGAACCGTTACGGATGAGGAAAAAGCTCCTCTTCCCGGCGTTACGGTTGAAGCTGCGGGTCCGGCTCTTATCGGAACCTCTTCTTCCATCTCCGATGAGATGGGGCGTTTCCGCCTGGTCAATCTTCCGCCCGGTACCTACACGGTGTCTTTCGCCCTTGCCGGGTTCAACACCCTGAAGAGGGAAGGAATCCTCGTCAGGTTGGGCGCCACTTATTATCTGAACGTGGCTCTTAAGGTGGCCACACTGGAAGAGGAAGTCACGGTTGTCGGGCAGTCTCCTGTGGTCGACGTCAAAAAAAGTGCATCGACCATGGAGATCTCAAAAGAGATGTTCTCCAAACTGCCCAGAGGCCGGAACTTCACATCGGTCGTAACGGTCGCTGCGGGGGTTAACGAGGAAAGCGAGCTGGGCGGCATCTCCTTTGACGGTGCTTCCAGTTCGGAAAACATGTTTTTTGTCGACGGTGTCGACACAACCAGGATGTACGACGGAACATCCGCTCAGAACGTCATGTTCGAGTTCATCGAGGAGGTTCAGGTCAAATCATCCGGTTACGAAGCCCAGTACGGCGGCTCGATGGGAGGCGTCATCAACGTCGTCACCCGGAGCGGCGGCAACACCTATTCCGGAGACGTTCTGCTCTACTACGACTCCAGCATGCTCAACGGTGAGCCGCGTCCATCCCTCCGTATCAATCCTTATGACATTACTAAAGTCGAATACATGGTTTACCCGGAGGACAACTGGAACCGGGTCGAGATCGGCTTTGCCCTGGGCGGCTATCTCATCAAGGACAAACTGTGGTTTTTCGGAAGTTATATTCCCCGCTACCAGATCACCAAGCGGGATACGTTTTTCCTGCCGGATGAAGATATTATCAAGGAATTTACCCAGTTCCAGCAGTGGCACAACGCCAACTTCAAGCTGACCGCGCAGCCTTTTTCGGCCCTGCGGATGAGCGCCAGCTATACCACGGACTACTACTACTGGAGAGGCGATCTGCCGTCCCAGGCAGGTACGAGTCCCTCGGACTACAACTATGCTGGAGCCGGCTACAACTATCCCGGCTGGACAGCCGCTTTGCGAGCTGACTACATCGTAAGCGACAACCTGTTCTTCAGCGCCTATGGTGGGTACAACCGGACCAACGTCGAGAATATCGTCGGGCCTCCCGGGGAACGGTATTATTTCTATACATCCAATGCCGATATTCCGGGCATTCCCGAAAACATGGTCCGGCCTATGTACTGGTACAACTATCCCAGTGGCGACCGCTACCAGCTCCTGAGAGACATCCAGTCGAAGCTGACGGCCGCTGTTGACGGCACTCTGTATATTGACCTTGCCGGTGAGCACATGTGGCGGGCCGGGTTCCAGTACGTCCGTATCGCTCAGGATGTCTACGACGCCGCTCCCTACGATTCCTGGTATTACTATTGGGGAGAAGACTATGAGTCTCCTAATTTGGGGACGGTTGAGACTGAATACGGCTGGATGACCGCATACGACCCGCTTGGCACGGTGGCCAACATCCACAGCAACCGCATCGCTCTCTACCTCCAGGACTCCTGGACCGTCGGCCGCAAGTTCACCCTGAACTTCGGTGTCCGGGCGGAGAAAGAGGACATTCCGTCCTTCGTCGACCCGGAATCGCAGACGGCAAAAGACCATCCCGAGTTCCTGGATCCTCCGATCGCCTTCGGATTTGCCGACAAGATCGCCCCGAGGTTGGGCTTCGCCTATGATGTTCTCGGCGATGCTTCGCTCAAGGTTTTTGGAAGCTTCGGCATCTACTATGACGTCATGAAGCTCGACATGGCCGAGGGATCCTACGGCGGGTATAAATGGCTGGCTCACTACTACCTAATTCCTCCGTCGGCCGTCACCAACTTTTTTGTGGGGGAAATGGACCATCCTTCCGACGAACTGGCCGCCTATTACCTGGAAACCCTCGACTGGAGAATTCCGTCCTATGAGACCACCCAGCCCGACATGAAACCCTACAGCAAGGTCGAGTACACATTCGGTGTCCAGAAACAGCTGGGAGAGGACTTCTCCTTAACGGGCCGTTTCCTGCACAACCGCATCCTGTGGGCCATTGAGGACATCGGCGTCCAGACAGCCGCGGGTGAGCAGTACTACAACGGCAACCCCGGTTCCGACTGGATCAATGAGATATATGCTGAAAACGCAGCCCTCGGATTGATGCCTGCCGTCAAGTGCCCCAAGGCCAAGAGGACCTATACGTCGGTAGACGTCGGATTCGACAAGCGGTTCTCCAACAACTGGATGGCCGGTCTCCACTACACCTGGAGCAGGCTGTGGGGCAATTTCTCCGGTCTGGCCTCTTCTGAAGAGCACGGCCGGCAGGACCCCAACGTCGAGAGATATTTTGACAACTGGTTCCTCCACTACACATCAGATCCGTTCGTTAACGGAGTGGGCACGGAATCCACAGGATTGCTGGCCACAGACCGACCGCACCAGTTCAAGTTTTACGGCGCCTACAGCTTTGACTTCGGTCTGACCGTAGGCCTCAACGCCTATGCCTACAGCGGCACGCCGGTCACCCGCGAGTTCGAGCTGAACAATGCCGACGGCTACTACCCAGAAGGCCGGTTCACTGACGGAAGGACACCCTTCCTCTGGTACGGCGATGTCTACATGGAATACAACTTCAAGATCGGCGACCGGAGCAACTTCCAGGTCAACCTCAACGTCAACAATGTTTCCAACAACCGTATTGCCCAGAGGATCTTCAACTTGCACAACTACAGCACGGTTTACATGACCTCCGATGAAATCCTGGCCGGATTTAACTATGAGGATGTCATGACGGCCAAAGGCACCACCCTCGACCCGCGGTTCCTCAAAGAGTACTCCTTCCTGGGTTCCATCACCGCCAGAATCGGACTGAAGTTCTCCTTCTTCTGATACAGCAGAAACAGAGTACACTAACGCAGGTCACAAGGGCCTCTTCCCGAGAGGGAAGGGGCCCTTTTTTATGCGTCATTGGCCGGCGGGCAGGTATATTTTCAAAGGGTTATGGCGAGGTCGAAGGGCATGACAATTCTTCTTGTAGATGCTCCCCATTTCCGCCTTTTCATGGGATAGACCTGTTATTGCCGGTCATTGCGAGTGGCCGTAAGGCCCGAAGCAATCCCCACCTTAAACATACATCTAACAAAGGAAATTCTTCTTAACTTTAAACCTGAAACTTTAAACTAATAACAATCTTCTTTACTTTAAACCTTCAACCTTCAACTTTAAACTAATTTACTTCTTCAGAAAATTAACCACATTCCGAACCTGGGCGGAGCGTTCGGTGTCCGGCTCCAGCTGGAGAAACTTCTCGAAAAGTTCAAGAGCCTTGTCGTTTTCCGCTTTATTGAGATAAACATAACCCAGCTTGAGGTACGCGTCACTCCAATCCGGCTTGATTTTGGTGGCCATGGAGAAATATTCGATAGCCATGTCCATCTGCTGGTGAGAAAAATAAATCTCTCCAACATTATAAGCCGTTACTTCATCATCCGGGTAATACTGGAGGGATTGTTTGAAGTATTCCTGGGCTTTGTCCACGTCTTCCTGAATGAGGTAAATTTCCCCCATGGCGGCCAGGGCCTTGGCCATGACCTTTTTGTCTTTTTCGTTTTCAATATCGCCCTTGTCCATGACGAGCTGAAACTCCTTAAGGGCCTGTTCGTAATCTTTCATGGCTTTATAGACATTTCCCAGTCCGAAGTGGACCTGAAAGATTTCAGGGTTTTTTTCCTGGAATTCTTTGTAGGCGGCGATGGATTCCTCATATTTTTCTTCTTTGAAAAGTGCATTTCCTTTGTCGAACAGCTCGAATCCGGAAAGCCCGATGGCATTTTCCTCGATCTTTTGGAGAGTGATATCAATGGGGGGATTTCTTTCCAACTGGCGGACATAGATGACCTTGCTGAAAGGCATGTATCCTTCAGCCTCAACTCTGACTCTCCAGTTTCCCGTTCCCAGGCCGCCGATTTTCCATTTGCCGTCGCTGTCCGCGATGTTGTCCCGGGTGATATTTTCGTTTTCTAAAAAAATAACCGTAATTTTAACGGCGGGAACCGGATTTCCCTGTTCATCAAGGACTGTACCACTGATGCGGCCGCGCCCCCTTCCGGCCTGAGCCGAAAGGAACAACGAGGCGCTAAAAAAGAAAAGAAGGAAAAAAAGAAAATATTTTTTTCTCAAGGATTCCATGAAGGCACCTCTCATTTTATTATTTAAGGGAAAATTTTATGCTTTTGCTTACTTTTTTGTTATCGGTTTTGTTTTCGACGATGATGGCGGCTTTGTAGTCATCCGGGGATAGCTTGATCTCAACAGGTATCTCAAATTGTTTCTTAATGCTCTCTTTGAGTTCCTCCGCAGTCAGGGAGATTTTGTGGTCCTTATCGTATTTCCAGATTTTTTTGGAACCGGAAAAAACCTCTATTTGCACGGAAAGTTCCGCCTCCAGGACTCCCTCATTTTCCACCAGCCATATCTCTTTGTAGGGGATCTGTATTTTAAGAAGAATCCGGTCGGGTGGGAATTTATCGAGTTTGAGGCCGAAATCGAAAACCTGTTCATCCTTGGAAACTCCCGGTTTGCGGTCGAGCTGTGCTTTGAGCAGGATTGCCAGGTACTGGGCGCTCAGGGGGTAGATCCGGTAGTTGCCGGTAAAGGAATAGTCGATAAAAAGAATGGGGTAAAAACCGTACAGCCATAATTCGCTGGGCCGGTCATGCTGCCTGTAACCCATCGGGTATACATCACGGGAATCGGGAGGTCCCAGAAGAATCCATATGCGGCCTCGGTCCTGCAGCCAGCCCGGGGTTCCCCCTTCTTTGAAAAGCTTGTTGGCTCGCTCGATGCGGTAGTAGTACTGCTCTTTGAATTCGTTTTCCTCGGTGCTTGGGTCCGGATCGCGTTTTTTCCAAAATTCCTGAATGAAATCCTCCCTGTCTTCCGTGGTTAAACTGAGAAAAATCTTTTTTTCCTGCTTGGTAATGATGTAGCGGACTTCAGAAATGAAATCTTCATGGGACGGAATGAGATTGTGTTCGACACGAAAGGAGCGGCAGCCGGCCGAAAAAAGAAACAAAATCCCCAGGCTCAGGATCAAAAGAAAGCTTAACTTTGGTTTCATTTTTTTCTCCTAATGGAGGAAACCAGCTTTTTAATGTGTTCCTGGTCGGGATTGATTTCCAGGGATTTTTCCAGGGTGGCCAAAGCCTCTTCCATTTTTCCGAGATAATAGTAGCTGATTCCGGCGGCATTGAGAACCTCAAGGTTAGCCCCTTCTTTATCAAGGTAGTCTCTGTAATATTGGATGGCTTCCTCATATTTTTGGCTGTTCTGACAAGCGTCTCCCAGAAGTTTTAAAAATTTATACTCCTTCTGGGTGGTTCCGGCAAAGGGTTTGAGGATATCAATGACACCTTGGTAATCCTCAGCCTGGAAAAGCAAACGGCTGTAGCCTTCGGCGAAAAGCAGTGATTGAGGTTGGGAACTATGGGCTTTTTCCAGGTATTGCCGGGCTTCATCGTATTTTTCCTGGTTGAACATCTGTCCTCCCAGGATGTAATCCGTTTTGGGATCGTCCGGTGAAACCGTTTCTTCTGAATAGATAAAAGGACGCGGAATGGATTCCAGGAAGGTGACGGAGAATTGAACGGAATCCGAAAGGACAATCTTATTTTCGGCTGAAAGAATGTTGATATCCATGCTGTAGTAAGAAGTGGGAAAATCTTTGAGGATAAAACTTTCCAGAATCTGGCCGCGGGCGGAATATCCGGAGATATCCTTGACCGAACGTTTGTATTCTTCATTGCCTTTATAAACGATGAACTGGACTTTGCCCGAGAGAAAAATTTCTTCCGTGATATTGGGAATCTGGAAAAAGACGTAAAGGGTGTCGTTTTTACTGAATTCATTTTTTGAAACGGGGTAAACCTGTGTCCGGGCGTAGGAAAATGCTTTTTTTATGGCTGACGGGTCGATTTTTTTGGCATGGTAGGCAAGAAGAGGAGGTGTCATTTCCATGGCTTCGGGAGCCGGTATGGTGATGTCTTTTTCGATCGAGGTAAATTCTTTGGAAACCCTGTTCTTCATCAGAAGGCTCAACTTATAATTTCCCTCTACTAAAGGAAAGGAACCGAAAAGGCTGAAAGGGCGGCTGCCCATTTTTGCAAGCTGTTCCTGTCCGAATTGAATGGGAATAAGTCTGTTGAACTGGAAAACCGTTTTCCCTTCTATGTTTGATATTTGTCCCGATATCTCAAGCGTTGTGTAGAATGAGCTTTGGTTCTGGTTAACGGACAGTCTGTCCGGTTCGATCAGGTAGTCGACGTAGGAAATACCGGATGGGTGGCGGAATACGAAAACAAGGCTGGCGCTGTCCATGTAATTCGCCGTATACTCCACTTCCACCATCTCCTTGAATTTGAGCAGTTTTTCAGCGTACATGTCTTTGATGCTTTTCTGGGGTTTGACTTCGATATTGGACAAAAGGAGCTCCGAGGCGATGGATGGGGTCATCGAAGCGGCTGAAACCGTGTCTCCTCGTATAAGGCTTAATGAAGTGGCGGCCAGCTCGGGCTCGATGTTCTTAAGCTGGTAGTAGGCGGTCATATAATCCCGGGGATCACCGAAATAATGGACCAGTAAACTCTGGGGGCCGTCCCGCATGGGGCTGTAAAGCTCATAGTCTCCCGCTCCGTATTTTTTGTTGAAGACGACGTTAAAAGAGTCTGGAAGGCCATACTGAGACATCCCCTGGTAAAACCAGACAATGGTAGGATAGATCTGGGTATAATTTTCATAACGTTCTATGGACCTGGGTTCACCTAGGATGATATAAATTCTGCCCCTGTCGGTACGCCAGCCCTCGGTCGGCGATCCCCGTCCCAGGTATTTATTGGCATACTGAATCCTGCGGTAATGTTCTTCTTTAAATTCATTTACCGGGGATTCCGGTGTCGGGTCCCGCTGCTTCCAGAAGGCGTTTATAAACATTTCCCTTTCCCGGTCATTCTCAAGCTGGAGAAAGACGTCCTTTTCCTTGGGTGTGATGATGTATACGACTTCTTCTTCCAGCCAGGTGCGGTAGTTTGGCGGGAGGTCTTCAGATTTGATTTTTTTTTGGGATCCATATGAAAGACAAAGAGTAACAAATAGGACGACGACAATAATATGTATTTTTTTCATGGTTTTCCTTATAAAAATAAAATATCAAAATTGTGCTTTATCTGCAAGATATAGCGCTGGAAATTTATTTTCCCAATCGTCAATAATCCGGAATTTTGGATTATTTAATGGAGGTCATACCTTATCCCCAAAAACTTCGTTTTTTTTTTTGGATGCAGGCATTTTTTATGAATATTACAGGATAGTAAAATTGTGACTAATTTGTTATAGTAAATGTTTCAACTTTCTTATGTACGAGCCAAGCTTGCCCGTAAAGCAAGTTAAGATAGTGATCATGCGTCACTTATTACATTTAGAGGAGTCATTATGAAAGCCAAAACCATTGCTACAGCAGCTCTCATTTTTGGTCTGGTTTTTTTGCTGTCGAGTCCGCCGCAGTTGGCGGCCAGCGTGAAGAAGAACCAGGAAAAACCGGCCTCAGTTGCAAAAATACCCCAAACGGTCAAAACCGTATTCAACGAAGGCCTGCAGACAGGGCAGACGAGGGTGGATATTCCTTTCGAGATCCAAGATCATTATTATTTTCCAGCCGGCCAGAACCTGCATAATGTTTATCTTTTTACCTTGAAAAATGCTGACCTCGTATTTACGCCGGTGATTTCGCTGGATGAGACAACGGAAGAAGCGGAAAAGAAGCTGGAATCCAAACTGCATGTTTTTCTCCAGTTCAACAATAAAACCGGAGAACAGGTTGGTGAAGTAGTAAAGGAAATTTATATTCCTTTTACCATGAAGGTCAATGAGAATGATTATGATCCTGAGGAAACGGGTCTTTATTCCATTGCCTATCCTCTTCCTCCGGGAGATTACATTTTGTCCATGGCCATCGCTTCCCAGGATCTTTCAAAGATCGGAGCACAGCACTTTGAATTTTCTCTGCCAAACGGAGCGGCATTCACGGACACCTTGAAAACAACGCCCATTCTTTTTGTGAAAAATATAGAGCAGCTCTCCGCTCCCGAGACCCAGATGGAGGTTCACAAGGGATTCTTCAGATATTCCGTTCTCAAAATCGAGCCCAACATGGAAAAGATTTATGCTTCCGGGGAAGGTCTCGATATCCTCTTTTATATTTTTGGTGTTCGGCCCAACGAGACAAACAAATTCGACCTGGATATTGTTTATTCCGTGAAGCAGGGAGATGAGGATGTCATCCGTTATCCCGTCCAGAAATACGACGCACCGATCATCAGCCAGCAGCTCCCCTTAACCCGAACCCTCCTGATCAAAACAACAAAAGATGGAAAAACCGAGGAAAAGCGTGAACAAAAGAATCTGGAACCGGGGAAATATGTTTTCAGCATGGAGATCAAAGATAATATCTCCGGAAATAATGTAACAGCGACCGTAGAATTCGAGGTAAAGTGATCGTTCTCTATTTGAAAATTTTTTGATCCAACGACGAATTTTTTAAAGGAGCGGTGCTCCTCAGGGGCCCGCTCCTTTTTTCTTTATCGACTTTTATGGATGGTGTGGCACAAAAAGGATTCCCTATGAGGATTAAGGTCTTGCGGATTTCCGGGAAGCGGTTATAACGGCGGCAAACATGAAATTTGTCTTTTTATCCTCGGGCTGTGTGATTTTTTTTATTATTTTTCTTACGGTTGAACGGTTGCTTTTGGATAGCAGGCGCCGGGCCGTTTCTCTCCGTGTTTGTGTTTTTGGTACCCGGGGAAAGTCGAGCGTAACGCGTCTTGTTGCAGCCGCCTTAAGAGAAAATGGGCTTCAGGTTCTCGCCCGGACAACGGGTTCCCGGCCGGTGTTGATCTATCCTGACGGACGTGAGGAGGAAATCATACGGGACGGCCCCCCCACCATTCTTGAGGGTAAGAAGGTCCTTCGTCTGGCTAAAGAATGCAGAGTGGATATCCTTGTCGTTGAGCTGATGAGCATTCGCCCGGAGTGCCTGCGGGCGGAATCCGTCCGGTTGTTCAAACCGCAGTTTTTGATCTGCACCAATTTCCGGCTCGATCACCTGGAAGCGCTGGGACCGAAACGGGAAAATATCGCTGTTTCCTTTTCTGAAGCTGTTCCCGGGGGAGCGAAAGTTTTTATTCTTAGGGAAGAAACAAATCCGCCCTTTGTAGAGCGTTTGCAAAAAAGACGGGCAGAAATAATACCCGTTTCCTGCCGTAGAGAAAATTTCGACGGCCAGAGCTTCTTCGATTTTCCGGAAAATTTTTCTCTGGCCCTGGCGGCCGCGGAGTCTCTTGGAGTGAATAAAAAGACGGCGTTAAGGGGAATGACACGGGCCGCCCCGGACATCGGCGGCCTTAAAATCTGGAAGATGAAGAAAAAATCCTCATCGCGTTTTCTGATTTTTGTCAGTCTTTTTGCGGCCAACGAACCCGAATCGACGAGCCGCGCTTTATCCCTTCTCCGGGAAAAAGGGATTTTTACCGGCACCGAAGTGGGAGCGATATTAAGTCTTCGAGGGGACAGGGGAGACAGAACCCTCCAGTGGCTGGAGTGCTTCAAAGGGGGCGGATTTCCTGAGTTCAACCGGGGGATTCTCATCGGGGAACAGGCTACCCTTTTCCGCCGGCGATTGGGTTTGGCGGGACAAAAATGGAAGGCTTACCGTAAAATCACACCGGAAGAAATTTTTCATAAAGAACTGGAAAAAAATCCGGATCGGGATATCTGCTTGGTTGGTTTGGGCAACATCGTCGGTTTCGGAAGGGACGCGGTGGATTATTTCGAAAAAAGAGGCATGGCCTATGGCTTATGAAACACTTCTTATCGGAATTCTTGCGGCTCTGCTTTTTGTCGAAATCTTCGATTTTTATCCGGGAGGGATCATCGTCCCGGCTTATTTCGCCTTATTCCTGGATCAACCTCTGAGGGTTCTGGTTACGCTGCTTATCGCCGGTTTGAGCCTGGTGTGTTTTAAAGGTCTGGCCCGGTGTTTTCTTCTTTTCGGTAAAAGGCGTTTTGTTTTTTTGGTCTTGATAGGCGCTCTTTTGTCCCAGGTTTGGTTTATGCTGGCGCCTTCCCCGGCCGCAGATCCGGCGGGATGGCAAGCCATCGGTTGGGTCATTCCCGGCCTTTTAGCCAACAACCTGGAGAGGCAAAAAATCCTGCCTACGCTGGGCGCACTGGTGAGCGTCGCCGTACTGACCTATTTTTTTGTTCGTATTCTGGTCTCGTTGGGTCTATGAAATCGGAGCTATTAGAGGAAAAATCCATGGTGTTTTTGAAACAAAAGGGAGAGGGAAATCGGAAACGGAAATACGGACGGAGCCTTAGTTTTCTTGCAATCCTCAGTCTTGTTTTTTTTATTCTATCCCGCTTGATTCCTAACTGGGCGACGCGTTCCCTAAGAGAAGACATGCTTCAAGCGTCGAAGCTTATGTCCCGGTCCATCAAAACCCTAAAGGATTACCGCAGAGCAAAAGGAATATCCATTGATCCCACCATCGATATCAACCGAACTGGACTGATCGGATTGGAAACATCCCCTCTGACTACTTCTCTTGGGGGGCTCAAGGCCAAGAGGACATCGGTCAATCCTGATTTTGCCGGGCTGGTTGTCTATCTTTTTAAAAAAGCGGGTGTCGGGACGGGCGATACCATTGCCGTCGGAGCTTCCGGCTCGTTTCCGGCTCTTATTCTTTCCGTTCTCTCCGCAGCGGAGGTTTTAAAGCTTGATACACTGCTCTATTATTCCCTGGGAGCTTCCCAGTGGGGTGCCAACCATCCCGAGTTCCACTGGCTCACCATGGAGGATTGTCTTTCCCGGGCCGGTATCTTTGATACCGCTCCCCTGGCCGTTTCACTAGGGGGCGAGGAAGACACCGGGAAAAACATCGGACCTGAGCTTCGGGCCGCCCTTTTAGAACTCGTCGAAAAAAAAGGTTTTAGGCTTCTCGAGGAACCCGACTTCGAAAAAAATGTTGCTTCCCGAATGCGGATCTACCTTCAGGCCGCCGGGGATAAAAAGATTAAAGCTTTTATAAATGTCGGGGGAAACACTCCTAATATCGGAGTGGATTCCGAGATTCTGAACCTTAAACCGGGGCTGGTCCAGGTGACAAAAATACCTCCCCGTCCCCGAAGGGGAATGGTTTTTGAGATGGCGGCTAGGGATATCCCCGTCATTCATCTTTTGTTCATCAAAGGGCTCGCTGAACGCTACGGCTTGCCCTGGGATCCCGTCCCCCTTCCCAGGCCCGGCGAAAGCCCTCTGTTTTCCTCAGTCATAGAAAAACATCCTTCTTTTTTTTCCCTGGCCGTGCTTTATGTTATTCTTTTTACTGTGGTCTTCCTGTTCCGGAAAAAAATCGGATGACCCGGCCGATGATGAGGATTGCAGCAGACGGAACGGAATGCTTGACATACTGCATTTTGTTGAGTATATTCGATTAACCCCCATATAATGGGTAGGTTGGTATAAGCAGGAAGATTATCATGCCCGGTGCCGAAGGTTTTTCGAACAATGCCCTAAGGATTCTGAAGGCGCGCTATTTCAAAAAAAACGAAAAGGGCGAATTCCTGGATAAGTCCCCATCCGACCTTTTCAGACGTGTTGCCCGTGCCGTAGCCGCTGTCGAAAAAACGGACAAAGACCAAAAAAAATGGGAGGATATTTTTTTCCGTATGATGATGCGGCGTGACTTTTTCCCCAATTCGCCCACTCTTACCGGGGCGGGACGGGGAATGTGCCTCAGCGCCTGTTTTGTTCTTCCCATCGAGGATTCGATGGAATCCATTTTTGAAACCGTCAAAAATACGGCCCTCGTTCACAAAGAAGGGGGCGGAACGGGATTTGATTTCAGCCGTCTTCGCCCGCGGGGCAGTTTCGTCCGCCGGACCCAGGGAATCGCCTCCGGTCCCGTTTCTTTTCTCCGGGTCATCGACGCCGCCACTGAAGCCGTCAAACAGGGGGGAACGCGCAGGGGTGCCAACATGGGGATTCTTCGGGTGGACCATCCCGATATCGAAGAATTCATCAACCTGAAAAAGGAAGGAAGAGGCCTGACCAATTTCAACATCTCTGTGGCGGTGACGGATAAATTCATGGAAGCCGTGAAAAATGAAACATCCTATGACCTGTATGATCCCTACCAAAAGAAAAAATCAGGAAAGAAAAAGGCCAGGGATATATTCGACAAAATCCGGGATTCCGCCTGGGCCGTCGGCGATCCCGGTTTGGTTTTTATCGACCGGATCAACAGCATGAATCCTACAGCAGGCCTGGGGTCTATTCGCGCCACCAATCCCTGCGGTGAACAACCCCTACATGATTATGAATCCTGTAATCTGGGATCGATCAATCTTTCTCATTTTTATGACCCGGATAAACGGGACGGTTTTGATATGGCCCGCTTTGAAAAAACCATTGCCCGGTCTGTCCGTTTTCTGGATAACGTCATCGAGGCCAATGTTTATCCTCTTCCGCAAATCGAGACGATTACCAAGGCAAACCGAAGGGTAGGCTTGGGAGTTATGGGCTGGGCCGACCTTTTAATAAAACGACGCATTCCCTATGATTCGAAAAAAGCTCTCGATGCGGCTCGAAAAATCGCCGCAGCCTTGCGAAAAGCGGCTCTGGAGGCTTCCCGCGATCTTGCAGAAGAAAGAGGCAGTTTCCCCAACATCGACAAATCCCTGTATAAAGGAAAAAAGATGCGTAATGCGGCCGTGCTGACCATTGCCCCGACGGGAACCATTTCACGTCTGGCCGGCTGCTCTTCAAGCATAGAACCGTTGTTTGCCCTGGAATTTACGTCGAAAATCATCGATGGAGAGCTGAAAGATATCCATCCTTTATACGCAGAATGGAAAAAGAGCCATTCAGGAAAGCCTCTCCCTCCTTTTTTTCGAACGGCTCATGAGATATCACCCGAATGGCATATCCAAATGCAGGCGGCCTTTCAGGAGTTCGTGGATAATTCCGTCTCCAAAACGGTCAACCTTCCCAACAGCGCACCTCCGGAGGATGTTGAAAAAACGTATCTATCGGCCTATGAACTGAAAACAAAGGGAGTGACCGTCTACAGAGACGGATGCCGCAGGGAACAGGTTCTCAACATTTCCGGCCGTACCCTCCATCCACAGGAGCGGCCCACCTCCATCCCCTCTGTTACCGACAAGATCAAGACAGGCTTTGGAAACCTCTACGTGACCATATCCTTTTATAAAGATAAGCCTTTTGAAGTTTTTACCAGCATAGGTAAGAGCGGTTACTCTACCATGGCCGACGCTGAGGCCTTGGGGCGGCTTATATCCCTTGCTCTCCGCAGCGGTGTCGAGGCCAAGGATGTTATTCAACAGCTTAAGGGTATCGGTGGTTCGGAACCCGTCTTCACCGAAGGGGGGCTTGTTCAATCCATCCCGGATGCCATCGCCAAGGTTTTGGAAAGACATGTCGGAACGGCTGAAAACACGGAAAAAGATGTTTTTTCTCTGAGGTGCCGAATGTGCGGGGCAACACTCCCTGAACAGAAATGCCCCACCTGTCCAAACTGCGGCTGGAACCGGTGTTCAGGGACCTAAAATGAATGCGATGCTGGGATTTACCCGAGAAATAAGGGGGAAACAAAGACCCTTTTTTTTCTTGGTGATTATTTGACGGTGAGGTAAGCCCGGAACAAGAAATGCTTAAATCTCTTTATGTTTATTCATACCTTATTTTGTCGGAGGATGCATGGGAAGGGTCTGTAAAGAACCAGCCTGTTCCCTTTTCCAAAAGTTCCGCATAGCGGGGAATTTTTTCCACAATCACGGCTCTTTCCGGGTAAAGTTCGGACCAGAGCTCGAGGACGACGGCCAGTGTGCTGCAGTGCCGTCCCACTCTTTTATCGATGGGCCAGCCGGTTTCATCGATTTTTTCAAAAAGAAGTCCGTGTTTTCCCGCCTTAACGATAAAATCGTCTTTTCCTTCCAGCAGAAGGGCGCGGTCCGTTCGGCCCCGGGTGGCGTCGAGGAAAGGTTCGGGGGATTCGAAAAGCAGGGATATGGCCGGGGTGTTATCACCGATCTCCCTGTGGGAGAGGCCGCGCAGGGCTTCAGGGGAGTATTCCATGCCGATGTTGAATCCTTCCGTGCCTGATATAACCATCGCAGCCATGGCCGCCAGCTCCTCGCCTTTGGGATGGGCCACGATAGTGCTTATGACCGGATACTGAAGCTCGGCTTCATGAAGGTCGATAACGATATCGACTTTTTCCTGAATGAAAAGACGGGTCATGGCATAGCAGGTTTTTTCGGTCAGGGTTCCGTTGGGCCGTCCTGGCCAGGTCCGGTTGAGATTGCGGATGTCAACATACGCCAGTTCCTGGCGGGTGGGGTAGTGCATGTAGACTTCGGGATCGGGCCACTGATCGAGCGGATTGGACCAGCGGTCGCCCATCCTGAATGTTTGATTTCCCCAGGGTGTTTCTATGGTGTAGTCAGGGGGATAGGCGCCTCCCAATCGGGTAACGGTGGTGGCGCTGCGGTTGGCGGACAGGATAACGATCAACCGGCCTTTTTCGACAACGGCGTTTTCGACAAGAAGCCAGGCTGCAAGACGGGCGGAGGGTTCTTCAGGATGGGTGCCGCCCAGAACACAAACCGTCCCGCCGGGTTCTTTCCCCTCGAGGAAATATACATGAACGTCGTTGATGCTGCCTTTAATCTTGGGAAAATAACGGCTGAGGGAGAGAACACGGCTGACTCCCGGTCCCATAACCACCGGCTCTTTGAGGCGGCGGCTTTGGTAAAAACTTGTGCCTGCGAAGAAAGCCAGAACCAATCCCAGAACAAGGATTGAAGCCTTTCGAACAACAGATCCTTTAATTTTCATGGTTTTTACCTACTTTAACCTCAAGAGACGGAGCAAAAAGGGAATGAGGACGATGATATAGAGGACTTCCTCCTGCCATTTTTTAGACTTTAAAAGATTCCAGATCATCAGGCCGGCGATATAAGCCGTAAATAGATAATAGATTATGGTCACAACAAGCTGCATGGTTTCCTCTTTGAGACAAAAAACCGGTTTTTCCAAATGGAAAATATTTTGTGTCTCATTTTTTTCCTTTATATTAAGGTCAAAAAACCAAGCTTTTTGCTGAAAACGACCATCAGGGTTCCGGCGGCCATGATGATGAGAGCCGGGATGAGACAGTGCTTCAGCATGCGGGAGTAGGATTCCTTCATGCCGACCGTGTCCGTAGTCAGGCGGCCGATAATGGCCGTCGGAGGCAGGGCATCCCCCAGGGGCCAGATGATGCTCATTCCTGCCAGGGCCACGATAGGATTGAGACCGATGGTGTTGAAAAGAAGAACAAGCGGAACTCCGAGCACGGGAGCGGCTCCCCACATGAGTACGGCTTCGGAAACCGGAAGAACGATACACAGCGTGAGGATGACGGCCGTCAAGGGAAGAGTAACCGTGGTAATGGCGATAAGTCCGCGGACTCCGGTTAGCGTCATGATCTGGACCAGGATTCCGACACAGGTCAGCGTTCCGATGAGAGGAAGGAGCTGGTGAACGGTGGATCGGGATATCTCCAGGATATTGAGCTTTACGGGGGAGAGAAGGAAGGCTGAGACGGCGGATATCAAAAAAATCAAGGGAAGACCGAGGATCGGAAGGGAATGCGGCCAGATCCTTCCGGCGAGGACAAGAAAGAGAAAAACCAGGAAAGGAATTCCCATCCGAAGGGCATTCATGCGATGAGGAGCCTTAGGAAGTTCGTTCAAGGCTTTATCCAGTTCAACGGGTTTCGAGCGCCATCCCAGGATAAACAGGCTCAAGAGAGCCAGCACAAGGCAGGGAACAAGCAGAGGCAGAAAAAAACCGACATAGGGCATATTGACGCCGGCGGCGGTGAGCATGGCCCAAAGGCTTACGGGAGGTGCGGCGGCGCTCAGGCCGGCCAGAATGAAGATGATGGCTGCGGTCCTGGGGCGAGAGAGCCCCATGTACTGTAGGATGACGGCGATCATTCCGCCTGTGATCAGGACGGTCACGCTTCCCGCTCCGGTCAGGGCTCCGGGAATAAGCAAAAGGAGGGTGATCAAGAGGAAAAGAATGATTTTATTCCGGTGAAAGCGTATCAAAATACTACGAACAACATATGCCACTCCACCCGATTCTTTGAGCAGGTTCATGAAGAGGGTGGCGGAGATAAAGATGAGGATGATATCCAGGTAAGTGAAGGCACCTTCGACGATATGCCGGGCCGGGATACCCTGGCCTCCCGCCAATGAACCGGCCAGGGCCGCAGTAAACATGGATAGCTCCGTAGAAGCCTTGAAGATTTTCGCGATGAGGTAGACGGCCACCATAACGGCCAGGATAATCTGGGCGGATGTGGCCATGCTCATGATAACGCCGTTATAAGGCAGGTTGTCCTTTGGAGATAATTCCGCCTACTGATGAATGATATGAGGTCATGTATACAAAAAGATCCTTTTTAGATTCCCAAATGATATTTTCAGGACTTCTTGAAAAGTTTTCCAAGTTCGTCGATAAGGTCAAGATTTTTTTCAACCTCAATCATGGGGATGTTTTTGTCCCGGGCTATGATGGTGAAGCGGTCATCCTGATTGCCTTCTCTTTTGATGATGAGGAGGTCTGTGTTTGGCGCTACGGCGTCGATGCTCTGTTCGTCCGTGTTGTCGCCCACCGCGGCCCCCTGGGCCCGTCGTTTCATGCCTTCAATATGGGCGCCGATGACGGTCATGTTCTGTTTGCGGGCCTCGGCGATGAGATTTTCCGTGCGCTTGATTTCGTCGTCGATTGAGATGCCGGCCGCTCCCATTCCCTTCAGGCTGGCCCCCATGACGATGATAAGGCTTTTGTAAGGAATTCCTTCCCGTTTTTTTGCTTGAAGATCTTCGGCTGTGGCCAAAGGATTTATCTCGTAGGGATGAGCCGGGGTGTCGATTTTTATTCGCATGAAGATGACCTTTAACATGGTGGCCCCGGGACTTTGGCCGCAGGAAGTGATGAGAACCGGAAGTTCCGTAGCGGGAAGTTCGGGCTGAGCGGACAGGAAACATTCAAAAAGGATAATTCCGGCGGCAAGAAAAAATAACAAGACACTGGGTTTTTTCAAGGCCGACTCCTTTCGTTTTGTTTAACGGATTCAAAGAGTATAGTAATAGAATACATGTCCGCGGTCAATGAAGAGTTGAACCGAAAAATGTGATATTATATTTGGCCATGCCGCAGATGAGCGATAAAAGACAACGCGAGGTTTTTGGACTTATCGGAACCATTACTCAAGACAGAATCAAGCAGGCTTCCGGCCGCTCTTTTAAAGGATGGGGCGGGATTCTTTACCAGGCCGCTGTTTTTTCGGGATTGGGCTGCGGTGTGCGTCTTTTTTCGAAAATCGGGAAAAAGGAAGTTCTACCCCTGGCGCAAACCTTCCAGAATTGGCCCAGGCTCGATATCTGTGGCCTGCGAAAGGTTGATGGGCCTTCCAACCAAGTACGGTTGAACTATCCTCCCGAGGGAGAAAGAATTGAGATTTTAGAATCCGTAGTGCCGCCGCAGAAGGCGCATGAGGTCTTCGAACATATGGCGGGTGTAAACCTGCTCATGTTGGTTATGAATTCGGGATTTGATATCAGCCTGGGTGAATGGAAGAAGATCGTTAATCAAGTTTCCTGCCCCGTCTGGATTGACATTCATTCCCTGGTTCTATCACGGGTCTTCAATATTCCCCGCCTTTACCGGTCCTTTACGGAGTGGAGAGAATGGGCCTCCGGATCAGATTTCCTTCAGGCCAACCGAAAAGAGGCGGCCTGCATGATGGGCAGCCCCGATAAAACACCATCGCACGGGGACATTTGCCGCTTGAGCCGGGAAGCTCTGGAAACAGGAGTTAAGGCGTTTTTTATTACGCTGGGGACCGAAGGAGTTTGGACGGCCGTAGAAGGCCGTATGGAATACATACCGCCTCCGAAGGCAAAAAAAGCCGTTGACACAACAGGATGTGGAGATGTTTTCGGGGCGGCAACAGCCGTTCACTTACTGGAGAAAGGCGACCCCTTTTCGGCTGCTGTTTTCGGAATGGAAAAAGCGGCTGATGCGGCCGTTGTCGCCGGTGTGGAAGCCGTTCATAAGATATTCAAAAAGGGGTCGGTACATGCTGAATAATGCGGTTTGAACAGGGCGGAATTTTCTGTGTATGGCTTGACATGTTTCAAGGGATTATCCAAAATCATATAAGAAAGGTTTAAAGACCTTATAAATCAGGTTGCACAAACGGAGGACAAATAATGAGATCCATTCGTTCCCTATTTTTGATTGTTTTATCAGCCGTGCTTTTTTGGGCCTGTGGAGGCGGCGGCCCGGGTGAATTTGATGTGCAGCCCGGTGAAATCGAAGCTCATATCCGTTTTCTTTCAGACGACCTCCTGGAAGGGCGTTCTATAGGAAGCCGGGGATTGGCCTTGGCCGCTCTCTACCAGGAGAACATATTCCGGGCCCTGGGCCTGGAGCCTGCTTTTGGGGACAGTTACCGGCAAAAGTTCGAACTTAAAGGAAGTCTTCCCGATAAAGAGGCTTCTTTACAGGTTTTAGCTGAAGACGAAATCCTGTCTTTTCAAAACGTGTCTGATTTTGTCATCACTTCACATCGGGAAGATTGTCCCGAGGGAGTTGAAGGAGAGATTGTTTACGGCGGCTTTCTCATTCAAGCCCCTGAAAGAGATTGGGATGACATCAAGGATGCGGATCTCAAAGGAAAGGTTCTCCTTGTTGAGATCAACGAGCCGGGAAACCGGATCTCTGGCATCTTTGAAGGGGAAGACATGACCTATTACGGCCGCTGGACCTACAAGTACGAAAAGGCTTCTGAGTTGGGAGCGACGGGAATTATCATCATTCATAATACGAAAGGGGCTTCGTATGGGTGGGATGTCGTTAGGAATTCATGGTCGGGGGAAGGATTTTTTTTGCCTGACAAGGAAACAAACCTTTTTTTCCAAGGATGGGTCCAGGGAGATGTCGCCGAAAAGATTTCATCAGCAGCTGGACAGGACTATGAAGCGTTGAAAATGAAAGCGGAGACAAAAGAATTCCATCCTGTTCCTCTGGGATTAAAGATGAGGGTTCGGCAGAAACCCTCCTTTCGGAGTGTAGCCACGGAAAACGTTGTCGCCATGATCCGCGGGAAACATAAAAAAAGCCGCGACAGATTTGTGATTCTTTCCGCTCACTATGACCATCTGGGAAAAGAGGAGGATAAAGAAGGCGACTGCATCTACAACGGGGCCGTCGATAATTGTTCAGCTTCGGCCACCATGTTGTCCTTGGCCCGGTATTATTCTCAAAGGGCTGAGGATCTTAAAGTCAACTTAATTTTCGCCGCTGTAACGGCTGAGGAAGAGGGGCTTCTGGGATCGGATTATTTTGCCCGTCATCTGCCTGTTCCCGTATCCTCTGTCCTGGGCAATCTCAATTTTGAAATGACCAATGTCTGGGGAGAGACAAGGGATGTATATGCCATAGGAGGGCGCCATTCCGATCTGGAAGATTTTGCCCGGGAGGCCGCGGAAAAACTTGGGCTTGCTTACATTCCGGAGCGGGGAGGGGAATTCGGATTTTTCTTCCGTTCGGACCAGTTGAGCTTTGCCCGGTCCGGCATTCCGGCCGTGTGGCTGCATGAGGGGATCCGTTCCAGAGGGGAAGATGAAGATCTTATCAAAAGAAAAAGGGACATGTATCAGGCGGAGAAATACCATAAGGTAGCGGATGAAATAGAACTCGATTGGGATTTGATGGGAGCGGTTCAGATAGCCCGTTGGGCTGATCAAATCATTTCCCTTTTAGCTGAGACGGAAGAACTTCCCGGTTTCAAACCGAAAAGTTCCTTCAAGAGGAAACAACCTTAGCCTGCACCTCCCGTCTGCGGCAACCGACCCGGCCTAATCCCTTGACTTGTGAATAAGACAGGCCCGTACTTTCTTTGGTAATCTTATTTTTTTTGCTTTGGAAGGGATTTAGTTTGTGTTAAAATATCCCTTCAGAAAAAATGAAAGAGTCCGAGTCGCAAAAACATTTAACCGATTTTCTGAAATCTTCCCAAGTCCTTTTCAATATTAAATCCACCGATAAAGTCGCAGCCATCGAAGAACTGCTGGATGTTCTCGTCAAGCAAAAAATGGTCCAGAACAAAAAATTGACGCTGACCCGTATCATCGATAGGGAGGAGCTGGAATCCACGGCCCTTGGACATGGTCTTGCCTTGCCCCATGCCCGGGTGGATACGGGCGGGACTATCGCCATGGCCGTCGGACGCTCTAAAGAGGGTATTGAATTCGAAGCCATCGACAACAAAAAAGTTCACTTGATTTTTCTTGTCATCTGGAATCCTACCCTGCCCGGTCTTTTTAATCACCTTTTCGCCGGGCTGGCCCGGTTTGTCCGGGTTCGCGTGAACCGCCAAAGGTTGTTGGAAGCCAAGAACGCGGCTGAACTGTATAAAGTTTTATCGGAAGTCGAGCTGACCTTGCCTCGTGAAGACAAAATCATAAACAGGGGAAATCTTCTCTGGAAGCTCCAGCAAATAGAGCTCAAAATGAAAAAGGCTTCCAAGGATAAGAAGAAAAAAATGCGGGAACATGCCGAGTTGATCCGGAGTGAGCTCGATATCGACCTCCTGGATCGTTATGACAGACTGATGGACCGTTACGGATTTGCCGTGGCTGAAGTTATGGACGGGGCCTGCCAGGGGTGCAATATCAATGTGGCTACGGGCATGAGTTCCGCCATAGAAGGCAGCAATGATATTTATGTCTGCGAGAACTGCGGCAAATTCCTGGTGGCGGCGAAAAAACAGAAAAATTAAGGGACACCATTCCTCAGGTTTTTTTGGGGTAAAGAGAAAAGACAGCCAGGGGAACTTTTATAAATCAGTGGCTGATGGTCTCTTTCACCAGTTTGACCTGTTTATTATGCAGCCTGTAGACGGGATAGTCTTGTGGCTGGCGGCCCCATTGGGCGACGATGTAGTTGTCGAAAAAGTTCCAAGCCAGGAGTCCGTCATCGCTTTCCGCTTCCAAGAGGTGGCAAACCAGGTTTCCCAGAGGTTGAGCCGTACTGACGAAAAGTGTTCCGGCAGGAAAATGTTCGACCTGGGTTTTATATTTTCCCTTAACAGAATTCGTCCGGTGGCCCTGGAATATTCTTTCTTCTCCCTTTATCTCAGTCAATTGGAAAGCTTCAACTTCGATATCGGCGGACTCGACCAGCTTCTCTATGGTCAAGCCATGCTGAAGAAGTTTTTGGGTGATGATGTTGTCGTGAAGGGGGATCAGGTAACCCCTCGGCCGGACAATGGAGTGGGTAGGCACAAAGTCGGCATAGTGAGGCAGCGTGTAAGTCTTTTTTGTATCCGTCCTTCGAATACGGGGCCAGCTTCCTTCACGCTGAATGACCTCCATCTCATATCCTAAGATTGTAATGGGGGTTTTCAAAGGCTTTGGCTCACTTTCCAGGATGAAACCGTCCTCCTCTGCTGACGACAGTCCTTTGCCTTTGGTATTCCGGTCGGCTTCTTGAACCAACCGTGCGATTTCTTCCGCATGGCTGTGGCAATAATCAAATATGGACTTAAGGAAATAATAGCAGCCGTATACCCTGGTTTTGTAATCAGCATAGGCATAATTTTCATTCAGGATGGACAGTCTGTTCCTGAGACCGATGTAATTGGTAATGTACCTTGCTTCAGGACCGGCCGGCCGCCATCCTTCCACCTGTCCGGCGGTTTCCGGTTCCCGGGATAACATAAAATTTCCATAGGGGATGGACAGGACGTCGTATTTTTCCTTGAGATGGTTTTGAATGGCCGGAAGCATTTGATCGCGCATGTAGAGAGTAATGGACTTATCCGTGTTGGGATTGATGCCCCAAAGGTAGGTAACCGGTTCTTCATGATAGGAACCGTTTGTCGTATGACAGTCGACGAGTAAGGCCGGATCCCAGCGAAGGAGGACATTCTTCAGCAGTCCCTGAAGCTCCGGGCTTTCCATTTTGACGGCATCCCTGTTGAGGTCCAGGTTTTGCCCGTTGTAACGGACACCAACTCCTTTTTCCGGACCGACCTGGTTTCGACGGTTTTGAGGGCTGATTTTGTCGTTGCCGTCGGCATTAAAATCAGGTGCCAGAAGAATGATAAGTCTATCGAGGTATGGCGGGTTTTCCTGGAGAAGGATATCCCGAAGAAGCATTAAGGAAGCCTCTTTCCCTTCCACTTCGCCGGCATGGATATTGGCCTGGATGTAGATGACGGCCCTCTTGTCGTTCCTGAGTTCAAGAGGTGAGTTGGGAATGGGATTTCCCACGACGAGAAGGGGGACATAGCGCCCTTCCGGGCTGAAGCAGAGAGTTTCGACCCGGAAAAGAGAGCTTTTTTTCTGTAGGGTTCTAATAAAAGTCAAAACTTCGGCATGAGTCATGGTAGCTGTGAAGTTGCTGGATTCCGCAGCTGTAAGGAGCTCAGGATTCGTTTCTTCAGCCGGCATTTTCCCGCTGAAAAGAAAAAAAATTAAGGCAAAAAGCATAAAGAAAGAAAAACCGGTTTTTTTCATTTGTGTTTCCTTTCCATCATAAATACAACCCGCAAAACATCTGCGGTTTTATCGATCCGAGGATCATAAAGATTAAAGACAAATTCTATTGAAAGTTAAGGTGTACGTCAATCCTATTAACCTGCATTATTCATAAATTTGGCCGACACCAACAGATAATTTCAATATTATGTGTCATTTAATGCTGATTTTCGTTGAAAATAATAATGAAACATTTTCCATGTTCGTTTTCAAGAAAATGTCGGCCGAATTTACCCTTTGGGCGAACCAATCTTACCGCATCTGCTTCGTTGCGAAGGACTCGCGGTGCCAAGCACAGCTTTGTCCTTCGACGCCTCGCCCCGACCCAACCTAACCCCTGCGGCAAGCTTGGCTCGTGAATAATACAGGTTAGTAAACAAAAACAGTTGATTTGTTTTCATTGTATAAAGGGAAGGAACATATTACACTGTCCTAGATGTTCTTCCTTACCGTGAGTCGAGAAAAAGAGGAAGCCCTCAAAAAAAGGATGGAAGCCCTGGGTATTTTTGAGAGCGATATTATAGAAAAATTCATCCGGTCAGGAGGCCATGGAGGACAGAAAGTCAACAAGACTGCCACCTGTGTTTATTTGAAACATGTCCCGACGGAGGTCGAAGTCAAATGCCAGAGAGAACGCTCTCAGGCGGTGAACCGCTATATTGCCCGCCGTATCCTGGCGGATAAGATCGAAAACATGATTGAGGGACGGGAAAGCGAAGAGCGCAAGAGAATTGAAAAAATCAGGCGTCAGAAAAGAAAACGTTCCCAGCGGGCCAAGAAAAAAATGCTTGAGGAGAAACGAAAGCAGTCGCAGAAAAAAAAGGAGAGGCGGGAAATACCAGACCCTAATGAATATTAACCTATGAGGCCAGGCGAAGCAGAGCCTGAAATAAAAGTGCGGCGCCTTTTTCCAGATGTTCCCATTGTATTTTTTCATCGGGAGCGTGGCTTATTCCGTCGGTACAAGGAATAAAAATCATCCCCGCATCAGAGGCGGATGCCAAAATCTGGGCATCGTGACCTGCGCCGCTGGCCATTTTTTGGTAAGGAAATTCCATTTCTGAGCAAAGTTCTTCCAGGAGAGTGACAATCCGGGGTGCTGTTTCAACCGGATCGGTTTTGTCCACGACAGCGGACCTGAATTCTAGTCCGCGCGTCGAGGCGATGTCATCGGCCAGTGTAAGAAAATGTTTATCCATCTCTTCAAGTGTTTCGGCCGATATGCTCCTAAAATCCAGGCTGAAATCCGCCTTTTCCGGAATGATGCTGAAGGCTCCGGGAAAGACAAAAACCTTTCCGATGGTAACCAGGCTTCCATAATGTTCAGAGGCTGTGTACCGGGTGCATTTCAGAGCGAAATCAGCCAATCCGAGAAAAGCGTCGTGCCGAAGTTCAAAAGGTGTTGTTCCGGAATGGCTTGCTTTTCCCAGAAAGCTGCACAACCTGTGGCGTTTTCCGGCGATCCGGTCGACGATTCCAATGGGTTTGTCTTCTGTTTCAAGGACCGTTCCCTGTTCGATATGAATCTCCAGGTAGGCCTCCAACTCCGGTCTATCTTTGTATGCTTCCATGATACTGTCGATGGTGAATTCCGTTCTTTCTAATACTTCAACCAGGGGAGTACCAAATTGGGTAATTTCTTTTTCCAGAAGATTTTTGTCGAGCAGGCCGAGAAAAGCCCGGCTGCCGAGAAAATCTCCGACAAGATTTCCTTCTTCATCCGTAAAAGCGGCCACTTCAAGAGGCCGTTTCACAGGAATATTTTCTTCATGAATACGCCGCAGGCATTCCAGAGCTGACAAAACACCAATGGAGCCGTCATATTTCCCGCCATTGAATACGGTGTCGATATGGGAGCCGGCCATAATGGTTTTTCCTTCCCCTTCCATACGGCCGAATATATTCCCTGCTCCATCCTGGCGAACATTCAGCCCGGAATCTTTGATTTTGGCTTTGAGCCATTCCCGGGCTTCCAGGTCAGCTTTGCTGAAAGAAGGCCGGCTGATCCCTCCCCTGGGATCCCGGCCAATAGCCGCCAGTTCTTCGATGTCGCTGCGCAAGCGGCTATTATTCAGCTGAACATTTTGAATTTTTTCCATTTATCCGTCCCTCCTCTCTTCGGCACAATCCGGCGTTTGAGTCTGTTGTTCGAGTAGGAGTTTTATGAAATGAGGGCCAACATTTCTTGTACGGCGGTCTTCACTCCCACGATCGCGGCCCTGGCAACGATGGCGAACCCTATGCTGAATTCCGAGATTTCAGGGATGGCGGCCACCGGGTGAATATTCCGGTAATCCAGGCCATGTCCGGCGTGAATTTCAAGATCGTTTTTTCGTCCGTGGGCCGCCGCCGCTTGCAATTCGGACAAAGCCCGTTCCCTATCCGGTCCCTGTTTTAGTTCTGCGTATTTTCCGGTATTGAGTTCGACTAGGTTCACGTTGAGTTTGAGGCATGTATCGAGCTGTTTGATGTCGGGATCGACGAAAATACTAACATGGATGTCTGATCCCTGAAGTTCCTGTATGAAAGGGCGGAGTTGGCTTTGGAGCGGGGTGACATTCAAACCGCCCTCCGTCGTCAGCTCTTCCTCTCTTTCGGGAACCAGGGAAACGACATTCGGCTTGACATCCAGGGCTATTCTTTTCATCTCGTCTGTTGCTGCCATTTCAATATTGAGCTTGGTTTTCACAACCTGACGCAACACGCGAAGGTCCCGTTCCTTGATGTGCCGTCTATCTCCCCGAATGTGACAAACGATACCATGGGCGCCGGCTTGTTCAGCCAAAAGGGCTGCCAAAGCCGGTTCGGGTTCATCGCTTTCCCTTGCTTGTCTGAGGGTCGCAAAATGATCAATGTTTACGGCGAGTCTCATCTTTACCTCCCCGGTTTATCATAATCCGCCGGCTTTAATTTGCCGGCTTTATTGTTTAATCACTCATAACAATCATAAAAACATTCAGGGTAAACCGGAATTTTTCTTTATGATGTCGGCAATTTGCCGTGCATATCCTTCAATCTCGGTCTCGTCTTTTCCTTCAACCATAATCCGTGCCAGGAGTTCGGTTCCGGAATAGCGCACATTAAGCCTGCCGGTTGCTCCGAGGCGGTTTTGGATTTGTTCCCTGGTTGTCTGGAAATCGGGAAAGGTCTCAAAGGGCTTTTTTTGTGTAACAGGGATATTGAGAAGGACCTGGGGATACTGCCGGAAACCTTCTACCAGCCGCGAGAGCGGAATATTCTGGGAGAGCATGGCTTCCAATATCTTCAGGCCGGTCAGGATACCGTCGCCGGTTGGGCAGGTGTCCAGCAGGATTGTGTGTCCGGACTGCTCTCCTCCCAGGTTGGATTTGAGACGGATCATGTTTTCGAGGACGTATTTGTCACCAACAGGCGCCCTGGCCATCTTGATGCCCATTTTTTCGAGGGCCAGTTCAAGACCTATATTGCTCATTGTTGTGGCCACCACACAAGAAGATCGCAGGAGGTTTTTATGCTGCATGAATTTGGATAGAACAAACAACGTATGGTCGCCGTTGAGAATCCGGCCTTTCTCATCCACCCATATTGCCCGGTCTGCGTCACCATCGAAGGCAATCCCCATTGCGGCCTTTTTGTCCAAAACAGCACGGGCCAAGCGGCCAGGATGAAGGGCTCCGCAGCCGTCATTGATATTTTTTCCATCCGGCGATGTAGATATGGCGGAAACCGGGAATCCCAACTCCCGGAAAACGAGGGGAGCGATCTCATAAGCTGATCCGTTGGCGCAGTCAAGAACAATCCCGGGTGGAGGATCGGGAAGGGAAGCGGAAAAACTGTTTTTTAAAAATTCTATATAGTCCTTCCTAAACTGAAACACCGGCGAGATGTCATGCCGGCTGCGGGTTGTTTTTTCAGGAGAGCTTTTAAGGCTTTTTTCCAACTCTTTTTCCCAATCTTCTGATATTTTCATGCCTGTGGAAGAAAAAATTTTGATCCCGTTATCCTGGTAAGGATTATGGGAAGCAGAGATAACGATTCCGGCGGAGAAGCCGTGCTTTTTTGTCAGATAAGATACGGCTGAGGTGGGAATAACTCCGCAAGATGTAACATTTCCTTTCGCGGTACGGATTCCTTGAGTGAGCGCCTGTTCAAGCCATTCTCCCGATTCCCGGGTGTCACGGCCGATAAGGACAAGGGGCGGCATGTTGTTTTTTTTCAGAAGGGAGATAAGCCCCTTACCCAGAGTAAAGACGGAATCAGAATCAAGGGGATAGGATCCCGCTGTTGCTCTGATTCCATCCGTTCCAAATAATCGATCCATCTTTCTTTTTCTTATTCGATGATTATAACCCAAATGGCAAGACTAAGGGCAGTTTTGTTTTATCTCTTTTTTGTTTTCTTCATTAGTTTGTTCTTGACTGATGATGATCCGGACTTTGACCATGGTTTCGGATGAGGTCAGCTTGAGTTCCGGACTGGGAAGAATAACATTGAGTTCCGTCTCTACGGATTGGGTCAGGGATGATATGTCAAAAGGATAGGTTCTTAATTTGAGGTTTTCGTTAATAATACTGACAGGGCCCCTGACCGGAATCTGGGAAGGAATCACCTCGACCTTTTCCAGTTTCAGGCCTTCACCGAGTTTTCCCGTCAGGTTCGGCACAACCTCCAGATTAAGGACCTTGGTCATTTCCAGCCTGAGCTTGACCTGGCTGGGGTAGAAGTCCTTAACCTCGGCACCGACGGGGATGGAAATCATGCTCCTATCAATCCGGTATTCCTGTTGGTCAATCATGGCATTTTCAAGGTTGAGGATGGTATGCACCTGGGCGGGATTGATTTGGCTCATAAGCCGTTGGGGAGCTCTTATTTTGACGTCAATCGATGAAGGGGGTTTTTCCATTAAAACCATTTCTGAAGGGATGTTGTAAATTTCCAAAGGAACGGTGAGGGTTCTTTCTGTAAATATTTTTTCTTCCGGAATGAAAGAGATCCAAATAACCAAAGCCAGGAGGAAAGATATCAGTTTCAATTCCCAGTTTCGGCGGAGCAGGTTTTTTAAAAATCTTTTCATGTGTTCCTCAAATAGTCGAGGATGAGCTTATTGAGCTGTTCTTTTTCCAGCCGCTGTCTTAATTGTCCCTTGACGGCAAGAGATATCTGTCCCGTTTCTTCCGAGACGACGATAACGGCCGCGTCCGTTTCTTGAGACAAACCGATAGCGGCAAGGTGGCGTGTCCGCGGTTTGAATTCGTTCCCCAGGTTATGGGATGACGGGAGAGGAAGCAGGCAGCCGGCGGCGGCAATTTTGTTGCCTCGGATGATGACGGCTCCGTCATGCAGGGGTGAATGGGGGAAAAAGATACTTACAAGAAGATCTTTGGTAAGGACAGCGTCAATCCGCGTGCCCTGGTCGATGAAGCTTTTAAGTGAGATCTCTTTTTCGATGGCTATCAAAGCGCCGATCTTGTTGGTGGCAAGATAATCAACGGCCAGAGTCAGGTCTTCCTGTTTTTCTTTAAAGGATTTGAGGGACAAAGGATTCCGGAAAGACCGGGACCCGATTGTCGTTAAAAAACGGCGGATCTCGCCTTGAAATAAAACAATGATAGCGATGATGAAATAAGTTGTGAAGTTGGCGATAATCCGGTTGGTAACTCTGAGGTTGCCCCACCTGGTAATGAGGAAAAGCAGGCCGATGACTCCCAGTCCAATGGCCATCTGGTAGGCCTTGGTATCCTTGATCAAAACGAAGAGCGAATAAAAAATGAGGGTCAGAAGAAGAATATCCATAACGTCCGCCAGGGTAATATGGAGGAGAGCGCTGAGGATATTAGGCGGCATGGGTATCCTTTCTCACCTCCTCGCACGGCGGGGAAAACGACGGTTTCCTGTTGATGATGGCATCGGCCACCAAAGCGGCCCTGCGCACTGCGATGACGTCGTGTACGCGCAAGATATGAGCCCCCCGGGCGATGCATAAAACCGCCGAGGCGATCGTTCCTTCCAGCCTCTCTTTAGGCGGAAGGTCAAGGATCGTACCGATAAAGGATTTGCGGGAAGCGCCGACGAGGATCGGCCGGTTCAGCTTTTTCAAGCAGTCGAGGTTGTAGAGAAGCTCGAGATTATCTTCGAGCCTTTTGCCGAATCCGATTCCGGGGTCAATGATGATCTTATTCCGTTCGATCCCATGTGCCGTGGCGAACTCAACTCGTTCCGCCAGAAAACCTTCGACTTCGTTTACGACATCCTTGTATGTTGGAGCTTTCTGCATGGTTTTGGGAACGCCCTTCATGTGCATCAAGACGACGGGAACCTTTTTTTGAGCGGCAAGTCCGGCCATTTCCGGGTCGAACCGGAAAGCGCTGATATCATTGATCATGTCGGCTCCTGCATCCAGGGCGGCTTGAGCTACTTGTGATTTTGTCGTGTCTATGGAGATCAAAACTTCCGTTTGCCGGCGAAGTTCGGAAATAACGGGAATAACCCGCTCTTTTTCAGCTTCCGGGGATACGGGATCCGATCCGGGCCGGGTGCTTTCACCGCCGATGTCGATGATGTCCGCACCGGCCGCCGCCATATCCAGCCCGCGGGAAACGGCTTTTTTTCGTTCAAAGTATATTCCGCCGTCGGAGAAAGAATCAGGGGTTACATTGAGAACACCCATAATCCGGGTGCGGGGGCCGAGAAAAACTTTCCTTTCACCTGCCTGTAATGTATAAGAATTTCTCACCTTTATGCTTTGGCCGCTACGGGTGTGCGGACGACTCTTTTTTTTGAAGCGGCTTTTTTGGCCTTCGAAACTCCTTCCGCTTTCGGTGGTTTTTTCGGCCCGCCTTTTTTGGGCGGCTTTCCCTTAATGATATCGTCTATTTCTGAAGATGAGAGGACTTCCTTTTCCAGGAGGGCCTTTGCTATTTGAATCAGTTGTTTTTTATGTTTGACCAGGATGTCTTTGGTCCGTGTGTAGCTCCGGTTAATAATTTTTTTGACCTCCAGGTCGATCATTTCGGAAGTTTTTTCGCTGAAATTTTTGTTTATGGCCAGATCGCGCCCGAGGAAAATGAGGTCATCCCTTTCTCCGAAAGTTAAGGGCCCGAGGTCGGACATGCCCCATTGGCAAACCATCTTGCGGGCGACCTCGGTGGCCTTTTCAAAATCGTTGGCGGCACCGGTCGTCATCGTTTTGAGATATAGTTCTTCCGCAACACGACCGGCCATAAAGACCGAAATCTGGCTTTCCAGATAAGGTTTGGAATACGTATAGCGGTCATCAAGAGGAAGTTGTTGGGTAATACCCAGGGCTAAACCCCGGGGGATGATGGTTACCTTATGGATGGGATCGGCTTCGGGAATAAGGGCTGCAATAAGAGCGTGGCCGGCTTCGTGATAGGCTGTGCTCTTTTTTTCATCATCGCTGATGATCATGCTCTTTCGTTCCACTCCCATGAGGACTTTGTCCTTGGCGCTTTCAAAGTCCTTCATCATGACTTCTTTTTGCTCTTTCCGGGCTCCCAGGAGGGCGGCTTCATTGACCATGTTGGCCAGGTCGGCTCCGGAGAATCCCGGGGTGGAACGGGACAGGACCTTGAGGTCGACGTCTTTGGAGAGGGGTATCTTACGGACATGAACCCTGAGGATATCCTCCCGGCCTTTGACATCGGGCATGTTGACGACGATACGCCGGTCGAACCTTCCGGGCCGAAGAATGGCACTGTCCAGGATGTCGGGCCGGTTGGTGGCCGCGATAAGGATGATTCCCTCGTTGGAATCGAATCCGTCCATCTCGACCAGGAGTTGGTTGAGAGTTTGTTCCCGTTCGTCATGTCCTCCGCCCAGTCCGGCGCCTCTCTGACGTCCTACGGCGTCGATCTCGTCGATAAAAATCAGGCATGGGGCCTGCTTTTTTCCTTGTTCGAAGAGGTCCCTTACCCGGGAGGCGCCGACGCCGACGAACATTTCGACGAAGTCCGAACCGCTGATGGAGAAAAAAGGAACATTGGCCTCACCGGCAACGGCCCGGGCCAGTAAGGTTTTTCCGGTACCCGGCGCGCCTACCAAAAGGACGCCTTTAGGAATACGTCCGCCCAGTTTCTGGAATTTATGAGGGTCTCTCAGGAAAGCGATGATTTCCCGAAGCTCCTCTTTAGCTTCTTCGACACCCGCCACGTCCTTAAAGGTCACGCGTTTCTGAACACCGGAGAAAAGTTTGGCCCGGCTCTTGCCGAAGGAAAGGGCCTTGTTGCCTCCGGCCTGCATCTGCCGCATAAAAAACACCCAGAAAAGAATAAGCAGAATGATGGGGAACCAGGTGATGAGATAGGAAAACCAGGGGCTTCGGGAAGTGTCTTCAACATTGATGATGACATTATTTTCGCGAAGATCTTTGACAAGGCCGTCGTATTGTTCGGGAGCGACGGTCTTGAATCCGGATTTATCGATAAATTCTCCTTTAATCTCGCTTCCGGTGACGGTCACGGTTTGTACTTCTTTGGCCTCAACTTTGTCCAGGAATTCGCTGAAGGAAATTTCCTGGTACTGCTTTCCGGGATTTTGAAAGAGGTTCCAGACGAGAATAATGACAATACCAGCCGCGATCCAGAAGATAATATTCTTCACAGAACGGACTCTTTTTGGGCCTTTTCTTGGTCTATCCATTTGGATTTTTATTCTACCATTTTTTATCGAAATTAAAAAGGGGTTAGGTCTTTTTTAGAGGAAATTCATCGAAGGGAACGTCACCATGAAACGTCACCATGATGCTTGACTGGATAAGCTTCTTTTTGTAATATGTTTTTACCCGAGTGGGGCTGTAGCTCAGTTGGGAGAGTGCTTGACTGGCAGTCAAGAGGTCGTGGGTTCAAATCCCATCAGCTCCACCATTTTTTTTGCCTGAAACGCGTTTTAAATCAGGGGTTTAGGGGGAATGAGGGATTTTCAGCTTTCAGCAATTTTCCTTAATTTTCATCAAATTTCAAAAACAAAGTCGTCATAAAGTCGACAGTTTTAACTAGATTTGGAGTTTTGATAAATAGCTGTTATGGATTGAATGGAAGAGTTTAAGAGCTATATTAGACGTTTTGTTATTTTCCCTTTTCGAGGGACTTGATAGGCAAATGGTTTTTTAGATGTGCTTGCCAATTGTTTCATTTCTTCCCATTTATTTACTATGCTTCTTATTATCTCCCAAATTGGAAGGTTTTTAGCAGTAAGAATAAAAGCTCCAACCTTATATCTTCTAATTGCCTGTTTTTCTGCTACATTTTTTAATATTTTCCTGTCTTTAGTTAGGAGAATCATTTTATTTTCACCGATGTATTTCAACCATTCCGAATCCTGAGTATTTTGATTAAAAATATCAGTCAAATGTTTAACTTCAACCTCTTGATCAAGTAAATCCATTGCTTGTGCGATCTTGTTTGAAAGATTGTTATCAAAGAAAAACTTCATGCAGCGTAACGGCTTTCAAATCTTACAGCAGCAGTAACTTCCTTTTCTGTGAGATTCAGCCATTTGCATATAATATCAATTTTTCTTTCTTCGGCAATATAAAGATCATAAATATTTTCTGTTGTTATTCCCTTTCTAACTATTGAGGGGCGACCAAATGACACTAATGGATCTAATACGACCAAGCGATTTCCTGATTGAGGAAACCAACGTTTTGCAAATTCAGTTGTTTTATCAAAATCAATCTGATGAGCCAATTGTTCAATAATATTACTGATTACCCATTGACCATTAGAGAGAAGTTCAAGAATGGCA
>JAFGMO010000008.1 GCA_016927475.1 Candidatus Aminicenantota bacterium
GGGCTTTGGAAAAACAGAAAAGTGAAAATATTTTATGGCTCAGCCGGTTCCCTTTGTTGTGGGTGAAAAGAAAGAATGCCAGAAAAAAATATGGAAAGACACTGATAAAAAATGTGATTTCGTAAAATTTATCAACCAAAGTGAACCTGGTTGTTGATTTTACGATTGGAGCTGAATGAAATCAAGCCTACTTGAAAACAAAAAAGATTGTCTCCATGGAATGGAGTTCTCCATTTTGATATGTTGTCCGTATGACCTTATAAACCAGGTCGATTTTTTTTGTTTTTTAAAGTCTACTGGCTGCATTTTATTGTTTTTGTCCTTTTTTGTATTACCTTTTATATAAAATACCAGCTCTGGAATGCCGATTTGATTAGAGAAAAACTTCAGACCGGCACTCGGTTTACTCCTGTTGGAGACCAATTGTTGGGGTTGGCCGAATATTTGCAGTTTATGGTTTATACGGTTGCTTCGATCCTCATTTTGAGGAAATATCGAAAAAAGATAAAAGAAGTCTACTCTTCCATCGAAAGCATCAATCTTTCTTGGCTCAATTTTGTGGTTTTTGGATTTCCAGCCTGGAAGTCGCTCTGTTTCATTAATGAAATCATATGGTACGCGACAGGGAGATCCGGTGTTTTTTTGTATGTGATTTATATTAGTGCTGAGGGTGCCTTCCTGACATTTGTCTGCATCATGTTTCTGAAAGGAATCAGGCAGCCTGTTATTTTTTCAGGCCAGGAAGAGGAGCAGGCCAGAAAGAAATACAAAAAAACCTTGTTGTCTGAAGAACAAAAAGAAAAATACAAAAACAAATTGATCGATTTTATGAAGAGTCAAAAACCCTACTTGAATCCATCACTTTCGTTGAGCGAGCTCGCCGGAATGATTTCTTTGCCTGCTTACCAGCTTTCCCAGGTCATCAATAGCTGTTTCCATAAAAACTTCTATGACTTCATAAATTCCTACCGTGTCAGAGAGAGCCAGAGGCTTCTTTCAGAACCACCTCAAGATCAAAAAACAGTATTGGAGATCCTCTACGAGACCGGTTTCAATTCTAAATCAGTTTTTAACTCTGCTTTTAGGAAGTTTACGGGAATGACTCCGAGCCAATTCAGAAAAGTTCAAAATTCCTGAATGGGGACGTTCCCCAAAGAGATATTTTTTTAAATTACAGACATCCTCATTTGAATTCCTATGACGGAAAACCGATATGTCTGCATTTTTTTGTGCGATGTTCTTTCATCTGCACATATGCCAATATCCCCTTGAATTGAACATAAGTATTATTTTGTGATATATATATTTCCGCAGAAAACAATAGAAATGTTATTCGCCTACATGGTTAACATCCCGCCTGCGTTTATCAAATCCTATCAAAGGATATCCTTACTGCTAAAGTATTTAAAAAAACTAACATTAAAATATCATTCATGAACGGGATTCACATGTAATCCAAGGAGGTTTGATATGTATTCTGGATTTCGTGCAATTATCAAATCCGCTGTTTTTTTGACAATGATATCCTCTCTTTATATCTCATCCCTTGAGGCCCAGGCCGGGCGGTTAAAATTTGAGAATATAGGTATCGAACAAGGCCTGTCTCAAAATACCGTATTTTGTCTGATTCAAGACAGCGAGGGATTTATGTGGTTTGGAACCGAAGCGGGAGTCAACAGGTATGACGGATACACATTTGAAATCTATAATCCCGAACCCAATAATCAAAACAGTTTGAGCAATAATTACATTTATTCTTTGTGTGAAGACCATCAGGGTTCTATCTGGGTGGGTACGGATGGAGGCCTCAACAAATTTATTAGAAAGAAAGATCATTTCAAACGATATTTTTTTGATCCGTCAGATCCAAAGTCAATAAGCGGAAACCGGGTTTTTGCCGTCAGTATTGATCGGAATGGCAACTTATGGATAGGGACGGAAAACGGATTGAATCGATACGTACGGGAATCCAACAGCTTTATCCGCTTCAAACATGATCCCGAAAACAATGAAAGCCTGAGTTTTAATGATATCCGGACCCTTTTCTCGGATGCCGAAGGAAATCTTTGGGTGGGAACTTACGGAGGCGGACTCAACAGGTTTGATCCGGACAAGGAGGTTTTTACACACTTCCAATTTGATCCTCATAATCCTGCCAGTTTGAGTGACGATCATGTTCTGGTTGTTTATGAAGACCGGTCTGGGGAACTCTGGGTCGGGACGGAAAACGGATTGAACCGGTTTGACCAAACAAACAGCCGTTTCATCCATTACCGCCATAGACATGAAGACGCAACAAGTATTAGCGATAACAGAATCAATGTTATTTTTGAAGACAACTCCGGTTTACTCTGGATAGGTACACATGACGGCGGATTGAACCAGTTTGATAAGGAATCTCAAAAGTTCATCTTTTATACTTTTGATGCGCATAACCCGGACAGTTTAAAGAGTGACCGGATCTTTTCCATTGTTGAAGACCGATCGGGTGTCCTTTGGGTGGGCACCTATGGGGGAGGGATAAGCAAGTCCAACAGGATGTCAGAGCGTTTCACCCATTATTATTCCGATACTGAAGATTCTTCCAGCCTCAGCCATAATTTTGTAAGATCTTTTTGGGAAGATTCTTCGGGGATTATTTGGTTAGGTACGGATGGAGGAGGCTTAAATAAGCTGGACCGGAATACGGGAGAATTTGAATTTTACCGGTACAGGCCGGGTTCAACGGATTCATTAAGCAACGATAAAGTATTTTCTATTTGTGAAGACATCCAGGGAAACTTATGGATAGGTACTTACGGCGGCGGAATATGCAGATTCGACTCAAAAACGGAGCGGTTCAAAGTTTTTCGCCATGATCCGGAAAATCCTCAAAGTTTGAGCAACGACCAGATCCGTGTCATAAAGCGGAGATGGAATGATACTTTATGGATAGGTACGGATGGGGGCGGTGTCAATAAATTTGATATAAAAACAGGATTGTTTACACGCTACCAGCACGTTCCCGATAATCCGGCCAGCCTGAGCCATAACCGTGTATTTTCCGTATACGAAGATATGAAAGGACGTATCTGGATCGGTACATTTGGGGGAGGATTGAACCTTCTCGATCAAGAAGGGAAAAACTTTAAGCATTATCGGGATGATCCCGGCAACCCCAATAGTATCGGCAACGACTACATCATGTCCATATACCAGGATGCCGACGGTATTTTCTGGATTGGTTCCAATGGGGGAGGGCTTTGCCGTTTCGACGAAGATAAAGGTTCTTTCAATCACTTCAGGACGCAGCATGGCCTTGCCGACAATGCCATCTACGGCATTCTGGAAGACAACCAGGGAAATCTTTGGATGAGCAGCAACAGGGGGCTTACCAAATTTAATAAAAAGACGCATACATCAAAAATTTATGACCGGAGTGACGGACTCCAGAGCAACGAATTTAACGGCGGATCTTATTACAAAAGCCCCAAAGGAGAGATGTTTTTCGGCGGGATAAACGGTTTTAACAGCTTTTTTCCCGAAAAGATACAGGATAATCCCCATATCCCTCCCGTGGTACTAACGGATTTTCAACTATTCAACAAATCCGTAGCCATAGGCGAAAAAGTTAACGGGGAAACGATCCTGCCACAATCCATCGCGCAAACCGAAGAGATTGTTCTCAACTACCGGCAAGATGTGTTCTCTTTCGAATTTGCCGCCTTGCATTATGCTCTTCCGGAGAAAAACGAGTATGCATTTATGATGGAGGGATTTGACAAGGATTGGCGTTCAACGGATTCCCAAAAGCGATTTGCCTATTATACCAACCTCGATCCGGGAAATTATACTTTTAGAGTTAAGGCATCCAATAATGACGGTGTGTGGAATGAAGAAGGAACTTCCGTAAAAATCAGAATCACGCCTCCTTTCTGGGAGACAACCTGGTTCCGCGGTTTGGGGATTTTTGTCATATTGTTATCAACTTTCTCCCTCCATCAGGTTAGAACCGGCAGAATCCGTAGGCGGAACAAAGAACTCGAGAAACATGTCGAAGAAAGGACGGCCGAGCTTGAGGAAGTAAACAAGGAACTTACGGATTTTGCCCATGTTGTTTCTCATGACCTGAAGGCACCTCTCCGTGCTGTGAATCAATTGACGGCTTGGTTGGCCGACGATTACGCTGATAAGTTTGATGAGAACGGGAAAGAGCAGTTGAATCTTCTTCTCAGCCGGGTCAAACGGATGCAAAATCTGATCGACGGTATTCTCCAGTACTCAAGAGCCGGAAGAAAGGAAGAGCAGATAGAGAGCATCAATCTCAACAAGCTTATGGCCGAGATTATTGATAATCTTTCTCCGCCCGGCCACATAAAAATTTTCGTTGAAGATAACCTCCCCACCATCCATGTTGAACGTATCCGAATCCAGCAGGTTTTTCAAAATTTGCTCAGCAACGCTATCAAGTATATGGACAAACCCCAAGGGGAGATCAAGGTAAGTTGTAAAGAAGAAAACTATCAATGGGTGTTTGCGGTTTCGGATAACGGCCCCGGAATAGAGAAAAAATATTATGGAACCATTTTTAATATCTTTCAAACGCTGGAATCGAAAGATAAACATGAAAGCACAGGTGTCGGGCTCTCGGTCGTTAATAAGATCGTCAACCGGTTTGGGGGAAAGGTTTGGGTAGAATCAACGGTAGGCCGGGGGAGCACCTTTTATTTTACGTTTCCAAAGACGTATTGACCTCCGGTTTAACCTGATTTTTTTCAAAAAATACCGATTGGATATATGTCGGGAACGCCGTTTCCAGGAGAAATAGGAGACTTTTGGGCCTTTCCGAATAGTTTTAAGGTGCTGGGAAAGTGCCGCTTGCATTGGCGGTTCGGGAAAGTATTTGAAGAAACAGGGCTATTTTCGATAGGAAGGCCGCTGATGGGCGTTTTCGTTGTTGATTACAGGGGTGATGCTTTATCTATAAAAACATTTTTGTTAAAATCATTATGGTTAAAACATGAAAAGTTATCAATGAGGATATGAATGTGAGAAATTTTTCTTATTTTATAAAGTCCGTTTTCATAAATTTTAAACTTAAAAAAAGACGTGGGAGGAAAATATTCCTCCGTTTCGTCTTGCTTTTTTCGCCGTTTCTTTTTTTCTTTTTTTTCATACAAGCAGTTCTTTATTCTTCCCCGAAACAAGATACTTCTTTGAATCTGTTGTTGATTACTATTGACACTTTGAGAGCCGACAGACTGGGTTGTTATGGAAGTAAAGCGGTGAAAACGCCTCATATTGACAGTTTGGCTGCTGAAGGAATTTTATTTAACAGAGCCTTCGCGCATACTTCTACCACATTACCATCACACACCAATATAATGACGGGGGCAACCCCTCTCTATCACGGTGTCCATGACAACTCCAATTTTATAGTGAGTGAGGACCTTCTAACCTTGGCGGAACATCTGAAACGCTTCGGTTATTCAACAGGAGCTGTGATAGGAGCATATCCGCTCGATGTCAGGTTCGGTCTCAATCAAGGTTTTGATTTTTATGACGATGATTATGGAAACCAGAATTTTCAAAATCCCATATACGTAGAACGTAGAGCTGAACATGTCGTGGAAACAGCCCTCGAGTGGATGAGTTCGCAAAAAAAACCTTGGTTTCTTTGGATCCATTGTTTTGATCCTCATTTTCCTTATGAGTCTCCCGAACCTTTCAAAGAGGAGTTTAAAGATAAACCCTATAATGGAGAAGTGAGCTATGTTGATTTTTCCTTGGGAAAACTTTTCGTTTATTTGAAAAACAAAAATGTGTTTGAAAAAACGGTGATCATATTTACATCTGACCATGGTGAGTCATTGGGAGAGCATGGAGAATTAACCCATGGATATTTTGCCTACAATACTTCGATATGGGTACCCCTTATTATTCGCATTCCCGGATCTGAAGTAAGACAAATAGATCAGACTGTCAGCCATATAGATATTTTCCCGACGGTCTGTGATATTCTGCGGATCGAGAAACCGGCATTTCTACAGGGATCATCTCTATTTCCCATGATCCAAGGTAAAAGAATGACTGAAAAGCCGGTTTATTTTGAATCCTTATACCCTTATTACAGCCGAGGATGGGCTCCTATTAGGGGATATATCTCCGGAAAGGAAAAGTATATTTCTTCGCCCATTCCTGAGTTGTATAATCTGGACACGGATTTTGATGAGCATAATAACCTGGCTGACAGGACGGAATTAGGCGGATATCAAAGCAAGTTGGATTCAATCATCAGTAATCAATCCCAACCGGAAAGGAAAGCAATCCAAAGGATGGATAGGGAAACATTGAAAAAACTGGAGAGTTTGGGATATGTTTCAAACCGCCAGGTGGGGCCAAAGGAAAATTCTACTCCCGATGATGATGTTAAGACTTTACTGCCCTATCATAACAGATCTTTTGAGGCTTTTGATCTGTACAGGGCCGGAAAGGGTGATGAAGCAGTCAGGCTGTTAAGAAAAATCATTACGGAAAAAGAGGATTTGGATTCGGCCTACTTGAATCTTGCCAAAATCTTTAAAGAAACGGGTGAAATGAAAAATGCCTTGGAAGTATTAGGGGTGGCGCTTGATAATCTGCCTTCAAGCTATGAAGTTTTTATAACCTATATCAGTTATCTCCTTCAGGCGGGTCAATATGACCAGGTTCTGAAGATTTTTGAAAAAAAAGAATACCACAGGATGAGGTTTGACCCTGAAATCTGGAATAGTGCTGGAGTGGCGTATATGAATAAAGGATATTCAGAAAAAGCCATTGCAGCCTTTAGAAAAGCCGTCTCTTTAGACAATGACTATCCTGCAGCTTACAATAATCTTGGTAATGTTTATTTTTTTGATTCCAGAAAAAACAAAAATCCAACATCCTTCCAACTAGCCCTCAATAATTATAAAAAAGCCATAGAACTCGATCCGGATTATGCTATGGCTTACAATGGTCTCGGGGGGGCTTATCTTTTAGGCGGGCATATCGAAGGAGCAATTTTCTGCTTGGAAAAAGCACTTGAGTTGGATCCCGATCTTGATTATGCCCTTTACAATTTAGGGCATGCGTATTTACGTAATGGCGACAAAAGAAAAGCTGTCGAGGTATTCGAGAACTACAAAAAGAAGAACTATGATCATTTATCCCCCAGCGAACAAAAAAGGTTGGATGACCTTATTCTAAAATATAAAAAAATCAGCCAAGAGTAATATCCTTCCTTCACTATCCACGAGTTGAGGAGTGAGGCTGGAGCGGATGCCGCTTATTTTTTGGAAAGATCAGCCACATAGACAAAGCGATCATTTTTGGTAATGATGTCTTTTTTCTTTATTTTTGCCCAGGGATAAATTCCTGTTTGATCAAACCCATCGAACTTGCCGTCGGATCCAGCACACCCATAATGATGATTTTTAAAGCGGCTCCGTACGGATGAAAGCTTCGGTATGCTGAGGCATCTGTTTTTTTATCTTAACGATGCCGTCGAGGGTTTCATTCCGGTCCGGTTCGAGAATATAAACCACTGTCATGGGCCAGACGGTGCTGAACAAACCGGCCCATATGATTTCTTCAAGAGGAATATTCAAAAGGGTTATTCCCCAGAGATTGGAAGATGTCCAAAAGGAAGAAAATCCCGGAAAAAAAACGAGCGTCAACTTAAACCATAAAACATAAACAAGAATAAACAGGGCCACTCCTCTCAAGTAGAATAAAGAAAATTTCATCTTAAAACACAGAAGAAAAACAGCCCAGAGCATCATCAGTAGAAATATCGCTTCCATTTTTTTGAGTCCCAAAAAGCTGAGGGGGAAGCCAATAAAAAAGGCGAATAAAACGCTGAGGAAAAAGCGAGAAAGAGCGGTGGCCGGCCGGAAACGCAAATCGATTTTCCTCCGTAGGAGTCCTGCGAATACGGTCCATGCGATCCCTCCGGCCAGGAAACTGAATAAAAAATCCTCGGCGCCAATCCTGGTTCCGATTATTCGCTTTGGATTCCAGTATTCAGGCACCACGATAAAAGAATAAAATGACTGGGGCAGGGCCAGAAAGCTGCCGGCAAGGATGAGGATGCGTTGTTTTTTTAAGGCGAGGAAAAGTATGAGGTAGGGAAGGGCAAGAATCGCCAGGCTTCCCCCATAAACGTATTCTTTCATTATCATTGCGGTCCTCGTTATTTGTGGAGTACTCCCTCTCCGAGCACTCTGTTTCCAGGGAAAAAGTTTATTCATTCTGCCTGGAAGATGGCGATAATATATATAAATTTTTTGCAATAAGTCAACAGGTATGACCTTATTTGATCATCACACTTCAACCGGCGTGTCCGCTGCATTCGGCTGAAACCGGTTGTTTGCTTTATTCAAAAATCCGGCTGAATGTTGACTCCATGCAGGGCCTGTGGTATTTAAATCTTTCTTTCTGTTTAAGTTTGGTGAATGTTTATGAAAAAAAAAGTTGTGATGGCCATTATAATTTTTCTCACCGCCGGAATAACCCTGGCAACGTTTTTTTCCTGCCGGAGAGCTCTCCGGCCCTTGAATATCATTCTTATGATCTCGGACGGATGCGGCTATAACTGTTTCAACGCGGCCAGTTTGTACCAGTATGGCCGGACAGGAATGCAGGTCTATGATTCTTTTCCCGTTCAATGTGCTGTTTGTACGCATTCCGCTTCCAGCACTCCTTATGACCCGAAAAAAGCCTGGACGTCTTTTGAGTTTATTTTATCCGATCCGACTGATTCCGCGGCAGCGGCTACCGCCATGGCCACGGGAATCAAGACCAACGACGGTACAGTTGGTCTCGATCCCGGAGGCGCCAAACTTATCAATGTTGTCGATCTGGCCGAGGTTATGGGTAAAAAAACAGGGACGGTTACATCTGTACAATTCTGTCATGCCACACCGGCAGCCTTTATTGCCAAAGCGGAAAACCGCTATCAATATGAAAAGATCGCTTATCAGATCATCAAGGAAAGCCCGGTTGATGTTGTTATGGGATGCGGCCATCCCTATTATGACGGCTCAGGCCGCCCCGTTGAAGAACCGAATTTCCGCTATGTAGGGAACCGGGGATTATGGGAAGGGCTGGTAAACGGTGAACCCGGCGCCGATGCAGACGGAGATGGAAAGCCGGATCCATGGACGGTGATTCAGACCGCTGAAAAATTCAGGGGCTTGATAGAGGGGAAAACCCCGGAGAGGGTATTCGGGATTGCTCCAATTCTTAAAACCCTGCAACAGGGACGGGAAGGGGACGTTTTGTCTGATCCGTTCGATGTTCCCTTGGTCACGTCTGTCCCGACGCTGGCTGAGATGAGCCTGGCGGCCATTAACGTTCTTGATGATGATCCCGACGGATTTTTTCTCATGGTCGAAGGCGGAGCGGTTGACTGGGCGGGAGAGGAAAACCAAAAAGGACGCCTTATCGAGGAACAGATCTTCTTTAATCAAGCGGTGCAAGCCGTTGTAGAATGGATTGAAACGCATAGCAGTTGGCAGGATACGCTGCTTATCGTCACCACCGATCACGATACGGGTTACATCACAGGCCCGGGTTCGGGAAAGGAACCTCCTGACGGCGATTTGTCAAAAACCTGGAAAGATTTGGTGAACAAGGGAAAAGGCAAAGTTCCGGATATGGAGTGGCACTCCGAGTACCACACCAATGCCCTTGTTCCCCTGTTTGCCAATGGATTTGGCAGCGAACGGATGGCCGCTTTGGCCGATAAAAAAGACAGGGTCCGGGGGAACTACCTCGACAACACCGATATAGGCCGGGTCATTATAGAACTGCTTATCGAACGGAGCGCCGTCAACCACTGAGAACTTGATATGGTGCCGGTTTCAAAAAAACACCTTTTTTTAAAATAGAAAAAGTATAGGTGGTTAAATTCCATCATCAATTCCCCTCTTGCCGCGGACTGTTTTTCCTGCTTTTTCGGCGATAGCAATGATAGTCATAAGCTTAGGGACCGGTGGGGAGAAGATCTGTTGGATCTCGTTTTCGCTGTAATGTTCCTTTAAATAATCCGCGATGGGAAAAGTGCCGAACCAGCAATCCAGGATGTGAGAGCAGGGATCTCCATCCCGGGCACGGCGGCAGTATAAAAACGGGATAAAATGCCCCAGTTTCCGGCAGTAAATGGTCTTGGTGTCGTATTTATTCATTTCTTTCTTTTGGAGGAGAACACGCGGGGTCCGAAGACCCCGCGGAATCCTCCTTTATTACCACCTGCCCGACCGGGCTATGTCAGGCTTGGGCAGGTCTTTGATGGCATCCAGGGATTTTTCGAGATCTTCTTCGGGAAGGACGTAATCCCTCAGTTCACCTTTTAGATATTTATCAAATCCGGTCAAGTCCATCAATCCATGGCCGCTGAAGTTGAAGAGAATAACTTTTTCACGGCCTTCTTCTTTGGCTTTTTTGGCTTCCTGGATAACGGCTGCGATCGCATGGCTTGTTTCCGGAGCTGGAATGATGCCTTCGGTACGGGCGAAAAGAATAGCTGCTTCATAACATTCCATTTGGTTCAAAGAACGGGGTGTGAGGAGCCCCTCAATAATGGCCTGAGAAACAAGAGGCGCCATTCCGTGATATCTCAATCCGCCGGCATGGATTGGGGGAGGAATGAATTGATGTCCGAGGGAGTGCATGGGGAGCAGGGGGGTCATCCTGGCAGTATCGCCGTGATCGTAAACAAATCCGGAGCGGGTCATGGTGGGACAGGAGGTGGGTTCGACGGGGATGATATCGATCGAAGCGCCGTTAATTTTATCGTTGATAAAAGGAAAAGACAAGCCGGAGAAATTGCTGCCGCCTCCGGCGCATCCAATAACCATATCAACGGTTTTTTCGCCGATTTTGTCCAACTGCTTTTTGGCTTCCAGGCCGATGATGGTCTGGTGAAGCATAACATGATTCAAGACACTGCCCAGAGAATAACGTGTTTTTCCTGATGTGTCGGAAACGGCGTCTTCGATGGCTTCACTGATGGCAATACCCAGGCTTCCCGGTGATTGAGGATCCTTTTCCAGGATGCGGCGTCCGGCTTCTGTCTCAGGACTGGGACTGGCCAGGCACTCAGCGCCCCAAGTCTGCATTAAAAGCTTACGGAAAGGCTTTTGGTCATAGCTGATACGGACCATGTAGACTTTACACTCCAATCCGAGCAGGGAACAGGCAAAGGCAAGGGCGCTTCCCCATTGACCTGCGCCCGTCTCCGTGGTCAGCCGTTTGATTCCAAATTCTTTGTTATACCAGGCTTGAGCTACGGCTGTGTTCGGCTTATGGCTCCCTGGAGGGGAAACTCCTTCATTTTTGTAATAAATACGGGCCGGTGTTTTGAGCTCCCGTTCGAGAAAAACGGCTCGGTGAAGGGGAGTGGGACGCCATCTGGAAAGGATCTCAAGGATTTCTTCCGGAATGGTAATCCATCGTTCACTGCTTACTTCCTGTTCGATGAGGTTCATCGGGAAGACCGCCGATAATTTATCCGGTGTGATCGGATTGCCGTCCGGACCTAATGGCGGTTGAACGGGAGTGGGAAGATCGGCGCCGAGATTATACCACTTCCGGGGAATCTCGTCTTCACTGAGATGGATTTTGATGTGCATGAATACCTCCTCGTTGCTTTTAACAGCATTATGATTTTTCGGCAGGTGGTTGTATTTTTTTGATCATTTTTTTCAACGCTGAATTTTTCTTCTTGAGCTCACGTGATCCCCGGGTGATTTTGCAGAGACTCATACCCAATTTCCGGGCGATTGTCCGCTGGCTCTCTCCTTTTTCCAGTAGTTTCACCAGAGCCCATCTTCCTGATACCTCCTTAATTTCGGTTGGTGTCAAAATTTCCTTAATAAACCTTTCGATGGTTTTTTCATCGTCGGTTCCGGCTAACAACCGGGCTATTTCCTGAATTTCATTCATAAATGTTTCTATAAATAGAAACACTACGAAAACAAAAAACTTTTGTCAAGTAAAATTTTTTTTCCAGCCTATATTTCGCCTGGAAGGCAAATCCAGCCGGTGTTTTTTTGTAAATGGTCATGAAAAATGTTTCATTATCAATGTGTCCGGAAAATATATATAAGTGACATATATTATTAAAATTATCTATTGGTGCCGGCGAAATTTGTGAATGCTGCAGGCTGGAAAAATTAAAGGTGGTGAACTGGAAACATTGCGGTTTTTCGATGTAAATTATAGAATCTTATGTTTCGTTGAATTAATGCCTGAGAAACAGAAGATTTTATAATGCGAAAAAAGGAATTTTCTCTCATTTTTGTACCCACAACATCCTGTAATTCATCCTGTGCCTACTGTTTTCAGCAAAAAAAGAAAAAAGAGAGCATGACCCTTGATAATTATGAGCAAGCGGTTCTAAGACTAGCCCAATATTTACGGATAAAGGGAACAGAAAAACTCAACTTTTATTGGCAGGGTGGGGAAGTGATGCTACTTGGAGTGGGGTATATCAAAAGTGCCATCAAGATTCAAGAAAAGATAGGTCGGGAAACGGGCATAGAATTCAAAAACCGTCTTCAAACAAACCTTTTGCTTTATGACTCATCTTGGACGTCCGTTATAAAAGAATCTTTTGGAGGAGTTTTGGGATCATCCCTTGATTTCCCAAACCTCTACCGCCGGGCTCCTGAAATATCGATCGAAAAATATCCCCTTATGTGGCTGGAAAAGTACAAATTAGCTTCCGGGGATGGAATACGTGTCAATGCCATTTCCATTCCAAATAGACGAAGTTTTAAAATTGGACCCAAGGCCTTCCTTGATTATTACCGGAAAGATCTTGGCATTCAGAGTATACAGCTCAATTTTGCTTTCCCTTTTTCAGCCGGAGGACGTCTTCGCAAGGAGATGGAAAACAGTCTTGAAGAGCTGAACAACTTCATCAAGGATTTGTTTTTATACTATCTTGAAGTCCGAAAGGATCATCATTTTGAGATCAGTCCGTTTGAAAACATCCTGAGTTCATTCAGAGATAGGGGAATCAAGCAGCGGCCTTGCATCTTCAGTCGTGTTTGTGCCGAAAATTTTATGGCATTGGGCCCTGACGGGAGCTGTGCGCTTTGTGACTGCTGGCTGGAAGGGGGAGAAAAGTTTCGCTTCGGCAATCTGATAAAAGAAGAACCGGAAGTGCTTTTTGAAAACACGTTTCGAAAGAGGATTTTCAAACGACTCGACAAGATCTTGAACGAGGACTGTTATGACTGCCCTTTTCTTCAGATGTGTTTTGGAGGATGTCCGGTACGGACTTACAGTTTTTACGGCGACATCTTCCATAAGGACTTTTACTGTCCCGTTTATTTGACCATGTTCCGGATTGCTGCTGAAAGGGCTTGATTGTTCTTCAGTTTTTGGCCAAAATCCAGATCTAATCCGGAGAATCAGAGAAGGCACGAAGAACAGCCACCACCTCTTCATGGGAGAGCATTGTTCCGTCCTGAGGCGAATCCACAATTCTGTAGTTGAAAAATGGGCAGTTGCCCGCATACCACGGAAAGGGGAAAGGCCTGTTCCGCTGCCGGCGTTTTTCGTTCTCAGCTTCGTTCAAAAGGTCTCCCAATCCGTGCAGAGTAACATTCATTTCGGGATCGACTCCTATGATTATCCTCTTGTCGGTGTAATTGGTAAAAAGAAGAGTGAAACCGGAACCCAGTGATGGATTTTCCTTGTCCCGGCGGGCCCAGTCTTTGAGGAGGAATGAACGAGGATTTCGGGTTACAAGCCCGTCAACAGATTTTTTCCCTGAACCTGTGGTCAATGGAAGGGAAAACAGCATTTTTTCAGCCTCTTGAACATCAAGGAGATAGTTAAAATAGTCATTTTCGGCTTTGTGCAGTGCTTCTTCATAACGGTCGATACTTGAGAACAAAACCCGGTTTTCCAGGATATCGTAACCTTCCATCAGGCGGGAATAGAGAAAGTTGATAAATTTGACACCTTCATTCACCCGGAAAATATTTTTGGCCTCGATGGACAGTTGGCGCCGTCCGGCGAACAAAGCCCGAAGAATGGAATAAGGGGTAGCGCATAGATCTATGGTTTTGGGCAGTGAGGCGGAGTCAACAAGGCGGGTATAGGCGGCGATCTCTTTCATTCCTTTGTCAAAGCACCCTTGTTCCAACAGCTTCAATGAAAGAAAAATGGAAGCAACTCCGTCAAAATCCGGAAGCCTGTGGGTGATGAGCTGCAGGGGATACGGAGGGGGACTTAGAAGTTTTTCTCTCGGAATGTGGTTTAATACGAGTTCCGGGTGAGCGGCGATCAAGGAAGCCGCACATTCCGGTTCCGCTTGGGAGTGGTGGTGGTCGATAACGCCGGGAACGGTTTTCATCCCTACATCCAGGACCAACACACCCTCCGCCGGTTCGAAAATTTGACCGTAGTTGACGAAATCAAGGTTAAGGGCGATATTCAAAGATTCGAACAGTGATTCTACCATGATACTTTTGAAATTACCGTTCGTAGGCGCCCCTGTCGTATCCCGCTCCCTGGGGTCTGGGAGTGTGTGCGAGGTCGTCATCCGGAGCTCCCACGGATGTTCCCGTATCAACGGCCGGACTGGTCACCTGCAAAGTATAGTTGCCCGCCGATCCCCATGCCGGCTGAATAAATTCCGGGTCGGCATGAATGTTATACGGGCCGAGAAGTCCCAATTCGTCCTTCGAATATTCTCTGCCGTTGGCGTAAACCTGGTCCGATCTCGTGGGCATATAAAATATATTATATTCTGCAGTGAGTTCTACGGAATCACCGAAATAAGCATGTCCGTAACCTCCAGCGATGATGGTGTTCCTTAATACCACCGATATGGGAGCGGACTCGTCGTATTGGACATAGATAGGATACCCATGACGTTGGACATTTTCATGCAGAGTGACATTGATGATCTCAAAAACGGCGTTGTCTTCATCCGTTCCGATAACGATGCCCGCCCAAGGTGAAGATGATGCGTCACCGTCACCCGTGCCGTAAATAAGAGTGTTTTCGATTTTGCTGCCCCCTCCCCACAATTTGATACCGTCGCAGCGATTATTGGCTACAATGCAGTGATGGATATACGTATTTTGGGCTTTGCTGTCTAATCCATCGCCTTTATTGTGTTCCGCAGTACAATCATAAATAGTGATGGGGCCGCTGGAGGGCTCTATCCCGAATCCGTCCGGCCGTTCGTAAGGATTATTCCCGCCGGTGTAATGATACCCGCTGTAAGAAAGATCACATCCGTGGATTAAAACATGGCGCCATCCACCGTTTTCGCCTTGGGGTCCCCCAATGGACCCGAAACCGCAGAATGTGATGCTGCATTCTATGATCTGCATATCCTGAATATCGCCCATGTCGACGCCGAACTCATTCAGATGATGGATGGTGAGGTCTTTTAATAAAACCCCTTTTACGTTTCCACCCGTTCCCGTTATTCCATCCCGGAGTATTTCCCCGGCGGCCGCACAGATCTCGATGTTCTCGATCCGGATATAACTGGAACCACTGATATCAACTGACGCGAATAGGTTTCCACTTCCTTCCAGCCTGGGCTTTTCGCCCTTTTCTCCCTTGATGGTTATCCAGGCATTTTCCGTTCCGGATGACGGTGTCAGCCTGTCCTCGTAATTATCGAGAATGTAGGTTCCTCCTTTGATGATCAGGGTGTCTCCCGGTTGAAGTCTTTGGGAACCATAACTTGGTGTTTTCCAGGGATTTGTCTCCGTACCGGGAAAAGAATCATCTCCAGCCGTTGATACATAAAAGGTGCTACCTCCCGTTTGCGGGCTCAAACAAAAGTCCAGGAGAGTCTCCGTTTCTGATTTTATATCGACGTCACAGGTTTCTGTCAGGTATCCCGGAGCGTAAACCTTGAGTGTCTGGCGGCCTGCTGGAACATTCTCCAGAATGTAATACCCGCTGGCATCCGTATGAGCCGCAAGTTCTGTATTCAAAACGGAGACGGTCGCCCCTTCTATGGGAGTAACGGTGCTTGATTTGACGGTAACGGAGGATTCATCTGTTATGTAAACCATCCCGCGCACGATTCCTGTTTGATCCTCGTCTGAGGGGTCAACTTTGCAAAGGCTGAGAAAAATTATGGATAGAATAAGAAAAAAAAGGGCGCACTTATTCATTTATGGATTTTTCTCCAAAGAGCGGATAATTTTAGCGTCACCGGAAGGAAACGGATATAACTGAAAATCTTGAATAGCAATCCAGCGGTGGATTCCCTCAATCAGCCGGGGACGGCCTTTATGACGGCAGCGAAAGGCATGAAGAGTGACCCGGAATTGGGTATAGGCGTGTTTGACGGTGATCAAGGGTTGGATATGGGATATTTCGCAGTTTAACTCTTCCCGGATCTCTCTTCTCAGAGCCTGTTCAAGGGTTTCATCCGGTTCCCTTTTTCCTCCCGGGAATTCCCAGAGATCGGCCATAAGGCCTTTTGATGGTCTTTTTTGGATGAGGAAAAGCCCGTTCCTTTCAAAAATCCCGATGACCGTTTCGATTTTTTTGAAGCTTAGTTTAACGGGAGGAGGAAAAAGTTCTTGAATACCCGATGCATAGGCTAGACAAGCTCGGCTGACTGGGCAGACAAGGCAGAGAGGATTTCTTGGGCGGCAGATAAGAGAGCCCAGCTCCATCAAAGCTTGATTGAGGAGCCCTGGATCTCCTTCTTTGAAAAGAGGATGGAGAAAATCCATGATCATTTTGTCGGTTTGCGATTGGGATTTGTTTTTAAGTGCTTGAAGACGTGAAACCAGCCGCCGGACGTTGGCGTCGAGGGCGGGATAAGGAAGACCGAAGGCGAAACTGAGAATGGCCGATGCCGTATAAGGACCGATGCCCGGGAGCTTTATCAGCTCATTCCATGTTCGGGGAAATGAGCCTCCGTATGAGTCTGTGATGAGCAGGGCCGTTTTATGAAGGTTTTTCGCCCTTTGGTAGTATCCCAATCCCTGCCATAAAGTAAGGATTTCCTGAAGAGAAGCGGTGGCAAGGCTTTCGACAGCGGGGAAGCGTTCCATCCATCTTTTAAAGTAGGGGATGACGGTGGGAACGGTCGTCTGCTGAAGCATGATTTCAGAGATCCATATACGGTATGGATCATGTGTGTTTCGCCAGGGTAGATTCCGCTGGTTGTTTTTATACCAATCTCCCAATAACTCCCTGAATTTTTTGATATGTGCTTCCTTGTCTTTCGGGCTGTTCACGTTTTTGTCTTTTTGTTCTCTCTCAGCGTTAATCCGCACTTTTATACAATCTTAAAATATCACAAGGTTTGGCTATATTCCAAATGATTCCATGCTTTCCTGTTTATCATTTCATAGAAAGAAAAAAGAAAATTGGGCTTGACAGATTTACAATGATATGAATAATTATGCATTTATAACGCATAAATATTCATATCTAGGAGATTTTATGGAAAAACAACATGAGAAGGTCATTTTAGCCTACAGCGGAGGTCTGGATACTTCTGTTATCCTTAAATGGCTGTGCCTCAAGGAGTATAATGTCATTGCCTACATCGCGGATGTCGGTCAGGAAGAAGATTTTATTTCCCTCAAAAAAAAGGCCTTGTCCGGAGGAGCTTCCAAGGTTTTAATCGAGGATCTTAAAAAAGAATTTGTCACCGATTATATTTTTGCGGCCTTGCGCGGTAATGCCGTTTATGAAGGACGTTATCTACTGGGAACAGCCCTGGCCAGACCCCTTATCGCTAAACGACAGGTCGAAATTGCCCAAAAAGAAGGAACCAGGTTGTTGGCTCACGGTGCTACAGGTAAGGGCAATGACCAGGTCCGATTCGAATTCGCTTATTATGCCCTTGATCCGATGTCCATAATCATTTCCCCTTGGAAAGATCCGGAGTTTTTGGCTGGATTTTCCGGTCGTGGGGATTTGATCCGGTTTTCCAAAAAACACGGTATTCCGGTCAAAGCTTCTTCCAATAATTCTTACAGTGAGGATGAAAACCTGATGCATATCAGTCACGAGGCGGGAATTCTGGAAGACCCATCGCGCCGGCCTCCACCTCATGTTTTTTCAAAAACAGTTTCTCCTCAAGATGCACCGGACCGGGAAGTGCGGCTTATGATTGAGTTCAAAGATGGATACCCCGTGAAAGTGTTTAATCTTGACGATGGTACGGTCAAGACAGATCCCCTGGAGCTTTTTCTTTATCTTAATGCCGTTGGGGGGCGAAACGGAGTGGGCCGTGTGGATATGGTGGAAAACCGTTATATTGGCATCAAGTCGAGGGGCGTTTATGAAACTCCGGGAGCAACCATTCTATGGACGGCTCACCGGGATCTGGAAGGGATAGCCATGGATAAAGAAGTTTTGCATTTAAGGGATATGCTCTCCCCGGAATTCAGCCGGTTGATCTATAATGGTTTCTGGTTTTCACCTGAGATGGACTTCTTGATGTCCGCCTTTGAAAAAAGCCAGGAGAAAATCGACGGCTGTGTCACCGTGGCTGTTTATAAGGGGGGAGTATCCGTTATCAGCAGGGAGTCCCCGGTTTCCCTTTATGATGAAGAGCTGTCCAGTATGGAGATTGAGGGCGGTTTTAACGCCCTTGATTCTAAAGGATTCATCAACATAAATTCCATCCGGTTGAAGGCCCATCACGTCCTGCTGCGGAAAAAGAGACCATATGGATGGAGAAATACACGATGAAACTTTGGTACGAAGACAAAAAGCTTGATCCCGGCATTGAAAAGTTCACCGTGGGAGGAGATACCGTCCTGGATCAGAAGCTCCTCAAGTATGACTGCAAAGCTTCCATTATCCATGCCCGTATGCTGGAAAGGAACGGCATCTTATCGGCCGCTGAAAGACAGGAGCTGGAAACGGAGCTGGAAAACCTGTCGGCTGAAGCCCAGACCGGGGGATTCTTCATCAATCCTGAGGATGAAGACGGCCATACCGCTATCGAGAATCGGCTCAGAGATAAGCTTGGTGTTGTTGGAGAAAAAATTCACACGGGCCGTTCCAGAAACGACCAGGTGTTGACGGCGCTGAGGTTGTACATCAAAGATGAATTGCTGTGTGTTAAAAAATCCCTGAAAAGCCTGATTGGCGGTGTTCGCAGATTTTCAAACCGCTGGGGGAGAATAGAAATGCCGGGTTTTACTCATACGCGGAAGGCCATGCCTTCTTCGGTGGGAATGTGGGCCGAAGCCCTGGTGGAGGCTTTATATGATGACCTCGATCAATGGAAAGCGGCATATGCTCTGATCGACCAATCTCCCCTTGGTTCCGGAGCGGGATACGGTATTCCCTTGGATATTGACCGGAACTTATCCGCCTCCCTATTGGGTTTTTCCCGTGTTCAAAAAAATCCAGTGTCCTGCCAGAACAGCAGGGGAAAATTTGAAGGAACGGTTCTCCACCTGCTTGGATTCATCATGTTTGATCTCCATAAAACGGCCTCCGACCTTGTTTTTTTTACGCTTCCGGATTTGGGGTTTTTCGAGATACCGGAAGATATGTTGACAGGAAGCTCGATTATGCCCCACAAGCGAAATCCTGATGCGCTGGAAATTTTGCGGGGCTATTATCACGTCGTTTTGTCCTATGAATTCCGGGTGAAAAGTTTGGGGGCCGGCCTTATTTCCGGCTATCATAGGGATTTTCAGCTTATGAAAGAACCGGTCATTCAGGCTTTTGAAATTGTAAGGGAGAGCCTCTTTATCGCTGGATTGATCTTTCGCAGCTTGAAAGCTGTTCCCGGCAGATGTAAGGCGGCGATGACCGGGGAGCTTTATACAGTAGAAAAGGCATACCGGTTGGTCCAGCAGGGAATCCCCTTTCGTGAGGCTTACAGGATGGTGGCCGAAGAATGGAATAAAAAGAGATGAATAACGCAGGAAGTATCCGTGCCTTAAGTTGACATCCGTATGATACAATGATATCTTTTTTGAGGCGATTGGAAGGTGGAGATGAAGAAAATGAGCGAGATTATCTATTCGCCGAGCAGGTGTTTTCGTTCTGCCAAAGAGGAAACTTCAAAAGAGAGAGGGATATGGATCTTTTTGAAAAATGCGATTCGGATGGCGGATATTTTGGCCCCTTCCGTGCCCAGGATGACTTTTTCTTCAGCCGCCCAATTTTAGATCCCATTCCAGGTACAACAACGATTTTTGAAGGGAAGAAGTGTATTCAGTGGTCGATCAATAACTACCTGGGTTTGGCTGAGAATGAAGAAATCAAGGCCTTTGCTGTGAAGATGGTTGAAAAGTACGGGCTAAGCGCTCCCATGGGTTCGCGGATGATGACGGGCAACACGAAATATCACAGGGAATTTGAACAGTCCCTGGCCGATTACCTGGAAAAGGAAGCGGCTGTCGTCTTCAATTACGGTTATCTTGGAGTCCTGGGAACGATGTCTTCCCTTGTAGAGAAAAACGATACGATTGTTATCGATAAACTTTCCCATGCTTCGATGGTTGATGGAATGTTTTTATCCCAGGGAAAATTTAGAGCTTACAAGCATAATGATATGGACAGCCTGGAAAGCCATCTCAAGCGGATCAACCGGGATCGGAAAGGCGGGATTCTTATCGTGACCGAGGGAGTTTTCGGTATGCGCGGAGACCTGGCCGACCTGCCGAATATCTGTGACCTAAAAGAAAAATACGATGCAAGACTTTTCATCGATGATGCTCATGGATTCGGTGTGATGCATGAAACCGGCAAGGGTACGGCCGCCTATTTTGGTGTGCAGGACCGGATCGATGTCTATTTTGGAACATTTGCCAAGGCTTTTGCCGCGATAGGAGGCGTATCGGCCGCCGATAAGAAAGTCATTGACTGGATCAAGTACAATGCAAGAACTCAGGTATTCGCCAAAAGTATGCCGATGGTCTATGTCGAGGTGCTGAAACGAACCCTCGAAGTGATCAAGAACGGGGCCGACAGGCGAGAAAAAATGTATGAGAACGCTAATATGTTGAAATCGGGCCTTCTCAATCTCGGCTACAATGTCGGGAGAGTTCCATCTCCCATCACCGCTGTCTATGTTCCTGCCGGAGACTTAAACATTGGAATGTTGATCATCAAAAAACTCAGGGAACAGGGGATTTTTATAACCGGCGTTATGTACCCTGTTGTTCCAAAAGGAATCATACTCTTTAGGATGATTCCCACAGCTTCGCATTCAAAAGAAGAGATCCAAAAGACGATCGAGGCTTTTAAATCCGTAAGGGATGAGCTAAACCTCCGCCTTGACACCCTGCAAGCGGCCGTCCTTTAATATGTGAGATGTGACAAATACGGAACCAGCCGGAAGTATTTTTTTGATTCTGCAGCCGTTCTTTTGTTCTGCATTATGAATAATACAGGTTATCCTGATTTATTGAGATTAAAGGGATAGCGCTTCTTGAAAGTTGTGGTCGCCGTCTCAACAGCTATTGTCGGCTACGTGTTTTTTCTCCTAACAACGGTTGCAGGTTCACGGCAAAGAAACATTCCGGAAAACGATTTTATACGTAAGGGACGGATTTCAGCGGTTTTATGGATGCGGGCATCGGGATTCCTGTTTTTCGGAGTGCTGCCCTTTTTTGCTGTCATCGTGATATTCCATTACCGAATTTCTTCTTTGGGTATTTCGTTATCCGGTATTGAGAATTCGTTGTATTGGGGACTGGGACTATCGGTGATCATCATACCTGTAAGCTTTATGAATGCAAAAAATCCGAAGCTTCAGAAAAAATATCCTCAGATGCGGACGAAAACATGGACCGTCGGGCTGCTGGTTATCAGCGCCACCAGTTGGATTTTTTACCTGTTGGCCTATGAGTTTTTATTGCGGGGTTTTCTCTTTTTTTCCTCTTTGGAAGCCGCAGGACTGGGTGTGGCCCTAATCATCAATGTCGTTGTCTATACGGTTTTCCATATTCACAAGGGGAAGAAAGAAATGGCTGGGGCCGTTATTTTCGGCTGTGGATTGTGTCTTGTGACTTTCGCTACGAAGAGCATATGGGCGGCCTGGCTGATACATGTCGCTCTTGCCCTCTCAAGTGAGTGGGCTTTTATCCACCATCATCCTCTAATGGAGATAAGAGGTTTTTCGCCAAGATGAAGCGAGTATGTGTAACAGGCGCGACAGGCTATCTCGGTATGGCTTTAGCCTGGAGGCTTGCCGTCTCCGGCATCGTTGTCCATGCCCTTTTCCGGTCGAAGGCGAAGGCGGCTAATCTCAACCATCCAAACATCCGGTTGGTCAAAGGGGATATCCTTCATCCCGAAAGTCTGGATAAAGCCGTTAAAGACTGCGACTATCTCTATCATACCGCTGCGTTGACGGCGATCTGGTCCGAAAATCCTTCTCTTTTTCGTGAAGTTAATGTCCGGGGAACGAAAAACATTCTGGAAAAAGCGGTCTATTGGGGGATAAAAAAAGTGGTGATGACATCAACCGCCGGTATCTACGGTCCTTCTTTATCTTGTCCTGTGGATGAAGAATGCCACAGGACAACTCCCTGCTTCACGGAATATGAAAGGACCAAGGAAGAGGCCGACTCTCTTGCGCTGGGCTTCAGCCGTAAAAAGGGACTGGACCTGGTCATCGTCTGTCCGACCCGTATTTACGGGCCCGGTCCTCTCGTCCAAAGCAACAGTGTTACCCTCATGATAGACCGGTACCTGCAGGGCAAATGGCATGTTTTACCAGGTAACGGGAAAAGCATCGGGAACTATGTCTATATCGATGATGTTGTCAATGGGCAAATCTTGGCCATGGAAAAAGGCCGGGCATATGAAAAATACCTTCTTGGAGGGACGAATATATCCTACGAGGATTTTTTCGAGGTATTGAAAGAAGTTACGCAAAAACGCTTTGCCTTGTTTAAGGTGCCTTTCTTTTTTATGATGTCGGTAGCCGGGGTAATGACGTTGTACGCCCGCCTCTTACGGCGGGTTCCCATGGTCACTCCGCAAATGATGAAAAAACTCCATCAAAATTGGATGGTTTCCATCCAAAAGGCCGAACTGGAATTGGAATACAAGCCAATACCATTAAAAAAGGGAATTCAAAAAACGGTCGACTGGCTGAATCTTTTCCCAAGGGGAGCGATAAAATGAATAATAAAACGAAAGACTACGCGCTTATCACCGGGGGAAGCGAAGGAATTGGTAAAGCATTTGCAGAGGAGTGTGCTGTAAGAGGGATGAATCTTATCATCGCCGCTCTTCCCGGCCCAAGCCTTATAAATTCCGGCGAGTATTTTAGAAAAACATATGGAGTCGATGTCGAAACTTTGGGGATAAATCTCACTGAAAAAGATGCTCCCCAAAGATTGTTTGATTTTTGCCGGGATAAAGGACTGAGGGTTCGCCTGCTGGTCAATAATGCCGGCCTGGCGGGAAGCGCTGTTTTTGCAAAATCATCTCTTGAGGAAATCGATAAAAGAATCCAGCTTAACATCAGGGCAATGGTTTTTCTGACCCGGTTGTTTATTCCCTCCATGAAGGAATTGGACTCGGCCTATATTCTCAATATCGGTAGTTTGGGAGGGTATTTCGCCATTCCTTACAAAAGCCTCTATACCGCAAGTAAAGCTTTTGTTTTGGTTTTTACCAAAGCGCTTCGTGAAGAGTTAAAGAATACGGGCATATCCGTCGGACAGGTTTGTCCCAACGGAGTGAGAACCAACATCGGAAGCCACGCTCGAATAGACAGCCACGGTTTCATCGGGCGGCTAACTCAGGTTCCAGCCGATAAGATTGCCCGATTGAGTTTACGAAAATTTTTCAAAGGAAAAAGTCTCATTATCCCCGGATTTGTCAACAAAGTTTTATTGTTTTTGGGCAAGGTTTTTCCGGAGAGAATTCAGCAAAAAATTCTATTCAGGGAGTTTCGCAAGGAACTGGCAGCCGATGATTGGGAAAAATAGGCCGAATCATCCGTTGTAACGAAAGTACCGGTTGAAATGTCGGAAGACGTGGAAAAAGATAGAGAAACAATCACAGAGGAGGATATTTTATGGGGATCAAAATTAAAGAAATAGATTCAAAGAGGGACCTTAAAAAGTTTATCTCGTTTCCTTTTTCCCTTTATAAAAAAAGCCGGTACTGGATTGCTCCCTTGGTACAAAATGAACTGAATACATTGAGAGAGGATAAAAACCCGGCGTTTGAATACTGTGAAGCAAAATACTGGATAGCATACAAAGAAGGAGAACCCGCCGGCCGTATCGCCGGTATTATCAATCATAAATTCATAAAAAAATGGAAAATCCCCTTTGCCAATTTCAGCCGGTTCGATTTTATCAATGACCGGAGTGTTTCAGCGGCACTGTTATCCCAGGTGGAGGAGTGGGCCTCGGAAAAAGGATTGGAAGGGATACATGGCCCCCTGGGTTTTACGAATTTTGATCAGCAGGGCATGCTGGTTAAGGGATTCGATGAATTGCCGACGCTTGCATCCGTTTATAACTATGACTATTATCCCGAACACATGGAAGCTAATGAATGGGAGAAAGAAATTGAATATGTGGAATACGAGGTTAAAACTCCGGATCATATTCCTGAAAAAGCAAAAAGATTGTCGGACATCGTCTTAAAAAGATACGGCCTGAACCTGTTCAAGGCTTCCTCGAAAAAAAAGCTTCTTCCTTTTGCTGGACAGATATTCGAAGTTATCAACAAGTCGTACAAAGATATTTTTTATGCGGTTGACCTTTCAGCTGAACAGATTGAAATGTATAAAAACAAATACTTATCCTTCATCCGGCCGGAGTTTGTTTCCCTCGTCATCGATTCCGAAGAAAGGGTAATCGGTTTTCAGATCTCCATGCCCTCATTGTCGAAGGCTTTTCAAAAGGCGAGAGGGAGGCTTTTTCCGTTAGGATTTTTTCATATCCTGAAAGCTCTTCGTTTCCCAAAAAATCTGGACCTCTATCTTGTCGGAATCATTCCACAGTATCAAAATAAAGGCATAAATGCCGTTTTTATGACCGATTTGACAAAAACGGCTTTGAAGTATGGGATCGATTCCGTAGAGACCAACAGCGAGCTGGAAACCAACACAAAAGTTAGGGCATTTTGGAATTATTATGAAGCGAGAATGCATAAAAGGAAACGGGTTTACAAGAGAAAATTTGCCCTTTAAATCCCTGTGTTGTTCATTTGAGAGGAAAATTTCCGTAAAGAACCATCTACCAGGCATTGTTTTCTTGACAATGATTTGAAACTTGGATATTTTAGGATTACAAAACGGAAAATAAGCTCAGGGAAAAGTTTTTATGCAGGAATGAATTGAATTCCGGCGGGGAGTTTTCAGTATGGAGAGAATCGGGAAATACGATGTCATCCGAGAACTGGGCAAAGGGGCCATGGGGATTGTTTACGAAGCCAGGGATCCCGATCTTAAGCGTGATGTTGCTATAAAAACCATCCGCTTTGATCTTTTTCCGGAAGAAAACCAGAGAGAAATACTGATGAAGCGCTTCATGAATGAAGCGCAGGCGGCCGGACGGCTTTCTCATCCCAACATCATTACCGTTTACGATATCGGGCGACAGGAAGACATGACGTATATCGTCATGCAGTATATCAAGGGGATGAGCCTTCAAAGCATTATGGCTTCTAAGAAAAAAGTCGCATACAGCAATATCTTGAATATTATGGAAAAAGCATGTTTGGCTCTGGATTATGCCCACGAAAAGGGTATCGTCCACCGTGATATCAAACCTGGAAACATCATGATGTCCGAGGAAGGAGAGCCGTTTATCGCGGATTTTGGGATCGCCCGAGTTGAAACATCCACGATGACCCAAACCGGAACGATCATGGGGACTTTAAGCTATATGTCCCCTGAACAGATTGAAGGGAAAAAGGTTGACGGCCGGACGGATATCTTTTCATTGGGTGTCATTCTTTATGAGCTTTTAACAGGGAAAATGCCCTTCGAAGGGGATAATGTTTCAACGACCATCTACAAAATCATGAACAAAGAGCCGGAACCTTTGAACATCACGAAGAAAGATATCCCTTCAGGCTTCCAGCATATCATCAACAAAGCCCTGGCTAAAAATCCTGAAGAAAGATACCAATCATGCCGTGAATTCGTCAAGGATTTAAGAGGCCTTCCTTTGACCGGGGATGAAACACTGGCTTATGATGTAAAGACTTGGCAGTCCCGGGAAATCGAGAAAAAACCGATAAAGAAGCGGGCCTTGTTGTGGGCCTCCGCCGCCGCATCTGTCTTGTTGGCGGCAGCGGCAGGGATTTGGTTTTTTTTCATACAAAAAAAACCGTCCTCGAACCCAGACACAAAATCAAGTGCTGAAATAACCGTTGCCCTACCTGAAAATAGCAGAACCGACCCGGAAAAAATAATTGCCGGAGCAGCCGGTTTCGTTTCGGAGAGTTTTCAAGCCGAATTGGATGAAATAAGGAGAACTTTTGAAGCCGGATCCTACCAGACGGTTATCGATAAAGTTCAAGAAATATTAAAGAAAGACGAAACAAATGAGGCAGCCCTACAGTACCTGAAGCGGGCAGAAGACAAGATAAACGAAGGGCTTATTTCCGGTTATCTCATAGAGGGAAAGGAAGCCTATCAAAAGCGGGATTTTGCCCAGACTAAGATTCTCATGCGAAAAATTACGGCCATTGATAAAGATCATGCTGAAGCTTTGCGTTACTATGACCTCTCTGATCAGAGCCAATCGAAACCAAAAATACTTGCTGTTGTTGAAAATCAGCGGAAAGCGGAAGAAAACGAAGATCTCCTGTCCCTTCTTTCCGATATCGGTGCGGACACAGTTGCATCTCAAAAAAAAGAAGATGCCGTTTTGCTGTTTAATGGTTATAACGATATCAAATCGGTGGTTTCAGATGTTTCCGTCTCTTTTCAAAACAACAACAGCTGCACGGTAACATTTTCTCATCTATTGACCGGTGTTTATCGTCTCAGCGGAAAACGTAAAATCTTGTTCGAAGGGAAAAAAACCTGGCGCATGGTCAGGCAGAGCGGATCGTGGAAGATTATGAGCTTCAGGTAATCTGAAGATATTTTTTGTTATGCTTGCAAAAAAATTTTTGTAAAGGATAAGAGGATGTATCGGAAAAAATATAGCCCATATTTATATGGTTTTATTACTTTTTTACTACTGTTTTTTTCCAGGCCACTGCAATCCGAGACAATTAAACTTAAAGTTGTCGTCGATAATGCCAGCTTGAAAGAGACACCTGAGATCAGCGGTAAAACTCTTGCCAGGATTCCTTTAAACACTTTTCTGGATGCGACGGAGAAAATGGGTGAGTGGTATAAGGTTGCCTACCGGCAGGAAGGTGTCCAAGTGAATGGGTTTATCCATGAGATGCTGGTTCAGGAAACCACCGAAGACTCGGTGGCTGCTATTGCTGAAAAACCACAGGCTGAACTTACTGCGGAAATCGATGTCCAGGTCGAAAACAGCAGGCGGTTGATAAGGGAAGATAAGGAATACGATAGAGCCATCGATATAATGCGGCCGTTGATTGCACGTGTTTTTAATGTCGTCGATCTCAGGAGACGTAAGGAGATGGCAGCGGATATCTACCTCTGGATCGGATTGGCCTATGCAGGGAAGCAGGATGTTTTCAAAGCTCTTCAAGAATTTAAGAGTATGTTTGAAGTCGATCAGGAATTAGCAAAAGAAATCACCAGGAATATTTATGACCCCGAGGTAACTCTCCTGATCAACCAGGCTGAAAAAGAATTTTTAGGGATCATAACTGAGTATTCCATTCAAATTACAACCGAGCCGAAAGAAGCCGTTATTTGGGTCAATGGAAAAGAGATCGGACGTTCTCCCGAAGTTTTTACGACAGCGGTGCCGAAACTGAACATTAAAATCGAGAAAGAAGGATTTGCCCCTGTAGAGAAAGAAATATTTTTAACGGAGCCCTCAACGGATAAATTTTTTAAACTGGAACAGCTAGGCAGAACTCTTGAAATTATATCCAAACCTGAAGGATCTCTTGTTTTTGTGGACGAAAAAAACATGCAGAAAGAGACAAACTGCACCATCCCTTTCATAACCTTTGGACCTCATCAAATTCGCCTTTTTAAGAAAAATTATGTCGTTTGGGAACAAAAGATAGAAATTCCCGAGGCGGAAGAACCTTACATTCTGGATGTTTCATTGGTACCGGTCAAGTACACATCCGTAAAAACTTTAGGAGATCCGGATAGGAAATTTATCGAGGAACCGGCGGGTGTTGCTGTTGATGCGGAAAATAATATCTATGTCGTTGATGACAGCAACATGAAGGTAAAAAAATTCGATGAACAGGGACTTATCCAATCAAAATGGGGAGATTACGGAAAGGAATTTAAACGCATCAAATCTCCGGCAGGAGTTGCTGTTGACAGCCAGGGTAATGTATATGTTACGGATATGAAGAACCACTGTGTTTTAAAGTTCAACAAAGACGGCGAATTTATGACGGTTTGGGGGGAGGAGGGCACCCGGGAGACGGATTTTTATACTCCCCTCGGTATTGCCGTGGATGCGAATGATGATGTTTTTGTCGTGGATTCAGGGAACAGACGGATCGTAAAATATTCCAGCCAGGGAGATCTTAGGAAAGCTTGGAGGAAAGGGGGACAGATCACAGGGAATTTTATTTCTCCTAAAGGAGTTGCCGTCAACAAGGAAAATGAAATATTTGTCCTGGACAGGGGGCGTGTCCATAAATTTTCTCCTGATGGAGATTTTATTACTTCCTGGGGAAAGTCCGGAACCGGTCAGGGAGAGATAAGAGGAGCCCTGGGAATTTTTATCGATGACAGCGAAGGCGTCTATATTGCCGATACTCTTAACCAGCGTATTCAAAAGTTCGACAAAGACGGAAAATTCATCATATCATGGGGAAATAGCGGGACCGGCCAAGGCCAGATGCGCTATCCGTCCGGCGTTGCCGTTGACAGCCGGGGTTATGTTTTTGTTTCAGAAAAAGAGAATAACCGAATTCAAGTATTTGGACCTGAGCAAGGGAATGAGCCGGATAAATAACCTGAGCTATCCAAAAGGCAGGAGCTTTATCTCAGGTCGCCGGGATTAAGGCTGTCCTTCTGTTTATAATCCTCGGGAACAACATAAACGTTTTCTTCAGCAGGCTTCTCCGTTATTTCCGTAATTTCGGTGGTTGTTTTCCAGGTTGAATCCCCGTATGACCAGTTCAATTCGGTGGAAACAAATAACCCTTCAATTTTTTGAAAAACAGCCCGTGTTTTTTCTGCGAGGGGAAGATTCAGCTGAATCCAGTTGGAATGAAGCACTGAGTTTATCTTTTTCCAATCTAGGGAAACATCCGTACTGGCCCATACCGTCATTTTTAATGACAGTTTTGAAAATTCCATTTCGATCTTATACTCAGTGCAGTTTAAATCCCCGATAAGTTTTTCTTTTCCAGTGGCTTCTGCTGTCGCTTCAACGATTGCCAGGGTTTCTTTCATTAAGGCTGCTGTTTCGCCGGGGAAAAATTTTTCGGGATTAAGGGGGAGTTTTGCTTGGACATAAGTTTTTTTCCTGTGGTTAATGATGGTGAAAAAATTATTTTCCCTGTCAATGATTTGCGAAAAACGAGGTGTGTTAAAAGCGAATTTTTGTTCACCTATCCAGATATCGGTTATTTCTTCCATGCTTTTTATATCCTGCCTTAAAAGTTTAACGCCTCTTGACTGTACTCTTTGCTGGATGAAAATATCGGCTTGGATAATACACGGAAAAATAAGGAAAAAAAGGGCCGCCCCGAAACGAATTTTCATGTTTTGGACCTATATTCAGGCGAAAAACTAAATCTATATGAAATGATCATAAATTTCAATGTTAGGTTAAGGGTTGTCTTCACCAAGTAGTTTAAAATATTCTTGGGCGATGTTATGCCAGGAATATTCATTCTGGATCGTGAGCAGGGCATTTTTTCCTAGTTTTTCAGCCATTGTTTTATCAGAGGAGAGAAGATTGACCTTATGGGAAAGGTCTTTTGGGTCACAACATCTGAATAAAAGACCATTCTCTCCGTGGTTTATGATTTCTTTGATTGGGGGTAAATCTGAAGCGATTATGGGTAGTGAATAGCTCATACCCATGAGCATGGTTCCGCTCTGAAAGATTTTTCTAAAAGGGATAACCAGAGCATCGGCGGCTTTGAACAGCAGTTCCCGTTCTTCGCCGGAGATGTAACGGATATGTGTTAAAATCCGGCTATCCAATTTTTGGGACCATATGATTTTTGTATAAGCGTCAAATGAATGCCCCCGCATTTTCCCGGCAATAATAAGCTTGACTTTCTTATTAATTGAATCGAGTGCCCTGAGGAGGATATCAAGTCCCTTTGTCTTTTTTATCTGGCCAAAAAAAAGAAGATAGAAAAATTTTTCAGATAGCTCCAGTTTTTTTCGAGCTGTTTTTTTTGATATCTTGTGATCAACAAATTTAAGATATCCCCCATGCTTGACGATTTTGACTTTTTTTTGCTGGCCGGGGGAGATATCTTTTTGGATTTCTTGTTTGCTAAAAGCGTTATGGACAAATATTTTATCGGCCAGTTTATAAATGAGACGGCGTCTCCATTTGGAATCTTTTCCCACAAACCTTTCAATATCATGGGTGATGGTCATAAGAGATAGTCTTGCTGTTTTTATCGTAAGACACTGAAAAAGTTCGAAGAATGAACCTTGATAAATGTGAACGATTAGTATTTTGATGTTTTGTTTTCGCGAAAGAATCAAAGATTTTATCTGTGCCTGAATGAGACGTAAAGCGTTCAGAAACCTGGAATGGCTTTTCGTCTTGAAATAATCAAAAATGGGGAAATCTGTGGTTTGGTTTTTAAAGGTCGTTAGGAGCCAGACTTTCAAGGGAAGACGGTTCATTTCTGTAGCGAGAGAAATATTATAATAGTCCATTCCCGCTTTATGGCCGACAATGTCCAGAATGGCGATATTATCCATTGAAAAAGTACATGTTCATTATACAGGTGATATATGTTTGATAAAATAAAATTTTATTGTTTTTTTTCGTAAGATATACTTAACCTGTAATGAGGAGAAACATGAGAAAAATTTTAATTTTTTGTGCGGTGTTTTTGATTTTGGCGGGGATTTTTTGGGCTGAGGTCCATGTCGAAGAGACGAAAATGGAGATCCTGACTTATGCCGTAGGACCGGATGATCCTAATCCACCGTTGTGGGAGTCAAACGTCTATCCCTATCCCTTGCAAACGGATATAACCCGGGAGAAATTCATGCGGGAATACAGAGTGATCATTCTAGAGAACGAGTTTATAAAGGTCCTCATCCTTCCGGATTTGGGAGGCCGTATCTATGCTGCTTTCGATAAAACGAATGACAATTTCGATTTTATTTATCATAACCGTGTTATCAAGCCCGGTCTGGTTGCTCTTAGAGGTGCTTGGCTCTCTGGGGGAATTGAATGGAATTTTCCGACTCGCGGCCATACCGTCGATACGTTTTCACCTGTGAACAGTAAAATTTTAAAAGGCGGCGATGGCAGTATTAGCTGCGTGGTGGGAACAGAGGAATGGGTTCGAAGAATGAAATGGCAGGTTTTTATCACCGTTTCGCCGGGATGCTCCGCTTTTAAAACAAAGGTGTGCCTTTTTAACCGGACTTTGACCCATAATTTAGCCTACTTCTGGTCCAATGCCGCCGTCCATGCCTGGGACGACACCCGAATCTTTTTTCCTCCTGCGGATTATACCTATGCGGGACGGCGAAGAAATCCAACACCCTGGCCCACCTATGAAGGGAAAGACCGGTCCTGGTACCGGACAACGGCCCGTCCATATGATTATTTCTGCGGTACCCCCGGAGATTTTAATGGGGCTTATAACACTCTTAAGGATCATGGGACGGTTCATTATGCATACCGTTTTGACAGCCCTGGTAAAAAATTCTGGACATGGGGGACGGCACCCAGCGGGACCATATGGGAACGTCTGCTTACAGACGATGACGGCCCCTACATCGAAATACAGGGTGGCAGGCTGTTGACACAGGGAGATACTTGGATATTCGAACCGCATCTTGTCGAAACGTGGGAAGAATATTGGTATCCGGTCAAAAACATGCATGGTGTCGTCAAAGCAAATCCGGAGGCGGCGGTTAACCTCGAGATCAAAAACACGGGGATCCTTTTTGCTGTGAACGTTACACGAAGATTCGAAGAAGCCCAGGTGACGATTGAGCGTGGCGGAGAAGATATTTTTTCGGAAAAGGTCACGCTTTCACCGGAAAATTTTATAAGAAGAGATATTCCGAATGAATGGGAGGCAGGCCCCTATATCCTTACAGTGCTGGATAAAAATGGCCGTAAGATCATTTCCTATACGAATAAGAGACCGGATATTCCGGAACCGGAACTCCAGCCTGATTTTTCTGAAAACCAAAGCGGATCCGTACAGGTTGAATATCTCAAAGGCTATTATGCCATGAAAAATTGGGATGAGGAGGGTGCCGTTTATCATTTTACCCGGTGTCTGAAAAAAGAACCGGATTTTTTTCCCGCCATAAAATGGTTGGGAATTCTTCGTTATAAATCCGGATTAACAAAAGAGGCCCTAAGCTTATTTGAAGATGTGTTAAAAAGAGATGAAGATGATTATGTGGCGCGTTATTACCGGGGTTTGTGTAAGATTCGTTTGGGAATAATAGACCGAACTGAAGAGGATCTGTACAAGGTAGAAAGGAGGGCGGCTTTTCGGCACATCGGACCCTATGTTCTGGCTTCTAAGAAACTTGCCGATAAAGATTATCAGGAAGCGGAGGAATTTTTAAGAAAATGTTTGCGTGTTAATCCGCAAGATGTTAAAGCTGAAGTTTTTCTAGCTGCGGTCAAACGGCATATCGGAGATGAGGAAGAAGCATGGAAACATGTTTTCAGCGCTCTCGAGAAAGATCCTCTTTCACCTGTTGCGCTCGCAGAGAGGGAAATGCTTGGCGGGGAAGCCCCCTGGGGTGAGCTCTCGGATCCTCAATACGCCATTGAGAGTTCTTGTGATTATCTGGAGATGAATCTTCTCGAAGATGCAGCCGCTTGTCTTGAGAGCCGTCGGGCATGGAACAAAGAAAAGATCCATCCGCTGGTCGATTATTATCTTGGCTATATCTACTGGCATTTGAACAAGGAAGAAAAGTCGTCCACATTTTTTAAGAAGGGATCGGAAGGGGAGCCCGATTATGTTTTCCCGTTCAGAACGGAGACGGAATCCGTAATGCGAAAAGCCCTGGAGGTAAACCCGGATGACTGGAAGGCTTCATATTATCTGGGGAATCTCCTCACGGCGAAAAATAGATGGAAAGAGGGATTGGAGAGCTACAAGAAGGCGGCCCTTCGAGCGCCCTTGTTTTCTGTCCTTTACAGAAATTTGGGGGAAATTTACCGGGTCCGCTTAAAAGATTACGACAATGCAGAACGTATGTATGAAAAAGCTGTCTCACTGTCTCCGAAGGATTACAGGCTTTACGTTGTTCTGGATGAGACCTATGCCGTTCAGAATAAGCAGAAATCCCGGGATAATCTTTATTCCCAGGCTCCGGAAAAGGTCCGGAAAAATTTCAACGTCGTTCTCCAAAGAGCACTTTTTCTCATCGATACAAACCGTTTTGATGAAACGTTGATTTTGCTTGGTGAGAACACATTTCTTCCCTGGGAGGGTTGGACAGGTGCAAGAGAGGTATATGTGCTGGCTCTTCTCAATCGAGCCCGAAATAAAATGTCACAGGAATTTTACCGGGATGCTGTAGAAGATATAAGGAAAGCCATGGAGTATCCGGAAAATTTGGGAACCGGCCGTCCGGCGGAGTCTGTTTTTTCCCGTGAGTATTATCTTTTGGGATTGTGCTATGAAGGTTTGGGGGATATAGAAGAAGCCGAGAATTGTTTTGTAACATCTCAGTCTTTTCCCGTCAGCCCGAACTCGGAGCAAGTCTATTTTAAGGCCATGGCCATGAAAAAAATGAATCGCTCAGAGGATGCGGAACGATTGTTGCAGGATATGAAAACAGCAGGTGAGAAAAGCCTGGAGCATGCTTGGCGGGGAAGATCTGTGTATTACTTAAGGACGGCCTTGGCCGCCGCCGGGCTGGGTGACCGCGAAAAAGCACGGGAACTATTCGGCCGGGCATATGAGGAAAATCCTTCTGATAGATGGGTGAGCTATTATGCCTCCATTATTCATAAATTCGGCCTTGTGTTATAAGAAGAAGAAGAAGAAGAAAAGAAACGGCCGAATTAACCCTTTGGGCGAACCGATCTTCCCGCATCTGCTTTGTTGCGATGGGCTTGCGGTGCCGATCTTTGAGGGATCAGAAGATAATGAGATCCTTCTTGTTGTATCCCCTGATGCGGTGGCAGACCATATGTCCTTCCGGCGGTCCCTCATCGTTCGTGTTGGCCTCTATGGTGATGAAGTAGTCATCCGCGGCCCTGATGATGATCCCTGTGTGTCTCCAGTCATTGGATATTCTTCGCTGGAGGAAAAAGGAGCCTGGGGGGATACGACTCTTGTCTTGGAACTGTGAACTTTTTCTTAAGATGTTGTTTTCTTTTGCGCTCCAAGCAAGGATATCACAGGAATAAGAGGGAGTAATGGGAAGAGGAGCATTCAGACTCTGGCAGGCTTGTTTCAGGATAAAACTGACAAAGCCGGCATTCCAAAACCATTGTTGTCCCTCGTTTCCTTTCATATAAAAGCGTACCCAAGGACCGCAATTTTTTCCGCCCACTTCACGGGGATTTTGTTCAACGTGCTGCTCTGCATACTCCGCAATCATTTGGCTGAGGCTTTTTTTGTACTCAGGAATGTTATTAAGAGCGGTTGTCATCGGTTTGACCAGGGCATCAAAAGTATGTTTGTCAATGATACCGTTAATGGTCATTTTGTTTTTTTCTTGGAACCGGCGAACGGCATAATCCGTCGCCGGGCCAAATTCCCCGTCAATGGCGATGTGGAATCCATGAAGACATAGCCATTCCTGGCACAGCCGGATTTTTTTACCCTTGTCCCCCTTTTTATAATTTTTATCAAGAACAAGATCGCTCATGGCGACTCCTTTTTTTCCGCGAAAGAAGTAAATCCGGGCAAAAACGATTTAGCAATAACATAGCAAAAACGTATTCAACAAACAAGCATGACGGGATTCGATCAAAAAAACGGTTCATTTTTTCTTCATCGATTCCGGTTTCTTTTTTGTTTTACCAATCCTTTCCGAACTTTTCTTTTTTTTGATCTTTTTTCGTGGAAGTTTGATAACCGTTGTGCCGGCGATTTTGTCGTGCATGGTCAATCCTTCCTTATCCCAAAGAACCTGGAGAAATCCTAAGGTTGCGATAAGAAGGGAAGCCGTGTAACCGTGGGCCCTTTCAAAAGACTGGTACCATCCCAGACCGGGACGGTGTTTCAGGTCAATCACTTTGAGCCCGAAAAACTTCTTGCCGGGAGTCCTTCCGCTGCGAGAAAAAAAGAAAGTGAAATAAAGATACGCGATGACGAATTCAAAAAGGATCTCGAACCATTTTTCCATAAGAATAACATCTTCTTCGAAGCGATATTGTGACAGATGTTCAGGATATAAGATTTTAAGTTCTTCGATACTCTTGTCTTTGATTTTTTGGAGTTCTTCTTCTTTAAGGTTTTGTTTGAGGATTTGAAGATATGCTCTTTTGAGAAACCTTTCCGCTTCTTCTTCGTCTGTGGTCATGATAAAGGATCGGTCCTTTTCGAAGGAATCCATGACTCTTTTAATGATTCCCGGTTCATTCTTTCGGGATGCCCGGATCTCGTGATAAGCCACATAAATTCCAAAAGCAATCAAAGAGATGAAAAACATGTCCACTGTGAATGCGAAAAAACGCCTGAAAACACCGGCTTGCTCCGGGTGGGCCTTATGGAGGAATTTTTTTTGGGTTTTTTGTTCAGCCATCTTTCTGTTCCTTCCTATGGATTTATGTTCTAAACGGGATATTTAACAGGACAATCCAAAAATCCTTTTTTGCCGGCCAACGGACTTAAGAAGTTTTCATCCAACCTGAATCAAGTATATAGCATGTGTTACATCTAAGACAAATACCGGCTTGCTTAGTTGATTTAAGTCTATTAAGCTGATAACATTTTTCAGCGTGATATTTTTTTTAGAGACCTTCCCAAGCATCCAAGTTTTTTGAACTAAAGGAAAAACTCCATAAGGAGAAAAGGTCATGATAAACATAAATAAACCCATAAAACGTCTAAAGGGTTCACTTCCAAAAGTCGGCATTCGTCCCGTCATAGACGGCCGGCGAAAGGGCGTTCGGGAATCCCTTGAAAAGCAGACCATAGAAATGGCCCGGAACGCCGAAAAATGGATCATAAAAAATATACGCCATGCCAACGGACTTCCCGTGGAATGTCTTGTTGCTGAACCATGTATAGGCGGTGCCGCCGAGGCTGCAGAGGCCGCCGAAAAATTCCGGAAGGAAAATGTCGGCCTTTCCCTGACGGTGACTCCGTGCTGGTGCTATGGTTTGGAGGTTATGGATGATGATCCGTTGATCCCAAAGGCGGTCTGGGGATTCAACGGAACTGAGCGTCCGGGGGCCGTTTATCTTGCTGCGGCTCTAGCCGGCTATAATCAGACGGGTCTTCCCACCTTCGGCATCTACGGTCGTCATGTGCAGGACCATGGGGATACATCCATTCCGGAAGATGTCAAACGGAAGATAGAGGGCTTTGTTAAAGCAGGCCTGGCGGCGGCCGAGATGAGGGGAAAATCTTACCTGTCGATGGGAGGCGTTTCCATGGGGATCGCCGGGTCCGTTGTCGATCCCGGATTTTTTCGGGATTATCTCGGCATGCGTTGTGAATATATCGATATGTCGGAATTCGTTCGACGTATCGAGGAGGAAATCTTCGACAAAAAAGAATACACGAAGGCCTTAAAATGGATTCGGGAATATTGTGTCGAAGGGGAAGATATCAATCCGCAAGAAATACAGTCCTCCCGGGAGCGAAAAGACGAAGAGTGGGAAACGGTAGTAAAAATGACCCTAATCGCAAGAGATCTCATGATAGGTAATCCCGAACTTGAGCATGCCGGATTCGGGGAGGAATCACTGGGCCACAATGCCATTGCGGCCGGGTTCCAGGGTCAGCGGCAGTGGACGGATCATTTTCCGAACGGCGATTTTATGGAAGCTGTGCTCAATTCATCCTTTGACTGGAACGGAATTCGCCAGGCCTTTATTTTGGCCACAGAAAATGACAGCTTGAACGCTGCGGCCATGCTTTTCGGCCACCTCCTGACCGATACGGCACAGGTTTTTTCCGATGTGAGGACATACTGGAGTCCTGAGGCGATCAAAAGGGTAACAGAGAAAGCATTGAAAGGCGCCGCATCCCAGGGGATCATCCATCTTATCAATTCCGGATCTTCCGCCCTGGACGGGACGGGAAAGCAGAAACGCGGCAGCCGGCCGGTTATGAAGCCTTTCTGGGAGATCAAACCGAAGGAAGCGGAAGCGTGTCTGAAAGCGACGCGATGGTGTCCGGCTGACCTGGGTTATTTCCGCGGCGGAGGATTTTCGTCACAATTTTTAACGGTGGGTGAAATGCCGGTGACCATGTCCCGGATCAATCTGGTCAAAGGGCAGGGGCCGGTCCTCCAGATTGCGGAAGGGTATACGGTAGGCCTATCGGATGAAGTGCACCGCATTCTCGACCGAAGGACAAATCCCACCTGGCCAACAACATGGTTCGCTCCCAACATTACGGGTAAAGGAGCTTTTCAGGATGTTTATTCCGTCATGGCCGCCTGGGGGGCCAATCATGGCGCCATAAGCTATGGGCACATCGGCGATATGCTGATCACTCTGGCGGCGATGCTGCGCATTCCGGTGAACATGCATAACATAGAGAGGGAAAGGATTTTTCGTCCCAGCGCCTGGAGTGTTTTTGGAACGGAGAACCTCGAAGGAGCTGACTACCGGGCCTGCAAAAATTTTGGCCCCTTATATGGAAAATAGTCCGGGAAGAATTGTGCCGGGCATGAGAATCATCGATCCTTACCGCGGAATAAATCTCAAAAAAACAACGGTTTCCGTTATGGGGACTTCCTTATCCGTCCGCATGTTAAAAAAGCTTGTCAGATTTTTGTCATCCTATTATGAACGTTTTCCCATTTTTGAGTGTATTGAGATCGAAACAATAAACAGATGTAACGGGAGCTGTACTTTTTGTCCGGCTGGCTTGAAACCGGACAAGAGGCCTTTTGCAAAAATGGACGGTTCTCTTTTTGCAAAGATCATTGAAGAACTGGCGGCGATGAAATATAAAGGGCGGATAGCTCTCTATTCGAACAATGAGCCTTATTTGGACGAGCGTATTATTGAGTTTATTGCCGCGTCGAAAAGGGCTTGTCCTCAAGCTTTTGTTTTTCTTTATTCAAACGGTTCCCTTTTGGATCCCGCTCTGCTTTTAAGGTCGTTTGAGGCCGGTTTGGACCAGATCTTTATCAATCAGTACGGCGGCGGGATGACCTTAAAAGAAAATTTGAAAAATATTTTTAGACAATCCAAAAAGCCGGGTTTTCGAGATTTTTTTGAAAAGATATATATATTTTTAAGGAAGGATAATGAGCTTTTGTCCAATAGAGGGGGAAATGCTCCGAACAAGGACATCATCTTTTATAAAGATTTCCTTCGCTATCGAGACATCGGCTGCACTCAGCCTTTTAGAAAGATGGTTGTCAGATCGTCCGGCGAAGTCAGCCTCTGTTGCAGCGATGTTTATGGTGAAATGATGCTCGGTGATGTCAGCCGGAAGCCATTACTCGGTATTTGGAAGGGAGAAGCCTTTGAGGCCATCCGCCGAAACTTAAAAACGACCGGCCGGAAAGGTATTCCGGTTTGCCGCCGGTGTGATGTTATGGACCTCTCCCGGGATTTTCGCATTGTTATGGGGGATTTTTTTTACAAAGCGGTTTCTCCCCGGCGGATATCTTATTAAGCTGGAAAATATTGGCTGGGTGCTGTTAAGGGAAAAAAATCACAACAAATAATCCCGGCATACATCAAGAAGAGCTTTTGCCGCATCCTCATGCATTTCAGGGGAAGGATAATAAAAATTGGTGGACCACGATTTTCCCCTGAGGTCTTTCCGTAGGTCTCCGGGATAAACTTTTATTTTTTTTCCGGAGGTTCTGCTGAAAAGTTGCTGGGGACGTCCCCGTTGAGTAACACAGGGAACATAAACGTCCGCATGCTTTTTGATCTTCTCAACCATTTCCCTATTGACAAGATGAGGAAATTTATTGAGAAGGGTACCCACGGTTAGTAGGCGTTCTTTATATTCAGGCTGCCGTATGGAGAACCAGAGCAGAATTTTGGGGACATCGATTTTTTTCATTAAAGCAACCATGTTTTTGACATAGTTGCTGCGGGTTTCAAAGATAATTTTTTTTATCCGGTTTCTTCGAAAAAAGAAGGAAGTGCTGAGGAGCCACTTGTAAGCTTGACGGGCTCCCATCTGTTTTCCATCGCTTTTTCTCCGCAGAAATTCCAAGCCACCGCTCTCAAAAACGGAGTTGCTTTCACTGCGTCCCGATAAAACCTGGATAATGACACATGCTGCCCCTTTTATTTGATTCCACATTCCGGTTTGATTCAGAAAGAAGGAAGGGCCGGCCCCTCCGTAACCGAGGTTCAAGACTGGAATCCCCAGATGTTCCTCCATCAGGACCGGATAGGGTTTATCACAAAAACAGCCGAAGGTTTGGGCCGCTCCCAGACAAATAATGTACTTTCCCTTTATGAGTTTATCGTGTTCCGGCCCCCGCAGCCATAAGCCTGTTTTTTTGTCCCGGTAAAGCTGGTAATCGATAACTTCTCTGTCTCTTTTTTGGTAACCTTGATTGGGATCCCAGGCTGTTTTTTGATGTGGAGTCATCATCTTACCATTTTTTATAAAATTTTAAGAGGTCTTCTCCGATGATATCTTGAATGGTTGTTTTTTCATGTTCATTCATAATATTCCGCCATGAATGAATCAATTGGCGGCTGTTCCTTTTGAAGCCCGAAGGAGGATTCCGGCTGGTGTCTTTTTCCTTGATTTGGGTTGTTCGCCTGATGAACCTTTTGACGGTATTTTCAAAAGGAACTTTGGTGAACGCGCAGATTTTTTCCATCATGGATTCTGGATGAAGGCAGAAATCTTCGTGCCTTATCAAAAGAAAGGCCTCTGTGTTGCGGGACTGGATGTCGACATATCTTGACATCAATTTCCAGAGAAGGGCGGTTCCGGAACACGTTTCATTTTTTGCCCTTTCCCAGAGATCGTCACGAATGTCTTCGGCATACATAGAGCGAAAATGTTGCTGTTTGAAAAGGGATTCGATTCGGGTTTTAAAATTCAGTCGTTTGTAACTCATATAAACGGCCCCGGGATGCCTAATCATGCAGACGATTTTGGCCTTGAATTGTTGGTTGAAATACCCGGATGAAAAAGTAGCGAAAGGATCTTTTAGGCACGTTGTTTTAATGGGAATCCCCAATTGTTTTTTCCATCGAAGCCTTATCCAATTCAATCCGCTGCGGCCTCCCCACAAAGCTTTGCTTAAACGTGTCATCCGGCCGTATTCCATCGGCGCGGTGTATGTCCAGGTTGTGTTTAAATGAATAATATCGTCAATCATATTTTTGTCCTGATATCCGTCTCCATCCCCGGTTTCATTGATAAAGGGATACCAGTTGTGGATTCCTTTTACGCCAAAATCTTTGTTCAAAGGTTCATGAAGGTAATGGACATCCTTGGTTTTGGCTAAAGCTTTTCCTATGTATGTTGTTCCACTCCGGGGAAGTCCGCAGACCAGGATGAGGCTGGAGTTTTTTGGCATTGTTCTTCTAAAAATTGGGAAAAAGTGTCTTTAAAAAAAGCATATTATTGAGATTCCATAGAAGAAAGAGATTCCCAGTCTATGTTCCCAACCAACTGCTGCCATTCATATTTTTTGGCTATTTGCCGTGAGTATTCGTTGGAGCAGGGACAGATATTCTGTTCGAGAAGGTCTATGAGCTTTTCGGCAAAATCTTCATGCGGTACGACAATCAATCCTTTTTGGTCGACACCTTCGATCCCAGAAGCGCCTTTTGGAGTGCTGAGAACGACTTGGGCACAGGAAAGGGCCTCTAAAATTTTTAGCCTGGTGCCGCCGCCCTTCATCAAGGGAATGACGACAACATTGGCCAGGCGCAGGTGTGACGTTATATCATCTACGGCACCGGTGGCAATAATATCCGGATTTCCGTTCACCCAGGATGGTGGATTTCGGCCGATGGTCATTAGTATGGCTTTAGGGTATCTTTTTTTAACCGTAGGCCAGATCCGTTCGATGAGAAAATGAAGTGCTTCCCTGTTGGGTTTGTAATCGTAATTCCCGAAGTAAAGCACGACCTGCCGGTCTTCCAATTGATATAGAGAAACAAGCGTCCGGTCTTTTTCTCCAGGAGTGAAATACCTCGTGTTAACGCCGTTGGGAAGAAGATAACTTTTAACGCCGTAGTAAAACTCCATAAGATCGCAGTCTCCGCTTGAGACCGTTAATACGGCTTGGGCGTGTTTGCAGAGATATGCTTCCGTTTTTTGAACGAGGTAAGCTTTAAAAGGATTATGAGTAAATTTGAAGCGGTTGGCTTCAACATTGTGGGCATCATAGACAACGGGAAGACCGGCTTCCCTTGCCTTTCTGATGACCATCATCGTTTGGTAGGGAAAACTGGCCACAATCATGGAGATGTTTTTTTTATGTAAAAAGTAGTCTAGACCGGATAAAAACGACGGATTGAAAAAATGTCCTGAAGCTCCCCAGTTGGAATAATATTTCCATTCCCCTTCCGGTCCAAGATCCATATCGGAGTTGACCGTTGTTCTGGAAAGCAGCTTGACGGAATGCCCTAATCTGGTAAGAGCTTTGGCGATGTTGAGTGTCCGTCTGGCGCAGCCGCAGTTGTCAGGCCAGAGCTGATAAGGACTTGTCAAAAGAATATTCATTGAAAAACAGAAATTTTTTTCCCTATACTATTCTGGGAGCAAGTTTTATTCTCCATAATAAGAATAATGAATTATTTGTCAATAATTAAATTTTTTTGATAAATGAATCAAATAAAAGACCGGATTTTTAGGGGAGACATGGGTACGCATTTTGGTGTATATTATCACGCGAATTTAATCCGTCCGTAAAAATTCACGAAACCGTGACGGTGGTCTTGAGAGTTTTTGTTATGACCATGCCGAATTTTTTGCTGATTGGCGCGGCCAAATGCGGTACGACGTCTTGTTATCATTATCTGGAACAACATCCCCAGGTCTATTTATCGCCTGTTAAAGAGCCCATGTTTTTTGTTTTGCAAGGAAGGCAGGATACGCTTGCTCCCAGGATTTCTCGGAGAAACCGGGGAAATGTTTGTTATGACAGGACTTCTTATGTCAAACTTTTTGAAGGTGTCCGCGGAGAATCCGCCGTCGGAGAGGCATCGGTTCAATATTTTCACAGCTCCCGGGCTCCGGACAGTATCAAAAAAGCCATTCCCAATGTTAAATTGATCGCCATCTTAAGAGATCCTTCGGAAAGAGCTTGGTCAAGCTATTTGATGTCTCTTCGAAATGGAACTGAGTATATTCGTGATTTTTGGGGAGCCGTTCAGGCGGAACTGGGACAGGAGGGATCAAAACTTGCCTGGTGGCAGAAGAGAAACAACATCGGAATCGGGTTTTATTTCAAGCATCTCAGACGGTATTATGATCGGTTTCAAAAGGAGCAAATTAAAGTCTATTTGTTGGATGACCTCAAGAATAATCCTAAAGGATTCATGACCGACATTTTTCATTTTTTGGGAGTTGACATGTCTTTCGAACCGGACCTTTCAAAAAAATACCAAGTGGAAAAACTGCCGGGAGGGCTTTTCGGAAGATGGATGTTTTCCCTTTACAGCTCGCCTCTCAAAAATTTTGCCGGAAGCTGTCTTCCCGCAAAATTTCGTGATGGATTCCGGTTGAAAATGGAACAGAAATTTTTTAAGCGTGCTCCCGCTTTGGATCCCGGTGTTCGTCGCCGGTTGGTCAGCATATTCAGGGATGATATCGAAAAATTGGAAAAACTTCTGAACCGCGATCTTTCCCATTGGCTGGCTGGTACGGATAAAAGGGGGAAAAATCGGCCATGAAAAGAAAGGTTTATCTTTATAACGCAACGGAATGTCCGAGGCGGACTTTGGACTGTACCAACATTCGGGATTTTCTTAAAGAAAACGGGCATTTTATCGTAGAAAATCCGGAGGAAGCCGATGATATTCTTCTGTTTACATGCGCGGCTTGGGACATGCCTGAACAATATTCTGTAGAGGCCCTAAAAAAATTGAAAACCTACCAAAAAAATTTGATTCTTATGGGGTGTCTTTCCGAAATAAATCCGGAATTATTGGATATGTTTTTTAACGGCATTAAAATTCCGCCTAAAACACTTCATTCCATACAGAATCATTTTTCACACGAGACGTCTTTTAGCTGCTTCGACAGGGGAAATGACTGTTCTTCATATCTCAGGCGTCCTTTCGAAATCCAGAGAAATTTAACCAGGATCTCAAGCATTAGGAATATACCGAAACAGCTCTTCAGGTACGTGAAATCATCCGTATATTTCGGTCCGGTAAGAACGTTTCGAATGGCTTTTGATCTTCTAACACGAAAAAAAGAATATTCTCTCAAGATAGCCACGGGATGTGTTTGGAATTGTTCCTACTGTGCGGTCAAGTGGGCCATCGGTCGTCTTGTCAGTCGTCCGTTGGAGGAATGTGACGAGGAAGCCCGGGAAGCCGTCCGCGAAGGAGGATACCGAAGGGTGAGATTGATCGCGGATGATGTCGGGTCGTATGGCCTGGATATCGGGATTTCCTTTGTTGATATTCTCGACCGCTTGACGCGGATAAATAAGTTTTTCACGTTAAGTTTGGGAGAACTGAATCCCGTTTGGATCCTACGGCATTACGAGCAATTCAACGAGATCCTCAAACGGAAAAAGATTGTGTCCCTGGTGGTTCCGGTTCAATCGGCTTCTCAGAGAATCATCGGTCTCATGAATCGGAAATATGATATTGAATCCGTAAAGGAACATCTTTCCGGCCTTAAGCGGAGGCACCGCTACCTGCACCTCATTACCCATATTATCGCCGCTTTTCCCACGGAGACATCTGAGGAAATAAACAAGAATGTTTCTTTTATTCGGGATGTTCCCATCGATGCCGGTAATGTGATCATGTATTCCGACCGGCCTGGTACAGAGAGCTCAAAGATGGACGGTCATTTTCCTCAAGAAGAAAAGGAGCGGCGCATGGGTGAATATTTCCGTCTGCTGAAAAAAAGCCGGTATCAGGCTGAATTCAGGGAAAAAACCCCGTACGCCATTTATTTCACGCGTTGAATATTCCGCATCTTTGCGGAATCACTTCAGATTAAATGTAAGCTTGATGGTATGAACGGCTTTGACCTTTTCTCCGCTGTCGAGGGCGGGTTTCCAGGATGTTTTTTTAACGGCTTCAACAGCGGCATCCGCCAGTGATTTTCCTCCCTCGGGAAAGGAGACGATCCTGACATCAAGAACCTCACCGGATTTTCCGATAACGGCTTCCAGGACAACGATACCTGAAACTTTAGCCTTGAGGGCATCTTTGGGATAGCGGACGTTCTTTTTGAGCGCCGCCATACCGCCTACGGGGACGGGACCGCGGGTGAGGTCTTTTTTGGGAGGGGGCGACGGGGGTTTTGGGGGCTGAGGAAAGATTGGACTTTGTGTTGGTGCCGGGGAAGGAGCCGGTGCCTTTGTCGGTGCCGGCGGAGTTTGAGGTTCTGGAGGTGCGGTAAGAAACGGGGAAAATTCTGGTCGAGGTGCTGCACCAGGAGCCGGCGGCGGGGGAGGAGCCGGTGGTTTTAAGGAAGAAACCTTCAATGCAGGAGAGGGTTCGGCCAAAAGGGGAGTCGTTGGCTGGGGGTGGGGAGCCGGGGGAGCGATAGCCTTTGGCACAATTGGGAGATCAGGTGGTGTTTCTGCTTGGGGTGCGGCTGCGGGAGCCGGAGGCGATGGGGGTGGCGGCGGAGGCGGAATAACCTTGATGGATAGTTCATTTTCCTTTTCATCCCATTCGACGAGGAAACCCAGAGAAAACAAGGTGTCGATAGGACGGCCGTTTTTTAGGGCGGGAAGCCAAGTTGTTTTTCGAACGGCATCGATCACGGCCTTATGCAAGCCTTCCTCTTCTAAACCTGTGGCCACCATTATGTTTTCCGGACGGCCTTCTTTATTGAAGTGCATATTAAGGATAATATAACCTTCGTTTTTCGTTTTTTTCAGTCTTGCGGGAATGTCCATGTGATTGATGATCGAGGCCCATCCTTTCTCGGGCCGCGGAGGAACATCGTATTTTAGATGTTGTTCCAAAGACGGCGAAGGAGTCATCTGTTTTTGAACCTGTTCTTCCTGAAAACCTGGAGTTTTTTCGACACCTTTGATGGAAAGAACAAGGGACAAGAAGCAGATGAATGCCAGAACAGCCTTCTCTCCTTTTTTAGATTTGCACATCATATCCTCCTTTCGATTGATGAGGTATTCAAAACGCTGCACCAGCGCTTTCCGGCTTTGCCGGAAGCAAGTGATAAGCGATGAGTATCTTTGAAATCCTCCCGACCGGTCGATGGAGGAAAGAAGCATCTTGCCGTATTCAAGAGCCCTGCCTTGTGACCGGGCTATGGCCTCATCATCACAGGCCCGTTCCCTGAGGATAAAGAGTTTACGGTTGGTCCACCAAACAAGGGGATTGAAAAAATATATAAACTGGACGACGTTCTGAAAAAGGCTTGCCCAAAGGTCCTTTCTTCGAATGTGTGCGATTTCATGGAGAAGAACAGCTTCCAGACGTGCATGTTCCCAGGAAAGGGATTCGGGGGGAAGATAAATTTTTGGACGCAGGAGCCCCACGGTAAAGGGCGTTTTGATTCCGGCTATGGAAAAAACAGAAATTTTTAAAAGATGTTTTTCGTTTTTAAGAAGTGCCTTGAGAGCTGTTTTATCGAAGGGCTGTGCTCCTCGAAGGTGGTTGAAAAAGCGGATGTTTTTGAAAATTGTCAATAACGATAAAAATAAAAAGGACAAAAGCCAAACTGTCATCAGCCAAGATCCAAAGGTTGGAACCGGTGCCGGAGCTGCTTTTACAGGGGAAATGAATGAATCGGATGAAAAGCTTATCAGAGAAATATGGGGAAGAATCTCAGACTGAGAGGTAAAGGGGAGATGAATGGACGGTGGAAGAACGGCCTTGATAAGAAAAAGAAACCACAGACCGTAGAGAAAGCGGGCCGAACGTTTTCTCAAAAAGAGCGAAAAAAGGATAATGAGAAGAAAAAATAAGGTCATCTGAAAGGAAGAGTTGAGCAGAAAAGAAAGCCATTTTTCGGACAGGTTATTTAAAGACAAAATCACGGTTTTTCTTCCTCCTCTTTTTGTTTGATGAGCTCCTTGATTTTTTTCAGGTCAGAAGCTTCAAACTGGGGGGAGTCAATAAGGTGAGCCGCCAGTAGCCCGAAGGATCCCTGAAAAGCCCGGGAAACCAGGTTTTCGGTCGCCTGGGTCAGGGCCTTTTTTTCCGATATCAATGGCTGATAAAAATTGACAAGGCCGATTTTTTCTTTGGCCAGGAAATTTTTTTCTACCAGACGGTCCATGGTGGTCTGAACGGTGGTGTAAGCCTTTTCCTTTTTGGGATAAAGAGAGGACCAGACTTCCTTAACGGTTGCTTTTTTATCATTCCAAAGAATGCGCATGATACGCCATTCCGTTTCGGAAAGGCTTATTTTTTTCTTCATCACTTTTCCTTGTTTTGTAGGAGCATTACTACAGATGTAGTAATTATAAGGAAAAGTTCTAGATTTGTCAAATTTTTTTTTGTCTATTTTTTTTGTGTTGTTTTTTCAAATCTTTTCTCGATTGTTTCCCATAGTTTTTCTCTTTGTTCTTTTGTGTCCAGGTAAAGATGGAGGTTGAGAATTCCCTGGGCGATGGCATCCGCTACGGATCCGATGGTTTGGGACTCATCCAGCAGGTTCACTTCTTTTCCCGTTGTTTCCAGGACGTAGCCGCCCACTTCTTTTTGGATGATCGGCCCGAGAATGCCTTCCTTGTCTTTGATGACGATGAGTTTGATGACCGAAAGCATCCGCTGGAATCCGTGAAAAAAGACCGGATCTATTTTTTCTTCGGCCAGGTTTTTTTTGGCGTCGGCCATCATTTCGTCCAGTTGCGGCCTGACCAGGTCCTCCCCTCCGCTACCCGTGGCCGCCATTCCTTGAAACATGCTGATGATTTGGTCCAGAAGGGCATAAGCGGCCTGCTCCTTTTCGTTCCGTTTGATGAGGGATGCGGAGCTTTCCGCTCCCAAAAAACCCCCAATAAAAACAAAAACCATAACGACGACGGAAATTTTTTTAACCATTTTTTTCCTCCTTTTTTTCCAACATGAATCGATGGAGAAACCTGTGGACGGCTTTTTCCTCAAAAAGAATCTCCATCCTCCGTTTGGTATCAAAAATCGGTTTTTGAGGTTTCCTCAAAACCAAGCTGTCCTGGTTCTCGGATAAAGCCTTTTCCCTCGCTTCCTCGAAGGTCTTTCTGATGTGCTGGAGAAAAACAGTTGCCGATATCTGTGTCGATTCCGTCCGATGTCGAAGGAGCTCTTCCCATTGTGCGAGCGTTTTTATACCCGCGCTGTTTTCCAGAAAAGAAGCGATCTGCTTTTCAAAAGAAAGGAATGCGGTTTGTTTTCCAATTATGAGCACCATAAAAACGAGTATGGCCGCCGCCACTATTCCGGCCGTCACAAAAACCGGTTTTCGATACCGCAATAAAAATCGTCTTTTTTTTCTTTCTTGGAAAAGTCGGTACTTTAATCGAGCTCTCAGCTTTTCTTCAGGCAATATATGGTCGGCCGCTTTTTGTTCCTTTTGGACAAGTTTTTCGATAATATCAAGATCCTTTTTTGTCGGGTTTTTCATGATGTTCTCCCTTCAATGATGTCAAAATGTCCCGGCGGGACCTGTTCAGTCGCGACCGGACCGTCCCTTCTTTGATCCCGAGAAAATCGGCGATCTCGCTGTAACTGAGGTGGCCGTATGTGTAAAGAACAAAAACTTCCTTCATTTTCAGCGGAAGATTGTGAACGGAACGTTTGAAAATCCGGTATTGTTCATTCCGCATCAGATGCCGTTCGGGTGATGGGTGGTCGTTGTGAAAGCCGGCAAAGCGGAAAAGAAGATTTTTATACAGGCGTTCTCTTCGGCAGTGGTTCAAGCAGGTATTGCGGGCAATGCGGAAAAGCCACTCCCTTTTCTTTTCGGTGTCATGAAGGCTGTTCAGGTTTTTCATAACTTTCAGATAAACTTCCTGCATCAATTCTTCGGCTTCCCAGGGATTTCGTGCAAATCCCAGACAGATTTTGTAGACCTTGCCGGAAAAATCCAGAAGATCTTCCAAAAGTGTTTTTTTTAAGAATGTGTTCGAAGATTCTTCCATCCGTCCCTCAGATTATTCTTCTATTCTAAAAGACAATGAGGATTGATGAAAGTTCCGAGATATTTGGAAAATCTTTGAGGATTTGTTAATGTCATAAACATTCAAGGAGTAACTCAAACTGGAGGACAATATGACGGCATGGCTCGAGGAACGTGTGCGCCTGGGTAAATCGGATCTTCGTGTAGGAAGATTGGGATTGGGGGCTTCTTATTTTGCGCCCGCAGAATCCCTGGAAGAAGCCTTTGAGGCGGGCTGCAATTATTTTTACTGGGGAGCCCTGCGGAACGGCGGGATGACCAAAGCCATCAAAAACATTTGCGGCCGCGGAAAACGTGATAAACTGGTTATCACCATTCAGGATTTCCGGCGAACGCCCAAAGGATTAGAGAAAAGCCTGATGAGGGGGCTTAAAAAAGCGAAACTCGATTACGCGGATGTCCTTCTTCTCGGCTGGGTTAAAAAACTCCCTAAACCTGCGCTTTTGGACGCTGCGGAGGACCTCAAAAAACAGGGGCTTGTCCGCTGCCTGGGAGCATCCGGACACAACAGGCCTCTTTTTCCCACATTGGCCAAAGATCCGCGTTTTGATGTTTTCCATGTCCGCTACAGTGCCGCCCACCGGGGAGGGGAGATGGACCTTTTTCCCCATTTGCCCGAAAACCGGCCGGGGATCGTTTCTTTCACCGCAACCCGAAGAATGTCCCTGGTGAAGTCGCGCAGAATTCCCGAAAAGGAAAAACGGCCGACGGCCGGTGATTGCTACCGGTTTGCCCTGAGCCATCCTTCGGTGGATGTTGTCATTACCGCCCCTTCAAAAATCATGCAGATGCGGGAAAACCTGGCTGAGGTGTCCAAAGGACCGATGACGGATGAGGAAAAAGCCTGGATGCGCCGTATTGGGGATTATGTTCACGGCAGAAAATTATAGCAAACTTGTGTTTATTTTTTTGTTTGCAGTTCAAAATACAATTCCGTTGCGGGGAATATCCATCCAAAAAAAATAGAATAGATCTTGGGAAAAATATTCGCTAAAGATTCAATAAATAGATATTTATACTGGTTCTCGAACAAAATTCTTCTTTTTCTAATTTTGAAATGAGTGTTTTTCGAAGTGTAATGGTTGAATTTTTTTCCAAATTTGGTTGTGCTGTCCCAATAGTCAAATGACCATGGGGTGAGGTGATGTTTGTGTGTTATGTCCGTATAGCTGAAAACACTGTTCCAGGCAGGTGTTAATATTTTGATGATACCGTTATTTTTGGTGATACGCCATAGTTCCGACATCAGTTGAGGGATATCCTCCAGATGTTCGATGGTATGAAAACAAATAATCATATCAAATTCATTGTTTTGGAACGGATATGGAAAAACATCAAGATCATGTGTGATATCTGCTTCCGTGCCTTTTTTCGTTATATCCAATCCTATAACGATGTCATCGGGTTTGGTTTTTTTTGATTTTTGTTTTCCGCAGCCAATGTCCAGTATTTTCATTGTTTTTGGCCCCAGTTATATTTTCTTATTCATCGAGCCCGCACTATTCATCGATCGGTCCGAGATGTTATTCCCATGATTTCCAATCAGCAGGAGGATAGGTCTCTCCCTTCTGCTTATTCTTCTTTAAAAAGGCCCGTGACCAGCTCTTCGCATATGTTGTCGGGGCTTTGAAGTTTGCTGACACCTTCCAGCAGTTCTTTTAGTTCAAGGATCTCCTCGGCGACGATGAGGCTGGCCAGTTGTTTGTTCTCAAAGGCCGTGTTCAAGCGAATAATATTTTTGTCTTGAATCAGCGTGATAAAAACATCGTCTTTTCGTATGTGGTAGATCTGGCTGTCGAGGTTCAACCGGTGGACGAAAAATTCCTCGCTATGAAAAGCATCGAGAATATGGGACCGTATAAAGCCGGCGATATGGATGGAGGGGAATTCCAGCTTGATCTGGCACCCTTTATCGTCTTCTTTGATAAGTTTCTTGCTGCGGATACCGCTGGAGCCTTCAAAGCTTCGAATAAGGATGGGGGGAGTGATAACACTGGCGATGAGAAGGGCCATGATAGCCACTCCAAACATATCCTGTCCGATGGCTCCCGAGGCCAGCCCGACACCGGCGATGATGAGCGTTACTTCTCCCCGGGGAAGCATTCCGGCCCCGATGCGAAATGCCCCGCGCAGATTGAATCCGGAAAGGAATGCCGGAAGTCCGCAGCCGAAAATTTTGGCGAATACGGCACAGGCCGTGAAGGCTAATCCGAAAAGAAGGATGCTTTTTAATGTTGCAAAATTGACCAGCATACCCATGACGCAGAAAAAGACCGGAACGAGAAATTCGTAGACACCGTGAAGCCTTTCCCGGAGCTCATTGGCCATGTCCGTCTGGGACAGGGAAAGGCCGACCACATAGGCCCCGATGATCATGGCCAGTCCCGCCATTTCGGCCAGCCCGGCCAGAAAAAGGGCCAATCCCAGGGAAACTCCGGCGATGGCATCGTTGGACTTCAGCCATTTTAATCCTTTGGATAACTTTTTGGCGAAAAGAATCCCCATAACCGTAAAAAAAAGCCAGAAACCGAAGGCCTTAAGAGCGATGATTCCGATTTTTCCCCATTCAACTCCGGTTCCACTGGACTGGATTTTGGTGATGCCGACGACGACTGCCAGAATGACGATTCCCAGAACGTCATCGAGAACAGCTCCCGCCATGATGGTTACGCCTTCAGGTGACGCCAGTTTCCGTTTTTCGCTCAGGATCCGGGCCGTGATGCCGACTGATGTCGCCGTGGACAGAGTGCCCATGAACAACGCCGTGGAAGACATGAAGGAATCGACACCGGGGAGGAGAAGGACGGAGATAAGGTCGCCGAGAACAAAAGAAAGGACTACGCCTCCCAGCCCGATAAGGGAACCGATGGCGGAAAATTTCAGGAAAGTGGGAAGGTCCGTTTCCAATCCGGCCATAAAAAGAAGAACGATGGAAGCGACCACAGCCAGGCCGTAAAGTTCGGGAGTCACGGGCAGAACGGCTTCAAGCCTGGGGAACATGGGCTGGTTCAGGAGAGGAAGGCTGATGGAACCCAGGGCATAAGGACCGATGATCATTCCTGCGGCCAGTTCTCCGAGAACTCTCGGCTGCTTGAGATAGCGGTTGACGATAAATCCGAAAAAACGGGCTGAGATGACCACCACGGCCAGCTGAAGGACAAGCCGGGTCATAAGATGGCCCATATCATTCTCTTGAGGGGAAGAGGAGGCCCAGGCGGAAATGCCTGTCCATCCCAGTGTCATAAAAAAAGTGATAAAAAATTTTCGCATTTTATCTTTTGAGGACCTTCAACACATTTTCCACCTTTATGGCGTTCAGGATTTCCCGCCTTGCTCCCGGGTTTCTCAAAAGCTTGCTGACTTCTGCCAAAAACTGAATATGAGGTCCCGTTTGGCTTAAGGGTGATATGGTCATGATAAAAATGCGGGCCGGTTTTCCGTCTATACATTCAAAGTCGACGCCCTGTCGGGATATTGCCACAGCAGCGATCAGGGAATCGACCGTATCGGTCTTTCCATGAGGAATGGCGATTCCGTTCTCCATCCCCGTCGACATCTTTTTTTCTCTTTCCAGGACGGCTTTTAAGGCCCCTTCTTTATCACGAAGTAGACCACAGGATTTGAGGTGGCTGATCATCTCTTCGATAACCCCTTGTTTTGTTTCGCTTTTCAGGTTGAGAATGATGTTGTCACAGCTAAGAGCTTTTTTAATCGTTTTTTTCACTATTCAGTACCTGTTTAATAACCTGTATTCATTTAATCCATGAATAATACAGGTTGATTCTATTTTAGAATAATTCCAGCCGGAATTGTTGTCAACTCGCTGAAAAAAATCCAAAGATACAGGGAGTCCGAAGATTTGTCAACCAGAGGTTTACTTAACCATCCCAGCCATTATTAAGTTCTCCATGAAAGCTCAGAGGTATCTAACTTTGAGGGAGTTTCTGATGTATCCAAGAGAACTTAAAAAATTGGGAAAATTTCAACACTTTTTTGCATTGATTTTTTCACGGGGGTGCTATACCGTATTCTTTACGTTATTTTTTTTAATGAAAAGGAGGTTTTGATCATGATGCGACATAAGGCTTTTAACATTTTTTTATGCCTGGTATTTCTTTTTTCCATTGTTCTTATAGCCGACGATGACAACTGCTCTAATTTTTTGGTGACCAAGGGAGCATCGAAAGACGGCTCGGTGATGATCACCTACACCTGTGACGGCGAGTTTCTGCCTCATCTGGAATACATGCCGGCCGCTGACCATAAGGAAGATGAATTCATCGAGATCAAAGGCTGGAGAGGAGAAGTCCGCGGCCGGGTAAAGCAGGTCCCCCATACCTATGCCGTCGTCGGGTTGATGAACGAGTTCCAGGTGGCCATCGGCGAAACCACCTTCGGCGGCCAGCCGGAATGCCGCAATCCGGATGGCCTGCTTCATTATTTCACCATGATGGAGCTGACACTGCAAAGGGCCAAGACGGCCCGGGAAGCGGTCGAAACCATGGCCGCTCTGGTTGAGGAATACGGATATGCCAGCACCGGGGAATCTTTTTCCATCGCCGATAAGAATGAAGCCTGGATTATGGAAATGATCGGTCCGGGAAAAGGAGGGAAAGGAGCCTACTGGGTCGCCCTTCGTATTCCCGACGGCTATATCTGTGCCCACGCCAACATGTCCCGGATCGGGGAATTTCCCATGGACGATCCTGAAAACTGCATCTATTCCAAGGACATCGTTTCTTTTGCCCAGAAGATGGGATTTTATGATCCCAAATCCGGAAAGCCGTTCAGCTTCCGTTATGCCTTTGATCCCCCCAAACCGGAATCTCTAAGAACATGCGCCGCCCGTGTTTGGAGCATGTTCCGGCGAAACGCCCCGTCACTCAACCTCTCCCCGGATTTTCAGAGGGGCGTCAAGGGAGCCAAACCTTATCCCTTGTGGATAAAGCCGGATGAAAAACTTTCGGTTCATGATGTTATGCAAACCATGCGCGACCACTATGAAGGAACTGATTTCGACATGACCAAAGGGATCGACGCCGGGCCCTTCGGATGTCCCGTTCGTTACCGCGGATTGACATGGGAAGTGGACGGTGTGAAGTACAGCTGGGAGAGGCCGATCTCCACCCAGCAGACAGGATTTTCTTTTGTCTCCCAGTCGCGCGATTGGCTGCCGGATGCTATCGGCGGGGTTTACTGGTACGGGGTTGATGATACCTATACTACCTGCTACGTGCCTCTTTACTGCTGTATTCAGGATCTACCGCATCCTTTCACCGTGGGCGATATCCAGAAATTTTCCTGGGATTCGGCTTGGTGGGTTTTTAATTTTGTGGCCAATTTCGCCAATCTCAAATATTCCTATATGATCGAGGATATTCTAAAGGTCCGGGATGCTCAGGAAGGGCAGTTTCTCAGTCTTCAGCCGGTTATCGAAGAGACGGCCGGGGAACTCTACAAAAAGGATCCGGAGCTTTTGGTTCAGTACCTGACCAATTATTCGGTCACCCAGGGGGAAATGGTCGTCAAGCGTTGGATCGAGCTTGGGGAATATTTGATCACCAAGTACAACGACGGATATGTTAAGGACGAGAGAGGACGGCCCCGCGGTGTCGGCTATCCTTCCGAGTGGCTTCAAAAAGTGCTCAAGCTCAAACCCGACCAGTTCAAGCTTCCGACGTGGGGAGAAGAAAAGAAGGACGGCCGTCTGCACTAAATCAGGCCTCGTTTTTTAGTCATGGAATCCAGGCTGGGGGAGTTTGCCGCTCTGTTGACCGTGCTTTGCTGGACGGCGTCCGCCCATTTCTTCGAGACAGCCAGCAAAAGATCGGACTCGATGACGGTCAATATTCTCCGGCTTTATATCGGCTTTTTTTTCTTTTGCCTTTTTTTTCTGGTTACGGGCAGGATGCCCATCCCCATCAATGCCACGGGAAAAGCCTGGCTTTTTTTATCCCTGTCGGGTATTGTTGGTTTTGCTCTGGGGGATTATTCCCTCTTTTATGCTTTTTCCGAAATCGGGGCCCGCATTTCCCTTCTCATAATGGCCGCTGTTCCTCCCATAACGGCCCTTTTCGGCTGGCTGGTCATGGGCGAAACTCTGGTTTTGAGGCATTTTACCGGTATGGGCCTGACCATATCCGGGATTGTTATCGTTCTTCTCAGGAGAAGGCCCGGCCAAAGGCGGATCAGGCTTTCTCATCCTGTCAAAGGGGTTCTTCTGGCTTTAGGAGGAGCTTTAGGACAGGCCGTCGGTCTTGTTCTCAGCAAATACGGAATGGGAGAATATGACGCTTTTTATTCCACCCAGATTCGGGTTGTCGCCGGTATCGGAGGAACGACGGCCATTTTGTTTTTTTCCGGCCGGTTGAGGAGGGCCGCAGCCGTATTGAAGAGCAGGAAGGATATGTTTCTGATCTCGATGGGGGCGTTGCTCGGCCTTTTCCTGGGGGTGTCCTTCTCCCTGTTGGCTGTTCAGCATACCCAGGTCGGAGTGGCGGCAACGATCATGGCCATTGTTCCGATCACGATCATCGTCCCTTCCGTGCTTATTTTTAAGGAAAAGGTTACCTTACGGGAGGTGGCGGGAGCTGTCCTTGCGGTTTCCGGTGTGGCTTTGCTGTTCTTATGAATTGCTGATTTATTTGTTTTAAGCGGCCGTTGTGTTTTGCACATTTACAACTTTTAGGGGATAAGTATAATAATCCTATCATGGGGGTGACCTATGAAAGAAAAACAAAAATTAAGAAAAAAGTGTCCACTTTTTCTTCAGGCTTTGTGTCTTCTCATTGTGATCGCTTCTTTACAAGGCGAGAAAGCTGATAAACGGAATGGCTGGAAGTATATAGGAACAATTTTTTCTTATGAGTCCGTTCCTGACTGGGAGAATCCTTCTGTTCTAGGCCGCAACATGGAACCGGCGCACTGCACGTTCGTTTCTTATGCAGACCGGAAGAGCGCTCTCGAAAACAACCCGAAGCGGTCGCCTTTTTATCTGTCGCTTGACGGAAGTTGGAAATTTTTTTGGGTCCGAAAACCGGCCGACAGGCCTATAGACTTTTACCGGCCGGATTTTGATGTCGAAAACTGGACAAATATTGAGGTTCCCGGTAATTGGGAGATTCAGGGATATGGTGTGCCCATTTATACGGATACCGATTATCCCTTTCCGGCCGATCCCCCTAAAATTCCCCATGATTACAATCCTGTCGGTTCTTTTCGCAGGGATTTTTTCCTGCCGGAAGGCTGGAAAGGGCGCGAGATTTATATCCATTTTGGCAGCGTCAAGTCAGCCATGTATGTTTGGGTCAACGGAAAGGAAGCCGGTTACAGCCAGGGGAGCAAAACGCCGGCGGAATTTAACATCACCCACCTTGTCCGGGAAGGGAAAAATATTGTGGCCGCTGAAGTTTACCGCTGGAGTGACGGGGCCTATCTGGAAGACCAGGATTACTGGAAGATAAGCGGAATCGAGAGGGAGGTTACCCTCAGGGCTGTTCCTCAAATTCACATTAAGGATTTTTTCATTAAGCCGGAGCTGGATGAATCCTACTGTCATGGAAGTCTTACGGTTGATGTAGATATTGAGAATAGCCCTGCCGGTTTGGAAAGCGAGAGAATATTATTTCTGGAATCATATGATCCGGCCGGGAATGCGGTTTTTGAAGCGCCATGGGAAAAAAATGTCAGCCTTTCCCCTGGTAAAAAGGTCCGTGTATGCCTGTCGCGTCCTGTTCCGAATCCGTTAAAATGGACGGCCGAAACACCTCATCTCTATACCGTTCTTCTCGGCTTAAAGGACAAAAAAGGACGTATAACCCAAGTAACATCAAACCGGACGGGTTTCCGGAAAGTGGAGATCAAAAACGCCCAGCTCTGTGTCAACGGCGTGCCGCTCAGGATCCGCGGTGTCAACCGCCATGAGCATGAACCGGATACGGGAAGAGTCGTTTCAAAAAAATTCATGATGCAGGACATCCGGTTGATGAAACAATTCAACATCAATGCCGTCAGGACAAGCCATTATCCCAACCATCCCTATTGGTATGACCTTTGCGACCGTTACGGTATGTATGTCATTGATGAGGCCAATATCGAATCACACGGCATGGGATACGATCCGGACGTCACCCTGGGCAACAACCCGGACTGGATGGAGGCCCATCTTGACCGGACTAGGCGAATGGTTGAAAGAGACAAAAACCATCCCTGTATCATCGTCTGGTCCCTGGGAAACGAGGCAGGCGACGGAGTGAATTTCGAAGCGACATCGGCCTGGATCAAAAAGCGCGATCCATCGCGCCCGGTTCAGTACGAGCAGGCCGGTCTTCACCCTCATACCGATATCATCTGTCCCATGTACCGCCGCATCCATCATCTTCAGGAATTTCTGAGCAGGGACAATAAACGACCGATCATCATGTGCGAATACGCCCATGCCATGGGCAACAGTGTGGGAAATTTGGCCGATTACTGGGAATTTTTTGACAAACATCCCCGGATTCAGGGGGCTTATATCTGGGACTGGGTTGACCAGGGACTGAGAGCCTGGGCTGAGGATGGTGAGGAATACTGGGCATACGGCGGTGACTTCGGCCCGCCGGGAACCTTAAGCGACCGGAATTTCTGCATCAACGGACTTGTATTTCCGGATAGAAAGGTCCATCCCCACATCTGGGAGGTGAAAAAAGTATACCAGCCGGTAAAGGTCCGGCCCATCGACCTATATAAGGGAGTCATTGAGATTCAAAATTTATATGATTTTAAGGACTTGGATCACCTGGATATGGTTTGGTCCGTTATGGGAAACGGCCGGTTGATGGAGAAGGGAAATCCGGTGCGGCTGAAGGTCAAACCGCATGAAAGACAGAGACTGGCTTTACCGCTTTCTCCCATAAAAGCCGAGGCGGGAGTGGAATATTTTTTGAACATCAGCTTCCGTCTTCGTGAGCCTTTGCCGCTTTTGCCAAAAAAACACGAAGCTGCCTGGGAGCAGTTTAAACTGCCTTATTATTCTCCTGTTGTAGAGGAAAGTCCTGGGGAACTCCCCGGGGTCCATTTCGAAGAAGCAAACGATGAATACAGGGTGATAGGGTATGATTTTTTCCTGGAATTTGATAAGGATAAGGGGATGTTGAAGTCTCTGGTCTACCGGGGAAAAGAGATGATTAAACAGGGTTTTGTACCCAATTTTTGGCGTCCTCCCACGGATAATGACTTTGGGTGCGACATGCCTCAACGTCTGGGCATTTGGAGACACGCGGCCGAAGAACGGGAGCTGGGATTCATCCGTATCTTTTCGGTTGGTCCGGGAGAAGTTCGTTTTGAGACGGAAGAAACGCTGCCCTCCGTTCATTCTCGCCTGGAAACGTCGTACCGTATATTGGGAAGCGGGGATATAATCGTCAATGTTCGCTTTTTTCCAGGGGATAGGGACTTACCTGAGATGCCGCGTTTTGGTGTACGAATGATCCTTCCCAAGGAGTTTAGGAATGTGACCTGGTTCGGACGAGGGCCCCATGAAAATTACTGGGATAGGAATACAGGGGCGATCGTCGGCCTTTTCGAGTGGAATGTGGACGGATTGTACCATCCTTATATCCGGCCCCAGGAAAACGGAAACAGGAGCGATGTCCGCTGGTTATCCTTATCCGACGATGAGGGAACGGGTCTGCGGATAACAGGCGTGCCTCTTTTGGACTTCAGTGCCCATCATTATCTGCTTGAAGATTTTGACGAGGGAAACGAGAAAAAAAACAGGCATACATACCATCTTAAAAAAAGAAACCTGGTTCATCTCTGCCTGGATTACAAACAGATGGGAGTCGGCGGCGATACGAGCTGGGGGGAACGGGCCCGGCCCCATGCCGAGTACACACTTTATGTCCGCAACTATCATTTTATGTTCCGGTTGCGCCCTTTTGTTAAGCCGGAAGAACGGTAAAGGAGCTGTGCCGGCGAAAAAATAAACAAGCTCAGGCGGGCAAAGAAAGAGAGGAAAAAATGTGTGAAAATTCCCAATTGGCTGAACTGATATCCCTCAAGGGACAAGTAGCCGTTATCACCGGAGCGGCTTCGGGAATCGGTAGGGCCACGGCCGTGCGTCTGGCTGAAGCAGAAGCGGCGGTGGCTCTTCTGGATGTCGATGAGACGTCCGGAGAGGCGGTAAAAAAAGAGATCAACTTTTCCGGAGGAAAAGCAAATTTTTACCGTTGCGATGTAACCTCGAATGAAGAATGCCGGTCCGCAGTCGAAAAGATCATATCGGACTTCGGCCGGATTGATATCCTGTTCAACAATGCCGGTGTCATACGAAGAAAAAGTCTGGTGGAGTTGAACGAAGAAGAATGGGATCTTGTTCTTAATGTCAATCTCAAGGCCATATACCTTCTTTCCCGGTATGTCATTCCCCATATGGCGAAAAACGGGGGCGGAAGCATCATCAACACCGGATCTGGATGGGGGCTCAGAGGAGGGGCTAGGGCCGCTGCTTACTGTGCTTCTATGGGAGGAACGGTCAACCTGACCCGGGCCATGGCCATTGACCACGGACGGGACAATATCAGGGTCAACTGTGTTTGCCCCGGTGATACCGATACGCCCCTTCTTCATAGTGAAGCCGCTCAATTAGGGGAGGAAAAAGAAAAATTTTTAAAGGAAGCGGCCGCACGGCCCCTTGAGAGGATAGGGCAGCCCCTGGATATCGCCAACACCGTACTCTACCTGGCCGGTGGTCTCTCTTCATGGGTGACAGGATCGGTGCTGGCGGTTGACGGCGGCGGTACAGCTTAAAGGAGGATGGAATGAAAAAAAAGGCTGATTTTGTACATCCCTATATCCCCAATTCTGTTCGCCACATTAAGGACAAAATGCTTCGTGAAATCGGGGTGGAAACGATTGAGGATCTCTATAAGGATATTCCTGAAGAGCTGAGGTTTAAAGAGGAAATGAAGCTACCTCCACCGATAACCAGTGAATGCAGGCTCGAACGCCATATCAAAAAAATACTTGGGAAAAACCTCAACTGCGAAGAAAACCTGAGTTTTTTGGGAGGCGGCTGCACCCGGCATCATGTTCCTGCGATTTGTGACGAGATAAACCGCCGTTCGGAATTTTTGACTGCTTATGCCGGCGAACCCTACGAGGACCATGGGCGTTTTCAAGCCCTTTTTGAGTATCAGAGCCTCATGGCCGAGCTTTTGGATATGGATGTGGTTAATGTCCCCACCTATGACTGGTGCCAGTCGGCGGGCACGGTTATCAGGATGGCGGAGAGAATCACCGGTAGGGAAAAGATTCTTGTATCCGCCCATATTTCACCGGAGAGATCGGCCGCCGTGAATAATTACTGCCGGCCTGTTATGGATGTGATTTCCATTGCCCACGACAGCCGGACCGGTTGGCTGGACTTGGAAGACCTCCGTTCGAAGATGGATTCCGGCACCGCGGGATTCTATTTTGAGAATCCCTCTTACTTGGGTATTCTGGAAACTCAAGTTAGGGAAATCGCGGATATTATTCACGGCCCTGGAGGATTGGTCCTGACCGGGGTCGATCCCATTTCGTTAGGTGTTATTGCTCCACCGGTTCAATATGGCGCCGATATTGTCTGTGGCGACATCCAGTCTCTCGGCATTCATATGAACTATGGAGGGGGACAGGGAGGATTTATCGCTACCCGGGATGAAGAAAAATTCGTTATGGAGTATCCTTCCCGTCTTTTCGGGATTACCAAAACAATGGTTGAGGGAGAGTTGGGATTCGGAGATGTAGCCTATGAGCGAACCTCTTTTGGACAGCGGGAAAAAGGTAAGGAATTTGTCGGAACCCATGCCGCCTTGTGGGGAATTACGGCGGCTGTCTATCTGTCTTTAATGGGCCCTAAAGGGATGACGGAATTGGGAAAAAATGTGCTTCAGAAAGCTCAGTATACCGCGAAAAGATTATCCGCCCTTCCTGGAGTGGCTGCTCCCCGTTTTGAAGCCCCGTTTTTTAAGGAGTTCACGGTCGACTTTTCGGGTACGGGTTTAACGGTAAAAAAAATCAATGACCGTCTTCTGAAAGAGGGAATTTTCGGGGGGATCGACCTCTCCGGAGTTTTCCCGGAATGCGGGCAGTCCGCCCTTCTATGTCTAACCGAACAACATACGTTGGATGATATCGAAAGATTGGTCAGGGCTTTGGCCGGAATTTTCGAGGGGGAAGGGAGGAACAAATGAGCGAACGAAAAAAAGTTCAACCGAGAAATTTTCATCAGGCCAGGTGGAATGAGCCGGTTATTTTTGACCTCCACACAGAGGGAGAACGGGGCATTCTTGTCCCTTCCGTTGAAGAAGAAATTAAAGCTTCAATTGGTGACGGATTGTCCGCTGTTCCGGATCACCTCCGTCGAAAATTCCCCCCGGCCCTTCCTGAGATTTCCCAGATGCGGGTTCTCAAACATTTTCTCCGTCTTTCCCAGCAATGCCTGGGTGCCGATCTCAATGTCGATATCGGTCAGGGAACATGTACCATGAAATACAGTCCGAAGATACATGAGATGCTGGTCCGGCTGCCCCAGGTTGCCGAGCTTCATCCCCTGCAGGAGGAAAGAACGGTTCAGGGAGCGCTGGAAATTATTCACAGCCTTGACCTTTTTCTTCGGGAAATATCGGGCCTGGACTTTTTCTCCTTTCAGCCCGGTGGGGGAGCGGCGGCCATTCTGGCTATGGCGTCGATTTTTCACGCCTATCATAAAAAAAAGGGCGAAGACCGGCGGCGGGATGAGGTCATAACGACCATTTTCTCTCACCCCTCCGATGCAGCGGCCGCTGCCGTCAAAGGGTATAAGATCATCACTCTCTATCCCGATGAAAGGGGATATCCTGATGTCGAGGCGCTCAGAGAGGCTGTTTCCGACAGGACCGCCGGCCTTCTCATCACCAATCCGGAGGATACGGGCATTTTTAATCCCAGAATTGCCGAATTCACCCGTATCATCCACGAAGCGGGAGGTTTATGCGGGTACGACCAGGCAAACGCCAACGGAATCCTGGGTATTACCAGGGCCCGGGAAGCGGATTTTGACCTTTGTTTTTTTAATCTGCACAAAACCTTTTCCTCTCCCCACGGCTGCGGGGGGCCGGCTGTCGGGGCAATGGGGGTTCGGAAAAAACTCAAGGATTTTTTGCCTGTACCCATCGTGGAGTTCGACGGCGGAAAATATTTCCTCAATCAAGACCTGCCCCATTCGATAGGAAAAGTGCGTGGTTACTGCTGTGTTTTTCCCGTCGTTCTCAGGGCTTATGCCTGGATCTTAAACTTGGGCGCCGCAGGATTGAATGAAGCCGCCCGTGTGGCCGTTTTGAACAATAACTATGTTTTGGAAAAAATTAAGAGGATAAACGGGGCTTCGGCTCCTTATGCGGAAGAACATCACAGGATCGAACAGGTCAGGTACAGTTGGGAAAAATTGACACGGGAAACAGGGATCACAACGGAAGACGTTATCTGCCGTATGGCTGATTTCGGTTTTCACCTTTGGACTAGCCACCATCCTTTTATCGTCCCTGAACCGTTCACCATCGAGCCGACGGAATCGTATTCAAAGGATGAGCTGGACGAATACATCAATGGACTGAAGAAGGTTGTGGAAGAAGCGAGAACGGACCCGGAGAAGGTAAAAAAAGCGCCACATAACAGTGTTGTCCACAAGATTGATCCAAGCCCGTTGGATGATCCGGAAAGATGGGCCATTACCTGGCGGGCTTACCTTAAAAAGTCCGAGGCTTGACCCTTATAGTTTTCCTTCCCATTTTAAGTTTTTCTTGAAAGATTGGAGGTATCCCCTTTTGAGATATCCTGTTTTTTTATTAGGGTTTGTTCAGGGTAAAAAAGAAGGTGCTTCCTTTTCCTGCTTCGGATTCCAACCAGATATTTCCTCCAAAGAGATCGATGATTTTTTTGACGACGGAAAGGCCTACTCCCGTGCTTTCCCGAGTATCCCTTGATTCCAAGGTTTGAAAAATCTGAAAAATTTTGTCATGGAATTCGGGATCTATCCCCGGGCCGTTATCGGAGATAAAAAATTTATACTGGGTTCCCAAATCTTCACAGCCGATTTTGATCTCTCCTTGCGGCTTGTCCATATATTTGATGGCATTGCTGATAAGATTCTGAAAAACCTGGCCCATGCGGATTCTCTCCGCCTTGACCACATGCAGAGGAGTAACGATCTTAACGCTTATATTGTCTGGGGGAGCGAGGTTTTCCAACACTTCGCTTACGATGGAGTTCAAGTCAATATTCTTCAGTTCTCCTTCTAGGCGCGTCGCTCTCGAATATTGAAGAATGCCGTTTATGAGGTTATCCATCCGTGTGACCCGGCCGATAAGAAGGTGCATCTGCTCTTTTCCTTCTTTACCCAACTTGCCTGCGTAATCCTCGGAGATCCAGTTGGCCAATTGGCTGACAGCGCGAAGAGGAGCCTTAAGATCATGGGAAACGATGTAGGCGAAATCTTTGAGCTGGTTTTCCAGGATTTTTCGCTCCTCGATTTCTTTCTGTGCCTGATCGTATAAATGTGCGTTCTCGATGGCCGAAGCGATCTGTGTGCTGAGTGTTTCCATGACCTCAACGTCCGACTTATCAAATGCATTCGGTTCATCACTCTGAATATCCAAAACACCGATGATTTTTTTCCCGCTTTTGATCGGGAGACAGAGCTCGGATTTGGTCTCTTCATTGGAGATAGTGACAAAGTCTGGATTCGTGCTGACGTCTCCGGTGTGCTGCGTTTCGCCGGTGGAAGCAGCCTTTCCGATCATTCCCTCCCCGAAGTTTATGGTCAAATCCGGGGGAAAAATTTTGCTGTAGCCGCCGGCTATAGCCTGAAGATTAAGCTTTTTATCCGACCCATCACTCAGGAGAAGCATAACACCGTAATAATCGAAAGAAAGCTGGATCGTATTGACGATTTCGGAGAGGAGGGATTTTAATTCCAGAGTACTGCTCACTCTTTGCCCCACTTCATAGATCATGGTGCTCTGAGCAGCTCGCCGTTGAGCCTGCTGCTCCAGTATTTTTCTTTGTGTGATCTCTTTCTGAAGCTCTCCGTTGGCGGACTTTAATTCCCGGGTGCGTTCTTCTACTTTTTCTTCCAACTGTTTGCTTCTTTTTCGAAAGGTATACGTTCTTACCTGGATGATGGTAACAATCAAGGCAAGCACCAGGAAAATGATAAAACCGCGAAAAAGATTCGTCTGCCAAAAAGGAGGCTTGATTGTGATATCGATCGAGACGTCCTCTTCATTCCATACACCGTCGTTGTTCGATCCTTTAACCCGGAATGTGTACTTTTTGCCGGCGGGAAGGTTGGTGTAAGACACAAAACGGCGGTTGCCGACTTCATTCCATTCTGTGTCGAAGCCTTCCATGATGTAAGCGTATCTGTTTTTTTCCGGGGAAGCAAAATGGAGAGCGGCGAACTCAAAAGAAACAATGCGATCCTTATGGGACAGTTTCAGCTCTTTGGTATACATGATGGATTGTGTCAGAATAGTATCATGTTCATCCGGGGATTTGATGGGAACGGGTTTATTCATGATCTGGAACTCGGTGATGACCACGGGGGGAATGAAAGGATTATCCTTGATGTTTTCCGGGAAAAAGGCGTTGAAGCCGTTGATTCCCCCGAAGAACATCTCCCCTTTTGAGCTTTTGAAATAAGATCCCCCGTTGAACTCATTGCTTTGAAGGCCGTCGGTAACGTCATAAGTTTTTACGGTTTTGTTCCGGGGATTAAATTTGGTGACTCCCTTGTTGTGGCTGAGCCATAGGTTGCCCGTATCATCGCAAAGGATACCGTAAATGGAATTGTTGGGAAGGGCATCATATTCCGTATAGCGGATGAACACGTCATTTTTACGGTCAAACATATCCAATCCGCCACCCAGCGTTCCCAACCAGAGGTTCCCATCTTTGTCTTCTGCAAATGAAACAATATAGTCGTGACTGAGACTTTGCGGATTTCCGGGTTCATGTTGGTAACGGGTGAAACCGTCTGTTTTTTTATCCAATCTGTTAGCTCCACCCAAAGTTCCGACCCAGAGATCTCCGAAACGGTCTAAATAGAGGCAATACACAAGATCGTTGCTCAGGCTTTCAGGATCTTCAGGATCGAAGCGTTTGGCTTGGAATCGTCCTGTGGCGGGATCAAACTTATTGAGACCTCCTCCCTGTGTAGCTACCCAAAAATTTCCATCCCCGTCTTCCAGCATGGCATAAACGAGATTATGACTGAGACTATTAGGATCATTGGGATCATGTATGTACCGAGTGAAATTGGAACGGTTTCGGTTGAACCTGTTAAGCCCTCTTTCCGTTCCCACCCATAGAACGCCGTTTTTATCCTCATAGAGCGAACGGAGGAGGTCGTTGCTGAGGCTGTTCGGGTCGCTTGGATTATGACTGTAATTTGTATAGATGCCCGTTTCCCGGTCAAGTTTGTCAAGTCCGCTTCCGTAGGTTCCCAGCCAAAGGATTCCACGGCTGTCTTCCAGAATGGGGCGAACAAAGTTGTTGCTCAGACTGTTTGGATTGTTTGGCTTTTTCTGATAAAGCGTGAATTCGGCTTTTCCTTGGTCGAATAAGCTGAGGCCGATGTCTGTCCCTACCCAGAAGACGCCGGAATGATCTTCCAACAGGGAAAGAACCCTGTTGTTGCTGAGGCTGTGCGGATCGGTCGGTTCGTTTTGATAACGAATGAATGAGAAACTTTCCTCATCCTTATCTTTAGGGATGAGCTTGTTCAATCCGCCGCCAAACGTTCCAATCCAGAGGCGTTTGGAACGGTCTTCGAGGATGGAACTGATATGGTCGTGGCTCAGACTTTTTTGGTTTTGGGGTTCGTTCATGATCCGGGTAAAGGTGGCTTTTTCCCAGTCAAATATATTGAGCCCTTGTTCGGTTCCGACCCAAAAATTTTTATTGCTGTCTTCAAGAAGGACATGAATGGTATTGTCGCTGATACTCTTTGGGTCGGTTGGGTCATGGACATAGCGGATGAACCTATCGTTAGGTCGGTCATAAAGGTTGAGACCTTCGGCAGTTCCGATCCATATTCGTCCTGAAAGATCCTGATAGAGACAATTGATAGTGTCGTGGCTGAGAGTGAACGCACTATCCGGGTCATGATTGTACCTTCGAAAAACAGCTGCATTTTTTTCCATTCGGGTCAAACCGGCATCGGTTCCCAGCCAAAGAAACCCGCTTTCGTCTTCTAGAATACAGTTGATCCTATTATGACTGATGGTATTGGAATTTTGGGGATCATATAGGTAGTTGTTAAATTTTTCCAGCCTTGGATCCAGCCTGTTGAGTCCGCCGAATCGTGTCCCGATCCAGATGATTCCATCCTTGTCTTCGAAGATGGAAAGGATGTAGCTGTTGGATATGGTGTTGGGGTCTTTGGGATTGAACTTAAAATGGTCGAAATGGTAGCCGTCATACCTATCCAGGCCGTCTTCCGTGCCGAACCAAATGAAACCCTTGTGATCCTGAAGGATGCAGATGACATCACTTTGAGCCAGGCCTTCTTCAATCGACAATCGGTCAAAACGTATGATTTCCTCCTGGGAATGGGCTGAGGATACTATAAATAACAGGATAAAAAACAAGACGGCAATGAACCGGCGGTGGCGGCGTCTTTTTTCGTGTTTTTTCACCGCCATAAATAGAAGAAAAAGATTTGTCCCTAACAGGTTTCTGTTCATTTTTTTGACCCCATGAATTTTATAATCCCTATAAGGAATTATTGAGTTGAGATAAAAACTTAAAATGAGAAAAAAATGCAGGCGAAATAAAGGGGGAAAAGAACTGATGAAACCATATAACACCATTTATGGTCATATTTTTATATGAATTTTGGAAAAAAGGCAAGTACACAAGAGGGGAAAAAGGGGACAGGTTCTTTATTTATTTAGGACAGGTCCCTATGAACTGTCCTTCTTCTTGCAGGGAAAGCGTCCTGCCCCCTTCTTCTATCTCTTGCAATGGTATAGCTTACGGAAGATGCTCTGATTTGGTCCAAAACGGAGAATTTTGTTTTGCTGCCCTGGATGACGTTTTGACCGCGCTCTTTTTTTTTCATTGATTATTAAATCAGCAAAATATGTGCCAAATTTTTTCCCTGAATGGATAAACAGCCCTGTGTCAGATAGAGGACAAATTGTTAAAATGAGGACACTTAAACTGTTTTTGGCCGTATTTCGATTGCTTGACAAAGGTCTTTATGAATGGAAAAATGAACGCCTTCTTCAGGATATCCTTGGTTTGCAGTGGAAGCTTTAAATTCTTCCGCTGATTGGATGAATTATGGATTCCAGAACGTGCATCCTCGAGGCTTTTTCTTTTAAGGAATCAAGCCGTATCCCCGTCGACCTTTCGGGTCATCGGTCTTCGGGAATTTCGGCCGTGGCTTATCATAAGCTGCGAAAATATCTCGGTTTGCCACAGCATCCCGTACGGATTTATGACGTCGTTCAGCAGTTGGCCGTGATCGATGAAGATGTCCTCGATTTTTTTGGTGTGGATACCATAGAATTGGGCAGGGGATTCTCTCTGGAAAAAAAGGACTGGATGGAATGGGTTTTGCCGGAGGGAACGGCGTGTCTTATTCCTTCCTGGGTGAAGCCCGAGAGAAAAGGACGGAGTTGGATAATCCGGTCCGAAACGGGCCGGGAAATCTCCGTTATGCCTGAAGGAGCCTTATACTTCGAACAGACATATTTCCCTTTTTTTGAGCGAGACGATCTGCAATCTCTTCCGGACGTTTTAAATGACATTATGTGGAATGCCGTCGGCTGTCCGCCTGGACCCTGTGTGTCGGGTCCTTCAGGAAAAGAGTCGCTCATTCGTGGAGCCCGGCAGCTTCGGGAGAGGACCGAGAGGGCGGTCCTGGGACTTTTTGGCGGAAGTCTGATGGAATCGGGACAGTTTCTTTACCGAAATGACAGGTTTCTAGCCCTTCTGGCGGAAGAGCCGAAAAAAGCTCACGCTTTTCTCGACAAAATGCTCGAGATTCACATGGCTGCCCTGAATGAGTTTATCGATGCGACATCTCCTTATATTGATATTATTGTTTTTGGGGATGACCTTGGCATGCAGTCGGGGCCCCTGATTTCTCCGGTCATGTACAGAGAATTTTTTAAGCCCCGGCATGCCCGAATGTGGCGGCTTGTCAAGGAGCGATCACCCGGAATAAAGGTCATGCTCCATTGTTGTGGAGGAGTGAGGGAGTTCCTGCCGGATCTTATCGATGCAGGGCTGGACGCGATCAATCCCGTTCAGATATCCTGCCGGGGAATGGAGGCAAGCGGTCTCAAAAAAGATTTTGGAAAGGATATCGTTTTTTGGGGCGGAGGGTGTGATACTCAGTATATCCTCCCTAATGGAAGCCCGGACGAAGTAAGCCGTCATGTCAAAGAGCAGGTTCGGATTTTGCGTCAGGGAGGTGGTTTTGTTTTCCAGCAGGTTCATAATATTCTGGCAGGTGTCCCTTCAAGGAATATCGAAACCATGTTCAGAACAGTCAGGGAATGTGGGGAAAAGGGTGAGCCTTTATAAGATTATGGCATTTGTCTGAAAGGAAACAATCTATTGGTTTTCCTTGATGCGGCTATTATTTTTGTCTATTTTGTGGTCGTCATCGGTTTGGGTTTCCGTTACCGGAGACGGGCGGCACACAGCCTTGAGTCCTATTTTCTTGGGAACAAAAAACTCCACTGGCTGGCCCTGGCCATGTCGGGCTCTGTTTCCAATTTCGACATCACGGGGACGATGTGGATTGTTTCTATGTTTTTTTTGATGGGGATGCGGTCAATGTGGATCCACTGGATGTGGGGTTTTATGATGGGAGCCTTTTTTATGGCCTATATGGCCAAATGGGTCAGGAAGTCATCGGTGATGACGGGAGCCGAGTGGATGGTGACACGCTTCGGAGCCGGACCCGCGGGAAAAACGGCCAGGACGGCTTATGCCGTAATGGCTGTCCTCACTCAAGCCAGTTTTATCGGATATGCCTTTCAAGGTATCGGAAAATTTGCATCGGTTTATGTTCCCTTAAGTCCCGTATTGTGTGCGCTCCTGATCATCGGGGCGACGACTCTCTATGTACTTCTCGGCGGCCTGTACAGCGTTGTTGTTACGGATGTCCTTCAAACCGTGATCTTGACTTTGGCTGCGCTGGCCATCTCCGTGACGGCCTTTATTCGTTTGGCGCCGGAAACATTGGCAGGAGTGCTTCCGGATGGATGGGCCTCTTTGGCTCCCAGGTGGCGATTGGCGGAGTTTGCCGGTACGGAGAATGCAGGCTATGAATTTTTTGGAGCTCTGGTTATCGTTTGGGTTCTCAAGGGAATGCTTCTCAATGCCGGGGGCCCCGCCCAGATGTACGATTTTCAGAGATTCCTTTCCGCACGTGATGCGCGCGACGCGGCCAAAACCGGGGCGGCATGGAGCATGTTTCTTATTGTCCGGTGGGGAATGGCCATGGGAATTGTTCTGCTGGCTGTAAGCGGTTTGTCCGAAGTCGGGGACCCGGAGAAAGTTATGCCCCATGTTCTCAGGGAATACATTCCGGCTGGAATGAGGGGTTTTGTTATCGCCGGGCTTTTGGCTGCTTTTATGTCGACCTTTAGCTCGACGGTCAACAGCGGTGCTTCTTACATCGTTCGAGACATATGGCAGCCTTTCTTCCGGCCGAATAAAGACCAAAAATCACTTGTGCGGGCCGGATATGCGGCCACCCTGGGCATAGTCGGAGCAGGAATTCTTTTTGGCGTCCAAGCCCGGTCCATAGCCCAAATATGGAGCTGGATGATGATGGCTCTGGGGGCAGGAGTTGTCGTTCCCAATGTCCTCCGTTGGTACTGGTGGCGTTTCAACGGGTGGGGATATGCGGCGGGAACGGCCGCCGGAATTTTGGGATCCCTGCCGTCCTTGTTCCATCCCGAGTGGCCTATGTATATTGTTTTTCCTCCGGTCGTCCTGTTATCTTTAGCGGCAGGATGTATTGTTTCCCTGCTGACACCAGTCACCGATAAAAAGGTTTTGGAGGCATTTTTTCATAAGGTGAGGCCTTTCGGATTCTGGAGGCCGGTTAAGAACAAAATGGGCTATTCCTTAAAAAAATTTCAAAAAACCGGTGATTCACCCGCCAGGACGGCCGTCAATGTACTGCTGGGCATGGCCGCCGTAAGCGGAGCTTATCTTTTCCCCATGTACCTTGTTGGACATTGGTATGACCGGGCCCTGCTGTGGGCCGCCGTTTTTTTGTCCGCATGCCTCGCCCTTCGCTGGACATGGTATCCTTTTCTGCCTTCAAAAGGTGAGGATGACTGAATAATACTTTACATTTTTTGTCCAGAAAAAAAACAGGATTTTGATACGTTTTAAGTTCCATAAAATAATGTATCATAATGTTTTATGGGACTTATATGGAAAGGAAAAAAATGGGAAAAAAAATTTTACATGTGTTCCGAAAATATTTTGTTACGGGTATGGTGGTTATCGTGCCTGTATGGGTAACGGTTCTTATTATTAAGGCCGTCGTCAACTTTATTGATAATAGTTTTGCTCTACTCCCTAGTCAACTCCATCCGCGGACATACATTCCGTTTTTCGGTGTGGAAATTATCATTGCCATCGTCTTGATTTTTGTCATAGGCATACTGGCAAGCAACTTTTTTGGTAAAAAAATTATCGGGTTGGGAGAGATCGTTGTTACACGGATTCCTGTCATAAAAACCATCTATCAAGCCGTCAAACATTTGACAACGGGGATATTCAGTGAGAAAAAAATTTTTTCTCGGGTTGTGCTTCTGGAATTCCCCATAAAGGGATTATCCTTTATCGGTTTTGTGACCGGTGAAGGTACATCGCTGCTTCCTAATTCTGGGGGAAAAAAGATGTTAAAAATATTCATTCCTACGACTCCCAATCCAACATCCGGCTTTTTTTGCATGGCTGAGGAGGACCAGGTTCAAGAATTGGATATGTCCGTTGACGAAGCTTTTAAAGTTATTATTTCAGCGGGTTATGGAGATGCAGTGAACAGCAGTTGATTGGTGTTTTAAGCCGTTGTAAAATAAAAAAAAGCGTAGGGTTATCAAAAGTCTTATCCATGAAAATTGCTTTTTTTGGAGACAGTTTGACGGAAGGATTTCCCGGTGTGTCCTCTTATGGCATTTTGAAAAAGGAACTTCCCGGACATAAGCTTTACAATTATGGAAAAGGGGGAGACACGGTTTTCAGTCTCTTGAAGCGTCTGAGGCAGACCCGGTTGAAGGCCATCTATGACCTTTCATTTGTTTGGATCGGAGTGAATGATGTTTTGGCAGAAGTCTCATGGACCTTTAAAATAATAAAAAAGCTCCGCCGACAGCCCTGGACCTCTGATACGGATTTATTCGAAGCCCGCTATTTGCAGCTTTTAAAAATCGTGAAAAAACGTTCTCAGCGAACGGTAACCGTTTCGCCTCTTTTTATCGGCGAAGATTTAACCAGTGGTTGGAATCTTTTGCTGAAAAAAAGGGCGAATATCATCAAGGGGCTTTCCGATTCCATGCCGAATGTACATTTTATTGATCTTCAAGATGTGTTCCGTGAACGTCTCGAGGGAATAAAGGTTCGTCCTTACGTTCCTCGAAGCGTGCTGAGCATCTTTCGGGATTTAGTTCGGTCAATCAGGGGTAACAAGAAAGATAA
>JAFGMO010000009.1 GCA_016927475.1 Candidatus Aminicenantota bacterium
ATTTAAAGTTCAGGTTCCCGAAATATCTATACAAAGATCAATCGAATGAAAGAATACTGGTTATCGGCAGTTTTTATGAACAAGTCATTCTAGAAGCGGTAGGCCAATCCGCCCCTAACAACAAACCCGTCCCAAATCCCGGCTTCCACTCTCACATGCAGAAAAGGAAGGATTTCTCCCCGAATGCCCAAATGCAACTGTAAAAATGGAATGATGTTGGGCAGGTTGAATTCTATTTCTTCCTCAAAATCTTGGATATTTTTCTCATCGTTGTCTTCAATACTTTCTTCCGGGCCGCTCCAAATATAACTTCCCTCGTAGGAATAGCCCATCGTTCCGTCAAATCCGGCTATTCCCAGGCCGAAAACAAAATATGGCGTTACCCGCCAAGAAGGTTTGAAATCCCAGCGAAAACTCAGGTTTGAAGAAATTGGAGAAATTTTCACAAAAGCTTCGGCCTCAACTTCGGCATAAGTTGCGTTGGAAAAAATCTGCTTCGTCGTTCCGGATACGGTGAAACGCATTTCCGTCCTTTCGAGGGATAATCCCAGGCTGAAGGCCCCTTCACGACCTTTTGGATAGAATCTCACCTCAAGACCGTAATTCATTCCACCGGAATCGAAAGCCAGACCGTCTTCGTGTTCCGTGTCAACGATGGAGGGATGGGATTTCCGTACAGTCCGGATCATTTCTTTCCGGATCTCTCCTCCCAGCTCATCGGCCAGTTTTCCTTCGAAAAGGCTTTTCACCCAATCAACCGTCCATTGTCCGTAGTGAACCTCGATCTCCAGCATCCCCTCACGCCAGTTTTTCGTTTTTTCTGAAAGCTCCAACTGCTGAACGACCTCACGAAGTGAGGCTTTCATTCCAACCTCAGTTTCTGCATTCCCCCAACATAAAACACTTACAAGCATAACAGCAGCAATTTTAATCAGACCTTTTTTTGCCATAAACTCCATGTCCACATCCTTATCAAATCAAACTATATCTGATATACCGGGTTTGTCAAGTCAAGAAAATATTCCAACTTAAGCCCAACAAAAAAAATGTGATCTTTTAGAAAATTTTCTTCCCAGGAATCCAACTTTTTTCTTGACATTACGACACATGTCGTATATATTATTAACGACAATTGTCGTAAGCGAGGTTATGGTGAGCCAGAAAAAATCAAAAAAATTATCCCCCGCCAATCTTGAGATCATGAAAATTATTTGGGACCGCGGGGAATCGACCATTACCGATGTATTCAAGGCTGTCAATGCCGGTCGTCATGAACCGGTTCGGCGAACGACCGTCCAAGTCCAGATGAATCGATTGACCAAATACGGCTGGCTCCGCCGACGGAAAACCGGTCTATCGTATTCCTATTCGGCAGCAACAGGACGGCAGAAAACCCGAAAGGCCATACTCGCTGATATTCGGGACCGCGTCTTCGGCGGATCCAGGTCGGATTTGGTACGGTGTCTCCTTGAAGACGGCTCCGTGTCCTCTGATGAGATCAAAACGTTAAAAAAACTGATCACTGATATGGAGAAAAACAAGCGGTGAACTTTCTTTACAGTACGGGAACGGCCGAATGGATTCTGAATTCCGTTCTCAGAACCCTTCTCCTTTCCGGAATGGCCGTGATTATTCTTCGGTTTCTGCGACCAATGTCCGCCCCTCTTCGGAGCATGGTTTGTCTCTTGGCGCTATTCTCCCTTTTTCTCATACCGTTTCCTCCCCTATCGGAATGGGGAAACTCCGTTTTTTCCCTGTCATCCGGTAGCCCGGTTCAGCCATCTGCAGGAAAAAACGGAACTTCTGTTTCCTCACCACATAAAATATTTCTTTCAGATTATGCTGTGGACCAACCGGTTGGAAATCCATCCAAAGGACCCAAAAATGAAAAACCAACCAGGAATCTTCCCTCACTTCCGGTTCAGGGCATCAATTTTTTCGGATTGATCTGGGGGCTGGGAATGGCCTTGCTCCTCACTCGAATCGGATGGGGTGCGGTCGCTATTCGAAGAATAAAACGTGAAGCGTCTCCCGTTGTCCATATCCGTTATCTTCGTCTTTTTCGGGCATCAATCAAAAAAACAGGCTGTTCACCTGAGGTTAAACTTCTGCAATCTAATCTCATCCTTGGACCGCAGGCTTATGGAATATGGGATCCCGTCATTTTTATTCCCTATAAATTTTTCCATGAACTTAGGGATGGTGAAATTCGGGGAATTTTTCTTCATGAACTCTCTCATGTGAAACATCATGACACGGCGGTTGGCTTTTTCCAGCGGTTGATCGGAGCCGTTTTCTGGTGGAATCCTCTTTTAAGAAAAATCAACGCGGATCTCTCATGCGCACGGGAAGAGATATCCGACAACCAGGCCCTTCTTCAGTCCGACACCTTTGAATATGCCCGGTGTTTGATTCATCTTGCCGAGCATTCGGGATATCGCAAAAAATTTGCGGTATCCTCTTCCCTGGTTTCCCATCACCTCTCTCTGACGGAACGGGTTCAAAAAATTTTATCAAAGGAGAGAACGATGGATACTTTGCTCAAGCCATCAACCCGTATTCTAGCCATTCTGGCCGCCGTTCTGTGTCTTGGTCTTGCGGCATCCGCCCGCTTGACGTTTGTGTTTCCAGGCAACAAGGCCGTTGACCAAAAAACTCGAGTTGTCTGGAATACTCTGGAAAAGTCGGGAATAATCAGCCCTCAACTTTTCAAAAAAAAGGAACCCGCATACCCGCCCGAAGCCGTAAAAGCCGGCATCACGGGTACCGTCATCTTGGAAGGCAGCACAGATAAAGAGGGCCTGGTAAACCAGATCAAAATTTTTCAGTCTGAAAATGATCTTCTCAAAGCAGCAGCGGGTCAAGCGGTTTTGGGTTGGGAATTCAAAATCCTAAAAGAAAAGGGTGAGTCCTCCGTTTATTTCTATGCGGAATTTGATTTTGATATCGCAAAAGGCCGGCCGATGATCAGCATCAACCTCCAAATGATTGAAGCTCTTAACAAAACAATAAAAAACGCCAGTGAAATTTCACCTATCTTTGCCCTGAAAAAGGTAAAACCTGTCTATCCTAGAATAGCGCAAGAGGCGGGAGTCGAAGGTACCGTCATTCTCGAACTCACCACTGATATTTATGGGAGAGTCAAAAACCAAAAAATTTTGCGATCCATTCCCCTTCTCGACCAGGCTGCCGTCAATGCCGTCAGGCAGTGGAGATATAAGCCGGCCATCATCGATGGAAAAAAACAAGAAATGACTATTACGGTCGCATTCGCCTTCAATAAACATGGTGTTCATATCGTCAGCCATGGGAGTGGTGTGATTGGAGATGTCGAGAAAAAGGTTATGGAGTACCATGGCGGAGAGGCTGAAATTACGATCGAATCTCCCTCGGGAAAAGAGATTCCCAAACTGATCAAGATTGTTTATCCTCCATACCCTGAAATCGCCCGCCAGGCGAAAGTGGTAGGGCCAGTTATTCTTATTGTATCGACGAATACAGGCGGCAGGATAAAAACCATTCGCTCAAAAAGATCGGTTCCTCTACTTGACCAGGCTGTCTTCGACGCGGTCAAACAATGGGTCTTTGACCCTATTTTCGAACGTGGTAAACCGCAGACATCTTTGCTGCAGATCACCGTCAACTTCACATACCAATGATTCACGGGCCGGTATACCTGACCCAAACGGTTATCTTATTAAGCAGATTTATAGCCCATACAGGATGATATTTTAGTTGCCGAGTAACAAACCCGTTCCCGATAGGGACATTCGAGGCCGTTCGGTCGGCGGGGACACCGGACGGCCTCCATATTAATCCCTTAGCTCTTTTTCATTATCCCGGCAGCAATATTTATTCGCAATTCACTCCAGACAAATATTGACCCGTAGCGTGGTGACCTAGGCGTCGTCTATTGCGGTTTTTTTTGGAAATTGCTATCATAATAGTAGGAATTGACAGATGTTTTTTTGGGACTACACGATATTTCTTATTATTCCTCCCCTTATCCTGGCCCTTTACGCGCAGCAGAAAGTCCGAAGCACCTATGCCCGATACAGCAACATCAACTCATCCTCGCGATTAACCGGCTCGGATGTGGCCCGAAACATTCTCCAACTCAAAGGGGCTACAGATGTAAACATTGAAAAAGTTAAAGGCCGGCTAACGGACCACTATGATCCCAGGAAAAAGGTCCTTCGTCTTTCCGAAGGGATCTACGGAAGTTCTTCCTTGGCCGCTCTGGGGATTGCCGCTCATGAAACAGGACACGCTCTTCAGCACCACGACGGATATGCCCCCCTTCATTTTAGAAACGCCATTTTCCCGGTAGCCAATCTCGGTTCCACCCTGGCTTTTCCCTTATTTTTCATCGGATTCATTTTTAGCCGGAACGGACCGAGCATTCTCATGGACTTGGGTATCATCCTTTTCAGCGGCGCCGTTCTTTTCATTGTGATAACTCTTCCTGTCGAATTCAACGCTTCCAAGAGGGCCCTCGTTCTTTTGGAAGAAACACATTATCTTCAGGGCCGGGAATTGGCGGGCGCCCGCAAGGTCCTCTCTGCCGCCGCCCTGACCTACGTGGCTTCAACAGCCATGGCCGTGATGCAGCTTCTCAGGTTGATAATACTTAGGGATGCCCGTGACTGACCTGTACTATTCATAAATTTGGCCGACCACACTTCTCTCCTTTATCCTTCTTTTTCCTTGACAGGTTAACCGGGGGAGTGTTAGAAAAAAAACAGTGAATGGAGGTTTATATGTTACATAATAAAAAATCCTATCTTTTTGTTTTGGCCTTGACATGCTTTCTTATTGTTCCTCAATTTTTAAGCGCACAGACTTCCCCCGAAGATTTCCTCAAATTCAAAGTTGGTGCCGATAAAAAATTAGCCGATTACAGCCAGATCCGGGCTTACTTTCAACAACTCGGCAATGAAACTCCTCTTCTTACTGTTTTTGATATCGGCCAATCCGTCCGTGGAAAAACAATGACGATGGCCGTTATCACCTCGGAAGAAAATATGGCCAGGCTGGATGACCTCAAAAAGGTCACCAAAAAACTGCGCGATGCTCGGGGAATTTCAGAAGAAGAGGCCCAACGTCTGGCTTTAGAAGGGAAAATTTTTGTTCTTATTACCTGTAATCTACACGCCACTGAGATCGCCTCTTCACAGATGGCCCTTGAATTGGCCTACGACCTTGTTACGGGAAAAACTCCCTTCGATGCGGCCAAGGTTCTGGAAGACGTCGTCGTTCTCCTCGTTCCCACGTCCAATCCCGACGGGGAAACAATGGTCACCGAATGGTACCGTAAGTACGTCGGGACAAAATTTGAGGGCGGCCGGATGCCCTGGCTTTATCACGACTATGCCGGTCACGACAACAACCGGGACTGGTTTATGTTCAACCTGCCCGAAACGAGGGCCATAACCCGTGTTCTTTACCACGATTGGATCCCTCAGATCCATATTGATGAACACCAAATGGGAAGCACAGGGGCCAGGCTTTTTGTTCCGCCCTTCATGGACCCTCCCATTCCCAATGTCCATCCCCTTATCTGGAGAAGCGTCAATCTCTGCGGAGCCAACATGTCCTATGCCCTCCAGGCCAACGGTTTTAAAGGTGTCGTCCACGACCGCAGCTTCACGGGTTGGTGGATCGGTGCCTGCGACGATACATCCTGGTTGCATAACTGCACCGGCCTCTTGAGCGAGATGGCTTCCGCAAATATCGCTTCTCCCATTTTCATCGAATCGATTGAAATTCCGGATTCTTATGTCGAAAAAAGAATGAATTTTCCTGATCCTTGGCTCGGCGGCTGGTGGCGGTTGAGGGATATCGTCGAATATGAGCTCTGCCTTTCCAAAAGCCTGATCGAAACAGCTTATCTCAATAAAGAAAAATTTCTTTTCAACTTCTACAGGATGAATAAAGACGGCATAGAAAAAGCTCAGAAAGACGACCCCTATGCCTTTGTCATTTCCGCCGAACAACGCGATGTTCCCACAACCTATCGCATGCTTGACATCCTGAAATTCGGAGGTGTCGAGCTGAAACAAGCAAAAAAAGAATTTGTTGCCGACGGCAAGATTTACCCTGCAGGCTCATTGGTGGTGCTTATGGCTCAGCCCTACCGTCCTTACGCCAGAACTCTTCTCGAAAAACAGAAATATCCCGATATACGACAGTATCCCGGCGGCCCGCCAGTTCCCCCGTATGACAACGCCGCATGGACTCTGCCACTGCAGATGGGCGTCTCCTGTGAACGTATCGAGCACCCCTTTAAGGCGGAATTGACTCCGCTGGACGAGGTCAAACCGTCAAAAATTTCTTCCATCCCGGAAACCGCCTCATATCTTGTATTGGACTCCAAAACCAATGTTTCCTACAGCGCCGCCATATCCCTTCTCCAAAAGAAGGTGGACATATCCCGCTCCCGCCAGGGAATCAACGGGAAGGACTTTCATGCCTGTACGGGAAGCTTCATCATGAAAAACTCTCCCGCCGTCCGAGAAACACTTTCACCCTTCGTCGAAAAACATTTTCTTCCCGTCTATACTCTGGAATCGGTCGAAGATATTCCCAATGATAAGGTCCTTCCACTGCGGATCGGCCTTTACAGGTCGTGGCGGTCCAATATGGACGAAGGATGGACGCGTTATGTCCTCGATGACCTGAAAATTCCCTACACCACACTTCGCAATAAGGACTTTAAAGGGACGAAAAAAGAAAAAGCCGACTTGAAGAGTTCATTCGATGTCATCATTTTCGCCAGTGAAAATGCCGATATCATCAAGCTTGGAAAACCCGGATCTTCCTCCGCTTACCGGCGTTATTTTTCCCCCATGCCTCAAGAATACGAAGGGGGTATCGGGAAAGAAGGCATTGAAGCTCTGAAGTCCTTCGTTGAAAAAGGAGGAATCCTCGTCACTCTCAATGACGCCTGTGACCTCATCTTCGAAGAATTCAGTCCGCCGGCCAGAAACAGCCTGGAGCGGGTCTCACGCGATAAATTTTTCTGTCCGACATCCATTCTTAACGTTGAAGTAGATCCGTCAACACCGATCGGCTATGGTTTGCCCCGCAACACGGCGGTCATGTTTTCAAGCAGCCTAGCCATGTCGACATCCATCCCTTCTCCCCAATGGAACAGAAAAGTTGTCGCCTCCTTCCCTCAAGAGGACATACTCCTCAGCGGATGGCTCCTGGGTGAAGAGTATCTATCCCGGAAGGCCGCGGTTGTCGATCTGTCTTATGAACAAGGACATATTATTCTTATCGGTATCCGTTGTCAGTGGAGGGCTCAGTCGCACGGCGCTTATAAATTTCTTTTAAACGCCCTCCTTTATCCCGAAAAGGATAAAGAGTAAAGACATCTAAAAAGGGGGAAGTGTAAAAACATTTCCCCCTTAATGTGTCTATCTGCGCCTAGATTTACTTTGATTTTAAATTCTATATGTTCTAATATTTGAATTATACAAATTCAAAAAAAGGTACAACGGATGGAAAAGAAAAATTTTTACCGCATTCATTCCGATGTCTGCAAAACCCTGTCTAATCCCAAAAGACAGGAAATTATGATGAATCTTCGTTATACAGAGATGGCTGTCAACTCATTGGTTAAAAAGACAGGAATTTCCCAGGCCAATCTTTCCCAACATCTAGCTATCCTTCGCAACAAAGGGATCGTCAAATCCAGGAGGGATGGAATTCATGTCTACTATTCCCTTTCCAGCCCAAAAATCATCAAGGCATTCGACCTAATCAGCGAATTTATCCGGGAATCTCTCAGCAGTCAAACAAAAACATTGACAAAGGCAGGAATCAAAAAGATATAATTTTTTATCCGATTAACATCGCACCCAAAATGTTTTAAAAAACAATGGTGATTACGTTCAAGGAATAAACGTTTATTCTCCAAGCACCTTGACCAGCACTCTTTTGCGCCGCTCCCCATCAAACTCACCATAAAAAATCTGTTCCCACGGCCCGAAATCCAGCTTGCCCCCCGTGACGGCGACGACAACTTCCCGTCCCATAACGGTTCTTTTTAGGTGGGCATCCCCGTTATCTTCTCCCGTCCTGTTGTGCCGATACCTGGACAATGGCTCGTGCGGGGCGAAACCTTCCAGCCACTCCTCAAAATCCGCATGTAGTCCGGATTCATCATCATTGATAAAAACGCTGGCCGTAATGTGCATGGCATTGACCAAACACAATCCCTCCCGGACTCCACTTTTTCTGACTATGCTCTCAACTTCGGAAGTGATATTGATGAATTCCCGTCTTTTTTCGGTATGAAAGACCAAATATTCAGTTAAATGATTCACTTTCCACCTCCCCGGTTTTTGAATATGCTTTATTCACGTTTTATTGTGCAGGTAAAAATTCCTCCTCCTCCCAGTCCCAACATGATAATGGACTGTACAAATGTTTTCCATTGAACCTGTGGTGTCAGGAAGAGGGAATACACAAAAAAGTAAAATCCTACAAGGGCAATGATTCCATAAGCGATCATCATCACCAGCCTGGCCCTGCGGTTGCTCTTGGGCGTATCTTCGGCAAAGAACCTGTTGTAGAGAAGCATCCCGGCCAAACAGACCGCTCCTAGAACGGTGAATATCAGCCAAAAAGTCTTCAGCTTGGAAACCGTCACCAAAGGAAGGGGAGATCCCGAAGCCAAAAGCCCGGCATCCGGTACGATGGGCTGCAGCATTTTGTCATAAAGCGTGGCTCCGAAGTTTGTCCCGATGAGGCTTCCGAAAACCCCGTAAAGAAAAGCATATCCCATTTAGACGGCCTTCTGCTCTTGAGGAGCAACTCTTCCGATATAACTATAATACTTTGGATGAGCGGTCATTTCTCCGAGCGAAAAAACGGCAATACCCACAATAAACATCCAGGCACTGCGTGTTAAAGCCAAAACGAGGAACCCGCATGACCCAATGGTAATGCCGACCGCCATGACCGGAAACGCCTTCATGTTTTTGACGATGCGGCTTATGAGAACGACAAGCAAAACGATCGTACCGGCATTGATGATCGTTACAAACTCGGCATCAAAGGTGAATGCTTTGAGAAAAGGTACCTTCTGCATGAACCGGTCGACGGGCACCCGGTAGATAAAATCACGCAGATACCAAAGAATGGAACCGAACATCTGGAAATATAGAATCCAGAAACATGAATAAACGATGATGAGCAGCATAAACCTGGAATTGCTCAAAACCAGAGCCGCATCCCTCAGCACCTGGCGTATGGGTTTGCTGCTCTCGGGCCGATCCGGATCCCGGTAAAAAAAGACCGTGGGAATTAGCATCAAAAAACACCAGGCAGCTGAAGAGAAAAAAACATACTTCCAGTTGAATCCTTTAATCCAGGAAATGAAAAAAGGAGCCAAAAAAGCGCCGAGGTTAATGCTCCAGTAATAGACACCAAAACCGAAGCCGCTATTGTCCGTTGTTGTCGCCCGGGCCACTGTTCCGGTAATGATGGGCTTAAAAAGTCCGCTTCCCGTAGCCATAATGAGAAGGAAGAGAAAGATCAAACTGTAGGCCGTGAAATTTCCAGCAGCAAAATAGCCCATGCTGAGCATGGAAAAGGCCACCAGCAGCATCTTCCGGTACCCCAGCCTGTCGGCCAGGGCTCCACCAAAGATGGGCACGATGTATGTCAGGGCGTAAACAAATCCTTGAAGGAAACCGATGGACTGCTTCTCAAAATGGAGAACATCGGCCAGATAAACGGCCAGAACGGCATTCATTCCGTAATAAGCCCCTCGTTCGAAAAGCTCCATAAGATTCGCCATCCAGAATGACCGGGAAAAAGAGAACAAAATATTTTTCTTTTTTTCCGACATAACCTTTTCCTCCTCTTTCAAAAAAAGGAAATGTTTACCAGTCTCTCACCAGTGCAATGACCAAATCCGTCAGAGCCTCGAGGTCCTGTTTGTGAATTTTTTCGATGAATGAATGGGAGTATGTCCCCGGCCAGGAAAGCGGGATATCAACGGCTCCTTCGGGAACAAAAACCGACCCGTCGTTTCCCCCTCTTGTATTGCCGAGCTGAACCGGAATAGCACTTTTCTCGGCGATCAAACGCACTCTGTGGATGAATGGGTAGGGAGTGATGTTGCTGCTGTCGATAGCCCGAATCACGGCTCCCGCTCCCAGGGGAAGATAAGCGAATCTTTTGTCATCCAAAGGGCTGTCTGATGAGACGAATGTATCTACGGGAAAAACGATATCGCCCTGAAGATGTGGGGCCATACGGGAGGCGCCAATCAACCCAATTTCCTCCTGAACGTCCCAAACAAATGAAACGGTTTTCCCCTCTACTTTATCCCACTCTATACGCCAGGCGGCGGCAAGAAGGACGGCACAACCGGCCCTATCGTCCACGGCGCGGGTACAGAGAAGGTCCGGTCTTAAAAAAATCAGCTTTTTCTTGATGGTCACGGAATCTCCCTCGGCTACTCCCAATTCCAGAGCTTCTTCCCCGGATGATACGCCGAGATAAATTTCCACATCGCTCATCTGGTAAGGAGATATATTATCTTCCTTTCCTTTCGGCCGCGGGACCACAACTCCCTCAATACGGCCCCGGGACGTATAGATATGAACTGCATGTCCTTCATACATTTTAGGGAAAAAACCTCCCCGCCCTTTGACTGTCAGTCTTCCGGATGGAGTGATTTTATCGACCAAAAATCCGATCTCGTCGGTATGGGCCACAAAAACGATATGCGGTTTCCCGGCTCCCTTAGTAAACCATAGATTGTGACTGTCATCTCGTTTGACCTCGAAACCGGGGGGAAGTGCTTTCTGAATGGTGTCGGCAACCTTCCCCTCCTTTCCGGAAACGCCCGGAATAAGAACCAGTTCCTGAAGCCAATCCCACGGTGATTTATTCGGTATATTTTGAGCTTGAATACCGGGAATTAAAAGAAGGGCAACCACCCAAAAAATGACCATCTTTGTCTTGATCACGGCTGCCTCCTTTTTGCGAGAAATCCCTCCAGCAAGCCGGCCATAGCTTCCGCATCTCCAAGGTCGATAACTTCAGCCGGAGTTCCTGAAAATTTCACCGGGATCCCAAGAACAATGACATCACGGCTGTCTTTTTCAAATGGAGGCGTAAGGGATGAAGAAAAAAAATCCAAGTGCTGAAGAGGTATATTCCCTTCTTTAGCCATTTCCTGCAATGATGTTGCCAAGGCTCCGCTTTGCCTGCCTTGGACAAGGATGGGACCTCCTCCTAAAGAAAGAAAATCCGCGTTTTCGTTTACCGGAACGGCCTCCAGGATAAGAATTTTTTCATTTTTGAGAATCCTTGAAGAACGCAGGGCTCCTATTGATGTCCGCGGCCTCGACGAACGATGATAAAAACAGGTTTGGGCCATCCAGACAAAAGTCGCATCTGAAGAAGCGGTGGATACCACCGTTTTACACGCTGTCTGGACAAGAACGGCACAGCAAGCCCTTTTTCCCAGGCCATAACCAGCTCGTTTTTTCCCCGCCAGGACAGACCAATCATGTACCGGTAAAACAGGATCAAGTAGACGGACACCTCTCTTTTTTATGTCTTCTTCCTCCGAGGCTCCGATATCGAGAAAAAAATTCTCCAGGGAAAAAAGTCCCTCCAGTGAATCCCTTTGCGAGCGGGGAAAGATATGGAGCGAAGGCAGGGCCAGTACAGCGCTGACACTACTTGTTTCGGTCAGAATAAGCATCGGGTGCCCGGGATGAAAAGTATCATTATAAGAATCTGCCGGAACAATCCTGTCCAAACGCAGGTATCCATCCGTTGTTTTACCGCTCACGATGTAGCCCACCTCATCCATTGGTACCAAACAAGCTGTATAGCCCTCCCCATCCTCCAAGCTGAGATAGATACTGCCTAAGTTATCCTTTTTCCATTCTCCTTTAGGCAGGACTTTTTGTTCAATTAATCCAGCCAGATTCTCCTCGCCGCCGCAGGGAGCGTATACGGCATAAAGAGACTGAAGAAGGGCTTCCAGATCCTGGGCACCAAAAAGAGAGAATGAAAGAAGTGAAACAAACAGCGGAATACAAAATAAGCGTTTTCTTTTTTTCTTTCTCATCAAACCTCCGATATTTCGATGGGGACGGTTTTTGGTCCCGTCGAATCCAGCTTCCCTATTTTTCTTGCCCGGTTTTAAAATTAAGGGGCCATGTCTGGCAAGAGCCGGATTTAACTACTTTAGATGAATGAAAGTTTTTAGATATTGGGCTCTAAAATATGAAGCTGCTTCCCCTATTCCCTTAACCTTGAGGTTCTGGTTTTTAAAAGACAAATTCCCTCTAAAATCTTGAATGCGTTCGAACCTGCGGGCAACCATCCAATCTTCCAATCCCTTTAGCAATACCTTGATTTCATCCAAACCTTTCCGGTAAAGAACGCTGCAAACCTGTACGGCCACCGCTCCCCCCAGAAGCTGTTTGACCATAGTCTCCGGACTATTGATCCCGCCGGAAGCCGCCAGGTCGCACGAAACACGACCCGCTAGGAGCGCCACCCATCTTAATGAATGGAAAAAATCACCAACACCGATAACACTTCGGGTTTTCAAGCTTTTAATATCAACATCCGGCTGAAGAAACCAGTTGAACAAAACAAGTGCGTCACACCCCGCATCCGCCAGCCGTTTCCCCAAATAAGGGACAGATGTGATCTGTGCCGACAGTTTCACGGAAACAGGAATGGAGACACTCTTTTTGACTTCTTCCAGAATGCGAAGATGGCGGGTCTCATATTCCGAGCAGGGAACATCAAGCTCCAAAGGAAGAAAATACACGTTCAGCTCCAAACCGTCAGCCCCAGCATCTTGAAGCTGCTTGGCAAACCGCAGCCATAACGTCGGAGACTGACAGTTGACGCTGGCGATTACCGGAATATCCACCTTCTTTTTCATTTCATTGATTTTGTCAACCATATGGCGGGGGGCATAATCAAGCAACCCGCCATGACGCAAATAATCGATGGCTTCCGAATAGCCTCCGTACGTGCTCGGCGAAACATCCCCCTCCACCAAAAACTGTTCTTCAAAAATCGATTTGAGAACGACGGCACCGGCGCCGGCCTCATGGCAGGCGATCACCTTTTCGACGTCCCCGGTCATGTCACTGCTGGCCACAATAAGGGGATTGCGCAGTTTCAAACCCATATAGGTTGTGGATAAATCAGCCATATTTTTCTCCTTGAATGGTTTTCATATTTCTTTATTCATTGGAAAAATTTTCCCTGGATTGAGTATACGGTCAGGGTCAAAGACATCCTTGATCCCCCGCATCAAAGAGAGTGTTTCTTCGTCCAGAACCAGATCGATGAACGGTTGTTTGACGAGGCCTATTCCATGCTCACCGGAAATCATTCCTCCTCTTAACCGGCAGTCACGGTAGAGTTCTTCCCGCACTTGATCGATCTTAGGCCTCCACGTATTTTCCGGAACAGGGATTATTTTTCCATCCACATAACGGCCCTTCATGATGTGGGTGTGCACATTACCGTCAGCAGCATGTCCAAAAGTCGGGAGCCAAATGCCGTATTTCTCCGACACTTCTTGAACCTTCTTAACATGGACTGCTATCTCCCCTCTCGGAACGACAATATCCAGGATCTCAACGGTGTAGGTTTTGATCGCTTCATAAATTTTGCTCCGGATCTCCAGGACGTCCCGCTGCTTTTGGGGGCTGTCTGCGACAAAAACATCAAGGGCTCCTTTTTCAAAACAAATTTCAGCCACCTCTTCGGAAAGAAAATCCAGCTCATCGGTTCCACGAGCATCCAAGATGACGGCAAGATGGGTTTCCCCTTCGGCGCAGGGCCATTTTTTTTGGAGATAATCCTCCGTAACCTGAATGACCTCCCTGGGGATAAATTCCACGGCCATTGGAAGGATGTTTTTTTTCAGGAGAAGAGGCACAGTCTCAATAGCTTCTTCCAACCCATGATAGGGAATGATGAGCGTTCGAATGGCTCCGGGAAAAGGTAAAAGCCGGATGACGGCTTCCGTGATCACTCCCAGCGTTCCTTCAGACCCTATCATCAAGTTGAGAAGGCTGTATCCCGTGCTGCTTTTGATAAGCTTTCCACCCAAACGGATGATTTTTCCCGTCGGCAAAACAACCTCCAGGCCGCAGATATAATGACGAATCACACCGTACTTTACGGCCCGGCTTCCACCGGCATTCGTGGCAATCAGGCCGCCGATAAAAGCGCTTTCGTCACCAGGATGGGGAGGAAAATATAGACCTTCATCCTCCACGGCCCTGGAAAATTCCATCAGGGTTACTCCCGCTTCGACCACAGCCATCTGGCTGTCTTTGTCGATCTCTTTGATCCGGTTCATGTTTTCCAAGGATAGGACGATACCACCGTACTGCGGAACACATCCGCCGCAAAGACCGGTGGCCCCTCCCCGTGGAGTAACGGGAATGTTCTCTCTGCAGGCAAGTTTTAAGATAGAGGACGTTTCAACCGCCGAAGAAGGTTTCACAACCATGTCGGGCATTCGACTGATTTCCTTCAGTGAAAATTCATCGTGACTGTAATCCAGCATCTTTTCCCGCTCTTTGATAATATTATGAACGCCAACAATATGTTCTAATTCGGCGAAAAGCTTACTGGAAATTTTTTTACCCATGGCTGAACCACCTATTTCCCTCCATTTTTAAAAACCGTGGACACGGCTTTTTTTATAAATCCTTAATATAAACGGCGGGAATCCCCTGCGAAATCATTTTTTGATTAAAGGCGGGTAAATCCACCTTAAGAATTTGTTCAAACAATGTGATCTGCTCGCCGGCCTTTTGAGACAATTCTTCGAACAGGGAATATGATTGATCGGTCGGACGCGCATCCGCCGAAGCCACAACCCAGGCTAAAGCGGCGAGCTTGTTATCCAATAAAATGGGATAATTCAACGGATCCTGACCGCTTTTGGAGCGGGATTGGATGAGGACATCTTCTACGGATATCAGTTTTCGCACGATGGCGGTCGCTTCCTTTATCAACTCCTTTTCCCCCATGCTGTGAAGCTTCTTATTGAGATCCTCAAACTGCTTCTTGATGTCCCGGAGTTTGTTGATAGTCCTGTTAACCTCGGAAATTTTATCCCTGATGGTCAAAAGAAAATCGAACTGCTCCTTAAAATCCTCTTGGGAAGTATCGATGCGCGGGTCCTTTTTCCATTCCCAGGAATGTTCCGCTGTCTGCTCCCCGACAGTCAAACGAACCTTATATGTTCCGGGAACGGCTATCGGTCCGCTGAGCATACCTCCCCAAAGCACGGCTCCGGGCACACTTACGGCATCGGGATATCTCATATCCCATTCAAACCTGTTCATACCGGCATCCGACGTTACCCGTGCCGTTCTTCCCGATCGGAACCTGCTTGCACCGGCTTCCCGGCCTCCGGATGCCATTCCCGAAAAGCGGCGAATGAGATGGCCTTCCATGTCCATAAATTCAAGAACAACAGAAGTTTTGGGCTTTTCCTTCAAATAATAATTGATAACCGAACCCGACGGGGGATTTTCGCCCAGACCGGGAAAGGAAAAACTTCGCCCCGGCATCCGGTAAGCATCGCGGGGTTTGAACAAGAAAATCTCTTTTTCCGCCATCTCCCCGTCGATCTGATGAAGGGGAGTCAGATTGTCCAGTATCCAGAAGGAGCGGCCGTGGGTAGCTGCAACCAGGTCATTATCCTTAATCACCATATCGTGAACGGGCACAACGGGAAGGTTGAGCTGGAGGGAATCCCAGGTTTCCCCGTCGTTGAATGATACGAAAACACCTGTCTCAGTCCCCACATAGAGTAATCCTTCCCTTTTCGGGTCTTCTCGGACCACCCTGACAAAAGTTTCTTCGGGAAACTGGTCCGATATTTTTTTCCATGATTTTCCATAATCTTCCGTCTTAAAAATGTAAGGCTGGAAATCGTCCAGTTCGTGGCAGTCAACAGCTAGATAGGCCGTGGACGGATTGAACGAGGAAGGCTCGATCATGCTGACCAATCCCCACTCGGGCATTTGCTTTGGAGTGATATTACTCCAGTTCCGGCCCCCGTCCTTTGTGATATGGACCAAACCGTCATCCGAACCCACCCAGAGAATACCGGGATCAAAATATGATTCGGCCAGGGCAAAAATCGTGCAGTAATACTCTACACTGGTGTTGTCCTTGGTGATGGGCCCTCCTGAGGATTGCTGTTTGGATTTATCATCGCGGGTCAGGTCCGGACTGATCACCTCCCAACTCTGTCCTTCGTTCGTTGTTTTGAAGAGAACCTGGGCGGCATGGTATAAAACATTGGAATCAAATCGGGAGACAAGGATGGGAGCGGTCCATTGAAACCGGTATTTCAGCTTCGCCGCACCCCAGCCCATGGGATTATCCGGCCAGGCTGTGATGATGCGTGTCCGACGCGTCTCGTAATCCCACCGTGTTATCAAACCTCCGTAACTCCCGGCATAGACGATATCCGGGTTATCATGGCGGGGGGCGATATGACCGCTTTCTCCCCCGCCCACGGAATGCCAGTCCGTTACATCGATTCCGTATCCCGGGGACCGGCTAAGAATACGGACCGTCGAATTGTCCTGCTGGGCACCGTAAACCCTGTAAGGAAAAAAGCTGTCGGTAACAACATGGTAAAACTGAGCGGTCGGCTGGTTGTCCTGGGCGGTCCAGCTTTGTCCGCCGTTTTGGCTGACATTGGCCCCGCCGTCGTTTGAATTTATCATACGGCGGTGATCGTCGGGATCAATCCACAAATCGTGATTATCACCATGAGGGACGCGCAAACCGGAGTAAGTTCTCCCGCCGTCGACCGACTTGTAGAGTCCCGTATTCAAGACATAGACGGTATCGGGATTCTGAGGACAGGCATAGATACGGGAATAGTACCAGGCCCTCTGCCGAAGTCTCCGGTCGTTATTGACATTCATCCAATATTCTCCTCCGTCATCTGACCGGAAAACGCCGCCGTTTTGGGCTTCGACGACGGCCCAGAGCCTATCCGGGTGGACAGGAGAAACCGTTATTCCGATTTTTCCTAAAACACCCCGGGGAAGGCCGGGTTGTCGTGTTATTTCTTTCCATGTATCCCCGCCGTCCACTGATTTATATATCCCGCTCCCCGGCCCTCCGCTGGAGAGACTGTAAGGCGTTCGAAAAAATTCCCAAAGGGCGGCATACATGATACGGGGATTAGAAGGATCCAGGATAAGGTCTATGGCTCCGGTTTTCTCATCTCTAAAAAGGATTTTTTCCCAGGTGGTGCCTCCGTCCCGGGAGCGAAAAACACCTCGTTGAGGATTGGGACCGTAAACATGTCCCAAGGCGGCCACATAAACAAGATCCGGATTCCGGGGATGAATGCGGATCCTTGATATTTGGCTGGTATCTTCCAATCTTATATGGTCCCATGTTTTTCCAGCATCGGTGGATTTGTAGACACCATTCCCATGGGAAACATTCCCCCGTACAGGAGCCTCCCCCATCCCGACGTAGACGACATTAGGATCCCATTCGGAAACAGCAATAGCCCCGACCGATCCCGTTTGAAAAAAACCGTCGGATATTGGCTGCCAGTTGAGTCCGCTGTCTTCCGTCTTCCAGACACCGCCACCCGTGCATCCGAAATAATAGACATTGTCTTGCCCACGGACCCCGGTAACCGCCGTCGCCCGGCCGCCCCTGTAAGGTCCGATGCAACGCCATTTTAAGGCATTATAAAGGGAAGTATCATAGTATTCGGCCTTCTTTTCAACGGAGGCGGACGAAATACTTTGTCCCAAGAGAACTAAAAACAAAACACCAATCGAAACCGAAAAAAGCCTTTTCCGGAATATAAACATAAACATCCTCCAAAACATTCTACCTGCATTATTGAAAAATTTTTTTGTCAATAATACTGGTTTACATATACGCTATTTAACCCGTATTATTGAAAAATATCAACAATTTTCGGCCAGGTGGAACCTTTTGAAGGGACAATACCAACCTAACATTTAGAAAACAACCTGTTTAAAATCTATCAAATTCCCGTTTTTATCTGTAAGACTGATTCAGATGAGCCTTCTATGTCCCCATAATTTTCTTTACCGCATTTTTTATATGATCGGCATCAATACCGTACTTATGCAGCAGTTCTTCGGGTTTACCGGAACGCGGAAGTTCCCTCACCGCCAGATGGATCAGCCGGATCTCGCCGGCTAGAGAAATCGCCACGGCTTCCCCCAGGCCGCCTGAGGCGAAATGGTCTTCGGCCACAACGATTTTGTTTCCGCACTCCGCGGCTGATTTCCGCATTATACCGGTATCTAGGGGCTGGATGGAATAGGCATCGATAATCCTGATGAAAATATCTTCCTTTTTCAGTTCTTCATAAGCTTTAAGAGCTTCATGAACGGTAATCCCCGCGGCAATAACGCAGGCAGAATCCTTTCGGGAACTTCTCAGAATCTTGCTTCCCCCGATGGGAAATTTTTCTTTTTTGTCATAGAGGACTTGAGTTGCCGGACGTGTCGTTCGTAGATAGCTTAATCCTTTATGCCGGGCCATCATCTCAAAGCAGGATTCCGTGGAAGGCGCATCGCAGGGGTAGAGTACGACACACCCGGGTAGGGGCCGAAACATAGCCATGTCTTCAAGTCCCATCTGTGAAGGGCCGTCGGCGCCGATGCTGACCCCGGAATGAGATCCGACAAATTTTATATTGGCCATGGAATAAGCCGCCATGCGTATCTGGTCATGAGCCCGGCTCCAGAACGCTGAAAAAGTGGCCGCAAAAGGGATAAATCCCTTGGCTGACAGACCTATGGCCATTCCGGCCATATTTTGTTCCGCGATATAAAGCTGAAAAGACCTCTTGGGATAAGCTTTCATAAAGGTTTCGGCATAGGTGGAATTTTTGACATCGCCATCGAGAACGACTAAGGCCGTATTGACCTTTCCGAGGCTGGCCAGGGCATTGCCGTAAGCCCGGCGGGTTGCCGTGGGTTTAGTGTAGTCCATCCGGGAAAAACGGAAATTTTTTTTCAAGGGGATAAGAGTCGTTTTTCGCGGCTTTTTTACATAACGGCTGGCATCAACCTCCGGCATAGGACCCAAAATTTTTAGGGCTCTAGCCAAGTCCTCCTCAGAAAGGGGTTTTCCATGCCATCCGTTGAGGTCCTCTATGAAAGGGACACCTTTACCTTTTATGGTCTTGGCCAGGACAGCCGCGGGCTTGGTGGTCTTGGCTGCTTTTTTTAAGGCTTCCAGGACGGCTTCAATCTTGTTCCCATCGATGGAAACGGTATCCCACCCGAAGGCTTTAAATTTTCTTTCATAGGCCTTAACCTGGTGGCCATGAAATGTGGCATCCGACTGGCCCAAACGGTTGATATCAACGATCGCCGTCAGGTTGTCCAGGTCAAAAGATGCGGCGGCGTTGGCGGCCTCCCAAACAGCGCCTTCAGCACACTCTCCGTCACCCATCAACACAAAAACCCTTGCCGGTGATTTTCGCATTTTTGCAGCTAAGGCCATTCCAACACCGACCGATAATCCTTGTCCCAAAGACCCGGTGGCGGCTTTAACCCATTTCATCCGTGGAGTAGGATGGCCTTCAAGATTGCTCGTTAAATGTCTTAAAGTTTTTAATTTGTCCTGAGGGATAATCCCCGCTTCCGCATAAACCGCCCACAGAAGCGGTGCAGCATGCCCCTTGGATAGGACAAACTCGTCATTGGATTCATCCATGGGGTTCTGAGGATTATAACGCATCTCGTCAAAAAACAAACAGGCCGCGATTTCCGCAGCAGAGAGACATGTCGTCGGATGCCCTGATCCCGCCTTTGTCGTCATCTTGAGTGAATGAATCCGCAGCCTTTTAGCGATTTTTTCCAAAATATCTTTTTTATCCATAAAACCTATTTCCTCCTGTATATATTATGTTTATGACGTGAACTTAGATTTCCATCCTCTGTTTTCGCCTGACTCGTCCGGATGACCCAGGCGGAAGAAAGAATAATATGACGAAAAATATCAAACATTTGAAGCCGGCCACTCAGGGGGCGGCGGTTGGACAAAGGTGAAAAATTGCGCGGGTTCTTGTTGCGCAGGACCCCTCTCAATAAAGCTTGGATTGAAATTTCCCTGATCAAACTCTTTTTTTTCCCTCCAAACTCCTTGTAGAAGGGCTATTATATAAAGTTCAAACAGCCATCACAAGAAATTTATCAACCTGCATTATTCATAGGAAAATTCAGGTTTCAAAACATGGTGGTCAGCTTTAAAAACAGCGTGTGTCCTTGTTCGCTTGTTTCACCGAAACCTGCCGTCCCCCTTTGGTAAGCGACTTGAATAAACCCGAAAGGAGGCAAAAAACGGTAAACGAACAAAAGCTGGATGTTATTTTTTTCGATGGCCGTATGGGATTGGAAAAAAAGCTTCACAAAAAGGTCATTGGTGAAATACTGAGTGGCCCGAACAACATGGATCCAGGTACTTTCCTGTTCGGGATCGGGATCATAGATGAGGCGGTCGAGGGCATATTGCAGAGAAAGATCTTTGGTTAGCTTGAGATTCAACGCCGCCTCAACCAGTTTGAAACGAAGGTCAAAATTACGACCGAACTCATAAGAAATCCGGACAGACTGCCATTCCCTCGTGTTGTATCCCAAGCTCACTCCCGTTTGATGATTCCAGAAATCTTTCTCGTATAGTTTGTATTCCCTTGCCACATCAAATTCACAGGACAGCTTATTCGCCAGGTCAATGGAAAGCTCCTGGTCGATCTGCCAGCTCCTCAGAGTTCCCTCGATACCCCAGTAGATATTATAGTTGGAATCGTAAGACACCCTTTCGATTCCCCATTTTTTTATCCAAAATATTTTTTCTACGGCCGAATCCAGCTCACGGCGGTTATCATCTTTAATAAAACCGACGGCATTACCATTGTCGGCAAAATTCCGGCCCAACTGAGTATATCTTAGATGGATATGGAAGGTTGAAGAATCATAGCTAGGCCGAAGAAAAAAAGCGTAATTATCTTTCTTGAAATCCCCGTAGCTTAAAGCCATCTGTCCAGTAAAACTAAACCGGTCACTGAAATAAAGGGAAGTATCCAGACCGGCCGTCCCCGAACTTGATCCATCAACAAACTTGTTTGCTAAAAGCAGTCCCACAGTCGAGGATTTCAGAACATCGCGCTTCAACCGCAAGACCGAAAAATTGGCTGATGCCGTATCCTCATCCCGGTCCGGCCTCGTCTGCACGGTCATTCCGGAGAACTCATATCCTCCCGCTTTTCCGTACACCTTGGCACCTCCGTAGATATCACTGATACGGCGCGAGTAGAAGAGGCGTATTCTCTGGGAATAAATATCCGATCCTTCCAGAAAAAAATTCCGTTTTTCCGGCAGTTGAAGCTCAAACCGGGTCAGATTGATCTCTTCCTGGTCCGCTTCCACCGTAGCGAAATCCGGATTGATAGTCAGATGCCCGGATACCTGCTGGGAAAAAGCATACTGGGCATCCGCTCCGGCGGAAAATTCGGTTTTTTTCTTTTCTTCAATTTTGGTTATAATGTGAGGGATAAAAAGCATCTTCTTTTTGGCACGGGGAAGGTCCAGATCTTCAAGAATTCCGAACTGCTCGACTTTGTAGGGCGATTCAAAGGGTGCCGTCCAGAAGCTGTATTCCAGGCTACGGGGAATGCTCCGGCCGAGGCTTAAGCCCCATACTCTGTCTTCTCCGGGACTGTATTTTATTGAGGACAAGGCGATGGAAATTTCGGCCGACCAACCTGTATTCATTCGATGTCCGGCACTCTTCCATATACCATCCCAGGTGTCGTCGTTTGTCCTGCCGTTTTCGGTGATCCGCCCGTCCCACTGGGTTCCCAAAATATTCGTTCCAAAATAATAGCAGTTTCTTTGGTCGCAAAAGGTATCCAGAAGGACAAAAACGGCATCATCTTCCGTGAGGTCCGAATCCCTTTTGGTCAGCTGGCTCGCAAAGCGTCCGGGTTGGGAGTCATAACAGAAAAATCCAAAGGTGATGTATTCTTCATCATAAAGAATACGGACCTCCGTTTTTTGGGAAGCGGGTCTCCCCCTTTGGGGTTCGAACTGAACAAAATCTTTGACGACTTGTGCCTTCTTCCAGTCCGGTTCATCCAATTTCCCGTCGATGATCAACGGCCCTTCAGCCTTGACGGCCTTCGTTCTTTTGGTATCCCCGAACAGGAAGACTGCGGCCGGCAAAAGGATTAAAATGCCTGTCAACAGCGCTTTTTTTTTCAAGACGGAATTCCAGTTTTTATTTTAAGATTTCCATCATAATATAAAAAACAAGGTTTTGTCTTTAAAAAACGTATATTTATCAGATTCCCTTATCTGTTCCGTCAAAAAAATCCGCAGAGACAGGCGATTTGCTTTTGATATACAGGAGTCGAACACATGAATCCGAGAGAATACCCCAAAAAATGTTAAAAATCTTCGGTCTTTTTCATATACACGGGCGCCCAGAGATGGTTCGGATTAAGCCGCAGGCATTCCTGAAATTTTTCCCGGGCCGTGTTTTTATCCCCTCTTGCCAAATAAATAAGACCGATTAGATATTCCAGCTGGGCCCGGCGTTTTTCCACCGAAAGCCTTTCCCCAAACTTTTCAAAAAAATCCCGGGAGGGAGAGGCGGCAAGCTGATTTTCGGCAAAAGTGAGCAAACCCGCCAAAATCTTTTGAGAATCCTCTTCCCGCCCTAGTTTTTTTAAAGCAAGGGCTTTATAATAACTCAGCTCCGACCAGCCGCGGTCGTAAGCGGCCGACAATTTCAGATATTTAAAACCTTCCCCTTTATTTTCCAGGACTAATGCGGCACAGGCAATGAAATAGGCAATCTGAGTTTCCCTTCCGCCATGGGGCGGCCGGCCGACTTCCAGGTTATCCGGGTATTCTAAAGCGGCTGAAAAATGTTTATGGGCTGCCTTGGTTTCACCCCTGTCAAAAGCGGAAAGCCCGCATAAAAGGTGGGCATCGATAAAAAGATTATGGATGTCTCCTCCGCCCTCCCAAACATGAAAATGGTGCTCCCTCAAAATTTCCAGGGCCCGGCCGTATCGTCCCATTCTGACCAACAAGGCAATTTCGCGGGAAAGGGCATCATCTCTGAGACTGACAACATAATGATTTTTTCCCAACTCCGAAAGTCGTATTTCAGCCGGTACTCCGGCGGCTTCATATAAAATGTCACGTTCGCAGTAAAGCCGCGGGTCTTCAGGAGCACATTCTACGGCCTGTTCCATGGCCCGGACGGCTTTTCCCAGGTTATTCTGCCTCCGGGCATAATCCAGGGCAAGGTTTCTGTGGACAATGGAATAGCCTGGGTCCTCTCTTACCGACACCTCCCATGCTTCGACCGCTTTTTCCGGCTGCATTTCATAGAGAAGATTTCCGATATAATAGGCAGCCCGGGCATCTCTTGGATTTCGAATAAGAGCATTTTGGAGAATCTCCAGGGATTCCAGCCGGAAAGGAAAACAATAGTCCGGCGAGACTTTTGCTCCCCGCGTATAATATTCACAGGCCTTATCCTGTTGCCCCGTTTTTTCCTGAATGAAGCCCAGATAATAAAAGATAAGCGGATGGCAGGATGCATCATTAATCACACCTTGCGTTTTGCGGACAAGCACGTTTTCGGCCTCTTCCCAGAAACCGCCCCCCATGTAGTCACAGGCAAGTTCCAGATAAGACTGGGGATTATCCCTCATCTTTTCTTGAAGGCCGGTTAAAAAACGTTGAGCGTTTTGAATGCCCAGGCTTCTGGAAGAAAGATAACACTCATTCCACGCCCAAAAATGGAGTGGATTGTGTTCCAGGACTTTCCGGGCTGTTTGGTGTGCCTTATCCAAGGCGCCCAATCGCCTGAAAAGTACTGCTTGCAACGTCAAAATCTGCGTATTGAAGCCTGAAGCCGACAGGGCTTGCCTGCAGCAAAGAAGGGCATCCCGGAATCTATTTTGAGAAGCAGCGAGCTCCGCCGCCTGATAATATGCCGCCGCCGCCCATGCCCCATCCCAAGCCGCCTTTTGAAACGAGTCAAAAGCTCCCTGAAAATTACCCCTCATCCTCTGACAACAAGCGGCATAATAGAGGGCTTCTCCGTCCTTGGGATGAGTATAATTCCACTGAACACGATTAATGGCTCTATTAAGGACTTCCTCCGCTCTCTGGACCATACCGCTCTGAAGATAATACCTCCCCAAAGCCGTATTAACCCTGTAATCATGGGGAGAAATTTTAAGGGCCTTTTCATAATAAGGATATGGATCGAGAATGGGATTAAAAAACTGTTCGAGGCGAAGGCCGGTCAAATAGAGTTCTTCTGCGGTATCGATCTCCTCCGGAGATGTCGGTACCGACGCCGGATGCGGAAGTTCCGGATTTACCCTGGGTGAATGGATATAGGCCAGAATAATCCTTTTATCCGCCGATAAAAACTGAACACCTACTTGACTCTCGGTAACGTCCAGAGGCAGTGCGATTCTTTTCTGAAAAGGGGTAGAAGGCGAAACGGAAACCGTTTCCTCAAAAATAACACGGTCTCCATCCGTCAGCCGGATGACGGCATTGTTACAGAGAGAAGTGGTATTGATACAAACAAGATATTTACCTCCAGGAAGTATTTCTCCATAAAAGACCGCGTCTCTATTGGCCGCTTTAATTCCCTTCATGTTCCGGATCGGGTACCAGAACTCGGTGAAATTTCTCTCCTCGAATGGACGAAGCCAGCTGTAATCCGGTTGATTATCCGAATAAGCCCCGACCATGAGCTCCAGATAAGGTCCGTCCTCATCCGTCAGGATTTTCTCCCACATCTTTCCTCGCTCCCCTGTTCCCCAGGTCCAGAATTTTTTACCGGGAACGATATAGGGATCTGCCACATGAACCACCCCGGCTCGGCGGATGTGGTCGTATCCCGCCAGAAAACATCCCCGGCTCTCCCAGGCAAAAAAAGACATGGAAGAGGAATGGTTCTTCCACCAGCTGATGTCTACTCCTGCAGAATAATCCACGCCTCGGAATACTTCTCTTGAGATGGGCCAGTGGGAAAACTGATTTTTTCCGTGGTAGGTAGCCAGTTCCGTATCAGGGGGAAAAATCACCTGGTATCCATCATTGGCATGAACGGAAGCATTGGTCCAGAAGAGAAAAGAATGGGCGAACGGCGTACGGTTAGCCAGCCTGACCTTGACCTCCAGGTACGATTTTCCAGGATAGAGCGTCAGTCCGACCACCCACTGCATGCGATGTCTTCTCTCTATCTCCCCCACCCAGACAGTAGCGCTGCCGTCAGCATTTTCAGTAATCGTTGAATCAACTTCCATAAATCCGGATGCCCGGTGATGGTGGGGAAAATTCCATTCCACTCCTCCCGAGATCCAGGCTCCCAACATCCCGATCAAGGCGGGTTTGATGACATGCTGCCTGTAAAAAAAATCATAATGATTGGTTTTATCCACCGCTTCAAAAATCCTGCCCCCGATCTCGGGAAGAATACAAATCTTGAGGTATTCATTTTCGATATAGACAGCCCGGTAACTTTTCTCCTCCCGTATGTCCGTCAATCTGTCCAGAAAAGGATAGGGATATACGGTTCCCTGGGCACTCTGGTAAGCACGCCCGTTATAAAAAATAGGATTTTTGTCCGCCTCCTCAACAATATAAGTGGGCAAGATTAAATCTTCCTCCCACACCTTGACTTTTGTTACGGCCTGAAGCGGCAGGATTGCTCCCGCCATAATAATCAGAAAACAGACTGCCAATTTCAAATTTTGATTCCCGGCAAGCGTCATTTTTTCCTCCTGACATTAGCCCGGACTTGAACTCGTATATAAGGCAGGTTCATATATCCGGTATTTTAAAAACAAGGGCTTAATGTTTCAAGGGCTGGGTATCAATCCCTACGATTGGGATTGAGTATTAAGGAACGAGAATAAAGATACCCCAAAGACAAACCGGAGTATGACATGTTTTATTAAAAATATATGCTATTTTTGGAGATACCCACCAATATTTGACTTTTTCGATAAATATGCTATAATTAGTATGCTTTGTTTGGCTGGCTGGACAAAGCACCCCTCCTAAAAATTCCCATAGTAAGTATTTTCCCCTGAATCAGCCAGCATCCTATTTTCATCAATGAAAACTGGTTATCCTGCTTTATTCACGAGCCAAGGGGCTAGGCCGGGTCGGTTGCCGTAGATGCGAGGCGTCATCCTGTGAAGCTGTGCTTGGCATCGCGAACAGGCTGCAACAAAGCAGATGCGGTTAGATCGGCGGGTTAGGTTGGGTCGGCGCCTGAAAGGTAAATTTTGCCAACATTTTCTTAAAATGGTCATGGAAAATGTTTCAGTATAAATGTTGCCAGAAAATATCATTAAATGATACATAATATTATAATTAGCTATTTGTGTTGGCAAAATTTTTGAATTTTCATGCGCAGACACACCCGCGAACGAAAAAAATGATTGCCTGTAATCCTGGATCACCCGGATGAACCGGGTGATGACTGGTGTCATTTTTTAGGTAATAATGCAGGATATCTTATTTTAAAATATATTCGTATACGAGATCTTTGTTTTTTCTTTCAACAAGGACCATGAACCTGGTGTCATTTCTCAAACGCTGGTAAAGTTCAAACAGATGGGACACATCATTCAGGACGACACCATTAATTTCCTTGACGATATCATTACGTCTCAGGCCGATATCGGACAGAATGCTCCGGTTGGGAAGACGCGTAAGCTTAAAACCCACAATACTTCCATCTACCGTATTGGGGATAAAACGGGTTTCCTGCATAATCTGTGCCCATTCTTTTTGAAGACGGGCTTCCATCTCGGACCTGTTAAATTCCCTCCTGATTGTTTCTTTTTCTTCATTTGGTTTCAAGGGAAGCTCTGCAGCCGGCTCCGATTGAGAAGCCAACTGATTCCGTGCATTATTCCGGCCGGTTTTTTCTTGTTTAGGTTCCCACCGGTCGCGGCCGAGATAACAGCTGAAAATACGTTCCCCTTTTCGAAGCTCAACCCTGTTGGTATAGACAGCCACAAGCTCCATCCCTCGGAAGCGGTCTCCTACTTTCAGAATGACAGCTTCTCCGCTGCCACTGTCCAATAAAATGGCCACGGATGAATCGGCATTCCCGGAAAGAAGAACACCCTGTAAAACAAGCGGAAACTGTCCGGAACCGGAGGGACCCTGAGGATTGATGCCGAAAAGAACGGGGGAAGCCAATAACATGCATAAAAATAGGAAAAAATCGGCTTTAAAGAAAATACAAAGAAGCCTTTTCATAATCTTATATTATACACTGATTCAAATGAAGTCAAAACATGCATTTTTTTAGCTTTTCCTGCGCTTTTATTGACAATAAGGTTATCATTCGATAGATTAAAAACATCAATCATGTCTGAAACATTCCATTCACCTTGCCGGCAGGCAAAAGAGGGATTATTATGAAAAAAATTTTCATTTTTCTTTGCGTTTTTCTCCTTATGGTTTTTTTCTTCTCCGGCTGTGACAATGGAAACGGCACATCGGACGCCAACGGAGGTGACGAAAACGGTGGCGACGAAACGCCTCCCGACAATCCCACACCGGTGCTGACATCCATCTCCCCCACATCAAAAGTCCAGCATCTGCCCGCTTTTACCTTGACCGCCACCGGAACGGATTTTGTCGACGGCGCCAAGATTTTTTTTGACGGTGCTGAAAAAGAAACAACTTTCGTCAGCTCCACGGAGCTGACCTGTACCATTGAGCCGGAGGATATCACGGAAACCACGGCGGCGAACGCCTATGCCCCAATCGGCATCCTTGATACGGATGTCAACGTTCTTGTCAACAATCCGACACCTGGAGGAGGCGATTCAGGAGAAACAACCTTCACCATCCGCAGCCGCCACAGCTTCGAAACATTTCAAGAAGTTGATAGTGCTTCAGTACCGGAGATCGCTGTTGACAGTCAGGGAAACATCTACATCGTCTATGAAGATGGAACATACAACAATGGTGTGTGGCGTTTTGACGTTTATATCGTTTCTTCAAGTGATGGAGGTGAAACCTGGTCCGATCCGGTCAATGTATCCAATACCCCGGGAAGAAGCTTTTTTCCCGCAGTGGCTGTAGAGACTTCGGGAAATACATCCCAATCGGGTGAAACATCAGTTTCGGACACGCAGGATACCGTCTATGTCATCTGGAACGATGATTCTGGCCGCGGCCAGAGGGATTTCGAGGTCAATATCCGCAGCTCAACGGATGGGGGAGCCACCTGGTCCAATCGTGACGAAATTTCGCACAGCGGGGGAAAGGGTCATGATAATAGCGTCATCGATATCGCCGTCGGCGGGGACGATACGGTTTATGTCGTCTGGAGCGACGACCGGAACTCAAAATACGGAGAAATCTTTTTCACCAAAGCCGCCGGAGGTTCGAGCCTGGGGGCTCAAGGTTTAAGCTGGACCACGCCGAAAAAAATCGCCGCAGAACAAAGCCCCCGGATTTCTGTCGACGGCAGCAACAACCTTTATGTTGTTTGCGAATTTTATGGGTCCAAATTATGGGATATTGCATTCACCTATTCAACAGACGCCGGACAGAATTGGGAGAACCAACAAAACGTCAGCAATGCCTCCGACTATGACTTAGACCCCGATATCACAACCGACAGCCAGGGAATCGTCCACATTGTTTGGCAAGACTTAGGCAGCCCCAATTGGTCGGACGTTATCTATATCCATTCGACGACGGCGGTTACAGCCGAAACGAATTCGCTCTCCTGGATTTCCCCTGTTTATCTTTCCGACACACCGAAGTATGCAGAATATCCCAGACTGGTCTCCGACGCCGCTGATAATATTAACCTTGTCTGGAGTGACAGTTCCGATCACCTTTATTTCATCCGGTCCATAAACGGGGGGGATACCTGGACACAGAAAGTCAGTATATATGAAGACTACTGCAATGAGAATGCGATAGCGGTGGATAAAGAGGGAAACATCTATGTTGTCACCGACAGCTGGGACGGCATTTTCATCAAAAGCAAACACTGGGATTGATCCTCAGGTTAATGAAATAAAAAAAATTAGACCATGAAAAAGGAAAACCGCATATTTGTCGCTCTGGATGTTGATGAAACCCGTTTTAAAGAATTGAGTTTTTCTCTCCAATCGGCCACTCATTTCAAAGTGGGCTTTCCACTATTTCTCAAGATCGGCCGGAAAGGATTGGATACCCTCAAAAAAAAGGGCAAAAAACTTTTTCTGGATTTTAAATTTTTCGACATCCCTAATACCATGATCGAGTCCGCCAAATCGATGATCGACCTGGGAGCGGATTTTTTCACCGTCCACCTTTTAGCGGGAAAAGATCACTTAAAAAAAGTGATGGAAGCGGTCCGGGAAAAAGCGGGAACCAGAGTTAAGGTCCTGGGGGTTACCGTCCTGACTTCTCTGATAGATGACGACCTCAAGGATACCGGTATCAAAAGGAGCCTGGAAGATCAGGTATTGAAACTCGCCGAACTGGGATTGGCCGCCGGTATCGACGGCGTCGTCTCTTCGGCCAGAGAGCTGTCCCTACTGCACCCACGTTTTGAAGATGCATTGATTTATGTCACTCCCGGCATTCGTCCTTTCTGGAACCAAAAAGATGACCAGAAACGGGTTTTGGGATTTCATGAGGCCCTTAAGGCGGGGGCCACTTACACCGTCATCGGCCGTCCCATTACCCGTGCCGAAAATCCGGAAGCCGCCTTTAAAAGGATCCTTAAGGAAGGCTAAAGCACGTCATCGGTGAGTTCTTCCCCATTCATCATCCCTGATCATAAAGAATAAAGCAGGCTTAACCATATTCAAAATGTTTGCAAGAACAGCAGGGGGGAAATGGTGCGCCTGGCAGGATTCGAACCTGCGGCTTTCGGTTCCGGAGACCGACGCTCTATCCCCTGAGCTACAGGCGCATGAAAAAAATTTATTATAGCAGAATCAAAAAAACATGAATAGTGCAGGCTTAACGAGCTTATTTTTCTCGTGTTATTTTATCTTATATTTTTTGATCTTTCCGTTAATCGTCGTGTAATTCAGCCCCAATGTTTTTGCCGCTTTTTTCTGATTCCCTTCATGATGGACAAGAGCGCGGATGATGATCACTTTCTCCAGGTACTGCATAAATTCACTCAAGGATGTATCTTGCTGGACAAAAAAATGATGAATAATTAGGTCGAACCCCTTTTGTAAAATATTATGTTTTTTTATTGTCTCTTTTTCTATTTTAGTACCTCTTCACTTTTTTATTATTGAGAATATCTATTCTTAGTGTGACTCTCTGTCGGTTTTTCGGTTTCTATAATATCTATACGTTCCTTTCATCAATTTAGTTACACATGCTTATCTCACAAAATCACATATTATTAAAAAAATATATTTCAAGGAGTTTCAAATTCAAATCACTCTAAATCATTTCTAAACAAAAAGAACCCGCTTTATTAAAAATCTAGAGTGACCAAAATATATGCAATTTCCCATAATATCAATCGATTCAAGAAATTAAACAAGGTTATCACCACCTTTTCAACATACTTATGCACAGAAAAAGTGGAAAAGAGATCCTTCATTTTTTTGTTTATTGTATTGTCAAGCACAAAAAGACATGAAGAATCGAATAATAGAAGAAAAGGGCCGGCTCGGCGAAGGGGCTTCCAACTAAATCGCCAGCGATATTGAAGAAGATCCGTGATACAATTCCCCAAAGGTTGATGCTCTTTATCTTTTGAAAATCTTAAAAAAAATTGACTTGAATGGTCAATTTCCATATATTGCCCTTAACCGATAACTTTTAAGAGGGATTTACTTTTCTTGAAAGGCATTTCTTTTACTACCTGAAATCGATGTTACCATCGAAACAAGGAGGGAAGAGTATGGACAAAAACGTTAATAAAAGCATAAAGCCGGTAACACATTCAAACACCGGCCTGTTTTACAAGATCTTCAAACTCTTTACCGAAATTCGGCCCGGCGAAGAAGCCGTTACATTTCTTTTAATGCTTAATATCTTTCTTATCTTCACAGCCTATTACATCATCAAACCCGTCCGGGAAGCCCTCATCCTCGCCGGAAAGGGAGTTGAATTCAAAAGTTATCTATCCGCCGTCATGGTCGTTCTTCTTATTTTTGTCGTCAAGGCCTACAGTGCCATCAGCTCCCGCGTTTCCCGCCAGAAGCTCATCTCCTGGGTTACAATCTTTTTTATTTCCAACCTGGTCATTTTTTATGTTTTTTCTCTTCTTGGAATCGGTCTGGGAACCATGGGCATCATCTTTTTTGTCTGGATCGGTATCTTCAACCTTATGGTTCCAGCACAGTTTTGGGGTTTCGCCAATGACATCTTCACTCCGGAAGCTGGTAAGAGGCTACTGCCCATCGTCGCCTTTGGAGCCACTTTCGGGGCCTTCTCGGGAAGCACCATCGCCCGATGGCTGGTAACCTCCCTGGGAGTTTACCAGATGATGCTTTTTTCCGCAGGTATTCTGGTCCTCTGTATTTTTTTAAGTTTAATCGTTCACCGTATTGACCTCAAAAAAAACCCTTTTCGCGCTTCAGGCGCGGAACCCGCGGCTGTTACCAACGAACATGAAAAGGAAAAACCGCTGGATAAAACCGGCGGATTTAAGCTGATTTTCAAGAAAAGGTACCTGCTCTATATCGCCCTTTTTGTCCTTTTCCTGAACTTTGTCAACACCAACGGCGAGTATATGCTCGGAGATATCGCTTCCCTCTGGGCAAATAACACCGTTAATGCAGGAACTGCAGCCGGTCTGAGTCTGGACCAGATGATAGGAAAATTTTACGCCGAATTTTTCCAGGTCGTCAATTTCCTTACTCTCTTTATCCAACTAGTTCTGGTTTCCCGTATTTTCAAATGGTTCGGTGTAAGGATTGCCGTCCTCATCCTTCCTATTATCGCCCTGGGTGGTTACAGTCTCATCGGCATCGGAGCCACTCTGGCCATCATCAAATGGACAAAAATACTGGAAAACAGCACGGATTATTCATTGATGAATACGACACGCCATGCCCTTTTTCTCGTGACAACAAGAGAAGAAAAATACAAGGCCAAAGCGGCCGTCGCCACCTTTTTTCACCGGGCGGGAGATATTTTATCCGCATTGATCGTCTATTTGGGTATCCATCATCTGGCTTTCAACCTGGAAAAATTCGGTTTGTTCAACGTGGCTCTGGTTGCTGTTATGTTGGTTTTCGGATTCATCATCATGCGTGAGCACAAACGCATCACAGCAAAGAATTCTATCGCAAATCCTTGACCTTAAGAATTCCCCCTGAATCCTGGGCGATGTAAAGAAAACCTTCATCATCGAGGGCGATACCTTCCTGGTTATCTCCAAGAAAAGCATAGGCACGGACTAGTGCGCCTTGAAGCGTTACTTCAAACAGGATGTTATCCGCATCGCTGACAATATTCAAAAAGCCGGATCTTTTGTCGAAGCACATAGCGGCCGGATCGTCGATTCTGACGGAAAAAACCCGAAGAATGCGGGCTTCGGCAGTTTCTCCCCGAGCGGATTTGAGTGGAACATCCAATTCCATAATACAGGAAGGATCCCACTGATTTCCCGCATAGAACGTTCCTCCTTCCGGATGAGAGGCGTTCGGGACAAATTCAAGACACTCGATACCGTTGTCATAAGCATCTTCCTGCTTCTGTAGAAAAAAAGGATCATCCTTATAGCGGCGGTTGACGGTGAATCTCCGGGTTATCCTTTTTTCATCCGGATCAAACTCAAGGATAACATCATCCCCTTCGACGACAATATAAAGAAGGCCCGTCCCAGGATCGACAGTGATGCCTTCCAGATCTCCAGGAACACGGTGATTGGCTACAGGCCGGCCTTCCTTTGTTATCTCAGCGACTTCCCCTTCATCGCTGACGACAAAGAGAGTTTTACGCAGGGGGTGAAAGCAGATTCCGGAGGGTTCCGTAAAATTCTGCTGGTCGATATTCCCGCCGAATCCAGGTTCGTCCAACCAGAGATAAGGAAACCTTATCGAGGATGACTGTTTTCCAGGAGAACAAACCAAAGCCAGCATGGATAACAAAACGACAACGGTGCTTTTCATTGTCAAATATTTTTTTCTCATGATGATAGCCGGTTTTTATCAGCTGGTTAAAAGTTTATATCATTATTTTTTCTCAATTTCTAGAAAATTTTTAACATTGATTTTCTAAAGATAGCTTTATATAATAAGCCCGCTTTGTTGGGGATAATTTGCCAGCCACGGAGTGCGTTATGAGATATAAAGCATTTTTCTGCCTGTTTTTTCTTTTGTTCTTTCCCATTTTTTCCGCTTTCGGCCAATTCAATCCTGAAGAACTAGCCGAAAGAGAAAACATCGAGGTTTTTCTCAAAAACGCCGAAATTATCCTTTTCAAAGAAATCGGAGAGGGCGTCACCAAACCCTATAAACTTACTCTGAGAAAAAACGGCGAGGAGATGGAAGGTTGCTGGAAAAACCCTTACGGTATTCAAAAAGGACACCTTGAAGGCTGGCAGTACGAAATCGCCGCTTACCGTATGGATAAACTGCTTAATTTGAACATGATCCCTCCGACTGTCGAACGCGAATTTCAGGGAAAAAGAGGGTCCCTGCAGTTTTGGGTGGATACGGCTTTAAGCGAATTAGACAGAATGGAAAATAACATCAACATACCTCGATACAAGCTCCCACACTGGAACAAGATGAAATATCTCACCCGGGCTTTTGACTGCCTCATCGCAAATGAGGACCGAACACAGCAAAACATGCGCTACACCGAAGACTGGAGGACCCTTCTTATCGATCATTCCCGTTCATTCCGCTCCAAGCGTAAATACAGGAAACAATTGATGTATGGAAAAAACGGCCTTAAAGCCATCCAGCTTTTTCGCATTTTACCACGCTCGTTTGTCCAAAAAGTGGAAGAGCTGACCTTTGAAAATATTAGAAGCGCCGTCGGTTCAACTCTCAGCGATGAGGAAATTGAAGCCTTACTTGAAAGAAAGGAGCTTCTTCTCAAAGAAATTCAAGAAATGATCAAGGATAAAGGAAAAGCAAAGGTTCTCTATTAAAAAGAAAATTTTTGTTAAAATGGATTAACTTGTATTATTCACGAGCCAAGCTTGCCGCAGGGGCTAGGTTGGGTCGGCGTGAGGCGTCAGCCTGTGAAGCTGTGCTTGGCACCGCTAACAGGCTGCAACAAAGCAGATGCGGTGAGATCAGCTCGCCTGGAAGGATAATTTGGCCGACATTTTCTTGAAAACAGTCATGGAAAACGTTTCATTATCAATTTTAACGAAAATCACCATTAAATGACACATAATATTGAAATTATCTGTTGGTGTCGGCCAGATTTATGAATAATGCAGGTTAACTTGAATAGTGCAGGGAGGGCAACATGAAAAAAATATGGACACCATTCATTCTTGTTTTGATTCTGGGGATCGGAATCGAACCTTTGGCCCAATTCACAGCCGAAGAAGTCGCTGAGTTCGCCAAATGGGAAGACTTCCTGGCGACAGCCGAGATCGTAGAACAAGAGCAGATGGGCGGCCGGCTGGCCGTAACCGAACCCTGGAAACTGACCCTGGAAAAAGACGGGATTCGAAGAAATGCCCTATGGAAAGACGTCCAGGGCCGCCAAAAAGGATATCTTGAAAACTGGAGATGGGAAATAGCAGCCTATAGATTGAGCAATTATCTCGGCTTGAACATGGTCGCTCCGACCGTGGAACGCCGGTTCCAAGGAAACAGGGGCTCCATTCAGCTCTGGGTCGATTCTGAAATGTCTTACAGGGATAAAATTGAAAATGACGTCAAAACTCCTTCTTATAAAGTTTTTTATTTTAACAGGGCCGTTTATCTCCAGCGGGCCTTCGACAACCTCATCGCCAACGAAGATCGTCACATGGGCAATATCCTAATCACCAAGGATTGGCGTTTTATTCTCATCGATCACTCCCGCACTTTCCGAACCTCGGGAAAATTTACCAAAAACCTCATCAACACTTCCAAATCGAGAGAAGGCAACAAGGAAATGAAACAACTCCCCAGGGATTTTGTCGACAAAATTAAGGAGCTCACCGCGGAAAAACTCAAAGAAATCGTCGGAGAATATCTCGATGACAAAGAGATCGAAGCCGTTATGAAAAGGAAAGTCCTGATTCTTGAAGAAATTGATAAGATTATCAAGAGGGACGGAGAAGACAAAGTCCTCTATTAATAGCGCAGGTTCCTGCGCTTTTCACGAGTCGAGATTACTGCGGATTCGAGGCGTCGATGGATGAAGCTGTGCTCGGCACCGCGAATCCATCGCAACGAAGCAGACGCGGTGAGATTCGGCTCGCCTGAAAGGTAAATTTTGCCAACGGTTTATTGAAAAGGTCTACGGCAAATGTACCATTCTCGATTCTGTGGAAAAATATCATTCACTGATAGATAACATTGAAATTTTATTTTGGTGTCGGCAAAATTTATGAAAAGCGCAGGTCAGAGGTGTTTGACCATTAGCAGCACATTGTGATTCCCATCACGTTTATAAGTAAATTCGTCCATCAACTGCCGGGAAAGATGGATGCCCATTCCTCCCTTTAAATTTTCCTTGATCATTCTTTCAACCTGAGGTTTTTCGGCGGTATGGGGATCAAAAGGAAATCCAGAGTCTTTAACTTCTAAAAATACCTTTTTCTTATTGGTCCATACACGGATGATGATGTCCCCTTTTTCCTTCGGATATGCATAGCGGATGATATTAACGCATATTTCATGCAGAGCAAGCTCAATTTGAAAGTATGTGTCTTCTGAAATCGTGAGTTTCTTGAGTGTTTCTTTTAAAAACGCCCGGATTTTATCCAACTCGGCCATATCGCTGGAAACGGTGAGTTGTTTCATGAACATTCACTCAATATCGATCGTTATTGTTATAGGACATTTTTTTCTAGTTCTCGAATTTTAATTTTCATGAATAATATCATGTCAAATGCATATAATGCAATATTAAGCCTTGTGAACCTAAAGCCTTAAAAAATCTGTCAGCAGCCAACCTTGTAAATAATATGCTCCCGGTAGCCGGTCACAACCCTGTACCATCCGGAAAGGAGGTTATCCAATTCTGTGTCTCCCGTATCGACCCACATCGGGCGGCCAAAAAGTCCGTGTATTTTATGGGGAGTGGCAACGATTATCATATTTTTCTTACCTACCATCCGCATAACATCAGGACTGATTGGTTGGTTTCCCCGGCCTAAAAGGCAACCCTGTCCACCGATCGGAGTCAGAATAAGCCTGACTGAACGGTATTTAATCATTGACAACAATTCCGCTTCGTTTAGATCTTTCGCCTCAAGACATTTCCTGTAAAGAAGGTCGACACCCAGAAGTGATCCTTCTGTCCCCAGCCGCCGTAATATCTCACGGGTGGTTGTCCCGGGGCCTATGATATAGACATGCTCGTTATCCATATGTTCCACAACTTCAGCTGCAGAGGCTTGTTGCTGGTAGCGTTCCCCAGCGGGGCTGGCTGATTTTTTCCCCTGAATAAACCTTTTTTGGAACGGAATGTGAAGATAACCGTAAAGTTGTGCTGAAAGAACGCCTTGTCTGTACAAATTTTCATCAATATCCATCACTTCCGCTGTGATAATATCCTTAGCTCTATTGTTTAAAAAGGCAGCGGCCAGCTCCCCTGCGCTTTCTGGATGAGAGGAAAACACGGCCGAGTGAATCTTGACACCGGCCGGTATGCCCAATACCACCAGAGATTCACCCACTTCTTGAAAAATATCCCTGGCTGTTCCATCACCTCCAGCAAAGAGCAGCAAATCGACGCCCCGTTCTTTCATTTCCCGGGCCGCCAGCCTTGTATCTGCGGCAGATGTTTGTGAACCCGTATCCCTTCCAACCAGGATAGGTTCAAAACCGGCCTTTCGCGCGGCTTCCTCACCCATTTCCCGGGGACAGGTTAAAATATCAATGCGGTTGCGAAGAGTTTTTAGTTTTTTCAGAGCTTCAAAAGCCCGCATTCCCGACCGGGGAACAGCTCCCCTTCTTTTTGCTTCCATCAGCACTTCCAGGCCATCAGTGCCTTTAAGACCGACCCGGCCCCCCATTCCGGCGATGGGATTGACAATCAGCCCCAGCTTTCGTTTCTGATCAAAGGTATCCATAAGGACCTATTTGCGCAAAAAGGGATCTAAACAGCATTTTTTTGGTTTCAGCTTAAAACTGGTATCTTTTTAGTTCTTATCCATCCAGCTTGCATCATTTAGACAGGCGGACAAAATCAGGCCGATGTTTATCCTCCGGTTTCTTTCGGTAGTTGGCGTCCCGAGTCCAGAAATCTCATTTGGGCGGCCTGGAAACCTATAGTCAACCAGCTTCGGGCTAAGATGAAAATCTGCCCCAAGACAAAAGCCGCAAGAACCATCACCATGGTATGCCTGGATATAAAAGAATCGAGCAGCCAGTAAGCGATCGTGATCAAAACACCGGTAATAACCAAAAGATAATAAAGTCCCAACGTTCGGCCGATCTTATTCTGAACGAATCCCAGGGCCCAAAACATATTCTGAAAAACTTTCTTTGAATTTTCCAGGACAATTTTGATTCGTGCGTAATCCAGAACCATAAGAACAAAAAAATAGAAGAAGAAAAAAACCACCAGCCGGGCCCAAAACATATAAAAGATCATCCTCTCGTTGTCACCGCTGGAAGTCACGATGCCTACCAAAAAATGAAAAATAGCGTTGATCAAAACAAAGCCCGCCCACAAAATCAGCGAATAGATCATCAGCCTGAAAAAACGGCCGAAAAACCGCCCGGCTCCTCTGAAAAATATCGAGGCGAATCTTTCCTTGTTTTTTTCGGTAGAAGAAGGAAGGGATTCCGCCAGGGAAAAAAGAATCCCACCTCTCAGAAAGAGAGAGGCCAGGATGTAAAGGAAGAAAAGAATAATCGCCACAGAAAAAATCGTTCCTGCTTGACCGCCATGATGCGTCAAAATATCCAGGATGACGTTAAAATCTCCCTTTTTTATCAAGCTCTCCGCTATACCGCTTCGGCTGAGAACATCGGTCAGAAATCCGGAGACAAGAAAATATAAGACCGAAGCAAACAAAAAATTAACCAGCCACAGAACAAAGACCATCTTGGGCCGCAATACGGCATCTTTGATTCCCGAAAAAAAGCTTTTCCATACTTTCATTTTCTGCCTCCTGTCATCCCGCCAATAGCGAGAGCAGCTTCTGGAAAAAGAGCATCAAGCTCAAGGAATATTTTGTTACGGGTGCCTTCTCCGGCTCCCGCAGCCGTGAATTGTTCAGGTAATTGATATCGATCACGACCTTATTCTCCGGATCAACGCAGGCGGATTTTAGCCTGACTGGTTTGTAATATACAAATCGTATCCATCTTTCCCGGCCTTCCCATGTTTCACGCATCTGTTCTCCGTCTTCAAAATTGATGAGGATGTCTTGGGGGAATATCCATTCTCCCTTACGGACGATGGTTACCCTGTTTTTATAGGTTTTTTGAGGTTTTTTTTCGGATACCTCTTCTTCCCCGGTTAAAACTTCACCTTCATCAAAAATTCCTTTGGGCATTTTAACCTCCTGGGAAGTAACCTCCGTTACCGCATAATCAAGCTTGTCCGGGCTTTTAAGAAACTGGTCAAAAAACCAATCCAAATCCAGCCCGCTTATTTCTTCCGCAACATCGATAAAATCCTGGGTTTTTGGATGGCGAAAACTCCATCTCTCAAAATAGGTCTTCATAATCCGGCCCATGACCTGTTCACCCAGGTAATTCTCCAGCATCAGAAGGACAAAAGAGGCCTTGGCATATGAATTTACGCCGTAGCTACCGCCGGAATAAAATTCCCATGATTTTTTCAGAATAGGATCCAGTCGGCCGCTGCCGATGATGTTCATCCGCTGCGAATGGAAATCACCGATCTTGATGCCGAGAACATCGACCATGGAGGTATCCTTACCGTAGTACTCACTCATAGCTTTGACTTCCGAGTAGGAGTTGAATCCCTCATCCAGCCAGGGTTCCTCGAATTCATTGGAAGCGACCATGCCGTACCAAAAATTATGGCCGAACTCGTGAATAGTGACCATTTCGGTCATCCGCACCCCTTCGGGAATAAAGGAAGCCCCTCCTGCCGTAAAAAGAGTCGGGTATTCCATGCCTCCGGCTCCCATGGCTCTCAGAGGCGGGTCGACCAGAGTGATCGTCTCAAAAGGATAGGGTCCGTAGTTTCGGCTGTAAAATGTGATACCATTGCTGAGGGAGCTGATGTACCGGTCCTTAAGGATTTCATGTTCCCGCTGGATGAGGAAAATCATTTCCGTGTTAACCTTAGGCTCATCAAGAGTGAAGCGCTTACGCACTTCGATAAAGTTAGGTGATGCCGTCCAGGCGAAATCGTGCACGTCCTCCTGATAATGGGTGTAGGTTACGGTTCCATCGTCATTTTCGGTCTGATCTTTTCTTTTTCCCGTGGCCCCAACGATATATTCCCGGGGTACGGTTATCTCAACTTCAAAAACACCAAAATCGGCGAAGAACTCCGACTCGGAATGGTACTGATGGCAGTTCCACTCTCCATCCTGGAAAACACCAAGCTTGGGAAACCACTGGGCAACCATAAAAAAATCTCCATGAAATCCCGAACGTGCAAAAACCTTGGGAAGCTTAGAGAAAAATTCTATCTCCAGCATAATTTTTTGTTGGGGTTGTACGGGTTCCGGAAGGAGCAATCTCATCACGGTCCGGTCTTCTTGATTGTCATCGTCCGGATGGATAAATTCCATATCATCCGTCAGGTCCGGCCCGTATAAAATACGCACGGATTTTACATCGATATAACCCCAGTGCTGCTCATCCAATTTGAAGTTTCGGCTTTCTCCCCCGCTTTCGATCATGAAGGTGGAGCGGTTGTTCTTGAAAGCGTTGAGGTAGAGATGAAACTGAAGCTCGGAAACGGGAACATCGGAATCGTTTAACCAGGTCAAAACCTGCTGTCCGTCGACAGCCTTTTGTTCCGTGTCGAGCCGGGCTTTTATCCGGTAGTCGACAATATGTTTGCTTCTTGCGGCGGCTGCGGGCAGCACAAAAAAGAGAGAAAGAACAAACACCAAAAAAACAAATTTTTTCATCATGGAACTCCCAATGATAAGCTGGCAAAATTATTCCACACCTATCGGGTAAAGTCAAAATAATAGTCATCATTCATTCATAGAGGTTTTTACGGTTACTTGGGTTTATAAAGTCGTTTTCACAGGTTGTATAAATCTCCCCCGGGTTAGGAAAATGTTTCATTATCAACTTTGCCCGGAAACATCATTAAGTGACATATAATAATAAAACTATATCATGATATCAGCTTGATTTTTAATCATGCAGGTTAATCAAAATACTTTCCCGTCGGATATGAACCAAGTATTTTCACAACAGAATTTCTTTCTTTCAATTCAAGTAACATTTTAACTATATGAGGATCTTTTTGATGGCCAACAAAATCAATCAAAAACATATATTGCCAAGATTTTCCTTTTAGAGGCATTGATTCTAATCTCGTCATATTAATATTGTTATCTGCAATCGGTTTCAGTGCTCTCAATAAAGCACCTGGCTGATGATCAGTTATAAAGGCCAAAGTTGTTTTATCATTCCCTGTTGAGGATGTTTTATCTTTAGACAGCACAAAAAAACGGGTCGTATTATCAGTCGAGTCTTGTATTGATTCCTTTAAAATATATAGATTATGAAGGGCAGCAACTCTCTTGCTGGCTACTAAAGCGGATTTTTTTTCTTTTTTTATTATTTTCGCTGCTCCCGCACCATCATGCCAAGAAACAATTTCAGAATTAAGTGTTTCTAAAAAATTGTTACATTGTGCTAATGCTTCAGGATGACCATATACTCTTGTTATATTTTCTAAACGCATATTATCTTTAGATATCAGACAATGAACAATTTTAAGCATAGCTTCATTAATAATCTGAAGACCAGAATCAAGAAGAAGACTTGTTGATTCTCTAATTCTTCCAACAATCGAGTTTTCTACAGGAACCACTCCCATATCCACTTCATTTGAATTGATTTTACTAAAAACCTGTTTGAAGGTTTTACAAGGAAACAAAATGGATTTTTCAAAAAGCTTATTACTTACAATTTCACTAAAAGAACCGCGTTCACCCTGAAAGGCTATTTTTATTATTGATGCCTCCTTGATTTTATTGATGTTAAAATTTTTATTTTTTTGAGCTTTCATCAAATCTACTCGAATGAGAGGATCACAAAAAACTCCAGAATTCGATGGGGATCCAACATTTTTTACCTCAATATTTTTATGTGGAATGCCGATTCGAGAAGCCAGTTCACTCCCACGAACAAAATGACAATGGGGATAACAATCCGCAGCCACCAGAATAAAAACCTGTGAAATGGTCGATGTGAATTTTTTGCCAGTTCTTTTAATGCTTCGGACTTTTTGATACACCATACGGTTGTGATAACAGCCAGAAGCGTCCCGAGGATTTGCATGCCAGAACCAAAGGTAAGATCCCAGGGGAGAAAAATTTTCATGTTAATCATGGTAGGTATGGCTGTTAAAAAAACGATCATGCCGATCAGCCATACGGCACGGGTTCTTTTGATTGTTGTGTTATCCCTGAGTCCGGATACCAGCACCTCAAATGCCGCCACATCGGATAGATAGGCTGCGCCAAAAAGACCCAGAAAAAACAGGGTGCCAAATATCCAACCAGCCGGCATCATTGAGAAAGTTCGTGGGAGTGTATCAAATATCAATCCCGGTCCTGAAGCGGGTTCGAGGTTAAAGGCAAACACAGCGGGAAAAATCATAAAACCTGCCATCAGTCCGGCAATCAAATCACCCAGTCCTGTAAATACAGCATTCTTCTGGATGGAGATTGATTTTTTCAAATAGGAGCCGTAAATGACCATAAAAGTCCCGCCAAGCGACAGGGAAAAAATGGCCTGTCCCAAAGAAGCTCCCATGACGGATCCTGTTAGATCTTTTATTCTGAATTTGCCAATGTACCATTTCAAACCTTCTCCTGAACCCGGCAGAGTGACGGACCGAGCGATCAGAATGATCAGTATAAAAAACAATGTAGGCATGATAAATTTACTGGCCCTTTCGATGCCTTTTCTGAGACCCCTAATCAACACAATGCCGCATGCAAGTATCACAAGCCCTGTCATCAACAATTGCAGGAAAAAAGAAGTTGTATTAAATCCAGCTTCAGGAGGGAGTATGCTCCCGGGATTGATATTCCCCCCCAGGGCATTGATGATCTGACTGATCCCAAAATATGCAACCCATCCCAGCGTGTTGCTGTAATAGGCGGCACCACAGATGATCACAAAAAAGAAAAATCCCCCTACATATTTCCCCTTGGGAAATCCACCCTTTTCAAAGGCACCCAGTGGTCCCCTTTGTGTAAGACGTCCCAGTGTCCACTCGGCCATCAATGCGGGGATTCCGATAACAATGACAGCTATCAAATAAAAAAGGACAAATGCGGATCCTCCGTACTTGCCCACCATATAGGGAAAACGCCATATGTTGCCCAGGCCTATGGCAACACCAACCATTGTCATCAACAAACCAAAGTGGGATGAAAACGTCTCTCGATTCTGAATCAATGGCTTAACTGTATCTTATCGTCACTTTCCCGAGTTTTTTTGATTTCCTTATTGTAAAGAAAGCAACCATAGTTCACTGGGATAAAATCAAAAAGCCTGATATGGATTTCTATTGTCATTTCATTTCTTTCTCATGGATGCCAGAATTTCCCCCTGTGTCTCCAAAAAAGTATCAATTTCCTCAACCGTATTATAATAATGAGGACTCACCCGAATACCACCGACTCCCCCCAACATCCGCAAGGAAACTTTGATGGGCTTTTTGCCGATGGGTGGAAAATTGAAACGCTCAAAACAAGCCTGATCTCTCTCTTCGCCTCCCGTTGTGTATGTGATCAATCCATGTACTTTTTCAGGATCTGTGGAGCATTGAAATGTAACATTCAAACTTCGCAATCCTTCAATCAAATATTGACCAAGCTTCCGAACTCGTTTCTCAATATTTTTAATCCCCAATTTTTCAATAAATTTCAATGCAGCTAACCAACCGAAGGCCGAAGGGCCGGTGATGACATCCTGGGAGAATTTTTGTGCCGTTTGAATTTGGGGATAATCCCAGCTTTGTACATTGTCATGATCGGCCAGACTGAAAGGTATGCCCTTTGGCATTTCAATGGCGAGATAGTTACGGTATCTCGGATTGATTTTTTCGATCAGGTCTCTTCGTATATAAAAAATGCCTGCGCCCTCTGGACCGTTTTGCCATTTGTACGATCCTGTTACCAAAAAATCGACATCATCATCGTGCACATCCACATCAATGGCGCCAACCGCCTGAAAGGCGTCATCCATGACCAAAGCGCCAACCTTGTGAGCGATACGGCACACCTCTTTGACATTGTATGTAAAACCACAGAAAGGCGTGGTCCGGTTGATGGCGACCAGACGCGTCCGTTCATCCACGGCCTTTTCCAGATCCTCTATCAGGATCTCGCCATCGACATTTTTCACGCAGCGAAGCTCCACACCGCACCGGTCCCGCAGCCCCATAAACACATAAACCGCTGACGGATATGTTAAATCTGTAAAAACAACATTATCCGCGGCCCGCCATTCCTGCATCGCCTCGAGCATGTCATTGACGATCAAGTTAAACGCCTGCAACGGGCGATACATCAGCGTCACTTCTTCCTTGTGCGCGCCAATCAACCGGGCGCATCTTTCTATGGCCTCATAAGTGGCAGCCATGAGAAATGGATGTGTGGCGATATCCTGATTGGGAACATCCTCCATTCTTCCACATTCCTGGAAATCAAAAAAATCACGAACAGCCTGAAGCCAGTAATTTCCCGGCATAGACTGATCAGCCACATTGAGAAAAATCTGATGATTCAGAAGTTTGAATTGATAGCGCACTTCCTCCAATGGAAAATCCAAATCATTTTCACAACAACACATCTATTCCTCCATATTAAGTCAAACATTTGACCTGCATTATTCATAAATTTCGCCAACACCAACAAATAATTTCAATAGTATGTGTCATTTAGTGATGGTTCTCGGTAAAATTGATTGGGAGTAAAAATCCATCCATAAATGGCAATTTGGCGCTCGATGCCTTAACGATTTTTTGAATCACCGTCTTGTCTTGTTTGGCCCAAGCACATTATATAAATTTCTTGGATCCCGATTCTTAAGCATGCTTTATATCTCCAAAAATTCCCATCAATTTCCACCTGCTGACATCTTAGAATGAGAGTATCACACAAAAACCAGCATGGTCAATAACTCAAAAAGCGACACAAATTCCCCGTAATCTCTCAACTATCAAGCCTTAGCTAAACTCCTCCTTTGAATCAGCGCAGATCAAACGCCCTAAAAACACGCCGGCGTGATAAGTGGTTCTGTCTTATGTATAATAGGCATTTAATTCCGGGTGGTTCAAAAAATCAGGGACATAATGAATAAAGTTTTTGAACTCTACAGAAATGCTTACCGGGGCCTTCCACGGCAGGCCTGGTATTTATTCAGTGTTCATCTTGTTAACGCATCCGGTATGATGGTCATATTTTTTCTCACCCTGTACCTGACGAAAAAGCTTGATTTCTCAGTGGAGCTGGCAGGCAGAATGATCAGCATTTTCGGGATCGGATCGCTGACCGGCGCTTACGCCGGAGGATGGCTCTCCGACAAGATCGGATCGACAAATGTTTTGAAACTCGGGCTTTTTCTAAGCGGCATATTCTATATCTGGCTCGGGCGGCTTCAGACTCCCCTGAGCATCGGCATTATGGCCTATACCCTGGGCACCGCGCACGGTTCGATTTTCCCCGCCAATAACACTTCGATGATCCGGATTTGCCCGCCGAAGCTGACAACGAAGGGTTTCTCCCTCAACCGCCTGGCTTCCAATATCGGGGCCACTATCGGACCGGCTGTCGGCGGCTACCTCGCCTTGAAAAACTACGGCCTTCTATTTTGGGTGGACGGTCTCACCTGTCTGGCGGCGGTTGGATTGTTCTCATTGATTTGGAAAAAACCCGAGCAACAGCTTCGAGCCGCCTCAGCCGCCTTGAAACCCGGCGGACGCACTCCCTGGAAGGACATCCCCTTCCTTTTCCTATTGCTGCTGGTTGTCATCTGGGGAACGATCTTTTTCCAGCTATTCGCTACCTTTCCTCTTTACATGCGGGAAGCTTACGGTTTCGCCGAGAACAGAATCGGCCAGTTGGTTATTATCAACACGCTGTTGATCATTCTATTGGAAATGCTGCTCATGCATTGGATCGGAAAACGAAAATTATCTCCCTTTATCGCCCTTTCGTTCGTTTTGACCGGCCTGGGGTTCGCCCTGATGCCCTTCGGAAGGGGATTCCTTTACGCCGCCCTGACGGTCGTTATCTGGACGCTGGGAGAGATGCTCAGTATGCCCCTCCTGGGTTCCCTCATCGCTTCACGGGCGGGCCAGGGAAAACAAGGCCGTTACATGGGACTTTTCAGCTTCGCCTTTTCCCTGTCTATGATCCTGGGCCCCATTATTGGAACCGAGGTTTACGGAAAATCCGGCCCAACAACACTTTGGATAGGCTGCGGAGTGACCGGTCTTCTTCTGGCTGCTGTCTTTTTAGGCCTGGGACACCGGCTTGAAAACACAAAAAAAGACTGAAAAAACAAAAAATTTTTTATTTCATTTTCTGAGCGCCGGCATCTTTAACCGAGCCGAACAGATCAAGAGCTTTTTTCCAGGGATAACGATTGGCAAACATGGAGACTGTCGTTGTCAGTTTTCCCTGCTTGTTGAGACCCAGCATCTCCCGCCACTGGTTGGCAGGAGAATCAGGATTGTAATCCGCTTCCTCAGTGTACCGCGCACTCAAAAATCCTTCAAGATAAGCTTTATCGACGGCAAGACCGGCCGGAATTTCATTCTTGTTCCCTTGGGCACTGGCTATTTCCAGGTCACCGAATTCTCCAGCGTCTATGTTTAATTTTACATTGCTGTCCGGACGGTAGTCCAAGTCATGGTTTTTGTTTACGAAAAAGATGTTGTGGTCGATCTTCACCCATTCGTCCTTGTTAAAACGGCTATGATCGATTCCGGACATGATATTCCCGCCTATGATATTGTGATGGATGTTGTAATCCAGCTTTGTCATGACCCGCACACCGTAACCCATATCCAGGAAGTCTTTGATACGGCTCCAGGAAAAGAGGATGGTATTGTAAGCAATTTCGGCTTCACCGCAGAGAGACAGGTCTTTCGGCCCTCCCGTATTGCGGCAGGTTCCGTATATTTCAATGGCAGCCATCCTGTTGGCAACAAAAACATTGTTGAGGATGCTTATCTTCCCTTCCCTCAATCCTGCTTGAATGGCGAACTTCGCGGCATTAACAAAAATATTGTTTTGAATAAGAACATTCCCGCCCTGCGCGGCGCTGGGAATAGAGATGCAGGACTCGGTGACGGTTGGGTTCTGACCCGAAGCTTTTTGCGGAGGAAGAAGGAGCATTCCCGTTTCCACGCCCTCGGGTTTTCCTTCCGAAGGGGAATAGGAATTCCGCTCTCCCATATTAAAAACAAATCCGTTGACGACAACCCCGTTAACCTCACGGGTAAAGGTGAGCAAAGATTTCCTCGCCTTGGCTCCGCTTTTATTATCCGGCTGGATAAGGGTTGGAAAAGCCCTTATATCACGGGCTGAAAAATCATTGTTAAAACTGCCGTAAAGCTTGAGGGGAATGGCGCTTTCCAGATACCCGACACCGAATGTACCGCTGTATATACCTTCAGCTACTGCGATGGTATCACCCGTTGCCGCTTTTTTTATGGCCTTGTCGATGTTTTTAAGCGGCTGATCTTTGGTCCCGGGATTACTGTTGTTTCCTGTTTTAATAGAAACAAAAAAAACATTTCCCGTTTCCGGGTTCAGAATTTTTTCCAAACCTTCCTGGGCATATCCCCAATATGACAAAAAAACGATTCCAAAAAGAAAAAAACAAGACATCAAAAAAACGGATTTCTTTTTGCGCATTTTCCTTCCTTTACTTGAAATAGGACAGTGATAGGAAATTTCGAGGCAGATATATCACAACCATTTACCCTTGTAAAGCATGAAAATAGCTTTGAGCCGTTCAATAAAAACGACCCAAACATTTTTTCGGGAACCATGGAAATACGGTCGCTTACCCATGACATGACGGTTATCTTTTTAAAAAAAACCTTCGAATATGTTCCGTTTATCGAAACAATTTCTTGACATTTAAAAAAATATGTTCCATAATCTGAAAGTAATGTACCTGAGGAGGTTCGCATGAAACTTTTATCGCGGTCCGAAGAATTGGTCCTGCTTGCTGTCCTGACGCTTAAAGAACATGCCTACTGTGTGCCTATTCGAAAAAAACTGAAGGAGACAACTGGAAAAAGCTGGTCATTCGGCTCGATTTATGACCCTTTGGACAGGCTTGTCCACAGGGGTTTCCTCAAATCCTTCCTGAGCGAACCGACCAAAGAAAGAGGGGGAAGAAGCAAACGTATCTACCGCTTGACCGAAGAAGGGAAAAAAGCCCTGATAGAGATACGAAATATTGAGAAAGCCCTGTGGGCCGAAGTGACAGGCTTTGAAATATAAGCCTTTTGATAAAAAATGACAAAAAAAGACCGAAAACCTTCAAGATTGGCCGAATGGTTCCTTGGCCGGATTTATTCCGAAGAGGATGACCCCACTCGTTTGGGAGACTTCAGGGAAGTTTTTCAGGAAATCCACAGGGAAAAGTCCCTCTTTTATGCCCGGGCCTGGTACTGGTGCCAGCTTCTAAGGTCCCTTCCGGGATGGATCACCCATCGCCTGTACTGGAGTACTCAAATGTTTAAAAATTATATGCTTCTTTCAATCCGCAATCTTCATAAAAACAAAGGTTATGCGCTGATAAATATTTCAGGGCTTGCCGTGGGCATGGCCTGTTTTATTCTCATTCTGACCTATATCCGCTTTGAGACGAGCTTCGACCGCTTTCACGAAAAAGCCGGCAACATTTACAGGATTATTCAAAAAGCATCAAACCAAGGAGATGCTGTCACCTCTTACTCAACCGGTACTTCCGAACTCCTCGGCCCCGCTTTAGTGGAAGACATTCCGGAGATTGTCCGGGCTTCGCGCATCGTAGACAACTGGCTGGATAAGGCTGTGCTCCATCTCGGGGATAAGACCTTCCTTCAGAACGGATTATTCGCCGATAACAACTTCCTGAAAATCTTCTCGTTTCCTCTTGTTCATGGAGACTTTCATACGGCTCTGGAAAAGCCCGGTTCCGTCATTCTCACGGAAAGTACTGCCCAAAAATTTTTTGAAAACGGTCAGGCTTTAGGAAAGATGATTTCCCTTCGGCTGCGGAACAACAATTACGATCTCCAGGTTGCCGGCATTATGGAAGATGTCCCCATGAATTCGCACCTTCAGTTTGATTTCCTGGTATCCGAGCAAACACTCAGGGCTGAAAAAAGGTTAAGGTGGATGTACGGCACCTGGGATATCGGTAATTTTACGACCTATGTCGAACTGGCCAAAGGCCATCCTTTCGAAAATACGGAAAAAAAATTCCCCTCTTTTATCAAAAAACATCATCCCGGTATGGACCCCCTTTATCTTCAGCCTCTGAAAGATATCCACCTCAAGTCAAACCTCGAAAGGGAAAGCGCGACGAAATATGAGATACGACAGGTTTATCTGTTTACATCCATCGCTTTTATCATCCTGATGATCGCCTGCATCAACACCATGAACCTGGCAACGGCCCGGTCTTTCAGCCGGACGCGGGAAATCGGCATGCGTAAAGTTACCGGCGCTGACCGCAGCCAACTGTTCAGGCAGTTTATGAGCGAGTCTTTCCTGGTCACGTTCATTTCTTTGCTGATGTCCCTCTTTCTCGTTAGATTATTTCTGCCCCGGTTTCAGATGCTGACGGGCGTCGACCTTCATGTTGATGTCTTGAACACGCCGTCACTTTTCCTTATTGTCCTTGTGACTTTTTCACTAACTGCTGTTCTGTCCGGAATCTATCCCGCTCTGGTTTTATCATCCCTTCCGCCCTTAAGCGTTTTCCGGGAATTTCAGACATCGGGAAAAAAAGGCTCTTTGATACGGAATGTTTTGGTGGTTGTCCAGTTCAGCTCTGCTGTCATTCTCATTGCGGTTACTCTGGTCGTCATCAGCCAGCTGAACTTTATCAGGAATAAAAATCTGGGCTTTGACCGGGAACACGTGGTGGTTTTTCCTCTCCTTGAAAAGGAGACACGGAACAAGGCCGAAGCCATGCAAAACGCCCTTCTTCAATACCCTGAAGTGCTGGATGTAACAGCTTCAGACGGACTGGCTATCGACATCCGCAGCCGTCTTTTAGGCTTAAAATTAAAGAGTGATCAAGGCACAGATGTAAAGATGGAATTGTGTTTTGATTATGTCGATGAACATTTTCTCAATGTCTTTAAAATAAAGCTCGTACAAGGACGTAATCTTTCAAGCAGGATCGGTTCGGACAAAAACGGCATCCTGCTGAACGAAACCGCCGTTAAACATCTCGGCTGGAGGAATCCCATCGGAAAAATTTTAACCATTTTCAGGGGAAAACATGAGGTTATCGGTATCGTCAAGGATTTCCATTTCGCTTCCCTGCACAAAAAAATCGAACCCATGGCCCTTTTATACAGCAGGGGAAGCAATATCGCGGTCCGCTTCAAACCGGGTAACGCTCAGCAGAGGATATCCCTGCTCAAAGACGTTTTCAAGAAACACAGCAGCACTCAGCCCTTTACCTATTTTTTCCTGGATGAGTCCTATAACAATCTCTACAAAAAAGAACAAAGGACAGCAGAACTTTTCGCCTTATTCGCCGTTCTGTCCATATTCATATCCTGCCTTGGGCTTTTGGGGATAGCCTCTTTTTCTGTCGAGCAGCGAACGAAAGAGATCGGGATTCGAAAAGTCCTTGGAGCATCCTTACAAAGTATCGTCGGACTTCTTATGAAAGATTCCGTCCGGATGGTGCTTATAGCCAATATTTTCGCCCTTCCGATCGCCGTCTATGCGGCCCACCTCTGGCTTCAGGATTTCTCCTACAGGATTCGATTGCCTTTAGGTGTGTTTTTTCTCGCTTCTTTTCTCGCCCTATTGCTGGCCGCTCTCGTTACCGTTCTTCAATCTCTGCGTCCGGCTTCCGCAGACCCGGTAGAGACATTGAGATACGAATAGCTTATTTTTCTTTTCGTTTCAGCCTCAAACGGGTCGCTTCGGAAAGGCTCTTTCCCTTCTGAGGAAGGGGGCGCAAGCTATAAAAAAACGAAACAGCCTCGGATCGAACAGCGTATTTGTCCAAAACACCCGGGCCGCAGCTTCCGTTTCCTAAACCGAGATGCTTCGCATCCAGACAAAAAACGATTCCTTGCCGGGGATTTAGCTCGTGGATATGTTCCGCGCGGTCCAAATCTTTCGCCGTAACATGCAGGGCCGAAACCGAATAGGATTCTCCGCAGGTGACAAGAAGGCCAAAACCTTTGGTATCCGTAAGGGCCGCCCAACGCACATCCGTCTTGTTTCCCGTTTCCTGGGGGCGGACATAGGGAACGAGCTGTCCGCTTACCGTTCCTTTGTACAATCCCAAAGCCGCACCTTCACAGCGGTCGGGATAATTTTCATGCGGCCCTCTTCCGTACCACGTAAAATTTTCCAGGTCTCCTTCAACGGCCATGCGGACGCCAATACGCGGCAGGATGGGAAGATCACCGAAGGGAACGACATCGTTGTCCACTCCGATGATACCGTTACCGAAGATGGTATAAACGGTTTTATGATCAAAGCCGCATGTTTCGTTTCCCTTCCATACCAGATGGGTTCTCACCTTGACGATCCCTTCAGACATTTTTTCAACGGCAAGTTCGGTCCTTTCTCTCTGCAAAACATCAAGCCCCGCCTTTTCCCAGTATCTTCGAAGATATTTGTCATTATCCGTGGGCGCACGCCAGATATTAAGCACTGGTCCATCGAGTCCTTCAATGAATTTTCCAATGATTTTCCGGTTTCCGTATTCCATCTCCTCAAGGGCTCCCGTTTGACGGCTGAAAACAACCCGAAAATTTTTCCCGGTCATGATGACCTTGCCGTCGGAATCCATTACCTCCAGCGGCGGAAGATCGTTTGTGCCCATCTCAGGCGCCTGCGGCACCTCAAAAGGAAGAAACAACTCTTCCCAAGCGACAACATGCCCTTTTTCCGCCCAGAGCGTGTCCCGCTTGAGATAAAACCGGATCTGAAGCTGGTACTCCGATCCAGGATTTATTCGGGGCTTCTCAAAAGGCACCATCAACATTTTCCGCTCGCCTGGTCCTGCGCTTGGGAGGGAGAGACGCCCTTCCTGAATGACCATCCCGTCTTCCGAGACCGACCAATCTGCTTCGAATTCATCCAGAGGCGTGAAAAAATATTTATTGTGAACGATCAGCTTTCCTTCAGCGGCATCATCCGCTTCCACGGCTATGTTCTGATATACTTTTTTCACTTCCCACAGCTTCGGCGGTATCTTCCTGTCCGGAAAAACAAGGCCGTTGATGCAGAAATTTCCATCGTTTGGATGATCCCCAAAATCTCCCCCATAGGCCCAGAATTCACGGCCGTCCGGAGATTTTTTTCTCAATCCCTGGTCAACCCAGTCCCAAATGCTTCCCCCTTGAAGATATCTACCGCCTTCGATGGCCTCCCAGTATTCCCTCAGATTTCCCACCGCGTTTCCCATGGCATGGGCATACTCGCACATGATCAACGGCCGGTCCCTGTCGATAGAGCCGTAACGGACAATCGAAGCGACCCGGGGATACATGGGGCAGACAATATCCGTGTGCGGTCGCATTCCGGCCCGCTCGTAGTGGACCGGCCGGCCGGGATCTCTTCGGTGAATCCAATCGGAAGCGGCCTCGAACGTCGTTCCATCTCCGGCTTCGTTACCCAATGACCAAATAATCACCGAAGGATGGTTTTTATCCCGCTCGACCATGCGGATGATGCGGTCCAGGTGGGCTTTTTTCCACTCGGGCTTGTTAGCCAGGGTATCTTCCGGTTTGTAACCTATGCCATGTGATTCGATGTTGGCCTCATCAATAACATACAATCCATACCGGTCGCAAAGTTCATACCATTCCGGATCGTTGGGATAATGTGACGTCCGGACGGTATTGATGTTGAAACGTTTCATGAGAAGAATATCATGAAGCATGGACTCCGAAGATACATAATGTCCCGTATCCGGGTCATGCTCATGACGGTTGACACCTTTCAAGTAAACGGGACGGCTGTTGACCAGGAGCCGGCCGTTTTTTACCTCGACCTTTCGAAAACCATGATCACATCGTAGGACCTCGAGTACATTTCCTTCTTCGTCTTTGAGGGTTACAAGAACCGTATAAAGATATGGGATTTCTGCCGACCACTTGCGAGGGTTTTTGACTTCGCTTTTTTTAACAAGAACACTTTCCCCTCCCGGGGCGATATAAGGCGTGCTGCACTCCAAAACAGCAACAGAGGATATGGAAGAACCATCTTTATCCAGTAGGCTCACTTCCACCCGGGGATTCCGGAAAGGTAGAGAACCGTAATTTTTTATGTGAGCTGTTACTCTAAAAACAGCATCCCGGCAGGTTTCATCCAAAAAAGAAACAAGTTCAAAATCCCGAATGTGTTGTTTAGGAGTAGAAAAAAGATAAACGTCACGGAATATGCCGCTCAACCGCCAGAAATCCTGGCATTCCAGGTAAGAGCCGTCAGACCAGCGGTACACTTCAACAGCCAGAATGTTATCCCCATCTCGAAGAAAAGGAGTAATATTGAATTCGGCCGGAGTCCGGCTTCCCTGGCTGTACCCGACTTTCCTGCCGTTGATCCACAGATAAAAGGCTGATTCAACTCCGGCAAAATGGATAAAAACCTCTCTCTCCTTCCAGGAAACCGGAATCTTAAATTCGGTCCTGTAGGAACCGACATGATTGTCTTCATTTTGAATAAAAGGGGGATCTTTCTTGAAAGGATATCTGACGTTGAGGTAGACAGGTTTTCCATATCCCTGAAGCTGCCAGTTGGACGGCACCGGGATTTTTTTCCAGTTTTTTACATCAAACGAAGGCTCAAAAAAATTTATAGGCCTTTCATCCGGACACTTTGCCCAATGGAATTTCCAATTCCCATTGAGAGAAAAATAAAACGGTGAGGTTTTTTTATCCTGTTTCAAAGCGGAATCCCGGTCGGAAAAAACCAGCAGTGTGCAGTGGGCGGGCTCTTTGTTCCACCCGATAACACCGGGATTTTCCCAGTCATTGGAAATTTTTACGGGCTGTTCGGCAGCCGCTGTCCCCACAAGAAAAACCGCACCGTAAAGAGCCAACAAGAAGACTATTATTCGGTTCCTTCGCATGATAAACCTCCGTTTTTTGCTCAGGCTGCCTGAAAAAATTTCTTTGACATTCACCCTTATCCACCGGTTTTTTCAGTGCTTGGGGGAATAGCCGGGATTTTCTTTCGGCATTCGGGCCTGAGTTTCCTTCAACCAGGCCGATAGCTCCCTTTCCAATTCCCGTACTTTTTCCGGCTTGCTACCGGCCAGATCAACCTTCTCTTCAAGATCCTCTTCCAAGTTAAAAAGCTCGTATTGTTTTCCTTCGTATCTTTTGATCAGTTTCCATTTCCCTTTGCGAATGATGCTGTAGGGCACGATATCCGGTTCCCGGTAATGCGGAAAATGCCAGAAGATGGATACACGTTTCAATAAGGTCCGGCCGTGAAGCAGGGGCCATAGATTCTCTCCATCGATCGTCCGTTCAACGGGATATTCCAACCCGCAGGCGGAACATAACGTCGGAAAAATGTCCACACTGGTAACAGGTTCCCGGCATTCCGCCCCCCCCTTAATTTTCCCCGGCCAGGATATAATGAGCGGCACACGGATACCGCCTTCATAGGGATAACCTTTACCGGAACGGAGCGGAGCGTTATCCGTGGCATATTCCCGCTTTAAGCCGCCATTGTCCGAAGTAAAAATAATCAGTGTCGAATGTCTCTTTCCCGTTCTTTCAAGAGCCGCCACAATACGTCCGACGGCCCTGTCTACACTTTCCACAAGTGCCGCATACTCGGGACATTTTTGATTGGCCGGTTTTTTACGGCGGTACTTAGCCACCAGTTCTTCCGGCCCTTCGATGGGCGTATGCACGGCATAAAACCACATATTCAGGAAAAAAGGTTGTTCGGTATGGTCAAGGATAAATTTTTCCGCTTCCTCCGCTTCCCTTTCGGTAAGGTGTTCTCCCGGCCTTCGCGGTTTTAAAGTGGGGATGCTGCTTCGGCGTTCATTTTGATAATACGGGTCAAAATATGTTGGAGGCTGGCCGATCTCACAGCCGCCGATATTGATATCAAATCCCTGACGGTCCGGGAACCAGGGACGAAAGCCAAGATGCCATTTACCGATGTGGCAGGTGGTATAACCGGCCGTTTTGAGGTGCTCGGCGATCGTCAGTTCATCAAGCTCCATCCAGTACGGATTGGGCGGGCACAGAAGCCGCCGGCTGCTGTCGCCGACATATTCGCTCGGCGGAAGTCCGGTACCCAGGGCGGTATACGCCTCGCGGTCGAGGTGATGGATCCAGTCCGTGATCCCGATGCGAGCCGGGTACCTGCCGGTCATAAGAGAAGCTCGTGACGGCGAACATACCGCGCATGAAGCATAGGCATCAGTGAACCAGGTTCCTTGCGCAGCCAACCGGTCGATGTTCGGCGTTTCATAATACCGGCTTCCGTAACATGAGAGGTCCGTCCACCCAAGGTCATCGACATTAAAAAGAATAACGTTGGGCAGACTCCCTTCCTCCGCCCAAATCGAAGCCGGCGGAAAAAAGGAAGAAAAAGACCTCAAAAAAGCACAGCCCGCAGCTCCTTTTCCCAATACTTCAACAAAACGCCTTCTCTTCATGAGTTCACTCCTCTTCCTTTTCCCAAAAAAGCATCATCAATATCCCTTCTTCATTCAAAGGAAGTACCCTTATTCCTTTCAATTTTTTTCCTTTGCCGTATCCGAGCTCCACAAGTTTTTAAAGTCCGGTCATCCAGCTCTACAGCAGGAGGGAAAAAAGGCCGACATGGAAAAAAACAAATGAAAAAAAATTTGGCGATTGTTTTTTTTCATGCTTAGCTCTCAGCCAAGATATTTATCCATGTGATTTTTTTTGGACTAGTCGGCCAGCAGCTTGCTCCAGGCTTTGACAAGAAGCATCGAGGAAACCAGAGCGATAGCGGACAAAATCATGGCTACGGTGCGATGGCCGTAAATCCAGTGGCCGACGGCAAAAAGCGTGCTGTATACGGCCGAACATCCCAAAAACATACAGAGAAGGCCGCGGGGAACCTGCCAGGCTTTATCGCCACTTTCTGATGACTCATCCGGTCCCCGCAGCCGGCCCGTGATTTTCGACCAACCCGGTCCGCCCGGTTTGACGAGACGACAGAAGCTTACTAACGTTTTCTCTTCGGTCGGTTTGGTCAAAAAGGTCACACAAAGCCATCCAAAGGTGGTAATGCAGACTCCGATAGTCAGTTCCTGCCATTGGTCAAGTTGGGGAAGTCCCGTATGATCATGGATCAGGCGAAAATAAACAGCCACCAAAAAGGAAACAACCATAGCGGCAATTTCGCTGGCGGCATTGATGCGCCACCAGAACCATCGAAGGATAAAAAGCAAGCCTGTCCCTGCGCCGATTTGGAGCAGGATCTGAAAGCTGTCCAGGGCATTCTCCATCCAAAGAGCCAGAACTCCGGCCAAGAGCATGAGCAAAACCGTCGCCATCCTGCCGACAAAAACAAGTTCCTTTTCATGGGCCTGCGGCCTCAGGAAGCGGTGGTAAAAATCATGAATAAGATATGACGCTCCCCAGTTAAGATGGGTGGATATGGTCGACATGTATGCTGCAATGAGCGAGGCGACAACCAGCCCTAAAAATCCAGCGGGAAGAAAGGTCAGCATGGCTGGATAGCCCATATCATGGTTGACGACATCCGCCGCATGGGGAAAGGCCGTCCGGAGGGCGTCCAGGTTTGGGAACACAACCAGAGAAGCCAGGGCGACGATGATCCAGGGCCATGGCCTGAGAGCGTAATGAGCGGCGTTAAACAGAAAAACGGCCCCAACGGAGTGTTTTTCATTTTTAGCTGCCAGCATTCTCTGAGCGATATACCCCCCGCCACCGGGCTCGGCACCGGGATACCAGACGCTCCACCATTGGACAAGCAGCGGGATGAGAAATACGGCGAACAACTCGCTTCCCACGGAAAAATCAGGAAGGAGGGCAAGACGTCCGGATACGGCTTCATGGGCCAGGAGTCCTTTTAATCCCCCCACCTGGGGAAGTCTTAAGGCAACCAAGGCCGCGCCCAAACCGCCGGCCATGGCCAATCCGAATTGGATAAGATCGGTGATCAACACCCCACGAAGTCCCCCCAGGCTGCTGTAGACCATGGTCACCAAACCGGCTATAAAAATGGTCTGAAGGGGTGAAAAATTCATCAATACCCGCCCGATTTTAATGGCTGCCAAAGACACTGTCGCCATGATCACAATATTGAAAAAAGCCCCTAAATAAAGCGCCCGGAATCCCCGAAGAAAGGCGGCCGGACGGCAGCTGTAACGGAGCTCATAGAACTCGATATCCGTCAGAACACCCGACCGTTTCCAAAGACGGGCATAAACAAAAACCGTAAGCATCCCCGTCAGTAAAAAAGCCCACCAGAACCAGTTGCCGGCCACTCCATGTCTGCGTACGATATCGGTAACCAAATTGGGCGTATCGGTGGAAAAGGTTGTCGCCACCATAGATACCCCGAGAAGCCACCAGGGCATGTTCCGGCCGGCGGCAAAAAATTCAGTGGAGCTTTTACCCGCTTTCCGGGTTACGGCTACGCCAATCAGCAACGAAATAACAAAATAGGCGGCGATCAGTGTCCAATCAATTCCCTGCAGCAGCATGGCGAACACCTTTCAAAATGTTAATACTTGAAGCAACCCAACGATTACACAAGACCATCTTCCCCATTTCGAGATGTTTGCATCACCAGAAAATAATATAAAGCGCGATTGTTACGGCAATGACCAAAAGCCCCAACCAAACAACGGAAGGAGTCGGTTTCAAATCGAACCCTTCTTTTACCGGCAGTTTTTTCGGCCTGTCCAGCGGTTTCCATAATGTGGCAACAGTCATAGCCAGAATGAGAATGCCGAAGGTGATGGCCATTTTATTTAAAAACACCAAGCTGTCAAAGCACTTCAGATGAAGTATTCCATAAACAGGCACATTAAGTACCAATGCGGTGATGGCAGCGGATGAGGGCGCTTTCTTAAAAATAAGCCCAAAAACAAAGGCTGCCAGGATGCCGGGGGAAATAAATCCCTGAAAATCCTGAATGTAGTGGAAAATACCCTGGAATTTGGGATTCCCCAACTGGGGCGCAATGAGACAGCCGATCATGACAAATATCACCGTCATGATACGGCCGATTTTTATCAACGTGTCCGAAGAAGCGTCCTGTTTCCAATGCCTTTTGTAAAGGTCCATAGTAAAGATCGTGGAAGCCGAGTTGAGCATGGAGTCCAACGAGCTCATAATAGCCCCGAAAATGGCGGCAAACATGAATCCCCTCAACCCGGCCGGAATGAGATTCCGTATAAGAAGCGGGTAAGCCTGGTCGCTGGTCGCCATCTGGTTTGAATAAAGCTGAAGGGCCATGATACCCGGAATAACAATGATAAAGGGGATGAGAAGTTTGAGGGATGCGGCGAGGATAATGCCCAGCTGCCCCTGTTTCAAGCTGCGGGCACCGAGCGTTCTCTGGGTGATATACTGGTTCAAACCCCAATAGTAAAAGTTCGGAATCCAGATACCGACGATAAGCGCTGTCCAGGGGATTTCGGGATGGTCGGACGGTAAAAACATGTGGAGCCTGCCGGCGTTCTCCGTAAAAAACGATCCCACGCCTCCGACGGCGATAAATCCCAGGATCAAAACAGCGGCACCACCTATAAGGAGGCCGGAACCCTGGATCAGGTCGGCCCAGACAACCGCCTTCAACCCCCCATATGTCGTGTAAAAGGCGGCCACAATTCCGATAAGCCATACCGCCTTTGTCAGGTCCATACCAAAGATGGTGTGCAGCGTCAAGCCGCCCGAATAAAGGACAGCGGCAATGGTGACAGCCACGTAGATGATAACGGTATAAAAAGCCATGATGGCCCGAGGGATGGGATTGTATCTGTATTCAAGAAACTCGGGAATCGTGTAAATGCCGCTTCGAAGAAATTTCGGAAGAAAAAACAAGGCGACAATAACGAGGGTGATAGCCGCAACCCACTCATAGCTTGCCACGGCCAGCCCGACATTTCCCGCTCCCTGGCCGGACATGCCGACAAACTGCTCCGTCGAAATGTTTGAGGCGATAAGAGAAAAACCGATCAGGTACCAACCCAGATCCCGACCTGCCAAAAAATAATCTTCACTCGTTTTTTCTTTGCGGCTCTTATATAGGCTCGTTCCCACGACAAAACAAACAAAGGCCAGAAAAACGGATATATCGATCCAGCTTAGATCCATGTTGGCGCCCTTTCATTCCGGAATTTTGTCGGTGTCCGTATCGAATGAACTTCACTTTATCCTTTGCTTTTATCACAGCAGCTTCATCCCGTCAATTTTAAAAATTTTTGAAAATTTTCAAGAAAAACCATCCTCATATCTTGCCAGCGCAAGATCGGAAACAGGCTGTGTTACCATGAAGGAACCCAAAAGACGACATATCCGTATAACAAATAAAGGAGTACGAATACTATGAAAAAAACTTTGACCTCTGGCGTATCTTTTTTAACAATCATTTTTTTATCTCTAACAGCTTTTCCCTTCTCTCATCCGGAAATACAGGAATTGGAAAAAAAGTATGCCCCCATCACAGGAGTCTATGAGTTCGACTTGAGCGATGCGGGATACGGTATTCTGACCATAGAATTTTATGTCGACAATAATTCGATCTGGGCGCAATCTTCGGTCGGCTCCACTCCCGGTGAAATGATACCTGTGGAAGGTAAAGAATTCGTTTTTACCATTGAAGACCCCGATGAAGGAATGTATGAGGTTTCCTTTATTAAAAATGAAGAGGGAAAATACACGAAATGCCGCGTCAAGAATGATAATATGGGCATGGATGTTGTCGGCACAAAATTGGAATAATGCAGATAAATTTGGCCGTTATTTTCTTGAAAGTGATTACAGAAAATGATTTAATAGCAGCACTGCCGAAAGAAATTTAAACGTGACATAAAATATTAGGACATCTATCGGTCTCGGCTAATTTACGGATAAGGGAGGCGGTCCATGCTTAAGGCTTTGGTTTGCTATTTTTCAAAAACGGGGAATACGGAACAAATGGCCCAAAAAATTCAGCAGATCCTGCAGGAAGAAGGGCTGGAAGCCGATCTTAAAAAAACACACGAAATTCAGGCCAAAGACTTTCTCGGTTATGATTGCCTCATTTTCGGATCGCCGACTTACTACGGAACGATGGCCTGGGAGCTGAAGAAACTTCTGGATGAAAGCGTCGCCTTTCACGGACGCCTGAAAGGGAAAACCGGAGGCGCCTTTTCCTCATCGGCAAACGTGGGAGGTGGAAATGAAACCACGGTTATGGATATTCTTAAAGCCCTTCTGATTCACGGAATGATCATTCAAGGAAACCCAAAAGGTGACCATTACGGCCCCGTGGCCATCGGCGCACCGGACAAACGGGCCCTGACATGCTGCGAGCAACTTGCCCGAAATCTGGCCAAACTGACAAAAATGGCTGCGGCTTCTTAGAAAAAAAAGATGAGGACAAAAATCTTCCAAGGACGCCCAACCCTTTTTTTCTTCATTCTTTGTTCTTTTCTGTTGACCTCTCTGTCCTGTAAAAAGCACAATAGGATTGGAGATTTTCTTCTGACGGAAGCGACCATCGCCGATATTCATGATGCCTTGTTTTCGGGAAAAATCACCTGTCGGCAGCTCGTCGAGACCTACCTTCAGCGGATCGAAACCTTCGATAAAAGCACCCGTTTGAACGCCATTGTCGTCGTCAATGAGAACGCCCTTAAAAGGGCGGATGAACTGGACGCTGAATTTCAAAAAACAGGAGAGCTCCGCCCCCTGCACGGCATTCCCATCATTGTCAAAGATAATTATGAAACCAAGGATATGCAGACGACGGCCGGGTCCGAAGCCCTGGAAGGATTTATTCCCCCGGATGATGCTTATCAGGTCAAAGTCCTTCGGCAGGCCGGCGCCGTTATCCTGGCCAAATCCAACATGGCCGAATGGGCTTTCAGCCCTTACCAAACCCAGAGCTCCATCGCCGGAATCACCCGTAATCCTTATGACCTAAACTACGTTCCCGCAGGATCCAGCGGGGGCACGGCAGCGGCGGTTTCCGCCAATTTCGGGACGGCCGGCCTGGGAACGGATACAGGGAATTCCATACGAGGCCCGTCATCCCACTGTTGTCTGGTGGGCATTCGGTCGACCATGGGACTGACCAGCCGAGACGGCATCATCCCTCTTTATCTCCGCAATGACATCGGAGGTCCCATGTGCCGGACCGTTGAAGACGCCGTTCGCATTCTGGAGGTTATCGCCGGATACGATCCTGCAGATCCCATCACCGAAAAATGCCGGGGAAAAGTCCCTGAAAACTACAGGCAGTACCTGGACCCCGACGGCTTGAAGAACGTCCGCATCGGAGTTTTTCGCTTTTACACAGATCTTCCGACGGCGGACCCGGAAATCGTTTCGCTATTTGAAAAAGCATTGGAGGACATGAAAAAGGCGGGAGCGTTTCTGGTCGATCCATTGTCCATTCCTGATTTCGGAGAACTGACAAAGGACCTCTGGTGTGATATGTTCCGTCATGACCTCAATAACTATCTCGCCTCGCTTGGCGAAAAAGCCCCTTATAAAAACCTCACCGAGATATACAACACGGGAAAATTTTCTTTATACATAAAAAAAAGGCTCTACAGGGCCCTTGAGGTTCCGCTTGACGAGGATCACGTCTGCCGTGATCTCTACAGCGAACCGCGCAATATCGCCTTCCGGGATGCCGTTCTGAAGGCCATGGAAAACGCCGGTATCGATGTCCTCGTTTACCCGACCTGGAATAATCCTCCGAGAAGGCTGGGCGATGAGCGGAGTCCGGCCGGAGACAACAGCCAGCTTATCCCCCCCCATACGGGCATGCCCGCCTTAACGGTGCCCATGGGCTTTGTGCGCAAAAAACTTCCGGCGGGATTACAGATCGTCGGCAAGCTCTTCGATGAACCGACGCTGATCCGCATCGCCTATACTTACGAGCAACTCACGAAACACCGCCGCCCCCCCAAACGCTTTGAATAAAAACAGACTTTGTCTGTTTTATTCACTCATAGCGGAGAGCCTTAGCCGGATTCGTCGACGCCGCCCGCAATGCTTGAAAACTCACGGAAAAAACAGCCATAAGCAGGGCCGTGACCATGGCCCCTAAAAAAACAAAAACGGATAGTTGGGTGCGGTAGGCATAACCCTTAAGCCAGTGTGACATGAGCAGGTAGGAGAGCGGCCAGGCAATAACATTGGCCAGCAGAACCAGCACGAAAAATTCACGGCAGAGAAGGACCACAATTTGGGAAACAGTAGCTCCCAATGTTTTTCGAATGCCAATCTCTTTGGTCCTTTGCTCCGCGGTAAAAGAAGCCAAACCGAAAAGCCCCAGGCAGGCAACAAATACGGCCAGAACGGCAAAATAATTGAGCAAAGACCCTATCCGCTGTTCGGACCTGTAAAGACGCTCGAATCTTTCATCGATAAAATGATACTCAAAAGGATAATCAGGTAAAATACTGTTCCATACCCTTTCAATTTTTTGAACGGAATCACTGATACTGGTTGGGCTGACACGCATAAGCATATAGTTGATTTGAGGACGATAGACAATAAAGGTTATAGGCTCGATCTTGTTCTGCAGGGACTGATAGTGAAAATTTTTCATAACACCAATAATTGTCCCTCGGATACCCATGAATGTGAAACGTTCACCGACAACGGACTTCTTTCCCATGATTTTGGCGACTTCCTCATTGACGATAAAACTCCGGCCGTCGTCCGAGGCTACGTCCCTAGAGAACGGCCGGCCTTCGGCCATCTCGATTCCCACGGTTTTCGTATAGTCAAAATCAACGGCGTTGAAACCTATGAGCACGGTAAAGGCGGGATCTTTTCCTTCCCAAGTCGCATTGCTGGAATTGCTCCCAATATGCGTCGGCAGTTGGGAGGTTGCCGTAACACCCAGAATCCCCGGCTCCTGAATCAGCTCTTGCTTGAGAACGTTATAAGAACTCCTGAGTTCCGGCCGAAGGGGAACGTAAATAAGATGGTCCTTATCCCAGCCCAGACGCTGGTTTTTCATATAATAAAGCTGCTTGTAAACGACCACGGTGCCGATGATGAGAAGAACGGACAGGGAAAATTGAACAACGACCAGGATCCTTCTGAAAAGAACACCTCCGGTTCCGGACCTGAAAGATCCTCTGAGAACCTTGACAGGTCTGAAAGAGGATAAAAAGACAGCCGGATAGCTGCCGGCTATAATACCGGTAAAAACAGTGATGCCCAGAAGGCCGGCTAGAATGCTCCCGATGCCGCCCACTTTCCAGGACATTTCTTTAGCAGCCAGGTTGCCGAAAACGGGAAGAAGCAGGGTGACGATGATCACGGCCAATATCAGAGCGATAAGGGAAACGATAATCGACTCCCCATAAAACTGCCGTAAAAGATGAGACTTCTGGGCTCCGACAACCTTTCGCAGTCCAACTTCCTTAGCCCGGTTGGCGGACCGGGCCGTTGACAGGTTCATAAAATTGATACATGCAATCAGCAAAACAAAAAAAGCGATGGCGGAAAAAATATAGACGTACTGAATGGCACCCGGATCCTTATCATAACCCCAGTAAGAATGAAGGTGCAGGCGTTTGTATGGAATAAGCTCCAGGTCGGTTCGGCTTTGACGCACACGCTTTCTGATAAATCCAAAAATTTTTTCATTGGCCGCTTTAAAGGCAGAAGGCTCTTGAAGCTGAATAAAGGTTTGAATGGAATTGCTGCCGAAATGCTCGTTGGTCTGGCCGATTTGTTTTAAAAATTCATAAGGAAGAAGAATATCGAACTCAAGGCTGGAATTATGCGGGACCTCTTTCAAAATTCCGGTTACTGTAAACTCATGTTTATTGTTGACCTCGATAACCTTTCCAATGGGATTTTCATCACCGAAATATTTGACGGCGATATCTTCGGATAAAATGAGGGAATGAGGATCTTGTAAGACCTCATCAACGTTGCCCTTGAGAAGAGGAAAAGTGAACATCTTCAAAAAAGAAGGATCGACAGCCCGCGCCTCGTTTTCGTAGTATGCCTTTCCCTTGTATTCCAAAAGGAGGCCCGGCACGTAAACAAACCGTGTGGCATCCATGATTTCGGGAATCTCCGCGACAAGGACCGGGCCCAACGGATAGGGAGTGACCGTGACATGGAAATCACGGCCGGAATAATGCTGGTTCTCCTCAACCCGGTGCAGAACATCTATGTTTTCGTGGAATTTATCGAAACTCAGTTCATCCAGAACCCATATTGTGATAAGCAGGCAGCAGGCCATACCGATGGCCAAGCCGAAAATATTAATGAGTGAATAACCTTTATGCTTGGAAAGGGAACGAAGAGTCACCTTGATATAGTTTTTGAGCATGTATGTCTCCTTGGTAGTTTTTCTGTTTATATAGTAAAACGTATCATAGAGAAAATAGTTTGCCTTTATTGATTGTCCGGGCTTTTGTCCGGGCTTTTTGACATTCTTCGCCTTCGTATGATACAAGCAGAACTATATCACATGGTAAAAATGTTTCCTTCCCTCTCAACAAAAAAGGAGGCAACATGATTTTAAACAAAAAAGGTAAAATACTTCTTTTTGTCATACCATCGCTGATTCTGATGGGAATCGGTACCGCCTGTAAACCTCAGCCTTTTCAAAGTGAAAAATGGAACATCGATATCGATGCCAAAGACTGCAACCTGACCATCAACCATCAGGAATGTGGTCCTATTCTTACCCAAGCCGAGCTTTCGCTTATCAAACCGGAGGGAGTCTTGCGTTTATCGGATTGGACGGTGAAACGTACCCGAGACATGCTGAACATAATATGCGGAGATCCTGAGAAAATCACTTGGACATTTTCCTTTTCCCCCAATAAAATCACTATTCTTTGTCCTGTAGAAGGCGGAATTTTATCTGGAAAGGCTCCTGCAGGGAAAAACCGGATTCCGGCCCGGACCGAAGACCAGGACAACGGTATCCTGTACACGTCTCTTGGTTTTGTTTCGGCTGCCGGTATCAATTGTCTTTTTGACCGGCAAACCGATACCATTATCAAATTTCCAAAAACCGGCACTTTGAAGCGTGCCCCGGAAAATGTGGAACAAATGGACGTTTCCTTCCCGTTGGAAAACGAAACGGTCATCGAACTTCAACCGGATTATTACAAGCAAGTCCTGGGGCTCAAATATTATGCTCCCCGGGCCACTCGTTTTGAGTCGGCCCCCGTTGCCTGGAGTTCCTGGTATTGTTACTACATGGGACTGACCGAAGGGGATGTCATCAATGAAGTCGACGCTTTATCGCGTTTTTTGGCTCCGTACGGCCTCGAGTTTATTCAAATCGACGCCTGCTATACTCGAGGGGAAAAGGCTAATTACCTACAATGGAACAAGGAAGCTTTCCCCAACGGAGGAAAATGGCTTTTTCACTCCATCCTAAGCAAGGGCCTTAAACCCGCACTCTGGATTAATGTCTACGGCTCCAATTATGCTTCTCCCGAGTGTGCTGATAAATATCCCGAAAATTTTTACCTTCGTGATGAAAACGGAAGCCTTTCCGGGGCTTGCTGTACAGCGGACGATACCGTTGTCCGTCTGGATTACAGCAATCCCGATGTCATCGAAAAACACCTCAAACCCATGTTTCGCACACTGGTCGACGAATGGGGATTGCTCTACATCAAAGATGCAGGCTGGGGAACCTGGATCGACTATTTTGACAAAAACAAGGAACAGGCGTTTGATCCAAATCGTACCGGCCGGGATATATACGTTGAAGTCCAAAAAACGCTTAGGGAAATTCTGGGACCCGGTGTTTATATCGGGGGCTGTGCCATGCATGAAGTCGGCTTGTGTTTCGGCATCTTTGACGGATCCCGCACCGGAGGCGATGATAAGGCCGTCTGGCATCCGGAAAAAGAGGACGGAATGTCAATGCAGACCTACTTTCATTCGCTGTTCGGCGCCAACTACCTCAACAATATCACCTGGCAATGTGATCCGGATGCCGCCATGGTGCGCGACCCCCTCACCCTTGAGGAAGGCCGGAACATTGTTACTGCCGTAGCCCTGACCGGCCAGGTCTACATGGCCAGTGATTTTATGGGCAGGCTTCCTCAAGAAAAACTCGACCTCTACCGGAAAACCATGCCGTCCACTCCCATCGTCCCCATTGACCTTTATCCATATAAAATCAAAACAAATAAAAAAGACGGACTCGTCTGGAGTTGTCCCCAAGTTTATGAATTTCCCAGAGCCATCGACCTCAAAGTTGACGGCCCGGCAGGTACCTACGATGTTGTCTCCGTTTTCAACTGGGAAAACAGTCCTCAGGAAAAAACGATTACCCTGTCCGAAGACCTGGGCTTGGATAGAAATACCTTATACCTCGCCTTTGACTTCTGGAACCAAAAAAGGGAGGCGGTGACCGAAAATTCCGTAACCGCTGAAATTCCCGCACACGGAACGCGGGTTTTTGTCATTCACGCCCTTCGTGATGAACCTTTTGTCGTTGCCACATCCCGCCACATAACAGGGACTGTCAGCCTCAAAGAAATATTCTGGAGCCCTGAGGAAAATATTCTTCGTGGAACGTCCGAAGTTGTGCCCGATGCCCCATATTCCCTGTTTGTATATCTTCCTTCAAACAAAACCGTGGAAAACGTATCGGCCAACACGGAAGTCCTTTTCCAAAGAACTTTCAAAGGAGTCCTGGAAGTCGGTTTTTCTGGGAAACTCCCGGCCGATGGAACCATGTTGGAATGGAAGATCGATTTAAAGGAAAATTAGCACGCGGCCAATGCGGACAATTTAGCGGCTGTTTTTCAAGATTGAATTTTTTATAACACCAAAAGGTATAGTAAGTGAGGAGAAAAAAATGCTCAATCTCATAGAAAAAAATGACACAAATCCCATATGTCCATACTGCGGAAATACCTTAACTTCACTATGGTATCAGCTTCTGACGGCCTGGCTTGGAAAACGATACATCTACTTTTGCCCTCACTGCAGTAAGTTTTTAGGGGTATCCCACCGGAAAGGATTTTGGATGGGTTAAAACCCTTACTGCTGTGGGGAAATTCCCTTTCTGTTTGAAAAGAATTTCTTTTTTGTGATAAAAGATTTTAGCCTCGCTGAAATAATGTACCCTGTCACAGTTAAAAAACAAACAAAAAACAAACAGATGATTGAATTTATTCACATAGAATGCTATTTTACGGCCTGTGCGTCGTGAAGGAGGGCAAGTTTTGCACCATAAATTCATGGCCCGGGCGATAAAAGAAGCCATTAATGGTATGAATAAAAACGAAGGGGGCCCCTTCGGAGCGGTCATCGTCAGGAATGGAAAAATGATCGCTCAAGCCCATAACATGGTGATCAAAACCAATGATCCAACAGCCCATGCCGAGATAATGGCCATTCGCCGGGCCTCTAAAAAACTCGGACATTTCCATTTACCGGATTGCGAGATATACACAACCTGCGAGCCCTGTCCAATGTGTTTGGCGGCTATCCATTGGGCAAGAATTCCCCGGATATATTACGCCTGCACCCGCAATGACGCGGAAGCCGCCGGATTCGATGATAATCTATTCCATAAGACCATAACAGGCGAGACATCAAAAAATCGAGTCAGCCTTGTTCAGGTCGAAAGAACATCCTGTCTGAAGCTTTTTGAGATTTGGGAACAAAAAAAAGATAAAATCTTTTATTAGACTGTGCAAAAAAAAGAGGGCCGAAGCCCTCTTTTTTTGCATGTTTTGTTCAGAGTTTTTTGTGGCAAAACCACCAATCATAACAGTCAAACTGTTTGGGACGTTCCTCAGCGGTTTTGACATCGCCGGCAGGAGGAATAATCACCTCGTCCTTGATCAATTCATTGTTGGGCCAGTTGGCCGGCATGGCAACATGGTTTTTATCTGCTGTCTGAAGTCCCTTTACCATGCGGATAATCTCATCCATATTTCTACCCAGTTCCTGGGGATAAAAAAGAATGGCCCTGATGATTCCCTTGGGGTCAATGATATATACAGCCCGGACGGTATTTGGCCCTTTCGCCTTGTGTATCAAACCAAGCATTGTGGATACATGTCCTAAATCATCAGCGATAACGGGGTATTCAATCTTTTCTTTGATATTTTCTTCGATCCACTTCACCCATTTGATATGGGCAAAAACCTGGTCAACACTCAAACCTATCAGCTCGCAGTTCAATTCCCTGAACTGAGGGTACTTTTTTTGAAAAGATACAAACTCCGTGGTGCAAACAGGGGTAAAATCACCGGGATGGCTGAATAGAACAAACCATTTTCCCTCGAAAGCATCAGGTAATTTTTTTATCCCCATTGTTGTTTTAACTTCAATCTCCGGAAATTTGTCACCGAGAAGATACATTTTTTTTTCTTCCATATTATCCTCCTTTATATTCCGTGCTTAAAGACGGTCTTTTTACCATTTTTGACTCTTCCAAAGTATTCAAGAATGATTATATCCACCCAAATACACATTGTCAATAATTATTTTTATTTAATATTAATTATTAATTATCTACACTACATCAAACCCTATCCAAGCCCATCGCATTCTTGAAAATCCCTGCAACAACCTCAGCCCCGGCCCGGTTAAGATGGATGCCGTCAACCGTATAAAAAAATTTTCTTTCTCTTTCCTCATTA
>JAFGMO010000010.1 GCA_016927475.1 Candidatus Aminicenantota bacterium
ATACACCATAGGCATAACTCTTTTGTTTTCAACACTTGACTCTTCCTAACAAATTCATATATACCTATTAGCTGTTAAACTCAAGTTTGTGTTTGAAGTGAAGATTATTGGAAAAATCATCCCTTTTATTTGTTTATATCTTGGTCTTGTACGGATGGTAAGACATATGTGTATAGGAAAGTTATGGGATGTCCCTCATTCGCGCCCCTTGCGTCTGAGTTTACGACGACAACCATGTCGTATTCCGGAATAACAAAGATAAATTGACCCCAAAGACCAAGGGCGGTGTAAATGTAACCTTTGGTTTCATCTTTCGGATCCAGTTTCAGAATCCACCAGTAATAGCCGTAACCTTTGTAGGGATGATCTTCCGGGACCCTAAATATTACATGCGGTTTGAAGGATTCCTCAATCCATTGGACTGGGATGATTTGTTCACCTTGCCAGACACCATTCTGGAGATAGAGCTGACCCAGCTTGGCCATATCTCTGGGAAGAAGGTGAAGACCGCCTCCGGCATGCGGATATCCCTCGCTGTTTTTGATCCAGAATGTCTTTGAAATATCGAGATGACTGAAGAGGTATTTCTCCGCGAAAGCATCGGCATGCATGCCGTTTACCTTTTTAAGGATGGCCGAGAGCAAAACCGATCCTCCGGTATCATACCGAAAACCTGTCCCGGGATCGCTGATCATCGGGCGATCGAGATAAAATATGTCCCAGCCCGTTGCCAGCCTGTTGAGCTCGAAATTAGGGGAACCGAATTCCCGTTCATAAAAATCCGTGCCGGACCGCATGGTGAGCAGGTCTTGGATCTTGATGGACCTTTTGCGCTCATCCAGATTTTTTATGGAATCAAGGTCCGGGAAAAATCCGAGTATTTTTTGATTTGCATCTTTAATAAATCCTTTATCAATGGCTATGCCGACCAGAGCGGATATAAAGCTTTTTGTAACGGATTGAACCATATGCAGTGTTTCTGCATCGTAGCCGTGAAAATATTCTTCAAGCACCAGAAATCCGTTGCGAATGATGAGCAAACTGTCTACATCGGGATACGTCTTGTCGTCACGAATGGCCTGGACGAGTGATTTCAGTTTCTCAGGATCGAGTTCCTGTGCCTCAGGTGTGGAGGTTGGCCATTTATATTTTGTCGAGAGAGATTTTTCTGAGTTGTGACAGCTCAACAAAACAAAAACAAACATCAAAGATATGAATTTTATTTTTTTCATCTTATTTCTCCACTAATTTTTGGAATCTCTAAATAAGAAATCGATAGGAGACTTTTAGCACTGTCAATAATTTTTGATTTGATAGGCTACCGCCGGTGGTTGTTTGGTTTAAAATATGTATTCTTCCGTCAGGACTTAAATCTTGAATTTAAGCGAACAAAGCTTTTAGCTGTCTTATGTTGGATGGGATGTTTATTCCATTGATACAAGAGGCTGTACAGGAGGAGCAGCCTTGGCACTGCTTCAGATTGTTGTCCGGCGGGATAGTCTCGTAGGTAATTCGGGCATGTTCAAAATTTCCATAGCCGGATGCATACATATACGTCCGCATGAGATCAGGAATGGAGACATTTTTTGGACAGCTTGCCAGACATGTCTCACACCCCTGGCAGGGGATGTCTCCTGAGGACGGATCAGCCGCTGTTCGATTCCAATAATCATTTAAAAACTTCTCTTCTTCCGGAGTGTATTCAAGATCACCGACGACAGAAAAATCTTCTTTTAGCTGTGCGAATGTCGTAAAACCGGGGATAGCCGTGGTGATAAAATCATTCCGCAACACATACTTCAATGCGGCCGTATGATGAGTGATTCTGCTGGTGCTGTAGATGGCCTGGGTTTTCATGGCTATGACGCCTAATCCCTTTTCTTTTATCTGATTGAGTATTTTTATCATGTTTTCCCGATCCGGCATCTTGAAATTCAGACAAGCCAAGACCACATCGAAAACATCCATTTCCAAAACTTTTTTAAAAACCGGAATGGCATTTTGATGGGAAGAAACGCCTAAAAAACGCACCTTGCCTTCTTTTTTCAGTTGGGTTATGGCTTCCAGGAGAAAAGGCAGTTCAATGGTTCTGGGATCTTTGACACTATGGACGTACAAAATATCCACATAGTTTTGCTGCAGCCTTTGCAGGCTCTCCTCAAAGGTTTGCAGGTAATCCTCCTTGAGTTTTTTTTCCAATCCTTCTCCCTCTTTTTCCCTGAATCCCTCTATCTCCGGGATGGTATAGCTGCTGTGATTGCCGAAGGCTAAGGGGACTTTGGTGGCCAGAACAATTTTGTCCCTGATTCCCATTTCTTTGATGACCTGACCCACCATCCTTTCATTTCGTCCGTTTTGATATCGCCAGGCCGTATCAAAGAGTTTGATGCCGAGGTCATAGGCGTTTTGCATGACCGCAGGATTGTCGGCATTCATGACCCCCATATTGATGACCGGAAGAGTAAAACCGGTTCCGCCCAATTTTCGAGTTATGATCTTACGATCTTTTTCGCTTTGAAAGATTCGTGAACGGACTCTTGAGGAAGATCCAGGCAGAAGGGCTATTCCCGCTAAACCGGAAGTTCCCTTCTTTAAGAAGTTCCTTCTGTTCATGCTGGTTGATGATTTCATTTTTCTCTTCTCCATTTTTATCTGATGAAATAGTCAACACGGCTGCCGTTAGAACGCGATAGTCCGCGTTACGTTGGAATATTAACAATTTCGGATCACGCTTCATCATACGAAAAAATCAGAAATAAAGAGTCTTATCTTATAGGCCAGGACAAAGGAATAATTGGGGAAATTGGGGATACAATACATATTTACCCTATTTTTACTTCCACTTTGCATGTGAATCTAAAAATACATCGGGGAACATTTTAGGAGGGCCTATACAGCTTGGAAGTATTATCCATAAGCCCCAACATTCCCTGTATTTGCCGTTTTGGGGTAGAGGTGATTGTCTGAACCTGAAGCGTACTGTAACTTTTAACGATGTTGTGCATATAATAAGAAATGAAGATATTGTTCAACTTCCAGGATATATACAGCTCATACTCAACGGATGTTTACCGCTTTGCCCTCTGGCTTTCCGGCGACAGAGATGAGGCCGAGGACATCACTTCCAAGACGTTTGTACGGGCCCTGATCAGGAAGAGTGCCATTCGCACTGAAACCCTTAAAGCCTATCTTTTCACCATCGCCCGCCATGTTTATCTGGAACGGTTGAGAAAAGAAAAAAACCAAGCTCCCCTTATGTATGACCATCCGGATCCAGCACCCGAACCTGATCAAATCGTTGAATTCCGGTCTCAACTGAGAAGGATTCAACAAATACTTCGATTGTTTCCGGAGACCGACCGGACGGCTTTTATTCTGCGGGTCCACCTTGAACTTCCCTACGCTGAAATCGCCCGTATCCTGGAGCTTTCTCTCTCCGCCGTAAAAGTAAAAGTGCACCGCATTAGAAAAAAATTGATCGCCGACTGTTTGGATAAGGAGGTGTTTTAAAATGAAAATAACGCGGAATGTGATTCTTGACCTGCTGCCGCTTTATGCGGCTGATGAAATCAGCGCCGATACGCGTGCCCTTGTCGAAGAATATCTTGAAAGCGACCCGGAACTGGCCAAAGTTGTCAGGCAAATGACCTCCAAGAACATACCGGCCGATATTCCCGTTCCTCGAAGTGAGAACGGATCGCTGAGAACCTACCGTAAAACCAAGCGGCGGATTTTTCTGCAGACTCTTCTGCTGGCTGGAGCGATATCGATCGTTCTTCTAACCATATTGATTTTCTTTTTTTTCTCGTCGTAAAACATCCAACGGAGCTGATGTTTTTCTTTTCTTCATCAATTTTGCCGTAGTCTGTATGGTTCCCCTGCTGCGCTTTATTCCCATATACTTTTTTTTTATGAACCGTTTTGTAACTTTTCCCCTCGATCTGCATAGTATAAACGAAGAAGATGTATTCAAAAATGTCCGGATTCATTCGGATTCAACAAAAAAAGCCGGTGAATATCCTGTGAAGGTGGACCGGAATAAAAAGGAGAAATTTAGATGAAACATGTGGAACAAAAGACGTTTTCTATTGTTATGTTTTTCGTTTACCTGTTGATGGCGGGGATCGTCTTTTTCCTGCCTGTCCTTAACGGCCAAGAGGTGAGCGGGGATATCGAAGGAATCTGGAGGGGATTGCTGACGTTTCCGGGAGGTTCCCTGCATATTATTTTTACCATCAATCGAAACCCGGACAAAATCCTTACGGCCGTCATGGATGTTCCGGAACAAAATGCCGCGAATATCCCCGTCGATAAAATATCCTTTGAGAATGGAATACTGCGTATAGAATTGGTTCCTATCGAAGGTGTTTTTGAGGGGGAGCTTTCGAAAGATACTCAGAGGATAAACGGGAACTGGACACAGGGCGGTACAACCCTTCCCCTGATGCTAAAGCGGACCACAAAAAAATTTGAAAAAAAGCGGCCTCAGGAACCAGTAAAACCTTTTCCTTACAAATCTGAAGAAGTTATCATCGAAAACAAATATGCCGGTATAAAGCTTACCGGGACCCTGACTTTGCCTTCCTCCGGGGAGCCTTTCCCGGCTTTGATGCTTCTTTCCGGCTCCGGGCCGCAGGACCGCGATGAAGCGGTTTTCGGTCACCGTCCTTTTTTGGTCCTGGCGGATTATTTGACACGGCGGGGTTTAGCGGTTCTGCGTGTCGATGACAGGGGAGTAGGGGCATCGACGGGAGACTTCGATAAGTCAACAGCCGTCGATTTTATGGAAGATTCCCTGGCAGGATTAGCCTACCTTCAAAGCCGTAAGGAAATCGATCGCAAAGCCATCGGTCTTTTCGGTCACAGCGAGGGGGGAATCATCTCCTCCATGGCGGCGGCCCGCTCTCCTGAAGTCGCTTTCATCGTCCTGGCGGCGAGCCCCGGATTGCCCATCAGGGAAATGGAATATTCAGAGGAGGAAAGAGCCCTTAAAAAACAAGATGCCGGTTCGGATCTTATCACAAAATACCGGGCTCTTCAGGACAGTCTATTTAAAGTCATCGAAGATGAGACGGACAGCCGTGTTGTGCGGGAAAGGTTTGCTGCGACGATGATAAAATTTTTCGAGGGACTCGATGAAGACGAAAGAAAGATAACGGGTTTGTCGGAAGATAACCTGGAAGGCGCGATTGAATCTCAATTTCAGCGGCTGAACTCTCCCTGGTTCCGTTATTATCTTCCCTTTGATCCGGGGGACGTTCTCAAAAAGGTCGCTTGCCCGGTGATGGCCGTCAACGGCAGCAAAGACGTGCAGGTGGTTTCTTCCGAAAACCTTCCTGCCATAATAAAGGCTCTCGAAGCAGGGGGGAATAAAGATGTTTTCGTAAGGGAGCTTCCCGGCCTGAATCATCTTTTTCAGACGGCCGTAACAGGAGAAATTTCCGAATATGTGGAAATAGAAGAGACCATTTCGCCGTCGGTTATGAAAATGATCGCTGACTGGATTTTGAAACACATTGGTTTGCGTGACGAAAATCGTTGACCAATCAAAATATTGTCCAAAAGACAATGACCTGGTGGCATACGGCATTCAATGTGCGCTCCAAAGTCAGGGTTGGGAGCATAAAAGAGGCAGAGCGGGCAGGAAAATACAAGCCCTCATTTTCCGTAAAGCTTAAAATATCCTAAGTTCTAAAAACACTGGCAGGTTCGAGTTTTGCAATCCTGTGCATCGCAAAAAAAGCTCCCCCCAATGATATAAGGAGAGTGATGATAAAGAAAGAGATTTTTATTGCCAAGCTGTAGTTAAATAAAATACCGTTGTTGGCTATCGCTTGTCGAAAACCGTGGATCAAAACGATTGCAACACTATAGCCGATCAGAGAAAAAAACAAGGCCTGACTCAAGATCAGATTTCTTATATAACCATTATCGGCACCGATCGCCTTGAGAGTTCCGTAATCTTTGATCCTGTCTACGGCAGCTGAATACATGGTTAATCCAATAATTATCATTCCACTGACAGCGGCAAATATGATAAGAGTGCCAATGGAGAATGCAATACCACTTGTTGATAAAATAGTAGAGACAGTTGAGCGGGAAAACTCTTTTTTGGTCCAGGCCCTCACACCAAATAAATGAGCATTAATCCGGTCTCTGACTTTCAAAGGATCTGCACTTTCTTGAAGATCGATTAGATAAGCGCTGACTTTGGTTCTGGGAATTTTGGCTAAAGCTCTAGCACGAGAAATCGTGGTAAAAACATAGGTCGCACCAAATCCTCTGGCTCCTTTTGTCTGAACCGCAACCCAAACCCGGCTTCCATTTATTTCAAATACTGACCCCACCTTGGCGTTGTTTAAATTTTCTCTTTCAAAATAATCTACAGATATGGCTCCATCTTCCAGCAGATCAGTAATATTTCCGTCAATGATTTTCCAGGGACCACCGATAAAATGCGGAGGCTGGGATCCAACCAGTTGGACCGGTACGGATTTTCCATCTTTAAATTTGGCGCTTCCTGCTGCAATGATAAGCGGATAGGCTTTTTTTACTCCTGGGAAAGACTCTAATTGATGCCCGATACGGATGTCGATTTTACCTAAAGCATTGACGTCGGTAGTCCGGTTGTCAACTACCCAAAGATCGTCCCCGGAATTATCTACCAGGGAGGACATGGCACCTGTAAGAAAAAGGAAAATACCGGTTTGTTGTCCGATTAGAAAAACAGATATGATTATCCCTAAAATCACACCGATGGATTTAGGTTTGTCATAACTGATAAATCGAAGCGCAAACCGGAGCATTGTCTTATCCACTACCTTTCATTCTGTATAACACATTCGATCCTGGTGCCAAATAAAAGTTCAGTGCCTTCTTCAAGCCTGATCCAGATCTCCCTTACCCGGCGGTCCTCCAATTCACCGACCTCGTCTGAAAAAATAGATTTTTTTCTTAAGTAAGGCCCGGCAAAAGATACTTCTCCCCGTGCAATCGGCTCTTCCCTTCCCTGAAAACGGATATAGGCTTTTTGACCGGTCTTTACCTGATCCGCGAAAAGCTCATCGATCTCACACCTGGCAGTTAGAGGACTTTTATGTGCGAAGGTGCCGAAAGGTTTCTCGGGAGAAACAAGCGAACCAAGAGTTATATCTAAAGCAAGCAGCTGTCCGTCTCCGGGAGCAGTGACTATTTTCCTTGCGTATTCAGCCTGGGCTAATTTTTTATCCGCCTGATTCTGTTTTAATCTGTTTTGGGCGGAAACCACTAAGGCCTCTAATCTTTTGATTTCTTCTGTCAGTGATTCCAGTTCGGTTTTTACCCGGTCGTATTCTGATTTTGCCTCGACGTTTTCTTCAAAGAGCTGTTTCGTCCGGTTGTAAGAAACCTCAGCATTTTCCTTTCTTATTCTGGTAGAGGCTAAGGCGGCTTGAGCCGCTTTGATCTCATTTAACTGGATTTGAATTTTAGCATTTTCCTGATCCAATCTGGCTTCTTCGATGGCGTTGAAGAGTTCAATGATTGGTTCCCCTGCAGAAATGAAGTCTCCCGGTTTGAAATATACCTTCGAAACAATTCCTGATACCTCAGTACTAAGATCAAGAATCCTTAATTCGGGCTCGATCCGTCCTATGCCGACAATGTTCTCCGGAAAAAAATCTTCATTTATGGATTTTTCTAAGGGAGCCGGCTTTTCTTTACAACCATCCATCAAGATAAAAAATGTTCCCGCGATGATCAAAATAAGGACAAGATAAGCATATTTTAAAAATCGCATTTTTATTCCCTCTTTGGTTGGATTTTTCCATTTTGTAAAAAAATAATCCTATCGGCATATTTTTCCAGCCGTGTATCATGGGTAACAACGGCAACTGCTTTTCCGCTGTTTGCCAAATGGCGAAGTTCACCCAAAACAACATCTATGGAATCAACATCCAGAGACGCCGTAGGCTCATCGCAAAGAATAATGGGAGGATCAATGACTAAAGCTCTGGCAATGGCAATTCTCTGCTGTTCCCCGCCGGATAACTGCTTGGGCAGAGATTTTCTGCGTTCTTCCAGCCCGACTAGTTTAAAGGCCCTTTCGACCTTTTCTTTGACTTTATCCCTGGATAATTTATTCAATGAAAGCGGCACCCGTATATTTTCTTCAGAATTCAAAGGGGCAATAAGATTAAACTGCTGGAAAACAAATCCAATCTCTTTTCTTCTCAGGCGGGCTAACTCCTTATCGCTCAGATCTTTGGTATTGATCCCCTGCAGACACACACATCCTTCTGTAGGATAGAGCACACACCCTATAAGGGATAAAAGTGTGGTTTTTCCGGAACCTGAAGGCCCGACTATCAATAATAATTCGCCTTTATAAATTTTTAAATCGGTTTGATGAAGGGCAACTATTTCTTTGCCGCCCAGCTTGAATTTTTTGGACGCACCAATCAACTCAGCAATGACATTATTATCACTCGATCCAACTCCATCTTTTCCCATCATTTAACCTTCATTATGCCCGAACTAAGCGAATAAAATCAAATATACGATTCTGAAAATACGTTTCTGGTATAAAAAAATCCGGCATATCACAATTCATTCACAGGATTTTAGCGTTTGACATCCTTTTTGTCTCTGTTATATGGTTGCAAAATCAAAGGCTGAAAGGAAAAACCATGAAAAAACATATCCTTCTTTTTTGCCTCATCTTTTGCTATATGACCGGGTTATTGATTTCACGGCAAAACAGAACCCTCTCCGGGACCATCCTTTATGACGGGTCCGAACAAGGGCCCATAAGAGTTCATTTGTACATGCTGACGGCGTTTTCTCCTGAAAAACCGCGCCCATTGTCCAAGAGAGACATATACGGTGAACAAACACCTTTTAGAAAACTGAGTCTTGAGAAACCGGGGTCCTACATTTTTTCCGGCCTTCCGCCTGCAGGATATTCCATCCTGGCCTTTATGGACAGGAACCGGGACCGCCGGCTGGATTTTTTCCCCTGTGAACCGTTCGGATGGTATGCCTCGCAGCCGGGAGGGAGATGGGCTGTGGTCGACTTGAGGGAATCCGACAAACAGAACCTGAATTTTTCCCTGCGTTTACCCGTGCCGTTCCCTGAAAGCGCAAAACAGGCCGATCACGGCAAGCTGCGGCGGATGAAAGGCATACCGGTGCTCCAGCTCTGGGGAAACGCTGAAGAACGAGGGTACGCCCACGGATATTTGGCGGGGGAACAGATTTTGGATTTTTTTGAGTTTTACGTCCTCGAGGATAGCTGGGGTTCGGCCGAGCGGTATGAGGAAATTTTTATCCCCTTTTTGAAAAACCGCATGCGCTTGCCTCCTGAATTTCTTCGAGAGTGCCGGGCTTTGATTCAAGGTATGAAAGCATCCCAAATCGATATGGGTGTTCCTTCTCTGGGACGGGCGTTCAGCCTTTATGACCTTATAGCCGTTAATGCCTACATCGAACGACGGGCCGCTTTTCCGGTTTCAGCTCCATCCTCCTGTACCCAGTTTGCTTTTTGGGGATTCCTGACGCAGGACGGCCCGCAGGAGGGGGGCCTTATCGCCGCCCGAAACATGGACGGGGAGTGCGATGTCCGCAAAGTAACGGTCAGCCACTTCCTTCTTTTTGCCGTGGATCCGGCCGAGCCGGGGCGCAAACGCTGGATTTCAGCCATGTGGCCGGGTTTTGTGGGAACCATTTCCGGGATCAACGAGGACGGCCTTTACAGCATGGAAAACGCCGGCGGAACGGGGCCGGGGCCGGTCGTTGACGAAGTCGTTCCCTGTTCCTGGATTCAGCGTTATATCCTGGAAACAACGGGCGGGGAGGCCGATCCGTATAAAATTCTCGAAGGTATGGCTTCCTTCATGTGTCAAGGGGGCGGCGTAACCGCTCCGGGTTCCATCATTTTATGGGCCCTTCCTTTTCACGGCCAAAAGACTCCGGCTTTTGTATATGAAGGGGACCGGTTCGGAGGTGTTATACGGGTTCCCGGCGAGGTCAGGCCTTTTTTTCCCCAGACGATTTTGGCCTCCAACCACCACAAAAAATACGGTTTTGATCCTGAGCAGCCCGGACATTCTTTGGGAAGGCCCGTTTCTTTCTCTTCTCTCTGGCGCTATGAAGCCGGCCAAAACCAGCTGGAAGCCTGGATACGCACGGGAAAAAAACCGGGGCTTTCCGAAGCCAAGCAGCTTCTGCAGCTTGTTTCCCACGGGACAACGGAATATTCGGTCATCTTTCTAGCCAATCAGAAGCGTGTCTTGGTCGCCGTGGACGACCTCAAAACCGACATGTGGGACGCACCCTATTTGACCTGGAAGGAATTTTCCTTCGAGGAGCTTTTTGAACGCTGATGGCAGGATACCGGCTCAAAACGCGAATCTATATGGTGATTTTTAAATCTGTCAGGCGAATCAGCCGATCAAGATAAGCTCTTCTTGAGGTTCGGCCAAATATTCGGCTCCCTCTTTGGTGATGACCACCATTTCTTCGATGGTGACGATGCCCCGGTCCGGGACCCTCAGCCGCGGTTCGATGGTAAAGACCATGCCTTCCTCTAAAGGCAGGAAGGGTTTCTGAGCGTATTTTTCCCAGGCCGGTCCCAGCAGGGCCGTCCCGTCGTGGGCAAACCGCCCCACCTGGTGGCCCAGGGCATGGGGATATTCCTCATATCCCTGGGAGACAATGTATTCTCTGGCGATTTTGTCGATTTCCACTCCCTGAACACCGGGCTTGATGGCCTTGCGGGCCAGCTCGATGGACGTTCTGATGGTCTCGAATCCCTTCCGGACCTCGGCCGGGGCCTCTGTTTCTCCTTCTTCCAGGATGTAGTACGTCCGCTGGATATCAGAGCAGTAGTCTTCGAACTTGACGCCGAAATCCATGTTAAGAACATGGCTCCGCTCCACCTTGCGGTCCGTGGGGGTGTAGTGGGCTTCGGCTGTCGCCGGACCCGTAAAAACGGCCGGGCAGTGGGACCTCTCCCAGGCAAAGCCCAGGTTTCGTTTTTCGACTTCCGCGATCATGAAGGCGGCGATCTCCTTTTCGGTTTTTCCCGGGGCGATGAAGGAGGCGGCTTTGGCATAGATGTCCAGCGTGTGTTCGATGGCTTTTTTCATGCGCTGTATCTCATTGTCGGTCTTTCGGGCTTTGAGGCTCGAGGTGATCTCCTCGGCCGATATCATTTTATCGGCATACCCTATTTCAGAGAGTATCTCCCGCATGGTCAGGTACATTCCGTGGGTTAATCCGTCGCTTATTTCGCTCACCGTGGAATAGTTCAAAGCGATGGAGGCGGGATCGATTTTTTTTATAGCCTCGGTCAGGTGCTCTTTTATTCCCTCGACATAGCTCAGAACATGTGTATAAACCCCAAAATCTTCGATGGTCTTCCGGTCCATCTGACCGACGATGGCGAAGGTTTCTCCGGATGGAGTGACGATGAAGGCGGAATGCCAGGTCACATCAGCCTGCGTCAAAAAATCAAGCATGGGGTCGTGCAAGATGCCGCTCTCCCGGACAAAGGTGATCCAACAGCCGATCTTTTTTTCCTTCATAATTTCAATTGCCTGATTTATTTTCTCTTTGATGAGCATGGTTTCCTCCATATTACTCTTTTGATTTTCTATTCACTGCGTTCCTTGAACTCTCCCGCAATCTTGATGAAGACAAGGAGAATAAAAATCGCCAGGATCATGTGGGCGCTTAAGACGTACCAGACAAACTCGGGTTTTCCCACATCGATGAATTTTCCCGAGAGCCAGGTATAGGTTACGCCGCTCAGGGCGCCGCCGATCATCAAGGCCAGAAAATTCAAGCCCCCGTAGAGTCCGGCTTTTTCTTTGGGAGCGATCCAGGTGATGTATTCCTGGATGCGTGGGGATGAGATCATCTCGCCCACGGCAAAGAGAAAAATTCCCAGAAAAATGAGTCCTGGTGGGGAGACCTTTGCCAAACCGATGATTACGAACCCCGCGGCCATCACGAATAAGCCGAAGAGGAAGGTGCGGAGGGCTTTGAAACGTTCAACCGCCCGTGAGACAAACACCTGGAAGATCATGATGATCCATCCCGTATGGGATATGGTTTCTCCAAGAATACGGCGCACGCCGTTTTCATCCGTATGGGAGAGAAAGTTGGCGATTCCCGTGCCGATAACGCTTTTCATCGCCAAATAAAGCCGGGCGGTATCCAGGTTGGTGTCGACATAAACGGCACACAGGTTGAAAAAACACCAGAAGGGGAGCCAGAAAAAAAGTCCGAGGATGATGATCATGAGGGTGAATTTGATATCGGAAAAGGCCGTGCCCATATCCTTGAATTTTTGCTTTAAGGTGACCCCTTCCATTTCACGTTCGGGTTCCTTGTAAAAAAAGATGGTGACGATGAGCATGACAACGATGCAGGCGGCCGCGGCCAGGAAAGCATAGTTCCAGGATATGGCCCGGAGCTTTCCGGCGACAATAGGTCCGAAGGATCCCCCGACGTTGACCATGGCGTAAAAAATCCCGAATCCCAAGGTTTTGTTGGTCTTGTCCGTCACGGCGCGGACGGTGCCGGAAATAAGCGGCTTGAAGATGCCTGCGGCCAGGCCGATGGAAAGCATCGTCAAAGCGATGCCGGAAAAACTTTTGGTGACGATAAGGAGCAGAATGGTGGGCAGGTAGGCCAGGTAGGAGACGATCAAGACTTTTTTAAAACCGTAGCGGTCGGCAAATGTTCCCGAAAATACGGGAACACCGTAAGAAAGAAAGAGGAAAATACTCTGGACGATTCCCAGTTCGCCGCGCGAGTAGCCCAAAGACTGCATGTAGATGCCGAATCCGAAGTAGATGCCGTAATAGGCAAACCGCTCCAGAACCTCGATGGTGTTGGCCGCCCAAAAAATACCGGGAAAAGGCGTTCTCGGTTCTTTTTTTCTTGAGTTTTGTGTTGCCATATTCACCTCTCTAAAGCTATTTCGAGATTGGATGAATCGAAAGCCATCTTAATGTAAAAGTTCATATTCCGTCAAACAATGAGTGCCGGTTTTATTATTTTTAAAAAGTATTTTTAAAAAGTATTTGAAAACATCGGTATTTTATGATATGCAAAAGCAGTAATAGTCAGCGATATTATAATTTATCAATAAGGGTATATTCCTTGGTGATATACAAATCATCGGAAGTCTTATTCTTTCATAGTTATTAAGGGGTGTGTAGTTTGGATGGAGTTGATCATTCCACGGCAATAGTTCCTTATTTAGATGCTTCATTCGAATTGAAAGCACAACAACCGATATATCTTCCTGAATTCAAGGGATCGGTGTTTAGAGGAGGGTTTGGGCGAACGCTTAAAAATGAAATCTGTCCGTCTTTTTCGAGAGAATGCCTTTCTTGTTCCCAAAGAGAAAAATGTGATTATGCTTATCTTTTTGAAACACCCATACCTTCTGGATCGGCGGTGATGAGAAAATATCAAAAAGGACCCCATCCCTTTGTTCTTGAACCGCCTCAGTCAAAAAGAAAGGTTTATTCCGAAGGAGAAAATCTCCATTTCCACATGATATTATTGGGGAGGGCTGTAGAATATCTTCCTCTAATTATTAGGAGTTTTCTCCTTCTTGGAAATTATGGAATCGGACAAAAAAATGGGAAGTACCGCTTGGAAATTGTTCGTACGGGAAAAGAGAAAATTTATCAAGCCGGACAGGAAAATATAAATAAATTTAGTACTGAAAAATTGTGTATTACCCCCAATGGGATAGATGTGAAATCCGCATCTCAATCAGAGATTGATATTAATTTTATAACGCAGACCCACATTATCTATCGGGAAAAATCCTCGGATCATCCCGAATTTCATATGGTTATAAGAAATCTTCTGCGCCGGATTTCGCTTATATCATATTTTCACTGCGGAGGCTTACGACTTCCCTGGGATTTCAAAATTATTATAAAAGAAGCCGAAAAAATAAAAATAAAATCTTCAAACTTAATCTGGAAGAATACGGAAAGATATTCTTACAGACAGCAAAAAGAAATTCCCATCAGTGGAGTTACGGGTGCTGTTAAATATCAGGGTAATATTCCCCCTTTTTTGTCCTTGCTTAAAGCGGGAGAACTGCTCCATATCGGTAAAGGGACCAGTATGGGCTTGGGAAAAATAAAAATTAAGGTATTGAACTGAGAGAAAGGGAAGATATGGATTATATTTTTACAATTGGGTTGATTCCGGTTCAGGAATTCATTGCGGAGGCTCGGAGGTCAAGGGATCTTCGTACAGGCTCGGCAATGCTGTCCTGGTTTATGGCGAAGACATTAAATGATATTTGTAACAGCATGTTAAAGGCGAAAATAATCATACCGGAAGATAAAAATCCTCCGACGGTCAAGGAAATCGCTGAAGAATCGATATCAGACGTCGTGAATAATGTCGATTACTCAATTCCGAACAGAGCTAGCGGATACTGTAAGGCCCAAAATGATGATGAGTTATCGAAGATTTTTCATGAAATTACAAAAACTAATCTACTAAGTATATGGAAAAAATGGCTGAAAGATTTCTTGAAAGCTGAAAATATTTTAGATGAAAAAAGAGATAATAAAGGAATAATAGAGGAATTTGATAAATATCTTAGTTTTTTTAAGTCGGATGATTATCCCATGCCTGTCCGGATGATCTGGGCGGCTCAAAAAGTTGATTCCCGCAATTTGAATGGAGATAACCTGAAGGAGAATCTTGAAGCTATCAACACCTTTTATGAAGGGATTAAAAGAACCCGGACCATTGAATCATTGCCGGGGGGGGCTCCCATAGGCAAATGCACTCAATGCGGGAAAAGAGAAGCCGTTGGTCCAATGGATTCTTTTAAAGAATGGAGAAAGTTTTATGCAGATTTAGCTAAAGTCCATTCAGTAAAAATGGGATATAGAATAGAAAAAAGCGAAAGGCTGTGCCATGTCTGCCTTCTGAAGCGCGTCGTTTCTTATGCAGTAGAAGGTAGAGAAGAGGCAAGATTTCCATCGACCAATGAGATAGCAATACGAAAATGGCTGTCTGAGTTGAAATTGAGTGAATACTGGTCGGATGAATGCAAACAACAGCTTAATGAATGGAAAAAAAATTTACTCGATAACTGGCCGCTGGTATTTTATAAACGTGATAAAAATCGGCTAAAAAAAATACTTGCTGATTTGAATAAACATGATAATGAGACAGTAAAACTTGACGCATTTCAAAACAAAATTATCGACATTGCTAAAAATGCAGGCATATCCTCAACTCCCCCTAATTACCTGGCTATTTTTATTTTTGATGGGGATGATATGGGAATGCATGTTCAGGAATTTCCAGCGGATATTCCAAAAAAACTGAAATCTTTTTCTAAAGAAATTTTGTTGCTTTGTGCAAAACTTCAAGCCAAGCCCTTCTATCTCGGAGGGGATGAAGGTATCATCCTTTCTCCCATTAGTGAGGTGCTTGAACTTGCCGATGAGATCCAATCAAAATTTTCCGCACAGTTTAAAAACATAAACAGCGAAATCACGTTATCATGCGGAATAACCATCTTTGACAGGAACCGGCCCTTAGGTCCGGCCATCAGTCAGACTTTCACTTGTTTAGCTGAGGCAAAAGATTTTGAGAATAAAAACGCTCTGAGTATAGGCGTACAGACGGCATCAGGAAGCATATGGAGCTTTTCCGCACATTGGGGGATGGATTGGGAACGAATAAAAATTCTTTTAGAAAACATCAAAAACAAAAAGATATCCATATCATCGGTATATGATATTGAACGGTTCCTTCGCTCCCTTCCTCCAGAAATTTTAAACCGGGCTGGCATGGAAAAACCTTTATTGGCGGAGATGAAACGTATTCTCTGGCGAAAGTTTGCAACAGATGACAAAGGTGAAGCCAAAAAAACCGCTTTTCTTAACTTATGGAACTCCTTGAAGGAAGAAAGCTGGTTTGAATCGCTTGACAACGAGATTGATTTCGGAACCTGGGCCAACCAGTTTCATCTTATAGGCTTTCTTTCAGGCCAAAGAGTGCATAGAACGGGAAAGGATTAAATGATGTGTTATTCTGTTATTCATATCGAACCCATAGAACCCATGTTGTTTGGAGATAATCGTTTATCCAGGGGAGGCGATGATCATCTTATTGAGGCGATGGATCCTTCACCCTATACCGTTTTCGGCGCTGTCGGTGCGCATATAGCTCGAAACATGAATGTGGAAGGTAATTATTCAAACTGGGCTGAGGTTCAAAAGATTCTCGGTGAATTTATTGATGGCGACGTTTATAACGGAAATGATGTCTTTCAACTTTTGGGTTTTACCTATATGGACCAATCGGGATATCCTTGGTTCCCTTTGCCCCGTCAGGTTCTAATGAGAAGGAGTGGCAATAAAAGGAATCCATCATATTCTCTATATAAAGTTACATCGCCTCAAAAGCCTATGAGACCGAGCAGTTTGCAGATCGAAAAGTATCTTCCTGCAGAAATAGAATCTGATGTTGAATTGGAGGAGAAAGATTGTTTTATTGACCGGAATTTTCTGAAAGATATTTTATCTGGAAACAATATAGAAGAGTATAGAGAAATCAAACCAAAATTTTCAACCGATTTTTTTAAAGAAGAATTCAGGACCGGCCTGGAGATGAACAACAAAACAAATGTTGCTGAGGAAAGTTATTTATTCACCCGCCCCTACCGGCGTTTCAAGGCGGGAGTCAGCGGACAATCTATGGAATGGAAGTCTTGTGGTTATACGGCCTGGGTCAAAACGATAGGATTGATTCATTCGGAAATGGTTAAAGATGAAATCAGTTTTTTCGGGGGAGACAGGAGACGAGCGCAATTTTCAATTTCGTCGGCAAATGAAAATCTACCCCTCAAGGAATTGTTACAAGCCGTATGTGAGAACGTATTTTCTTCAAAGGGTTTTTTTGCTTATTGTATTACGCCCACTCCAGCTAAAGATATCAAAAAATATAAGATAGAGAATTGTATCCCAAAAGCTGCGGCAATCGGGAAACCTATATATATGAGCGGTTGGGCTCATGAGGGAACCAAAAACGGAGCAAAAAACGTTCAAAGGCCCCGGAGGATGATTCATGCTTTGCCGCCGGGAACGGTGCTCTTCTACGAATGGGCTTCGGGAGCATCTGATGAAGAAAAAAAGTCTTTGATCACAAAACATTGGGTGGGAAGTTTAACGAATGAATATGCCTGTTTTGGTTTTGGCAGAATTTTATTGGGAGTCTGGAAATGAATAGCATCTTAAATCCGGGACAACAATTACTCAAGCTGACGGCTCTTACGCCGATAAATATCGGCGCCCAATGGGGAGAAAGCGATTTGGACAGGCCTACGCAGTTGGATGTTCAGTCGGGACTGCCTTTTATTCCGGATTCGGCACTGAAGGGGGCATCTAGAGAATATTGGTCGAATATAACACCTGGGGATAGTGAGTTATTGTTCGGATGTCCGGATGGATGGGATGAAAGCATATCTCGAGAAGGAGAATCCAAAGAGAAAAGTGGAAACCCTGGAAAAATAATATTCGGAAATGCACAGCTTCTTTCATTTCCGTTTCGCTTTTTAAACAATGTTAGGGTTCATGTCGTCCCGGTTATGACCTTGTTATACCTTGCACGTTTTGGATTTATTAATTTGGAAGGAGAAAATCGTGATATTCTAGAGATCCTTGAGCGGAATAATTATCTGCTAAACACATCTCAAGAACTCTATTTTATATCAGATATCGATCTGGAGTTTTATCAACAGGCAGAATCAAATACGATCGAAAAAATAAGAGTAAGAGTAGAAAATCTGATTCCTGAAGTAAAAGAGGAAAACAGGATTATCATTGCATCAAATGAAGCTTCAAAAATATTATGGAAAAAAACTTCTGAAAACAGATCTCAGATCAGACTTGGTGAAAGAAAAGTAACGACGGAAGGGACGCTAAGAACCATCCAGCTCATACCTGAAGAATCGGTTTTTGTTTCTGTTCTTACAAATTTGAATAATCATGTTATTAATCTTCCATTTGAAAGGATCACGATAGGGTCCTGGGAGGGTACGGGAAAGGGATGGTTTGCGTTGGATATTCTTCCTGTCTCATCAAAAGATTTAAATAATGGAAATCAAAAAGGAATTACTTATTCTAAAATAGAATTAGTTAACATTGCTGAGATCATTCAGAAATCTTTTGAAACAGTGAATGAATTCAATGAAACCAATCAGCTTATGGACAAAATAAAATCCATTGTCCACAATTTCGGATTTTATATGAAACAATACGGTCTCGAGGCTGCTCTCGGTTTCGAGCTGGCCAAGGCAAAACCACAAAAAGAAAAAAAGGTCTCAGATAATATATTTGCCCATAGATGGTTCCTGGCTCAAATACTTGCGCTTTCTCCTCCTGATGGCAACTTAAGAAAAAAATGGCCAAAATTAAAATCTTTTATAGAATCGCTTTTTGAGAAAAAGCAAATCTCAGATTGTTTAAGAAAAGAAATTCAGATTCGCTGGAACTGGCTAAAAAAATTCACGGAAATAGGATTTTGGGCAAGAACCTAGATGAAGGAGGGATTTCTCGTGCAAGAAAGAAAAATAATGATTGTAACGGTCGGAACGTCTCTGTTCAACTCTGCGTCTTGGGATTTTGATAAGGTAGATTGTCCCCGCTATAATTTATGGAAAGATAAAATGAACGGATTTGGAGAACCGGGACCGTTGATATCCCCTGAAGCACGAATGACAAATCCTAAAGGTAGAGAGATCAAGAATTATTTTGAAACCAAACTTACTTTGAATAATACATCTGAATGGACTAAAAGATTTGAGGTTAATATAAAAAAAAGCGAGGTCATGCGCTACAGCGCGGAGTTTTCGACGTTATTCGGTCTTCGATCGAATAAAGATCCAAAAGTATCAAATGATTTTACAGAATTTGAAAAAATTCATTTTGTCTATGATCCTGATAATTATAAACAAAAGAATCTTCAGCATATCGCCGCCGTTCACCTTCAGGCATATTTTAAGAAGATGTTTCCTGATACTAATCCTGATTCTATTCTTATTTCAGGATTATCATCTAGAAATCCTAAAATATTACTGCCGGCACTGGAGATATTTCTAAAAAATATCAGTCAGATATCGCAGACATGTCATGAATTATTTGTCATCGCGGCAGGCGGTTATAAAATATACAGTATTTTGGTCGGAATCTTGTCTCAAGCAAACAGCAATATCAATATTGTGTACCGACATGAAGAGGGGGATAAATTGGTAATAGTAAATAGAAAAAAAATTCAATTTCCGGAAGTCGGCGAGAGTAGAAAAATAGACGGGATAATAGAAACACATCAAGGTCCTTAAAATGAGTAAGAGAAGATTAAATAAGGATGTTAAACTGTCATGAAATTTGAAGATTACCTCCAGAGAAAGAAACCAGGTGAACTACGTTCTGATGCAATTAGTTTTTTAAAATGTGCCCCTCCGAGTGACTATTTATCAAAAATTGGAGGCTCATCAAGGGATGAAATAGAAACAAAAGTTAGAGCACTTAATGAATGGTTAAGGTTTATCGCAGGTAATACGAGTATAAGTCGATTCAAATGGTCTTTATTTTCAAAAACGGATGAAAAAGGAAAGGAATTGTTAAAGCATCGGGATAAATATATTTTATCATATTTCAGTAACCTCTCGGAAATAGAAATCAATCCGCAAATTACATTCGAACAATATGTTGATTTGAATTGGGGGCCTTGGTCTTATTATCTGAATCATTTTTTTCGTTGGTTTTTGGGAAGGTATCATATCCGCTATGCAAGAAAAATTTTAACTACAAATTTTTTTGTAGTTCAACTGCACTATTTGCTTTTATTTTTTTCAATAATATTTTTCTTTTCCGTAAACTTTCGTTTGGCCCCAATTTTATATAAAGCAGCTGGATTTCTAATAATGATAATCGGTGTTCTGACAGGAGCTTCTGCCGTTATTCTAAAAAAACAAAAGCATAATTTATCTTTCAAAAGAATTTTCGGAATGATGGTTGATTCCCTTTCGCCGCGATGGGCGGCAACGATTGCCATAGGCTACTTTTTTCTCCTCTCCGTTCCGAATTTTTTGTGTGATATTTGTGAGAATCGAATCTCTAATTCTATACAAATTTTGGGGAGTATTTTTTTTCTTGTCGTTACGTTCATTTTTATTATGCTGAATATCAATAAAAGAGTCGAACCGGCCTTGGTGTTTAAGGAACTTTTTTGCCGTTTCCTGGATATGATTGTGATTGCAGTGAGTTATGCACTAATAGGTCTTGTAGTCTTTAGAAAAATTTTTATTCTGGCTGTACAAAGAGCAAACTCTGGTTATCAATCGCAACCTTGTCTCATTCAGCTTTTTTTTATGGCCTCAATCGCCTTAACCATCGGCATTATCTTTCAGCTCATATGGGAAGATAAGCCGTTTACGGAGCCTTTATGAATAGTTCGAAAAATGTTGAATCGTATGATTTTAAACTGAAGCTTCTTTCCCCGGCCTTTCTGGGCGGAGCTATGGATGAAAAAATTCAAACAAATTATGGAGAAGCTGCCTATCGCCGTATAGGATCTGACGGCGACGGTTTTCGTATTCCTTCTCTTCGCGGAATACTCCGTTTCTGGTATCGTTCTCTGCATGCCGATCTTCCCGTCGAAAAACTAAAAGCTGAGGAATCAAAACTATTTGGCGGAACAGAAATTGGCCAGGGAATTCGCATCATTCCTTTAGCCCAATCGAAATGGCTGCCAAAAAAAATCGGATCAGGCGGTATTGAGGCCGGTCCCGCCGAAGTCTATCTTGGCTATGGTCCCATACTCTGGGATCGCAATGAACAGGGATTCACTTCCCACCACAAATTTCTATATCGAGATGTTATTCCTGATGATACGGAGTTTTGTTTCAGGGCTTCAGGCAATTCTTATCAAATAGATGAACTAAAGAAAATCCTGGGAATCATTCATTTATTCGGTGGAATTGGCTCAAGATCAAGGAGAGGATGGGGTGCGTTGTCCGTTATGCCGAATAATTTGCCGGAAAATGATTCAGGAGAATCTTTACATGATTGGATTAGAAAAGCTTTCCATTCCATATGTTCAATTTCATTGACAAGAAATATTCCCAAATACACGGCCTTTTCCAGACACACTCAGTATATGGTTTTCAACCCTGATCAACAAAACTGGAAGAATATTTTTCAGAGTTTTTACAATCAATTCAAAAAAGTCCGGATTTGGCAACGGAGAAGCCAAGTTCAGCCAAAATTCGCAAAGCAAGATCATAATTTAGCGCGCGACCAACTCAGAGTTCGGGAAATTAATGATGTTCCTAAAAGGATGGGCTATGGTTATCCTTATAAAATCCGGTTTAGAAATGGAGGAACAGTCGAGTATAAAGCGTTAAAAAAGAAATCCGGCACTGAAGATGTAACAATTTTGTCCCGCCGAGGGTCTCCCTTATTACTCAGCATGTCAATGACCCCGAGGGGGCGGTTATTTGGCATTGCCTTGTATTTAAAATCCCGCTATTGGGGTGATGACAGTGTTCTTATGGGGAAAAAAGGTCAGGATAAAAAGACATATAAGCCAATATCCATTACGGATGAGGCCGTACAAAGCTTCATGGAAAAAGGAATTTATCTTGAGGAGGGAAAATGACCGAATATTCATTTAAAACCATTATTTATAGAAATATAACCCCGCTTCATATAGGATGCGGCCAAGATATCGGGCTGGTTGACAATCCTATAATCAGGGAAAGAACCACCCAGTTTCCTTTCATACCCGGTTCCGGCATCCGGGGAGCATTACGTGTTCTTTTTGATGAAGACAAAGTTTTTCAAGAAGAGGTCCGTAAAGCTCTTCAAAAGGAGCTCTTCGGACCTGATCCTAATGAGGAAAAAGACGAAGAAAATGAACATTCCGGGTGCGTGAGTATTCATGATGCCAAAATTCTCTTTTTTCCGGTCCGGACGGATAAAGACATTTTTCATTGGATCACCTCTCCTTATGTCATCAAGCGTTTCAACCGGGATATGGATTTTTTCAAGTGTGCTGACTTGGGATTTAGCGGAGCAGAAGACCTTAAGAAACTTAACGACTCTTCGTTGAAAAAAGAAGAAAAAAACAACGTTGATGAAAAGGAAAATCACGAAGAAAATTACGATCAAAAGGAGGAATCTTTTATTGCCGTACCAACGCACTCTCATGAGGAGCTATTCCTGGAAGAGTTTCCTTTTAAGAGAATTTCGGATGATAAGCTGAATACCTCAGAATTAAGAAATAATTTTATGAAATGGCTGAATGGAAAAAAATTCGGAATTGATGATCTAAAAAAGGTTTTAATCATCTCCGATCAGGCCTTCGACTATTTTGCCCGTAATGCCACCATGGTCATGCAGCATAATCGTCTCACTTCCGCCAAAACAGTGGAATCGGGCGCCTTGTTTTCCGTTGAAGCCTTACCTCCGGAGACGATTTTTTATGGAATATTCGGAGGGACAAAATCCCGGGCATACAAGAAGAAAAGTTATAACAGGGAGGAGATAAAAAACGGCAAGATAGCCCTAAAATTATTGTTGAATAAATTAAAACAGCAAAATAAAGCTGAGGGCGCTCTTTGTTTAGGGGGAGATGAATCAACCGGCTTAGGCGTTACGAGGCTTTTTTGGCTTGATGAACAGGGGGAGGGAAATGCGAAGTCTTCAGCAGATCAGGGCTAAGAATGCTTTTAAGTACCTTAAGGAATTATCGCAGAAAAAAGACAAAGAAAAAGATAAAGAAAAAAAAATGGACGTTGAGATTTTGAAGAAACTTCCGGTTATGCTTCAAACCAATGGTTTGTTGGCAACTTGGGCTTTTTTATTAGGAAAAGAAAAAAAGGAAAGCGACAAAAACTATCTTTTGTCAAAAAATATTGAAGAGCATCTAAAAAGTATTTCATTAATCAGAAATGAAAAAGAATCGGAAAAATTATTGGAATATTGGACAAAAAATGGGATGTCTTTTTCTGATTTTTCTCATCTCACAGATGAGGCGATTCAATACGCCGTATGGCTGAAACGGGCCGCCGAAGCTTATGAGGAAAAAAATGAATGAGGAAGATGTTTATACAAAAATAAAAAAAAGGGAAGACCTTCCAAAAAGCAATTTCCCCTCGCCGACTCTCATTTTTCAAAAATGGCATCGGTATAAATCTTTTATTCATCTCGAAAAAACGAAATCCCCTAAAAAATTTATTGATCATATCTCCAACTGTGTTCAAAAGGTAAACGCCGATAAGAACTTCTACCGGGATTGGTGTGAGGATTACAAAAAAACGCTTGATAGTGTACAAGGCACCGTTTCTTTTCTCAATTTTAAAACCGTCTGGCGGCTGATCGTAGGATGGGGGACGAATCCGGCTTTGGAAACAGGAATACAACTTCATCATCTTTACGGATTTCCATATATCCCGGGTTCCGCTGTTAAGGGCGTGCTGCATCATGTGGCGGAACTCTCCTTGATTGATAGTGATTGGAGAATGCCAGGTAAAGATGAGGAAGCTACAGCTGAAAAAATAAAGGCCCTTGAAAAAGCCGTCGGAGATGCAGAGTTGGTCAGGATTGTTTTCGGGTCTCTATTCATTAAGAAGCACACGATGGAGATAAACAATGATAACAAAAAAGAGGAATACGGATTTGAAACACCGTTAAAATGGTTTGAGAATTGGAAAAATAATTGGGATGCATATTTAGGAATAAAAAAGGAAAATTCTCAAACTCTCCTTGAGAGAATAAAGAAACTTGCATCGGAAGAGCATACCGGTGGAATGATCACATGTTTTGATGCTGTCCCCGCTGAGGAGGAATTTAATAAACAAAACATTCTTCAAGCAGATATCCTCAACTGTCATTATTCGAAGTATTATGGTGGTGAAAATCATCCCCCTTCTGATGATCAAGATCCCAATCCTGTAACTTTCCTTACCGTTAAACCGGAAACAACATACATTTTCCCCATTCGACTGCAGACAATACCGGATTCGGAAGGTAGAGATGATGAAGAAAAAGAGCGGATTAGAATATTAAAGGACTTTGGAAAAAATCGTTTGATGGAATTAGTAAAATCATGGCTCGAAAAAGGTCTTTCGGAATGGGGAATCGGGTCCAAGACGGCCGCCGGTTATGGATATTTTTTGCCAGTAGAAAACGAAGAAAAAAAAACTAAAGAATAAATCCATGCAGGCATTTATCAAAGTAGAGCTCATTTCTCCGGCAATGATTGGCGGGGCTGATTCCCGCAGTCTCGATAATCCTAATGTGTTACGTCCGCCCGCCGTACGGGGTCATCTTCGTTTTTGGACGCGTGCTCTTTCCGGAGGGTTTGAAACCAATATTAAATCGATAAAAAAAGATGAGGGATTACTTTTAGGGAGGACGGAATCCGGTCAAAGGTTGATTTTTTCCCCTCCGCAGCAAAAATGTTTTCAAAAAGAAAGAAAGAATTTACTTCCTAATAAGAATATAAAACAAGATATGTTGATTCCGAATAATAGACAAATCACTATAAGATTTCGTATGAACTATTCAGAATTTATTGAAGATATTTCTATTTTTGATAAACTGCGTGCTGTTTTTTGGGTTTGGCTTCATTTAGGAGCCATAGGAAGGCGGTCAAGAAGGGGATTTGGTTCTCTGCAGTGGGTGCCGGCTCCAGGTGATTTTCTGGATGGGTTTGTTGAGTTTAATCCCGATACAGACCTGGCAACCAGGGATACGTTAAAGGATTATCTTATCAAAGGCTTGCGAAAAGTATGCGAAGTATGGAAGGTGCCTTCTGATTCCGAATCCCGAAAGACCTGTAATTTTTTTTCGTTATCAACCATTGACCAAGTTTTTATCGGATATGTCTTTAAGAATAGAGATGGGAAGGTTATTCAAGAGATAGACGATAAACCCGGAGGTGTCATCGAGCTGCTTCACGGGCTCAACAAAAATTCAAGCGGAGAAATGATGGAATTGGGGCATGCCGGATGGCTGTCGTACAAACATAGGACCGATGGATTACAAAACAAATTGGCATCCCCTATGATGTGGCGAATTTTCCCCTGCGGAGAAGGATTTGTGCCCGTTATGACATGGTCCCCTTATAAGCATGATACGATCAATCCTGGAACAAAATTATATGAATATATCTATAAAGAATTGGGATTTCGAAAGTCTCTAGCAGAAAAAACTATATCTAAAATTGACAGCCATGTCTGAGGAACATTCTTTCCTTGAACTGAATCGTTTGTTTGAAGCTTTTGAAAAGGTGCGAAAAAATCGCGGCTGTGCAGGCGCTGATGGTGTTACTATTCCTCAATATTCAAAAGAATTATTCCAAAATCTCACGCTGCTGAAAAATGACGTCCGGGAACGGAGATATCTTCCATTCCCTTTGTTGAAAATTCTTGTAGACAAAGGATACGGAGAAGCGAGGTCATTATGTATTCCCTGTGTGCGAGACAGAGTGCTTCAGACCACAATATTGGATATTGTAGGGCCTATATTAGAAAACGAATTCGAAAATGGTAGTTATGCTTACAGACAGGGAAGGTCGGTAAAACAAGCCGTACAACAAGTTCGGTTTTATTATGAACAAGGATACAAATGGGTGGTGGATGCGGATATTGATGCTTTCTTCGACAGCGTTGACCATAGCATTCTTTTCCAGAAAATTAATGAATATATCTCAAATGAATCGGTTACTCATCTTATTAGATTATGGATCAAAGGAGAAATATGGGATGGGAGTTCAATATCAATTCCTACGCAAGGAATTCCCCAGGGATCTCCCATATCTCCAATTTTGGCTAATCTATTTTTAGATGAGCTTGATGAAACCTTAGAGAAAGAAAATTATAAATATGTACGTTACGCTGATGATTTTCTTGTACTATGCAAATCAGCGGATAAGGCAGGGCAGGCTTTAAGACTTACTGAGAAAATACTTGAAGAACTTGAGTTGGAACTTGATGAAGCTGATATCAAAGAGTTTTCTCAGGGATTTAAATTTCTAGGAGTGATTTTTGTTAATCGTTTGGTACTTAAATCTAATCAAAAAAAGTCAAAAAAAATATTTGCCTTTCCGCCCCCTCTAAATAAAGAAGAATATATTCTTCTGAAAAAGGAACAAACTTAAATTGGCTTTTCTTTATCTTACGGAGCAAGGATCTTACCTCCGCAAAGTTGGGGACAGAATAATTGTAAAAAAAGATGAAAAAGTGCTACTTGATGTTCCATGTCATAAAATTGATGCCGTTCTTATTTTCGGGAATGTCCAGTTTTCCACACAGTTAATTGGTAAATTGTTAAAGCAAGGTATAGAGCTTGCGCTTCTTACGAAGAATGGACGGTTAAAAGGACAAATCACGTCTCCGGCGACTAAAAATATAACCTTACGAATGAATCAGTTTGATAGGTATCGGGATGATAAATTCCGGCTGGATTTGTCGCGTACGATTGTGTCAGCCAAGATCAGAAACTGTGTTAATATTATAAAGTCATTCTCTTATAATCATCCTGAAATCGATTTTGACAAGGAAATTCGTTTGCTTTTGCCATTGATCAAAAAGGCCCGCAAGGCCGGTGAATTCTCAACGCTTCTGGGAGATGAAGGTATCGCCGGCAGATATTATTGGCAGTCATTTAGAAAAATGATATTGGGAGAATTCTATTTTCATGGAAGACAAAAAAATCCGCCTCCCGACCCGGTCAATGCTTTGCTTTCGTTAGGATATACCATGGTATATAACGAAATACTGTCTCTTTTGGATGGAATTGGATTTGATCCTTTCTTGGGATATTTTCATCAAACCCGTTATGGCCATGCTTCTCTTGCCAGCGACATTCTGGAGGAATTCAGAGCCTGTGTGGATCGCTTCACTTTGAGCCTTATCAATAATAAAGTATTTTCTCCGCTTGATTTTCATGAACTTCCCAAAAAGCCGGGAGTATATCTGAGTAAAGATTCGTTAAAGAAATATTTTGCACAATTTGAGAAAATGATGACAAAGGAGTTTTTTCTATCAAAATCCGAGGAAAGAACAAATTTACGAAAATGTTTGCGTTTGCAGGCACGCCGTATTGCGGATTGTATTCAAGGAAAGTCACCCTATATCCCTTATAATCTGAAATTGTAATGTTATACATCGTGGCATATGATATTCCTGACGATCGAAGAAGATATCGTATAGCCCAAACTTTGCTTGACTTTGGAAAAAGAGTTCAGCATAGTGTTTTTGAATGTATATTAGATGAAAAGCTGGTTGAAGAGATGCAAAAAAGATTGAGTGAGATTATCAGTATTAAAGAAGACAGCGTTCGTATCTATTCACTTTGTGGAGAATGCAAGGATAAAATATTTATTCTTGGGCAAGGAGAAATGACGATTGATGAAGACGTCTACATTCTGTAATTTAAGTGAAGTGTCCGAAAATGTACATAGGTTACAGGATGTGGCTTATCATATTGAAATAAAATGAGATATGATGGTTTTATAGACATTTTATGCACGGATATTTATATAAATTATACGTCTGTAACGGAACGTTATGAAAATATGGCTTCTATATGCTTCATTCCAGGAAAGTTAACCATAGTGCCCTGTGAATGATGACCTTGACGAAGAAAGGATTGCGACTCAATTTTTTTCTTCACCTGCACCCCGTTTTATAATTCTGTGAATGATGACCTTGACGAAGAAAGGATTGCGACAAACCTTTTTTTTGCTTCTTCACCATATGCGCCATCAACCTGTGAATGATGACCTTGACGAAGAAAGGATTGCGACTTCCCACACCTTGTCTTTTGACAAAGCACCCTTTTTGACTGTGAATGATG
>JAFGMO010000001.1 GCA_016927475.1 Candidatus Aminicenantota bacterium
ACAAGGATCAACACATCATTTGAGGGTAAAAAAGGACAGATCGTGCTTGACCAGATAAGAACTGTGGATAAGAGAAGATTGGTCAAAGTGCTGGGGAAAATTGACGAGCCTACTGCCGGCTGTGTTCTGGTAACTCTGGCTGAGATGTTCGCGCCTTGATGCCTTGAAAAGTATTGTCAAGGTTTTTTAATTGAATCTGCTTTGGGAAGTTGATATGCTTTCATTATAATATAGCCAAAGGATGAGGAAAAATGGCAATATCCTGCCCTAAGTGCCGTTTCGAAAATCCTGAGGGAACCCTTTACTGCGGCCAATGCGGCGCAGCCCTTAAAACGGCCGAGGGAAGCGACATTACCAAAACCGTGGTATCATCCGCAGAAAGTCTGCGGAAAGGCACAACTCTGGCGGGAAGATACACCATCATCGAGGAGCTCGGCCGGGGCGGCATGGGTGTGGTCTACAAAGCGGAAGACACCAAGCTCAAGAGAACCGTGGCCCTTAAGTTTCTGCCGCCCGAGCTGACACATGTCCCAGAGGTTAAAGCACGGTTTATACGCGAGGCTCAGGCTGCGGCGGCTCTGGACCATCCCAACATCTGCACGGTTCATGAATTTGACGAGACCGAAGCGACAACCTTCATCTCCATGGCCTATGTCGAAGGTCAAAGCCTGAGAAAAAAGATCGAATCAGGCCCTTTGGGGATGGAGGAAGCTATCAACATCGCCACTCAAGTTGCCGAAGGGCTTCAGGAAGCCCACAAGAAAGGCATCGTCCACAGGGACATCAAAAGCGGCAACATTTTGGTGACGGACAATGGCCAGGTCAAGATCATGGATTTCGGGCTGGCCAGGAAAACCGAAGGCACGCTTTTAACCAGAGAAGGCTCGACCATGGGCACGATCGCCTACATGTCACCCGAACAGGCCAAGGGAGAGAAGGTCGACCACCGGACTGACATCTGGTCCTTCGGCGTGGTGCTTTATGAAATGCTTACCGGACAGCTTCCTTTTCGCGGGGAGCATGAGCAGGCTGTGGTTTATTCCATCCGGAAGGATAAACCCGAGCCGATCTCAAATGTGAAACCGGAGATTTCTGCTTCCATAGAGCAAGTGGTGAACAAGGCCCTCGAGAAAAATCCCGACAAAAGATACCAGCAAATAGACGATTTGTTAGATGACCTCAAATCCATCTCTGCAGGGATTGTGCCGGAAGAGATCAGAACAAGAATAAAAAAGGAAAAGCTGCGTAAAAGAAAGAGGGCCTTCCTATACGGAGGAGCCGCAACTTTGGTCATATCCGCGGTTGTCTTGGCGCTTCTTTTGTTTACCGGTCCGGCTGAAGCCATTGATTCCATAGCCGTCCTGCCGCTCGAAAACATGACCGGGGATGCGGAACAACAGTATTTTGTGGACGGAGTGACCGATGAGCTGATCGGGCAGTTGGGACAGATCAGCGGTTTGCAGCGGGTTATTTCCCGCACATCGGTCATGCGGTATAAGGATACGGAGAAGTCCCTGCCGGAGATCGCCCAGGAGCTTAAAGTGGATGCCTTGGTTGAAGGGACGGTCTACCAGGTCGGCGAAAACGTAAGCATCAAGCTGCAGTTGTTTGATGCGCTTCCCGAGGAGCGGAACCTCTGGACAAAAAGGTATGACCGGCCTAAAACCGATGTTTTGGTGATGTACGCAGAAATGGCCCGCGCTATCGCCGATAACATCCAGGTCAAATTGACGGCCGATGAAACGTCACGTTTTGCCGATGCCCGGCAGGTCGATCCGGAAAGCTACGATGCCTATCTCAAAGGATTGCCTCACTTGAACAAACTCACTCCAGAGGGAATAAAGATTGCACAACAGTACTTCGACTTGGCACTAGAGATAGAACCGAACAACGCATTGGCTCACGTGGGAATCTCACTTGTCTGGATGGATCGCTATCAAATGGGAATAGCGTCGCGCCAGGAATCCTTGCCTCTGACAAAAGCAGCGATAGAGAAAGCATTGGAGCTGGACAACACACTGGCAGAAGCTCATTGGGCATTGGGCGCTATCAAATGCTGGGACGAATGGGATTGGGAGGGCGCAGAGAAAGAATTTCTGCAAGCCTATAGGCTTAACCCGAACCATGCGGGTGCCCACGGGGCCTACTCCCAGTTGTTATGTCACGTGAGACGCATCAATGAGGCCTTGCCCCATATTGAGCTGGCACTCGAGCTGGACCCTCTAAATCCGATGTGGCATCTTTTTTATGGAATTGTCCTGTCACACCATTGTCGCTACGACGACGCTATTGCAGCGTATCGAACTGCGCTTGATATTGCCCCTAACTATCCGATTGCCCTCGGAAACTTGGCCGGTGCACTTGGCGAAAAAGGGATGTATAACGAGAAATTTGCCATTTATCGGAGGATACACGCTGATGACGCCGAGCTTACTATGGCATTAGAGGATGGCTTTGAAAAAGCAGGCTGCATGGGTGCTTATCGTGGTTTAGCGGACCTTAAGGCAGATTGGTATAGGAAGCCAGGTAAGAACGTGGCAGCTAAGGAAATCGCTGATGCCTATCTTGAGGCTGGCAACTACGACTTGGCCATCGATTGGTACGAAAAGGCCTATGAGGAGCATGACCCCAACCTGCCTTACATCAGTATGGTTGGTAATCCCTTGCGCTCCCACCCGCGCTTTCAGGAATTATTGCGCAAGATGAACCTGCCTGTGGGAAAACAAAAAGAAGAATAGCCAAATCTAGGAATTTTTCATGCGCCGGCGCACCCACGAACGATGAAAATTATTGCCTGTATTCCTGGATCACCCGGATGAACCGGGTGATGACTATTGTTGTTTTCTGGGTAATAATGCAGGTTAATTTGACTCTATCCGTGTTCCCTGATATTCTTTTCACAACCCGTTTTCAGGCTGATATTGGGGTAAGTTGTGACTATCAAATGCCCTCAATGCGATACTGACAATCCCTCCGATTCCAAGTTCTGCAAGGAGTGCGCTGCTCCTTTATCTCGGGAGGTCTCGGCTACCAAAACAATCGAAACTCCCACCGGAAAACGGATACTTATGTCATCCGATGCCAAAAATTCACCCTGGGATTCCATGATGCACGGCCGTTTTCTTCCCGGAACCATGGTGGCCGGCCGTTACCGGATCGTAAGCCTGCTGGGAAAAGGCGGAATGGGTGAGGTTTATCGGGCGGATGACCTCAAATTGGGGCAGGCCGTCGCCTTGAAGTTTCTACCGCCGCAGTTCTCCAAAGACCCGGAACGGTTGGAGTATTTTCACAACGAGGTCCGTCTGGCGCGGCAGGTTTCCCACCCCAACGTTTGCCGGGTTTATGATATCGGCGAGGTGGAAGGTCAACATTTCCTGTCCATGGAATACGTCGACGGCGAAAACCTGGCTACCTTGATTCGCCGGATCGTCCGTTTTCCGCATGACAAGGGACTCGATATCGCCCGCCAGCTTTGCGCTGGTTTGGCAGCCGCCCATGACCGGGGCATCCTTCACCGCGATCTGAAACCTTCAAACGTGATGATCGATGGCCGGGGGAGAGTCAAGATCACCGATTTTGGCCTGGCCCGTGTGTCCTCAGAAAAGGAGGATCCGGAAGCGTGGGTCGGCACTCCGGCCTACATGGCCCCCGAACAAAAAACAGGCGGCCCAATAACCAAACAAAGCGACATCTATTCCCTCGGTCTGATCCTGTTCGAGGTCTTTACCGGAAAAAGGGCCTTCGACGCCGACAGCAAAGACGAACTGTTGAAGCAGCGCCGGCGTTCATCCCCGCCGGAACCTTCGACCCTCGTGCTGGATATCGATCCCGAGGTCGAGCGTGTGATTCAGCAATGCCTCGAAAAAGAACCGAAGCGCCGTCCGCAATCGGTCCTGGATGCGGCTGCGGCACTCCCGGGTGGAGATCCCTTAGCAGCAGCATTGGCAGCAGGAGAGACGCCTTCACCGGAAATGGTCGCTGCAGCCGGCGAGTCCGGCCGTTTGCATCGGCGGCATGCCATGGCTTGGCTGGCCGTACTGCTTCTAGGGCTTATCTCTGCCGCTTTCCTGGCAGACAAAGCCACAGTCCTGGGCAGAGCAGATCTCACTGAAAAACCTGCTGCGCTTGAAAAGACGGCAAGCGAACTTATTGAAGACCTCGGTTACAACTCCCAACCAAAGGACAAAGATTACGGCTACGCGTACGCAGAGGAATACTTGTGGTCATTACGCATTAAGAAATACATGTCCGGCACCCGGGAAGATCCCAATTATGGAAAACAGACGGGAATATACTTTTGGTACCGTCAAAGTATGAATTATCTAAATCCCGTGGAACGTTACGCTTGGAAAGTCACTGAGGATGATCCTCCCCAAACCCTGCCGGGAATGGTGGGCCTACGACTCAAAGGGAATGGAGACCTTATCGAATTTTATGCTGTGCCTGATACAAACGTCGAAAAGAGAAACGAAACAGCAGAAGTGAAATGGGAACCGCTTTTCGAGCACGCAAACCTAAACTTAGAGCAGTTCAAAATAGTATCGGATGAAACCCCGAAGGAACTATTCCCAACATTACCCGATAAGCATTTTGTGTGGAAAGGAAAGTCTGCCAAAGGTGAGAACGAAGTCCTCGTGGAAGGCGCATCCTATCTTGGCAAAGCTGTTTACTTCAAAGTTATTGAAGGCACAACTATTCCTCAGGCTGTAAAGTTGGGAATCCCGCCAAGCGACCGGCAGCCGATGAGGATTGAGGAAAGCCGTTCCTTGGAATGGACATATATGCTGATCGTGCTCATTGCCGCCGCCTTCATTGCACGCCGGAGTCTCCGTCTTGGAAGAAGCGACCGCAAAGGCGCCTTCAGGTTGGGACTGTTTATTTTCTCATTCAACCTGATCAGTTGGTTTTTTGAAGCCAGTCATGTTCCTCATTTTGCCGGCGAAATGGCACTGGTGTTCTCAGGAGTAAGTTCCGCCATGTTTTACGGTCTTTATTTTGGAGTCGTCTATTTGGCTTTTGAACCATACATCAGGCGGTTCTGGCCCAAACTTCTCATCAGCTGGAACCGGTTTATGTTCGGCCGATTCCGTGATCCTTCCGTCGGCCGCGACCTCCTGGTGGGCGCTGCGGTCGGTGTCTGGTTCTGGCCTGTCCTCGAGTTCCTCACCGTGCTTGTCCCGGATTGGCTCGGCCCGGTTGAACCATTCTGGAGGACTATCCCAAGCACACTGCTGGGAGGCCGGCATCTGCTGGCTGTGAGTATTTTTTGCCTCAGCGCCCTGGGGGTAAGCCTGGTCTATCTGCTTTCTCTTGTTCTCCTACGTATCCTTTTGAAAAAATGGTGGTTATGGGCAACTGTATTCATTTTATCGGGTGCCCTCTTCTTTATCGTAACCGACATTGCATCCCCAGCACGATGGTTATCAGCAGCGGCCTTGATGATTTCCTTGCTTATTCTTATCACGCGATTGGGTCTTCTGGCAGCTTTCGCCTTTTTTTATGCCGCCTATATGCTTCACGATTTTCCGCTTACCGCTGATCCAAGCTCCTGGTACTGGGGCAGCTCGCTCTATGCCCTGTTCATTGTGGCCGCCGTAGGTTTATACGGCTTCATCACATCAACAACCGGACGTTCCTTTGTTCGCAATAAAGCGCACCCTCTCTCATAATCCCGAGCAAAAGAAGAGCGAATAAGAAACTGGTCCATTGGCCGAGGGGAAGAACCATTGAAAAATATGAAGCGAGCTATGCCAAATTAAATAATAAGAAATTGCGAGAAAATCACATCCTTGAATTTTAATTCGAGTTTACATTGCTGATAACACTATGGATATTTTAGTCCGCTCCCTAGGACAGAAATGATGCATCCCACAACTTAACTTTATTGTCACTGCCTGCGGTTATTATCCATTTCCCGTCTGAACTAAAAATAACTGAAAATACTGGATGATTAATTTCCGGTAACTGGAGCAATTCATGCCCCCTCTTAACATCCCAAAGCCTTACCGTACAATCGTATCCTCCGCTTACTAGATACCTGCCGTCTGCTGAAATAGAGATAGAATTGATAAGACTGGTATGTCCCACGAGCAACTTGATTTTTTCTTCATTATTAACATCCCAGATATAGATGGGATACGCACTCGTCTGAGCGCCGGAAGCTGCAAGGTATTTCCCGTCGGCTGTAACCGATATTGCGCTGAACTGATCTTCTTCGGAATTGAATGTGGATAATACTTTTCCTCCCTTCACTTCCCAAATCATGACGGACGCTTTTCCAAAATCGAAACTTCCTGAGGCTACACGAGAACCATCGGGAAAAAATGTTGCGCATTTCACAGTACACCCATGTTTCCGGAATGTGAGAGTTTTCTTCCCGCTCGGAAAATCCCAAATAGAGACATTTTCACCAGTGGTCAAGATTTTACTGCCATTCGGTGCAAAATCAACATCCCATATTGTATCAGTGTATCCTTTCAACTCCTTAATAAGCTTGCCGGTTGTGAGATCCCACACTCTGACAACCTTTACCCCACTGCCTGCAGTAGCAAGGAATTGTCCATTAGGTGAGAACGCCAGCCTGTGTGTATCACCTGTCGGCTCCTCAAGAGTTTTGAATAATTCACCGCTCGCTGCTTCCCAAACCATGAGTTTGTTATCATTCTTTAGAGATGATACAATCCTCGAGTTGTCCCTCGAGATTGATGCATACTCCCCCTCTATAGTAATTGAAGGATTTTGAAAACCGGAACCGGAAAGGGATAGAGCTCCTGATTGATGCTCAGAAGGTCGAGTTGAGTAGTTGCATTTCCAAATTCGTCCTAAATTGCACCACTCTAATGCCTCATCGTAATCGGAAAAATCATAAAAATCGAATTGAACATTGCCTGCGGTAATTTGAAATCTAATCTCATCCAGAATTTCTATTACACTGCTTTTAACATCAGCAAGATTTGGGAAAATTATACGCACATGTACATCCCACATCATTGTTTTGCCGGTTTCGCTAGAAACTCCTACTTCCATAGGTTTCCCACATGAGATCATTACCGGAGACGGAACTTTTTTTGCCTTTGATTTAATGGCTTTAGAATATTGCAGATTGGCATTCTTATTTCGTGTGGATTCCGAGTTGATACTGATCCCGATCCAAGAACCTGCCCACTTATTTTTGATCTTTTTATCGGACAGTCCAAACATTGAAAAAATAATCATTGCTTCCCTCCATTAATTTTCTGATCTTTCACTAAGTTGGTCTTCGCTAAAATTTTCGGACATATTTTACGGAACGGAAATTTATGCTGATAACTTCTTTTTTTTATCTGATGTAAATCACCCCATTTTTCTCAATATCCACCCGCTGAAATAATGAGGTAAGACTATCACATCCAAAACAACAAGGTCAACGATTCCAATACAGCAAAAAACCCTAAAAAATATTTCCATGCTCCTTGTCTGCCATAAGGAATATATGCTGGAATCAAGAAAACTGAAGAGTAAAAAGTGATTCTAACCGTTATTTATTATCAAGGTGAAATTTCATGCGATCGAATCATTTTTTGATGAATAGGACTTCAAAAGGCATGTCTGTTATAATACCGTTATTCAAATAAGGCCTGCCGTATGAAAAGGGCGTTCCAAAGAGAAAAACATTGACATTTTTCAGGTCTAAAAGGTCCGCTGGATGATTCATGGGACATAAAGAACAACCTCAGAGTGTCAAAACGGTTTGGTAAGGGATATGAAACGCATCCCGTTCAGACCAATCAGCCGACACGCAGTCCTTATTTCTTTATGTCTTTTTTTATTTTCCTGCGGTTCAACTCCCATTCAGAAGCCCGGCGTTCAGCCGGCGGCCTCCACGCTGGAACTCAGCCGGACAAACATCATTACAGCTCAGGATTACGGAATAAGCGGCACATCTCTCTGCGGCGGGGGGCTTCTCTATGGGTGGAACTGCGCATCCGATGTTTGTGAAAACATCTGGACGGCGAGAAGCTTCAAATTCGAAGCCATGGACATGGCCGATATCGATGGAGACTACAAAAGGGAAATTATCGGTCTCGCCGGCTGCAGAATGTCCGAGTACAAGGACAAAGGGACAGAGGAATTTTATACGTATTTCCTATGTGTGTATAAAGAAGATGAAACAAAAGACTGTGATGGTATGGGGATGTGGAGAACAACCTATGGCGACGGCATGAAAAACAATCTGAGGGAAAACACGCTCTGGTGCTGGTGGCCCAAAGAACTTATCATAGAAAACATGGACGGAGATGATGGTGATGAAGTAATCCTCTCAACCGGACATTGGCTTGCCGTTTATAAATATATGCCTGATGAAATATATGATCCCCGAAAAACCAAGGGCCTTTTCAAAAAACACGTTTCCCTCCAACCCTCCGTCTCCAAACAGCACCTTCGAATAAACTCGATCGCTGCCGGGAATGTTTTAGATCCTACGAACAAAATGATTGTCGTTTCCGCCAACAGGGAGGACTGCAAAACCAATATGGCCGGACTTATCGAGCGCAGCGTGAAAAATGAAGGGTATATTCTGTTTTTTTATCTAAGGGGGGGAAGATTGGAGATGTCCGCCGAGTTGCCTATCAATGCCTATCTTACGGGCTGCTCACTTCGTTTGGGTGATATCGACGGCGACGAAAATCTCGAAATCATCTCGACCGGTTTTAAATATCAAAAAGATACCTGCCAGGCATACATCTTCATCTGGGACTTCATTTCTTCCTGGGAGTGTTTCGAGATTCCCATCGGCAGCCCGGAACCGTGTCTCCCTTTAAATCAAAAAAATCCGGACAAATCCAACAGCCCCTGGAACCACGTCGCTGTTGGAGAAATCCTGCCGGAATATCCGGGTTGTGAAATCGTTTACACATTGGGAAATCAGATGTTGGTCACATTATGCCGATGGACAGGCGGAAGCAATCTGGAAATACTCCAGCAGGCAACACTCTACGATTACCTCAGTGTCCAGCCGAACAACATCATTGTCGCCGATACGGATGAAAACGGAATCAATGAAATCATCGTCTTCGGATCCGGCAAATCAAATCCGGACAGCGGAAGGTTTTATCTGGAAATTTTCAACGGAAACCTCATAAGAAAATGGCTGCGGATCGGAGGCGCCCCGAACGAGTTCGGTGTGGACTGCTTATCCGTCGGTTAAAACATGGAACATCTTGAATGGGAAAGGCTGAGAACATGAATCGAACACAAAAAGGCGGATTTTTCAAAATCATATTGACTCCTCTTTTGGATGCGGCGACGATGGCCGCTTTTGCCTTTGCCCTTCCTCTTTTATCCGGCCGGCTGGGAGCCGGGGATGGGTGGAATATTCTCCTTTTACAAAAATCATTTTCAGCTCCATTTTCAGCTCTATTTGACTAATCCGGACAAAATAATTATCTTAGTTTCACCCGGACAGCGGAATAAAGGAGAAGGTAAGATGAATTTGATCAAAAGATTATCTTTTATTTTTTCTATTTTTATGCTGATCGTTTTTTTCCTAACAGCACCGGCAGCCATAAGCGACACCCAAAAAGCCGATAAAGTTTACATTAACGGCAACGTTTATACTGTGGATAAAAAATTCAGCAAAGTTACGGCCTTTGCCGTAAAGGACGGAAAGTTTATCTACGTGGGTGATGATGAAGG
>JAFGMO010000071.1 GCA_016927475.1 Candidatus Aminicenantota bacterium
ACGGGCGCATACAAAGAATGATCAAAGGGGAAAATGTCCGTGATGAACAAATCGTTTTCTCCCGATCCGAGCTTTGCTCCCAAAAAAATCGTGTCTACCTGGGATTGAATCAGAAGAGGGGTGGACAATATATAATCTTTATCTTCCGTTTCGGGAACGCTTAAAAAAGAGGTTGATTTGGCTGTCCTTCCTGTTTGGTTATTTCTTATAACGACAAAACATTGATAATCTCCCCGCTTTAGGGGAGTATGGTAGTGGAAATAGATATCCTTTTCAGGAAATTGCTTGAGGTTTAAATCCTTCTTCTTGAAAAAGATAATATTTTTATCTTTATCCAGAATAATCGAATAAATTTCACTATCTTTCCCCAAAACTTCTCTCAAACGTTCTCTTTCAAATTTTGAGACAGCCAGGACAAAAGGTTTCTTTTCTATGAGAAAAAACTGAGCCGTCATGGGAAAACGGACCAAATCACCGAAATAAGGCTTGTCTCTTACCACGGTGTCGACAAGATGGATCCTTTTCTCCAGGTCGCTGAATTCCGAGAACGGTTTCGGGTTAAAATATCCCGCTTGAGCATGGACCTTACAGCCCTTTCTTTTTACCTTAACCTCAATTTTGTGGTAGGCCCCATCCCACTTTTCATCGATGTCGTAGCCCAAGACATAATAAGTGAGAGTCGTATCATTTATCTCTTCCAACGTTTTTTTGTAATCCCCGACCAGGGTGAAATATTTTCCTCCCGTTTCCTGGGATAAAGCTTTTAATGAGGAAGCGCCCGTCATCTGATAATCCATTTTTAATGCTGAAGACAACTCCTCGGAATCCAAAGCATAAAAACGGCTGTTGGACGCCGCCAGCTCTTTTGTCATTTTTTCATAGGCATTTCTCAAAATAGTATCTCCCCAGCTTCCCTTTTTAATATTTCCAAAGGGAGCACCGATACCGTACATCAAAGAGCCGTTTATACCTGATGATAAAAAAATGAAGTTTTTGTATCCCGGAATGTACCGGAGGGCTTTCGCTAATCGTGCGATATCTAAAGCAAAAAAATGTGCCTGCTTTATCAAATTATTTCTTTCCCCTCTAAGAAATTTCCCCATTCTTTCCAGCTTTAACTCATCACTGGGCATTAAAGGACTTTGGTCCAGAAAAGGATCCTTTGTTTTATCACCAGAGCCGTACCAAAAAAGTCCCTCAATATTTTCCGTCCTCCCTAAAACTTTTTCCGCCCCGAATGATTCAATAATATTCTTTACTTCATCATGTCGGGTTGTCAGATGCTTATGAAGGACCAATCCTTTTATCGCGGAGTAGGAAATAAGCCCCAGCTCATCGTCCGGATGCAGTTTTGTGTCGATGAAATGAAGGGCGGCTTCTTTTGACTTTTTTATGCCTGATGCGTTATTGAAGGCAAAATCAAAAAAGATGAAAAATTTTCTGTTCATCTTCTCCTTATACGCCGGCAGATCTTCTTTCTTTTTACGTTGATCCGCCTCGGCCGGAGGATAGGAAAAATCATATTCTTCAAAGGCTGTTATCGGCACCCGTTTTCCATTATCAAAAAGCTCAAACTCTTCAACGCCCAAACCCGTCACGGGACTACCGCTTTTGTCGGTGACATAAACTTGAATGAGCTTAAGGGTGACGGCCACTTCATGCCGATACTGCTCTTGTTTATGATAGGAGCCCAGAAGATAAACGCCGCATAAATGAATCGATAAAATGACGACACATAAATAAACGACGCTTTTTCTCAAGCTGACTTACCCCCAAGTATTTCTATGTTATTATATAAAGGTTGATCCGTCTTTGTAAAGCTCACGGCGCAGCACAAAATCGAGAACACAATACATATTAACCTATTTATTTTTCACGATTATATAGGGGTTTTAAATGTAAAATTGGGTAAATGGGTATTGTGTCCCTAATTTTTTATTCGTACCTCAAGGAATCAACCGGATCGGCGGCGGCGGCTTTGACCGTTTGGAAACTCGCGGTAAAAAATGCGATCAGAAGAGCCGTCAAACCGGAAAAGATAAAGGGCCATATTGTTAAATGTATCCGGTAGGCAAAATTTTGAAGCCATTTGCTCACGGCGATATAAGCCACCGGCCAGGCGATAAGATTCGCTATAACCACCCACTTAGTGAATATTCGTGTTATAAGAATAAAGATCTCTGAGCTAGAAGCGCCCAAAGCCTTGCGAATCCCTATTTCTTTGGTGCGTCTTTCCGCGGTATTCGAGGCCAAACCAAATATTCCCAGACAGGCGATAAAAATCGCCAAAATGGCGAATGAGACCAGTATCTTTCCCATTTTTTGTTCAGAGGTGTACATTCGGTTGAAGTTGTCATCCAGAAAAAAATAATCAAACGGCTGTCCTCCCGTTAACCGCCGGTATGTCTTTTGTAAATACTCAATCGTCTTCGGAATCTGTTCGGATTTGATGCGAATCTGGATATATCGATTGACCGGACGGCAAAAAAGAATGATGGGTTTTATGGTCTGATACATGGATTGAAAATGGAAATCCTTGACAACACCCACAACTTCTCTTTCCATATTTCCCATCAGTTTGATTCTTTTTCCGACGGGATTTTTCCAGCCTGCTTTTTTGATGAATGTTTCATTCAGAATGACGGCATTGGACGGATCCGTTCCATGTGCTTCGGAAAATGTTCGCCCTTTTAGAAGATCCATTCGGTAAAAATCGAGAAAATTAAAATCCGTCCAAAGAAGCTCTGTCGGAAATTCCACCATCACGCCGTCATCACTTAAAAAAGATCCTCCCGCCCAAGTATTACTAATTTGAGTAGGAAGATTCTCTGATGTCGTCACATCGATAACATGGGTATTCTGCAGAACAGCATTCCTGAACGCTTCATAACCTTGATTCCCGGCTGAATCCGTCATCTGCGTGACCACGACATGCTCTCTGTCATAACCAATGGGCTTCTCATGGATGTATCTGATCTGATGCATCATCGCCACGGATGATATCATCAAAGCGACGGTAATGCTGAATTGTAATACCACCAACACATTCCTCATTCCTGCGCCTTTCTGAAACATTCCGGCCTTCCCTTTCAACGTTTTAACGGCATTGCAGGAGGAGAGCACGACCGCAGGATAAAAACCGGTCAGAATACCGCTTACGATAAAGACCGCCGCAAGGCCTAAAAGAATCGGACCATCGAAAACGGCGGAAAAAAGGATAGTTCGCTCAAAAAAACGGCTGAATCCGGGCAGTAAAAACCGGGCAATCCCTAAAGACAATAAAAGCGAAAGGAGGATCAGAAGAAAAGATTCAACGGTAAATTGCCGAAATATCTGGCCCCGCCGGCCTCCCACAATCTTTCGTATTCCAATCTCTTTCATCCGTTTTGCCGCCTGGGTCGAAGTGAGATTCATGGAGTTGATACAGGCGATAAAAAGAACAAATACCGCGACAGCAGAAAACAGCAATATCAATTTGTTGGAGTTGTTCGCTGAAAATTCAGAGTTGAGGTGGGAATGGAGATGGATGCTGGTCAGCGGCTGTAAATGAAACTTATATCTCATGCGGTCCCAGCCGAAATCCTCATATTTTTTGTTTTCTAAAGCAGTTATCTTCTGTTCCACAATCTCTTTGTCTGATTCGTTTCTTAGGACGCAGTACGTGAAATAGGATAAAGCCCCCGCCCAGAAAAACCGCGGATTTCTGCTCTGCCCGTTCAGGATTCGGTCCTTTACCTGCTTAAAGGAAATAAGCCAGTCGCATTGAATGTGGGATTTTTCCTGTATTTTTTCCATCACTCCGGTGACTTTTAAATCGCCAAATGGGCAGTTGAGCGTTTGACCGATGGGTTTTGTTTTTCCAAAAAATTTCTCGGCCACATGTAAACTGATAACGATGGACAAGGGGTCGTCCAGTATTTTGTCTTTATGGCCTTCCATCAATTTAAAACTGAAGACATCAAAAAAATATTCATCAGCAAATATTCCCGTTTCATTGAAACTTTTATCTCCCTTTGAAAGCAGGAGGCTGCTTTTGCGGCTGAATCGTGTCGCTACTTCTACCTCCGGATAATTCTCCATCAACGAGGGAGCCAGGGCCGCATTGGAAGTGGCCCAGGTATCCAGATCCTTGGCTGTGTTTCCCGGATCTTGAGTCGCCACTCTGAAGATGCGTTCCGAATTCTCATGAAAGGTGTCAAAACTTTTTTCATAACGGACGTAAAGAAAAATCAGCAAAAAACAGGTAAACCCGACGACCAGGCCGGCGGTATTAATGACAGAAAAGATCTTCTGTTTGCGTAAGATGCGCAAAGCGATTTTGAGGTCATTTTTTATCATAGCCAAACTCCATTTCCATTCAAACGAGATAAAAGGAACAACGGAACGCAAAACATGTAGCCGGAACCACAAGCGGGCGGACCATTTCCCCTGCTCCAATACACGGTTTTCGTATTCCTCTTTAAGATTGTCCACAATGGCTTCACGGTCTTCCGGCCAGGCAAGATGTTTCATCAGCCATTCCGCTAGGCGGGGCGGGCACATGCTGTTTTTCAACGGTTTTTTCATGTTTTTTCAACTTATATTTATTTGTGTTTCACAAATATATAGACTCGCCTGCTCTTAAAAGGTTGCTTAAAAATCGGGGACACAATACATATTCACCTATTTTCTGTCTATAACTCTTGAGTTGGTTTTGAGCGGAAAATTGGGTAAATGGGTATTATGTCCGATTTTAACCTATTGACAAACTTTATATTTTTCATCATTATACATTTGGTTATATGACCAAAATTATTGGTTATATGACCAAATGTATTGGTCGGTAGAAGAAAATGTTTAAAGGAATATTCGGCTCAGAAAAAAAGGGAAAAATTCTATTATATATTTACACAAATGGTGAGTCTTACCCAAGAGAAATTGCCTCACGACTTAATTTTTATTTAAATGGAGTTCAAAACCAATTATTGAACTTGGAAAAAAGCGGAATCCTCTATAGCAAGCTGAAGGGGAAAGTAAGATTATTTGGTATGAATCCTAGATATCCTTTTAAAAGAGAATTGGAATCTCTTCTCGAAAAAATCCTGGAATTTATTCCGAGGGAAGAAAAAGAAAAGTTGTATATGCCAAGATTAAGGCCCCGGCAAACGAATAAACCACTCAAATAATACAAATGAAAATAAAGGGTTTATCATTAGAAAATTTTGCTGTCACCATTTCTGATTATTTGAGAATAAACGGCATTGAGACCGTCTTAACTGGTGGGGCATGTGTTTCCATTTATACCGATAACAAATACATGTCTTATGACTTAGACCTTATATTAATGGATGTGGATAAGGGAAAGGAAGCAAAAGAATTATTAATAACCATGGGATTTTATGAGGAAGGTCGATATTTCGTGCATAAAGATACCGAATATTTTCTTGATTTTCTTTCTCCTCCCCCTTCGGTAGGAAGCGAACCTGTAAAGGAAATTGCGGAACTAACAAAGGGGGATCGCAAACTATATCTTTTATCTCCCACTGACTGTGTTAAAGACAGGTTGGCCGCATATTATTATTGGAATGATCGTCAATCTTTAGACCAGGCAATCTCAGTATGCGTTGACAACGAGGTGGATTTAAGTGAAGTAGAAAGATGGTCAAATATAGAAGGCATGAATGATAAGCATAAAAAATTCATGGCACAACTTTTAAAACAAAAAGCATAAAATAATATTTACTAAATAAAATTGGGAAACTACCAAAAAATCGAGGACACAATACATATTAACCTTTTTGTTTTTTTCATAGCCTCTCCTATTTCGATATGTTGGATATTGACTTTACTTGATCCTTATCTTAAAACCGGCCACCAGAGCAATGCCCCCCAGAGAAATTTCAGCTTTGCGGACATTTCTGAATCCGGTTCCGGAAGGAGGTGTACCACTGATCGAAATACTAGAATACCATTTGCCTGACAGTTGTGTTTCACAATACCACAGCGTTGCATTGGGATAGATGTTTTTAACGAGAGGTGATGTCGAGCTTTTTAATGTTTCAATCATATCAGCAGTGAGGTCCGTAAATTTTACCACTCTGCCATTAAATCCTATAATAAATGCAAACGCTCCAGCTATATCAAATTCGAGATTCAGCCCTCCATGAAATCCCAAAGGATTGGATTTGGCATTCCAGGTCTGTTCACTGTCGGCCCAACTCGTACTACTCTTAAACGACGAAATAGAATTCCACTCTACATTACTGAGGTAAAGACCCAACCCTCCATAAAGCGAAAATTTCATTATCCGTCCGGCCGGAATATTGAAATAGAGGCTGAAGGTCAGAGGAACGGCTGCTACCTTGGTAAACAATTGCATCCCCTCACTTGTCATAAACAAGTTATCCCTTACTTCAAACTCAGTTTCTGCTTTCTGTTGGATATATCCGGCTCCGAATGCGAGTCCTAAATAAGGCAAAATATTGACATAAAATTCGCCGCCACCTCCATAACCTTGTTTCATAAGTCCCCAATTGTTTGTCACACTGCACCATGGCGGAACTGAGATACTTTCCAATCTTTCCGACATGCCTTCAGCAAAGGCATTAAAATCATTGGTACCCATGGTGAATAAAAAATCACCGAAAAGGCGGAAACCGATTTCCACCCCTTTCCCTCCTCGGCTTTCATAAGCGACGGGTTCCGGTCTTCTTTCCGGTGGTGGCGGCGCTGTGATGACCTTTCCAGCCGGAGATGGTGGTTGTGGCGGCTTGGTTATCTTTCTGGGAGCTGGAGGAGACGTTTCTTCCTCCGTTTTCTCCTTTACATCTTCCGACTCGAGCTCTTCAACGGCGCTTTTGTGAATATATCCTGATACCATAAAACCATGTTCATCAGGTGGAAGATTTACCTCATAAAAATCACCTGTTCTTTTTTGAACTTCATAGACTTCTCCCGCAGGCACATTTGTGATGACATTGCCGGCTAAGTCAGGCTCAAAATAGACTTTTGTATTATCGACGACAACCTTGATTTTCAGCTTTCGGGCCCAGCTTTTCCCCGGCACACATAAGATCAAAAGAGACAAAATCAGAAAAACAGTTAATGCTTTAGTTGATTTCATAGCCCCTCCGATTCTGATATATTGGATACAGCTAATTTATCCACGTGTCAAGAGAAACATCCGTCCAAGAGGCCGGCCTGGCTGTCTTATCTTATTGATAATAATGGGAAAAAATCGGAGGCATAATACTTATTCACCTGGTTTTACTTGATTCTTATCTTAAAACCAGCCACCAGAGCAATACCGCCCAGAGATATCTCAGCTTTGCGGATATTCCTGTAGAAAGGACTGGAAGGAGGGGAATCATCGATCTCAGCATAAGAATACCATTGACCTGAATAATACTCTTCAAAATACCATAGTGTTTGATTGGTATACGTAAATTCAAACGTAGGTCCCATTGAGGTCTTGACAGTTTCTTTTAAATCGGCAGTGAGGTCCGAAAATTTCACCACCCTTCCATTAACTCCCATAATAAACGCAAACGCTCCACCTATGTTGAATTCGAAATTCAGTCCTCCATGGAATCCCAAAGCATTGGATTTGGCCTTCCAGAGATGTTCGTTTTCTCCCCAAAGTGTACTGGTTTCAACCGACCAAAGAGTATTCCACTCTACGTTACCAAGGTAAAGCCCCAATCCTCCATAAAGCGAAAAATTCATCACCTGTCCGGCAGGAATATTGAAGTAGAGACTGAAAGTCACAGGAACGGCGGATACTTTGGAAGATATTTGCATCCCCTCACTCGCGCCAGCTAAATTATCTGCTACCTCAAACCCACTCTCTCCATTTTGTTGAATATAGCCGGCTCCGAAACCGATCCCTAGATAAGGCAAAACATTGACATAAAATTCTCCTCCACCTCCATAAGCGTGTTTCATAAGTTCACTATTCGTTGTCACGGTAACCCACGGAGGAACCACGATAGCCCCTATGGCTTTCTCCATACTTTCACTATACGTATTAAAATCATTGTCACTCATGGTGAATAAAAAATTGCCGAATAGGCGAAAACCGATTTCCACACCTCCATCTCTTCGAGTCTCAAAAGCGACAGGCTCCGGTCTTTTTGCCGGCGGAGGGAGTGCTGTGATGACCTTCTCAGCCGGTGGTGGCGGTGGCGGCTGTTGGGGAGGAGTGACTTCCTTTTTAGGAACCGGAGGAGGCGTCTCTTCCTGCGTTTTCTCCGGCATATCCTCAGACTCGATCTCTTCCACGGCGCTTTTTTGAATAAATCCAGATTTCACAAACCCGTTTTCATCGGGGGGAAGATTTACCTCATAAAACTCACCTATCGTTTTTTGAACTTCAAATACCGCTCCCGCAGGCACATTCGTGATGACACTACTGGTTAAGATAGGCTCGAGATAAACTTTTGCTTGATCAACGATGACCTTGATTTTCAGCTTTTGTGCTGAACTTCTCCCCGGCATGCATAAAACAAAAAGAAACAAAAATAAGAAAACAGCTATTGTTTTGTTCGTTTTCATAATCCCTCCTCTTCTGACACATTGGATACATTTTCCTAAACCATATGTCAAGGGAAACATCCATCCAATAAGTCGTCCAAGCTGAGTCTGAAGGACGTAAGGAAACGGGTATTGTGTCCCCGAAAATTCTTCCAGATTTTTTACTTTTTCTCTTTTTTCAGAATGAGGGTATCCTGCGCCTCGAGGTTCTGTTCTACGGCCTCTTTTTCCAGCCAGACAGGACGAAGCTCATCCCGGGAAAGGAGGTCCAACTGGTCCCCGTGATGCGGAGAATGTTTTTGTGATGAATTGCCGTAACTGAGAAGAGCCTGGGCCCGAACCGTCTCTCCGAACTGGACAACCGCCACAAAAGAATCACCGGTTACGGCCCTTAAAAAACCATCCTCATCCGGTGTGAATCCCAGCACCCTGAAGATGCCCAAATGACTCGGGCCGCCCGAAGCAGGCAGGTCTTTGTTCTTTATCCGTAGACGGTAAACATTTCCCCAGGTGACATCGATCTGGCCGTATTGATGCTTGACGGTATCCACCGCCTTTTCCAAGGCCGCAACAGCCGCTTTCGGATCGGCCAGTCCGGACGGTGTCCCCAAAGGATCGTTCTCGCTCCACGGTTGGGCGAAAATACCGGATCCCGCCTCGAAATACCATACGGAAAAAAGCACGGCTCCTCGGCTTTCGATACCGGCCATCCTGTCCCAGGTTTCAAAGATATCGGCCGCTTCTTTGGCCTTATCACCGCCGTATTTTCGGGCCGTTTCAATGAGCTCAGTCACAATCCGGTCGGCCAGTTCCATCCGGGAAGAATGCTTGTAGGCGACAAGCTCATCGAAGGATATGCTGTCATCTTCCATCAGCATGCGTATCGAACGCTGGGCCCTGAAACTCAAACTGTGAGGAGAAAGGTACGGCGGAAAGTCCTCCGGTTTCAGTACCGGTGGATACACGGCCGACCAGGGCGGGTCATTGGCGTTTTGTACCCATCCGTTTTCCGGATCGACGATCCTGGGCAGGTCCTCATAAGGATGCGTGTTGGTCCAGATAAGCTCGCTCCGGTCTCCAGGAATTATCCCCTGCCAGAAATCCCAATCCCCTTCACTCCTCTTAGGCACCAGGCCGTTGTAGAGATACATGATATGTCCGTCACGGTCGGCATATATAATATTAAAAAACGGCATCTGCAGGGGCTTAAGAGCCGCCTCGAACTCGGCCAGGTTGGAAGCTCGAAGCATATTCCAGTATTGTTCGAACACAAACGGCCTGTCCAACCCAACCAGCCGGACTGCCAAAGCTTTATCCTTTTTTTTGGCGATCACGGGCCCGTGGGCGGATTTGAGAACCGTCAGGGTGTGGTCAGCCGTCTGCCCGCTTTCAAGCCGGACCTTGATGATGCTGTTCTCTACGTCAAAAGTCTTTAGCTCACCATCCAGCATATAACCGTTTTCCTTAAGAGTCAGTTCGTAAAGGTCCATCCCGTCCATGGTGTTGACGGTATGTGTCCAACCCAAGTTATCGTTGAAGCCGACTCCCAGAAAGGGAAGCCCAACCAGAGCCGCACCGTAAGCTTTAAGCTCCGGAGAAACAAGCTGGGCCTCATACCAGGTAAAAAATCCGTTCCAGGGAAGATGGGGATTGATAAGAAGAAGGGACTTTCCTTCGTTCGTATGTGAAGGGGCCACCGCCCAGGCATTCGACCCCTTCTGGAACCACCGGCGGGTGCTGGGAAAAGCGTTTCCTCCGATAAAGGTCACATGGATGACCCGTTGAAGGTGGGCCAGTACATCCGAACCGGTCACCGGCAGCACCGGCATCATCTCGGCGCTGAGAAGTTCCGGATGACCGGCAGCGTAGTCGTTCATCCCCCGGACGAAAGCGTCCAAATAGCCTTTAAAGACTGGTTTTTGTTTTTCATACCAGGATTGGGCCCTTTCGTAAATACCCATCGTACGGAGGTATCCATCCGATTCAAGAAAGGTTTTTCCCCAGTACTCAGCCGCCCTGCCGCGGGCCTGCCCGAAAAGCTGAAGGATGAGATCGCCGTGGCTGTGCATCTGGCACCAGCCGAATGCATAAAACAAGGCCTCCGTGTCGTCGCTGTAGATATGGGGAACCCCCCAAGTGTCCCAAAGGACCTCGGCTTTTGTTCCGCCCTTTTTGCAGGCTCCGCTGAAAGCGAGGAGCACTGCAAGGAGCAAAAGGGCGGCGGTTTTTAGGATCGTGTGTTTTAAGGTGTGTTTATGTTTATTCATCGGTATGCCACCTCCGTGATGTTGTAAACAAATTCTATATGCTGAATTGACTTAATGCAACTGAATCATTAACCCAGACTGGAATCCAGACTGTATTAATGATATAACGTTTTGGTGCCGCAAACAGGAGAATAAAATGTCCAAACCAAATCACAAAATCGAAACCAAAATCATCCATGCCGGAGAACCGAAACCCCATATCGAAGGAGCGGTCAGCATGCCCATCTTTCAATCCTCGACCTTCGAATACGACGGGGAAACCGAAAGCCAGACTCTACGCTATATCCGGCTGAACAACACCCCCAACCACCGGGCCCTTCACGAAAAACTGGCCGCCCTGGAAAACGCCGAGGCCGCCTGCGTCACGGCCAGCGGTATGGCCGCCATCTCAACGACCCTGCTCACCCTTCTCTCCCCCGGCGGGCATCTCCTCATCCATAAAACCCTTTACGGCGGCACCTATGATTTTATCACAAAGGATTTCCCTTCCTACGGCTTGAGCTATGATTTTATCGACGGCTCACAACCGGAAACCTGGGAATCCCTCCTCAAACCCGAGACCAAGGCCATCTACGTCGAAACCATCACCAATCCCCTGATGCAGGTTGTCGACCTGGAAGCGGTCACGGCCTTCGCTAAAAAGCACGGGATTCTGTCGCTTATCGACAACACATTCGCCAGTCCGGTCAATTTCCGGCCGCCGGAATGGGATTACGACATCTCGCTTCATTCCTGCAGCAAGTACCTCAACGGCCACACCGACATCGTGGCCGGCGCCGTCATCGGACGCTCCGACCTCATCGAGAAAATCACCACGGGACTCATCCACCTGGGAGGAACCCTCGATCCCCATGCCTGCTTTCTGCTGCACCGCGGGCTAAAAACCCTGGCCGTGAGAATCCGCTACCAGAACGAAAGCGCCCTGAAGATCGCCCGCTACCTGGAAGGCCATCCGGCCGTCCAAAGCGTCAACTACCCCGGCCTGGAAACCCATCCCGGGCACAGAAGAGCCGAAAAGCTTTTTGACGGATACGGCGGCATGATAAGCTTCGAGGTCAAGGGCGGGCTGGAAAACGCCAAGGCTTTCATGCGGGAGATCGAGCTTCCCATCACCGCCCCCAGTTTGGGAGGCATCGAAACCCTGGTCACCCGCCCGGCCACCACCTCACATTCACGGCTTTCTGAAGAGGAGCGAAAGGCCCATGGCATCTCCGCCAGCCTCATCCGTTTGTCGGTGGGTTTGGAGGCTTCTGAGGATCTTATTGAAGATATTGGGAAGGCGTTAGGGAAGATGAGATAATTACATCATCACCCAAAATCAGAAATAACTGCAACACTTATTCAAAAGCGGACAAGTAAAGATTTTTTTATGTAGAATAATTCATAGAATAAGGTTATTTCTAGAGTACAATTAAAATCCAATATTAGTCAGGTTTCTCCGTCTTATAATGGAAAATAATATAATTTTCTAATAGTTCCAGCATATGGGTCGCCTCAAATGTTCTTTAATCTATGTTCAAACCAATCGGTTGGAACACGTGAAATATCAGATTTCAATATTTATATAAAAATTAGGTTGGAACTTCTTAAGGAACTCCAAGCCTTCGACGTCCAAGTTGAATTAGTGCTAAATAGTGTTTCACAACAGTATCCGCCGCATCATGAATTTCTGAGATGGCTTTTTTGAATGAATCTGGAGATTTTAATTCCCAATCAGGCGGAACAGAGTTAAACCCATCTTTTTGTGTGGGAAAAGTCCATTTTCCTATCGCTAACATAAAACTACGCAAAGCGACAAGGAATTCCCCACGGGCAGTTTCCATTTCTGCATCAAGGAATTCTTTCTTTGGATCATCATAATAATACAGATAACGCCTGAGTGGCTCAATTTCTTTTCTTAAGAATGAGCTAGCAAAATCGAATTCTTTCAACCAAACAATAAGGTCCCAGGGAATCTGTACTCGAAATTCTTTAAAGATTATTGTATCCACTTTACGGTGTTCTGGAAGTTCGATAACTCCTCCACCTTTTGCAATTTTTTCATACCAGAGGTCACGATGCTTCTTCAGCTCCGAAGGAGAATATTTTGTACCTTTAGGATGTTTGGGATCGTATGATCCCATATCTGAATGACAATCAAAACAAAGAGGAATGCAGTTATCAAAAGTATCTAATCCCCCATCAGCAATTTCAATAATATGATGACACTCAATTTTAGTTCCACAAAATTTGTGACATAGACAACATCTTCTGCCAGATGCCACTAGAGCTTTTTCACGAATATCATGAGGAAATGTCATTTAATTCCTTAACACATTTGTAGGGCTAATATCTAATGTTTTGTAGATGTGCTGCAATTACCTACGCCAAGTAATAAAGATTTTTGAATATATTCCATAAATTAAATCAGCTCCCATTACTCTTATAACATAGAGGAGACATCAGCATGCCGAAAAGCAATTGTCAGAACTATCGTATTGTTGGGGAAGAATTCATATTTGACTTGTTATCCATTTTTTCATTTCTAATATGCACCTCTCAGACAATTCCAAATCTTCAAATGCTTTATGGGAATCGAAGTCTCTCTTATTATTGTGAACAACATTATTACGATAGTCACATATTCTACACATTTTCTCAACATCCAAGTCATCCCAAGATAGGTTTTTAAAATAAATACAATTCTTCCTCGAAGCTTTCCTTCTTTAAACATATCTGATTCATATACTTTGGAAATTTTTTTAAAGCATTTCTTTATTAGGTTTTCCAAGGCTATGGCAATCTCAACATACATAAGATGATTCTCACCATAAAGGTAATGCCGCTTGGCATCTAGTAGGAAGCGCAATTCGGTTTGTACTCTAGTTTGTTCTTTTATCCTTTTTCTGAATTCTGACAGTACTCTATTATGATCGGAACGATATTTTGGTAGTGAACCTTTCCATCCCCATTTTGATGACATCTCCATAATTTTCGCTGACTTTAGATCAATTCCCCTACTAGAAGTCAAATTAACAAAATGGCTTGGGGATACAATACTCCACCAATATTTTCCTGATATAATTAAATATTCTAATTGAAATTCATTTAATATACGTGCTAGTTCCAGTTCTAATCCTTTTTTTTGAAATATTGGGGTATATACTTCTTTTCCATCTATCATCTCAGTTTTGATTTCTATCTCGAACGGATTCTGTATTGATATCCTCGAAACTCCCTTGAACATCTCCTTTGGTCCGGAAACACCAATTGGATTCCTATGATCACATCTTATGCCGGTTACAATTGATAAGGTGAATGGATCTGTTAAATGTTGAATTTTTATAGTAAGCAAACTATCGTTTTTTTTAAACTCGAACTCCCCTTCTGGCTGTACAATATATGGTAGATTAAAATGATGAAAAACTTTAAGATCCGTCATTATTATTCCCATTTCCAAAACTTAATCAGAAATTCTATACCAATGTTATTATATAATATAACGCATTTTACAAAAAATCCTCTTTTTTCAAGTTTGATATAATGTGATACCATCAAATATCCCCTAAATGTTGCAATAAAATTTTATTAACATCCTGCATATAGAGCAAGATTTATATTTCAATACCTCAATATCTAAAATTTTATTGAGAGAAATTCTAAGAAGAACTAGCTTTCATCTCTTCAAAATGGGCCCAAGTAAATTTCGTTCTATACCACTCATAAAAGATAATAAGATGGAAAGAATCAAAAACTTCTGTTTAATGTTTTCTCATCAACTCAACACCAATTCAACCAAAGGCTTTAGCTTCATTATTTCCTGCTTCATAAATTGCACGATGTTTTTTTTCTTTGCAATCATCATCTCCACAGGATACTGCCGGCAGAAACGGAAAACATAGTTCGGTCTGGGATTGTTGCTGCGGGCAAAATCCAATTCCTTTTCGTTGAAAATCCTTCCAGAGGAATGACTCAGTTTCCCAACCTCCATCCGATACAAGATTGTTCTGCGTATGCTGTGCCATTGTTTTTCGAACGTTTCAATTTCTTTGATAATATTGCCCACTTCAAATGCACCAAATTCCTTGGGAAAGCCGGGTATCGGTTCCCAAACAAAATGGTTCATCGGAAAGTACTGAAATTTATAAAAAAAGATCAACCTGGCATCCGGATGTTTGCGCACGAAGGCATCAAAACTTTCAGCTTTCTTCTTTATGCAGGAGAACATTCTCTTCACCGAAGATTTTGTTTCCGCATTTAAGGACAGCTCCATTGAATGATCATAATATTGAATATTAATGTTCGGATAATAATTAATGTGTAACTTAGGATCATCGTCATAAAAATATAGACCACTGAACGCACCCGCATTCTGAATGTTGAGCTTTCCTATATATGAACCAAAATTTTTAACATCCAGAACCGGTTTAACATCATCCTTAAGCAAATCCATGAATTTGGTTACCTTCCTTAGAAAGAGCCGTTTGAAATCCGCGTAATCCTCATCAGGAATTTTACCCAAGTATCCAAGCATAGAAAAATCCGTCTCAGAAAATCCATTGAATTCGGATATGCCGATAAGCTCAAGAAAATCGCATAACTGCTTGACTAAAAATCGATCCATTCCTTTTAGTCTTTTTAAGAGATCTCGAAACATTTCGCTTATGTTCTCCCAGGAAATGGTACGCTCCTTAGTGGCCGTCCCTAGGTATTGTTTGATATGGCCCTGGATCTGCTCCTGGATCAGAGGGCTTTGCGTTTTTGACTCGATAAGAACGGCTGTATTCTGGTTGTGAATACAGGCATCCGGAATGGAGCATTTTACATGATAAGAATCTGAAGATATGGACGGCAGCGAAGTTGAAACAATGGACAGCATGATCCGGTTCGGCATGCGGCGGAAAGATTCCGTATCCGTGACCTAAAACTCAAAGGCAAATGTTTCGGGAGCCTGCTTGATCCCGATTAAGCGAAGGAAAACCCCCAGGACATTATGTCCGCAGTGCTGAAAAAGATAAATAAGGGCTTTAGTTACATCGTTCTCCAAATGAGCAACCTTAATCTGCCCCTTTTTACCCATTAGGATCTTTTCTTCAAAAACCTTGACTCCCTGATGCCAGAATATGTTGGAATATTTTGGGTTCATTTTTCCTCTCTTAAGCTGAAGTGGAAATATTAGAGGATAGGTTATCACAAGTGGCTCTTGGTTTAAATTTGTTCACTTTTCTGAAGGCAGGCAGTAGAAGTTCATTTTTATATGAACTTCGAAGGGATACAAAAAGGATAACTCTACTCCACCAAAAACGGACGGTGATAGCTCAAAAAATTTTTTATATTCCGTTTCTTTCCATAGCCTGTCATATTTAAGAGCTCTCTAGGACCTCTTCTAACACCGTAATCAGAGGGGGGAGATCGGTTGTTACCGTAGCCCATAATAACTCATAATCAACAATATCATATCCATGAATGAGCCTGTTGCGCATCCCAATAATCTGGGACCAGGGAATTTGAGGGTATTTTTGTCTTGTCGCCTGTGAAACACGATTAGCTGATTCTCCGATAATCTCGATAAGACGTGTTAAGGCTAGCTGCTTGACACGATTCCTGCCTAATTGCTTCTGTTTTGTTGTACCTAGAAGGACCACAGCCTCTTTTGCGTGATTGAGCATGTCGTGGAGACTGACTATATCGTCATGTCTGCTCATAATGCACCTCTGCTGATTCAAGCACTTCATTACGGAAATAAGGGTTTAAACCCTTTATCGTGTGTAGTTCCACTTTGTGCCCTAAGATATCGGTCAATTCGATTTCCAATCCAGCCAAGGTGATTAATCCCACTTTCGCGCCCGGCTCAAATTCTACCAGAACATCAATATCGCTGTCCGGTCTGAAATCTTCGCGTAGTACCGAACCAAAAAATGCAAGTTTACAAATATGATTTCTTCGGCAGAACTCGATAAGCTTTTTCTTCGGTATGTCGATCTTCATAATCATGACCGCACCTGAGCAAACATCCGGACTTTAAACATAGGCGCCGGGCTTTGGTTTTCTGTCAACGCCTCACAATCTATCCCTTCAGAAACAGTTTCGGGTAAAGCCCGCATTATTAATCTTTCGATGTTATCTCGATTGTAGTTCATGATTCGGTAGATACCAAAATCCAGATCAGCACAGTCAAATTGAAAAAACTCACGTATGAGCTCCTGAAAATTAATAAGCGGTATGGTCATCTTTCCTCATTCCTAGTATTACTGAGCAATTAACAATTATTATACATGCATTTAACATCATCAAAAAGACTTTTGCTGTTTTATACTTTTGGAGTCTTAATGTCTTTATACAAAAAGGAAATTATTGAATTCTTAACTTTCCCTTCTCATTATACAATCTGAAGTCCTAAGAGTCGTTCTTTGCATGATCAGTTGGGGAAATTGAAATGTGTTTCTTCAAATTTTTGTCTGGATCGTATTTGCGATCCCTGCCTCTCATTCCCTCTAAAAAGGAACAAAAAATTAATACCAGAAGTATAACGCCTGATGAATAAATCGCGGGGAGCTTTTTCAATGCCAAGATCTCGCATTGCTTCACTTATTATTTCAACTGTTACTGAGCCAGAAAATTTGGTTCATTGAATGCCTAAGTTACCCTTAGCTTGAATGGCTCGTTTAAGGATGGTTTGTTCGTCTATCTTTTTCATAGTAAGCTCAAGCAAAAACGTTGAGATTATTCATTACAAGCCTAAAAACATCTTTTTATGTCCTGTTTTTTTAAAATGATCGAGTCAGTACTCCCATTTCAAATTATATATCTTTACTAAATGCATTCCCTCTTGATTTTCTTCCACCGAATAAAGTTTGTTTTTTCTAATAACCCTTAGAGTTGTTTTTAAAGAAACCTTAATAATATATCTTCCAAAGGAATCGAAAACATCATAGAAAATTCCTCCGTCTTTTGATTTTTCGTAGGTTCGCACATAAATTCTTCCTTCATCACAAATATGGAAATGATCGAAAACGGGAAAATGAGAAGGAAATTTCATTTCTGTTCCCGCCGGTGGCCCTTGTTCACCAATTCGCATTTCAATTTCTCTTTTTTTGTCTTCCTCCGTTATCTTTATTGAATCATATTCTCTGCATATTCTTTTTATCTCAATTCCTTCACTATTAGTAATATGTAGAACATAACTATGATCATTTCCCCATAAGACATTTCCATTATTGAACGCTCTAAAAAATATTCGCGGTTGGAAAAAACGCAGAATATTTCTATCATAAGGTCTTTCTACGGAACTGATGGTTAACTTTTTTTTGAAACTCGAATCATATTTGTTGAATTCATAAACAGACTTATCCCCCTTATATATCACGTCAGTTCCTATAAAAGATCCATCTTTAAGTATAGAAACAAGATTCAACAAGATAGTACTCGCTGTAGATACATCATTTAAATGAGTTCCATCTAAAGAAAAAAGTGAAATGCGTCTATTCCCCACATCGTAAAGCATGATTTGATTTTTTAATGTAAGATTAATGAGCCAAGGCAAATGCATTTCGCCCGGCCCCTGACCTTTCATACCAAATGTATTTTTTAGTCTACTTTCACTATCAAAGGTTTTTATCTGACAGGCTTTATTGTCGAGAATATATATATTTTCATTATCATCTACTTGAATGGCTCTAATCCTATAGAAAAGAGGTTCTTCTTTTGTTGATTGTTGCCCGATCGTAATATTCTCCTCTAAATGGAGACCTTTTGGTTCGTTGGGAACTTTCACCGGTGTTTTTGGATTATATACAACAGGTATTCCTTTCTCGTTGATGATTTTAGTTTCCTGCGATTGAGCTAGGGTTACAAATACAAAGACTGACAAAACAAAAAGAAATAGAATTGTTAATTGTTTTCCCATTCAATCCTCCTTTTTGTCATTCTAACTTACTGGCAAATTTTTTTTCAATGTTTTTATTATAGAAATAATATCTGCATAAGATAAATCATATTTTTTTTAATATATCCTGTTTCTTCTCTGAGGAAATCTTAAAATGGATTTTCAGGCCCATAAATCCATTTTAACAAAATCCTTACAGGGGAGAAAAAATATTATCTCATTCTTTTTCAACAACATAAATCAGCCAAGCTGGATTTCCAGGCAAAATACATTGCATTAATTGTACATAATTGGTATATTATTTCTATGAAATGGGAAGAATTGCTTCAAATCGTTGGGAAGGAATCGGTATTTTCCTCAAATCTGCTAAAAACAGGAGACATTAATCCCGTTGATTTGAGCAAACAGCTTTCCCGATGGGTTGAATCCGGAAAGCTCGTCCAGGTCCGGCGCGGCCTGTATGCCTTATCCGAACGATACCGCAAAACAGATCCCCATCCATTTTATATCGCGAACCGGACTAAAAGGGCCTCCTATGTAAGCCTTCAGTCCGCTCTTGAACATTACAGCCTCATCCCGGAATACGTACCTGCTGTAACCAGTGTCACTACTGGGCGTCCGCAGACATTTGAAACTCCTCTGGGAAATTTCATTTTCAGGCATATCAAAAAAGAATTATTCTTCAACTACATTCTGGAAGAATTAACCACCGGACAATCCGTTTTTATCGCAACCCCGGAAAAAGCCCTGCTGGATCTCCTTTATCTTACTCCCGGATCGGATGATCCGGTCTATCTTAAGGAATTACGCCTGCAGAATATCGAGAATTTGAACATAAAGCGCTTTCAGGAAATCGCCCGCCGTGCCGGAAGCCCCAAACTCATCCGGGCTTCAAAAATTCTGGAGAATCTGGTGAAGGAGCTTTAAATGAAAGAACAGATCCGGCAAATCATCGCAGAAACGACAAACCCGCTTCAGGCTCGTAACCGTGTTCGAGAATATCTTCAGGCACGAATTCTTCAGTTTGTCCAGGAACACGGGCTCTTCCGGAACTGGATCTTCCATGGAGGCACAGCCCTCCGGTTTCTATACCGGCTACCTCGTTATTCCGAAGATCTCGATTTTTCCTTTAACCGGAGGGATAAAGCAATGGATTTCGAATCAGCTGTTTCAAAAGTCCAGCCCTGGTTTGAATCCGAGGCATACCAGGTTGATTTGCGTATAAATACGGACCGAGTTGTTAAATCCGCGAGCATCGGCTTCCCCGGTCTTCTCCATGAAATGGGGCTTTCACCGCGCCGAACGCAAATCCTATCTATAAAGATTGAACTGGATAGCCGTCCTCCTTTAGGCGGGAAAACTGAAACTTCGGTCATCCGTCGCTATATGATGCTCAATATTCTCCATTATGATAAACCCTCACTCCTAAGTGGAAAACTGCACGCCCTGCTGAGCCGTCCTTATATCAAAGGTCGAGATCTTTATGACATCTTTTGGTATCTCTCCGAACCTTCCTGGCCAAAGCCCAATATCCCTTTTCTTAATAATGCATTACAACAGACCGGCTGGCCCGGCCCCGAGATCGATCAATCCCATTGGACCGAAGTTCTGGCGCAAAAACTTAAAACCATAGACTGGCGACGGGCCGTAGAAGATGTCCTCCCATTTTTGGAAAGACCAGAGGATATTATGATGATGACCAGGGAGAATGTATTGAAATTACTGAAAAGATAAAAATTTTATTTTCAACCTAGCCCCAAAATCCTCATAATTTCCCGAAATTTCCATTTGCCGGCACTCAAATATATTGACTTCATTTTTTACTATGATATAAACTGCTGCCTCGCTGGAATCTATGATGATTAATAAGAGTTCGCCGGAGCTGATCTCAGTGGAAGAAAACAAATGTATAGATTTTCGCAATGTTCTGAACAAAGCGCTCAAAATATTTTTTAAAGATGCCCTAAAGACCTCCCTCCAAAATCCCGTTCAGGGTTTACAATTTTTCCGTACGATTTTGTGGCAAATGAAAGCGGCACGGATTCGGTCTCGTTGGGCACAGCAAGGTATCCCCGTACCTCCGATATTAATATTCAGCATAACCAACAGATGCAATCTGGAATGCAAAGGCTGCTACCAGAGAGAATCTCATCCATCTACCGAAAAAGAATTGAGCTTTAGCAAACTTAAAGAAATTGTGCAAGAAGCACACAAACTCGGTATCTATTTTTTCGTATTATCCGGCGGCGAACCTTTCATTAGACCGGAAATACTGCATATAGCACAAAAATTCCCACAAATTATTTTCCTTGTGTTTACCAACGGCACGCTGATAAACAATGTTTTGATAAAGATATTCAAGAAACAGAAAAACGTCGTCCCGCTCATAAGCCTGGAAGGTGATGCAGATGATACAAATAAACGTAGAGGTGAAGGAATCTATGAGCATGTGCTAAACACAATGGAACAATTACGCAAAAACCGCATTTTTTTTGGCACCTCAATCACCCTGACAAGGCCCAATTTTATGAAGGCAACCTCACCCGAATTTATCCGGAGTCTTGTAGATATCGGCTGCAAATTTTTTCTTTTCATCGATTATACGCCGATTCAAGAGAACACAGAAGATTTGGTGCTTCTTGACGATCAAAGAATGCAGGTGACGAGTCTCATGAAATCATTCCGAAGACATTTCTCATCCCTCTTTATCGCCGTTCCCTGGGACGAAATAGAAGTTGGGGGTTGTCTCTCTGCAGGACGAGGTTTCGTCCATATCAACGCAGAAGGTGATGTTGAACCCTGTCCATTTGCTCCGATATCCGATTCAAACCTCAAGGAGATACCATTAAAAGAAGCGTTACAATCCGAGTTTTTATCACGAATCCGCCAAATTCCAGAACTATCGAAATACACCGGTGGCGGTTGTGCTCTATGGAAAAATCGTGAGCTCGTTAAAAGTCAGCTTCTAAAAGAAAACTTGGCTGACTTAGGTGATTTATAATAATATATTTAATTTTTTATGCTCAGGGAGAGATTTTTCTTAAAATTGATCTTTCCCCTCTTTTTGGCGTTTAAGAGAATCCCTTTTCCAATAAAAATGGAATGACCATCTTTGTTTCTTCTATTAGTATTCTGCCGCCACAAAAGGAAATCTTAAAATGGATTTTCAGGACCATAAATCCTTTTTAACGAAAACCTTCCAGGGGAAAGAAAATATTATCTTTTTCTTTTTCAAGAACATAAATCAGCCAAACTGAATTTTCTTACAGTTCGTTTTTTTTTCTTTTCTTCAAATCCTCTACCGACTCATCATGCCAGACTACCTGTATTCCACGATCATTGAATATTTCTTCGATGCGTTCCAACCTTTTTGGATCAGATGGATGTTTTGGGAAAATAACGCCGGGCGATACCTCTTTGCCCTCTAATTCTATCTGGGCATCTATATAGCTCCATATTTGTCTTGCCTGCCGCATCGCGTTTCTCCTCACAGCCGCAGGTTTCATACGATCCCAATCGGAAGCCTTAATTTCAACAACCGCAACAAGATTATCGCTCAATTCATTGCCGACAAAAATATCCATTCTCCCCCTACGCTTACCCAATCTTGGTGTCGTTTTTTCCGGCCATACCGTTCCCTCTGCACTTGTCTTCCATTCCTCTTGGATTTTCTTGTGAAACTCCTTCCCACGCTTTAGTCTGTCGGGTTCTTTATGAATCATTTTGGAGTTTGTTTTTTTTATTGAGGCCAATGCTCATCGGCACCCAACCTGAAGTCTCTTGCAACATGTTGTTAGGCGTCTATCATACGATCAATTCCGTCATTTTCATCTCAGCTAATTCTCCTTGAACTTTTTCTGCGACCTTGGGATGTATCCTTTTCAGATAAGGAATCTGTCGTGAAGAGGTTTGCCTTTTCTCGGGATCCAGAAACACAACAAAAGCGCGAAGCATAGCTGCCACGACAAGGAGCCGGTTCCATCGCGCAGAAGTTTTGGATGGGCAGCAATTTATTAGAATCCCACTCTCGAGATACCCAAACCATTTCTGGAACTCGGTGGAATCTTGCATTCGCTTTGAAAACTCCACGAAACCCAATATATTCGGCATTTTATTCTTGTCTTGACTATAACCCTGAATCATCAATTCGCCGATGGCAGTAAGGGCAAGCCGCGGTACAGTCGCTTCCTCAACACCTTCAATCTCTCCTTCATCCAATCCTGAGAAATACCAAAAGCCTGTTAATGTTTTAAAAACTCGGTAGAAATGGATTGAGAATTCACGTGCCTTACGGTTTGAAGTTTCGAACTCAAGGAAAGCGACATCTTCAAGGGTTTTACACCAGCCTAAGTAATTACCGAAAAGATAAAGTGTGCTCAATCTATAATAGTCATCCTTTTGGTCTTCATACCATCCTCTTTCGATGAACCGAATCATGTTTTCCAAACGTCTATCCAACGAATCCGCAGATCTAAGTAAAGGATATCGATATCTCCTCATTATAATTCTAGACGTAGTCCTGTATTGGTACCGGGAGGCGAAAACAGTCTCGAATAAATATTTGAGAAACGCTCCTATCACTCCTCCTACCCCTGCAGAAATAACAACCCAGAGTACTGAGTGTTCTTCGATGGAGCGAATAAGGAAATTATCCATTTCTCGTGCGAAAACCTAACTATACATGTACAGAATGCTGGATTTTATACAGATCGTTCTATATTTGAGTCGGATATCAGGAGCTTTCATTAAATACCCCCTCAAAATTGCATTAATATCTTATAAACATCCTGCTTATATTGCAAGGTATACACTAGGCAAAAGAATTTATTCTAAAATTCGAATTTGCCGGTGAAAAATCAATTTTAAGACATTACAAGAATGCCAACTTTTCTCTCTGGGCTCTGGTAGTTGATCTTATATGAAAAAAAATTCAGTTACTTCCAATCACTCTCCGATATCGATATCGCTATTGGGTTTTCCTTCCTTTAAAAGTCAACAGTTTAGCTTAATGGTTTAAAGCAACGCCTGAATCAGGTTCCTTCTCCTGTTTTTTTCCTTGCCGAATTAAAAGGACAACAAGAATGACGACAACGCTTACAAAAATAGAATAGAAGTCCACCTAGAGTTGGAAGACAAAATATCCAGAAAATGATTAAAATTGTATAATTTTTAAACAACCAATATTGTGGGAAAACAACCAATCCTAATATGGCTACCATAAAAACAATCTTCTCCAATATGTTCATAGACTCCGATCGAAAACGGCATATTTTCTTTACGATTCCATACGGTAAAAAAAGGCAGGTTGAAAATTGATAGGGATAAGGACAATGGGAACAAAGACAATAAAGCAAACCAAAACTTAAACTTAGAAGAATAAAACCAATATAAATCGCCCCCCAAAGAGTGCTAACTGTAAAAATTCCATAGACCCCAACGATAATAAACCCATAAAATCCTATCCTCATCAAAATCTTTTCAACCAGTGAAAATCTGTCAATCAATTTGATATTTTGGTCATCATTTTGTGGTGACATTAAGCTCCTCCTTCCGCTCATTGATTACGGAAAACTATTCCTAAAAAGCATGCTTTATTCGATATACACCTCCCAAAATTAAGATTTTATATGGTGGGATACCATCGAATATCCCCTTGAAATTTCAGTATTATGATACAAACAGCATGTTCATATTGCAAAGATTATATTTCAATACTTTAATATCTATATATCTCATTTTAAGAATTGAAACAAATGGCTAATTCAATCCTTCTCAGATCATCTCATAGCGCTTGACGTAAAAATTTTCTTCATCCAAACCCTCTTTTGCTCTCTCCCAAGGATAAACCTGATTATTGGCCTAACGCTGCCTTTCAGGAACAGCGTTTAAGAAGAACCAATTAATTTCTCCAGCTCCAGCCGAACCAATTCCCCGCTTTTTATTGTTTGTACAAACTGATTCATAAAACGAGATGCGGGTGCTCCATCGACAATGTTATGATCAAAGGAAACGGTCAAACAAAGATGTTCCCTTGAAACGAACTGCCCCTCCATTTCCACAACTTTTTGGCTCATACTTCCAACGGTAATGAGAACCGTCGCGGTCCCATGAGGTACAAACCAGACAGCCTCTTTGCTGAACATACCAACGGCTGTTACGGCAACCTTTCCATAGGCTTTAGCCAGACGTATGTTTTTGTCGGCTATACGGACAAATGTTTTTAACAGGAAACGGGGAATAAGACGAATCCAGGTTTTACCCGACAGGCCTCCCAGTCTGTCGTTTTGCTTTTTCTTCGCTTCTCTTATCTCATCATGTATTTGAAGATACGTTTTGATCTGGGCTTGTTTTATTCCTATGGGTTCGGGCACCTTTTCCCCCACAATCTCCCTTTCTATCAATACGCTCACGGTAACATCATCCAGAATAATGAGCCGTTTTCCTTTAATAAATGAGTTTATCTGGGGATGGTCTTTAATGACCCTAGCTAAACAGGCAACAATATAAGCCGTAAATGATAGTTTTTTTTCCGTTTTTTTAAAGTACTCTCCTATCAAACGACGAGGTTCCGTAATATCGATCTCCGTAAAACTATGAATGGCATTTTTTTCTTTGGTAACGGATGCCGAAGCGATAACTGCCAGCCGGTTAAAACTTAGTCGTAAGCTTTCATAGCCTTTTTTGGTTTTCATGTTTATCACTCACTGAAATGGTTAGATATATCATTTTTACCTCGGGCTAATACTTGAGCTTAACCGCCAGACCACATCGGTGCTTCCCATCGACAGCTCGATGCCCTTATCCTCCATCAGCACTCAGATATCAACCCCTAGAAATTTCCGGATGAGGAAGCCCATCAAAAAACTGAATGCCGCGACACCAAAACTCAATCCCGCCATCTCAAGAAATCGCTTCCTGAACGGTTCGTCCTTGGCCACCGAGACGTAGAAGTTGAATAGGGCTATGATTAAAACGGCGCCGGCCAGCGTGCAGCCCAAACACAGGTAATAATTCGTTAGAACCAGATAGGGCAGAATGAGAATCAGCACGGTGAGCAGGTAGGTCCCGCCCGTGTAAATCGATGCCCTCAACGGTTTTTTGGCCGTCTCCTCTGTCTTCGTGGATAGATACTCTGAGGCACCCATGGACAAAGCAGCGGCAATACCGGTTATCGAACCAGTCAGCGCCACCAGCTTCGTGTTTTGCAGCGCCAACGTCAGACCCGCCAACGCACCGGTCAGTTCTACCAATGCATCGTTCAGCCCTAAAACCATAGAACCGGTATAGCGCAGCCTTTCCTCATCCAGCATTTGTAGTAAGGCTGTCTCATGTTGGCTCTCCTCCTGAATGATGGTCTCTGCTTCGGGGATCACCTCTCGCAATTGTTCATAGCTTTCCTGGGCATCTTCCTCCCCTCTCTCCATCAGCTTGACGCCGAAGGTGAAACCGAAAATCCGGCTGATCAAGTAATACTTCCAGATTTTCAGCCGGTTAGGTGCCACATCCTGCTGGGTATGGATTCGCCACTCGCCGTAGTGACGCAGCTCGTCATCGGCGATGTTCTCCAGTATACACCGGTTTTCTGGGGAGCTGATTTTCCTGGCCAATTTTTTGTAAATAAAATGCTCAGTGATTTCATTCTTTTGATACGCCAGCAGTTTCCGGCGAATTTCCTGGCTGATATTCATTCTTAAATCCCTTTCTTAAAAACGAGAAGGGTCCTACCGCAACCGAGGGCTTTGAAGCCGTTTGGCTGCCAGACTTTTTTTTACAAAACATACTGCATTTGAGATCTTTTGTTTTTTCAAATCCGTTCATCCCCCATAATACTTTTCCATGAGGATTCCTGCTGAAATTGGTAGATAAGATAATCTTTTCTTCCCTCCCACATCCACGAAGATTTTATACCCTGGAGAATCAATTGGCAGACATCCTTTTTGGAAAAACCGCATTCCTCCACAAGCATGCGGTATTCATCGGCAAGAGAGGTATTAAACATCTTAGGGTCATCCGTATTCACGCTGATGATCAATCCGCGTTCGAAATATTTACGAATGGGGTGTTCTTGGATGCTTGTGACAGCGCCTGTGCGGACATTCGACATGGGGCAAAGCTCAAGGGGAATCTTTTTCTCAGCAATGTAATCCATAAGTTTCGGATCTTTGTAAACGTTTGTTCCATGACCGATTCTTTGAACCCGAAGCTTACGGATCGTTTCCCAAACGCTTTGAGGTCCGGCCGCTTCTCCTGCATGCGCATTGGTAAAAAAACCCATTTTGCGGGCTTCACGGAACAATGGTTCAAACGGGGCCGGTGGATACTCATGCTCCGATCCTCCCAGGCCTATTCCGATGATCCCGAAATTCTTAACTTCGTTCAACGCTTTGAGAGTCCTCATTTCAGATTCCGGGCCATAGTCCCGGACAAGATCTGCTATAAGTCTGATTTCGATTCCGGGCACCTGAGACACTCCCTCCCTGATGGATTGGGTGATATATTGTACTTCCAGCCCATGGCGGACGAATAATGACGGTGAAAAGAACAACTCCGCATAGCGGATATTCTGTTTAGCCATATCCCGCGCCGTAAGCATGGCGGAATAGATGAAATCCTCATAGTTGCGCAGGAATTGATTTTTCCAGGACCATGTTTCGATGAATTGAGAAAAATTCCTGTATTCAAAGCGTTTTTTAAGGGCGGCGGTATTGGGAACAGAGGGATCTCCACCATATTTCCGGATGAGTTCGAATAACGCTTTATGGGGAATGGCCCCTTCAAGATGGACATGCAGCTCAATTTTGGGAAGATCTTCATACCATGTCATGTGAGACTCCCGGTTAAAGGGGAAGATTATCCTCTAACCTTATATCCCCTACCTGTAGTCAAAAAATGTGCCCAATCCTCACGCTGGTGTTTTCGGGCTTCTTCAGCGGCTTTCTTATAGTCATAAGGTACTTTTAACTGTTGGATTGTCCAACTTTTCCCGTTCTCCTCGATAACGGCATACGAAGCATGTGGAGAAAAATTCTCCATCACATGAAAAACCGGTTTATCATCCGTATACGCAGGCAAACCGACACTACCGGGATTTATAATGAGTTGGCCTGATTCTAACATCACGGTTCTGGGTAAATGGGTATGTCCGCAAATGACTAAAGGAGAAGACTGTCCTTTCAATAATGACACGATATCCCTATCAGACCGCAGACGCGGAATACCTGTACCAACATCTTCAAGCAGATATTCCGAATCATCAGCCGGCGTACCGTGACAGATATAAATATCATCATTTATTTGCTTGTCGAAAGGAAGCGATTTCAACCAAATCAAGGGAACATCACCAAGATCATCACGTATAAACTGCATGGTAGGATTTGTCTCAATTTCTTCTTGGGTGGCTTCGTAAATTCTTCGATCCTCATTGCCTCGAATGGCAATAAAATTTAGTCCCTTCAACATATCATATGTCGCTTTTGGCGCGATGGGACCGTATAGAATATCTCCGAGATTAAGCATCAGCTCAACACCACTTTTTTCGGCATCATTGATAACTGCTTCCAGGGCAAATACATTACTATGAATATCTGATAGTGCGGCTATTTTCATGGATTCTCCTCCCAATATATATTATCCTTCATCTTCTTGCCATTTTTGCATCTATCTGTTCAGCTTGGCTTATTCGTGTTTTTTGCGCCTAAAAAGTGGCGATTAAGAATCAAAATAATACCGTAAATAACACTAATTGTAATAATATCAATAAGGTAGTATGGTCCGACCCCGATTCATTCTTCTTAAGGACTGATTTACTCATGTCTCTTGTAGAAATTACCCTAATTAACTTTTTTCTTATGGCGAAAGATATCAACAATTTCACTTTTGCGGTGGATGTTGATGGTGCAATTTATATCGTCAAATATGATATCAACCTCACAATCACAATACTGGGCTCTCTGATCCATGATGGCTTTAAACAATTTTATATATTGTTCGTTGGTAAACTTGGGATAATGAGATGATCGTTTCAAAACATCTAATTCTATCAAAGGACGGCATATCACTTCCGCCTGATCATAATCCGCTTTAGTAACAATATAATCCGCTCCGTAAAAATTGTTCTCCTGAATCGCAAAAAACAGGGCGAATTGGGCCGCACCTTCGATGAAAGGGAGCCAGGTATCCATGGCGACTTTATAACCGGGCCCGTCAAGAAAAAAATCTCCGGCTTTTTTTTCATTCGACATTTTTTTGATTGTTTCGTATGTATAACACTTCCTGGCCAGATTCAATTCCGCCATCATAAAACCGCGCTTTTTATGGGGAATCTCATATGTATCCTCATACGGAGTTGGTGGAATGGAATATATGGGGAAAAGTATATTTTCAAAATGACAAAATTTCCAGACGCCGCCTTCTTTTTTTAAAGTGAAAACGAATAGATTTTTACCGTAGGTTATCCGTGTTTCAACTTTGACCCTTCCATCCTCAAGAATTTTAAGGTGATTGATTTCCACTGGGAAGGTGATTTTTGCCTTGCTGTAAACCTCGGCGAGCCTATTATAAAAAGGAATGAACGCAGATGAGAATAGCTTCGTCGTAAGCTGGGGCCCAGTATCGACATTCCCCTGTTCAATGCCTTTCTGGAACTTGAGGAACACGGCACGAACGGCGTCTTCATCATTTTCTTGAGCCAGGCATGGATTCTGACCATAAAAATATGCCGTTAAGATAATCATTAAAACACATGAAAACTTATTAACATATTTCATATCAACCCCTCCTTATTTATACAGGCTCAATATAATTCTTTTATTCCACGATTCAATCGGCAAATCTTCGATTGCCGTTACACCGATCTTCCACCAAAGGCCTTGGTGAAAGTTATTCACTGTTTTTATCGATGGCCATTGCCAGGCGAGACATTTGTATTTCAAACCCCATTGATTGAAAAAAACGGAGAGCTTCCTCATTAAATTCCCAGGTATCAAGAACTACCCGTCCTAAGCTTTTTTGACGCGCGTATTCCAATATGGCTTTGATAAGCTCCCTTCCTATGCCTCTTCTCCGGAATAACGGATGTACCCCAATCTGCTCAAGATACAAATAACGATTTTCTTTAATAAAAGCAGACTCAGGAACATCACGTATAAAACATACAGCATACCCAACAATTTCCTCATCGATTTTGGCTACAATAGCATAGGTTTCCGTCCTCTGGATAACCTTCCTCATGGCTTCAACAAACCGATGATCATCAACCTTTTTGAAATACCAGGCTATGTTCCCGACGTGCATGTTGTGAACGACAGCTTGAATCCTTGCGATTGATTCCGCATCATCCAGGATGGCTTCTGATATCTTCATATTACAGACTCTAACATTATCTTTCTACTGCTCAGTTCGAGGAGCATAAATGCATCGACAGCCGTACACACATTCCTCCTATATCTGTGGTCAGCTTCCGGAAATTTCCTCCAACCATTTTTCAGTTCCAATCTTTTTTCGTCTTCTGAGGTTTTCCTGCCTTGTTTTGAGTGATTTCTGAAATTCCTCATCACTCATGTTTGGATCACGCAGGTCCATGAAGATCTTACAAGGAAAGTCTTCGCACAGACCGCAATGTTCCATCTGCTTTTGATTACGGCAACAATCATGAATGGGGCAGATACCCGAAGGAAATTGGGCCGTCCAAAAAGGCTTGCCGGCCACATAACCACAGCCCTTGCATTGTTTTCCAAGAAAATCACAAGATCCACAATAGATACCACAGACGGGTGCATAGTTCTTATCATTCATATTTTTTCTCCTCAGTGACTGACCATTCACCTACCCCAATCAAAAATCCGGCTATCCCTTCCTTGAAAATGTTTAAAAAAAATGCTTCATTATAGATACTAACAAAATAACAACAAATGGTATATAAAAACAATATGGGGAGATATGAAAATGCGATTTTTCTTAAGAAACATTTTTTTAGTGATTGTCTTTTTATGGTTTTTTTCCCCGGTTTTGCCGGCAGATACTAACATGGACATGCAAACAATCGTAAAAAGCAACAATATTTTCGGTTTTGATTTGTATCACAGGTATAAAGGAGAGGAAGGGAATCTATTTTTTTCACCCTATAGTATTTCATCGGCACTATCGATGACCTATGAAGGAGCAAAAGAAAAAACGGCAGAAGAAATGCGGGCAGTCCTGCATCTCCCTGCTGACATAAATACGATCCATTCTGCTTTTAAGATCATCTATGAAGAACTTAATAAAGCGGACAAATCTTACAAGCTGACAACGGCGAACGCCTTATGGGCCCAGAAAGATTATGCTTTTGTTAAAGAATATTTTTCTGTTGTTGAAAAATATTACGGCGGCCGAGTCACCAACCTGAATTTCAAAACAAAAACAGAGAAGGCACGCTTAACCATAAACAGCTGGGTTGAAGACAAAACCAACGATAAAATCAAAGACCTCATTCCCAAAGGAATTTTAAGCCCTGAAACAAGACTGGTCCTTACCAACGCTATTTATTTCAAAGCCGATTGGCTGCAGCAATTTTCCGGGGAAAACACAAAAGAACGAAAATTTTTATTGAGTTCCGGCCAAGAGGTAAACGCTCAAATGATGCACAAAACCAGTCATTTTTTTTACGGCGAAACAGACCATATCCAAATACTGGAAATGGATTATGTTGGGAGGGACCTCTCCATGCTGATCATCCTTCCGAAAGAAAACGATATCGGCAAAATAGAAAGCATCATCAGTCCGCAAAATCTTGATGCCTGGAAAAATTCCATGAAAAGCGAGAGGGTGAGAGTGGCATTACCCAAGTTCAGCTTTGAAACTAAATATTTCATGGCGGAGGACTTGAAAGAAATGGGAATGCCGACGGCATTCAGATATCCCGACGCAGATTTTACCGGAATGAGTCCGACCGGCGAGCTCTGTATAAACGAAGTCATTCATCAGACATTTGTTGAAGTCGCGGAATACGGGACGGAAGCAGCTGCCGCCACGGCTGTTACGATGAGAGCAGGTTCAGCGCTGCAACAAGAACAGCCGAAAATCTTCAATGCCGACCATCCGTTCATATTCATCATCCAGCAAAAAGATACAGGGAATATTTTATTTATAGGAAGGTTGAGTGATCCCACACAAAAATGAAAATCCGGCCAATACGTCACTGCTTCAATCTATATTTCCTCTCTTGTTGGTCAAATTTATGAATTTTTCATGCGCTGAGGCAACCACAAACAGTGAAAATTATTCGCCTTTATTTTCTAGGTAATAATGCAGGTTAAAAGTATTGTATCCGTTTTATCACTCACACAGATCAGGCCTTGAGGCGGGCCGCTTTTCTATCCCGGAATCATAAAGAGCTTCGAACTCCTGGGCAAGGGTTGCCGTGAAATAATCAAGGGGACATATACCAGCCGTATCGCTGTCATAAATCCCCCAATGGACATGAGCGGCCCCGGACAACACGATTAAGTTGGCGATATGCTGGCCGGCTTGCACCCAATCCCCCTTTGACACAAAAATATTGTTTTCCCGCTCTGCCTCTGATACAGAACCTCCGATCTCAAAATGGTAATCGAGAATGATATTTTTTGCGACCTTAATCATTATCCGGTAGTTGGTTCCAGGCAATCCTTTCCCCGTATTTATTTCCACGTCATCGATTTCGCCTTCCGCGCAACTGAAAAATCTCCCGCCGTTAACGGTTCCCATATCGATCCCGTCGTGAAAAAAAGCATTGCCGCCTCCGTGATCCACATTGCCGAAGGGCTGCATCCATAATACATCTATAGTGTCGCAGAGAAGATATGTCAGCTCCACATCCGAGGGAAAATTAGGAGAAAAGGGACCTCCATCACAGCCTGCTAAAAACAAAAAGCATAAAAAAAGAAAAAAATATTGACCCATAATCACATTTCTTTTTGTTGTCCCCTTGTCTTTCATATTACCCCTCCTTAAGCCATGATAACACAAAAAAACACTAAGAATGGCACTGAATTTTAGGGAGACATATTCATTTCTGTTAGGGAATTCTGAAGAAAGATACAAAATTTCTTGAATTATTTGCAAACGCTTTGATAGTATCTGCTTAAGCGTAAATATATGGTTCAAGACTTCGTCAGAAAAAGGATGATGTGGCGAAACCAGTCAAACGTGAACATAAACAGAGTAGCAGAACATGAGGCGAGAAAATAGAACATATTTTTGTCTGGGGTATCTGATCTTTATCATGTCCCTAAGCGCGGAACAAGGGGAAGATCAATTCATCAAACTTGGGCATAACAAATACAAAATTCAGTATCACTATCAAACGGCCATGAGGATGATTCCCCACGGTGTCATCGACCAGGCAAAAGACTCCATTATCTCCATTTATGGGGTGGATAAAATTATATCCTATGAACGATCGATCCGTATTGGTTCGAATACCTATGGATATATAGCCCATAAAGGGAAAGATGGTGTCGAGATTTATCTAATTGCCTGTTCCAAGGGCAATATAAGTTTTGTCATTGTTTCCGGAACATGCAAAAAGGGAGATTGGCGATTTGACCTCATAAAACTGCTGGAAATCTCAACAAAAGAATTGGAAAAAAATGATATTCATTTTGTTGGCGTTGACGTTTAATTCATCCGTACAAACAACGTTACCTTTATTAACGGAACAAAAAGGGGAACCATCCCTCTATGGCGAAATATTCTCTCCGGATAAACAAGGAATTTATCCGGGTATCATCATCATGCACGGGGCAGGCGGATTGACGACTCTTTATGACGAATATCGAAAATTTTCGATGAAGATCGCAGAGAAAGGTTACGCCGTACTTCTCATCGATTTGTATGCCGAAACCGGAAAGACCAAGGCAAGTTCTGAAAAAAGATTCGAACATTGGAAAACCTGGCAAAAGATATTGATAAACGGGGTCAAACACCTGGCTGAATGTCCTTATGTCGACGGCGGCTCCCTGGGCGTCATCGGATTTTCCCGGGGAGCCTGGATCACCCTGACGACTATTTCCCAATTACCGCAAATCAAGGCTTTTGTAAACTATTACGGCGTAGGAAAGCAGTCTCTGGAAAACATCACCCTCATGCCGCCGACCCTGATGCTCTATGGATCGAACGATGTTTATACGGACGTTGCCTTTATCGATTCAACCTATCAAAGATTGAAAAAAAAGAATCAAAACGTTGAGGTTATCGTCTATGCCAAAGCGGACCACGGTTTTAATTTGTACAGAGATAAGCAGGAGAATGAAGCCGCCGCTGCCGACGCCTTTGAAAAAGTTTGCCTGTTTTTAGAGAAATATCTCAAAACACCTGATGTACCGTAATTATCCACATGCCTTGGCCGGCTTTTTCTCAAAAACGGTTAAGGAGTGGATACCCCAGACAAGCCGGGGCATGAGAGAAGTTTTCTGTTGTTGGCGGCCAAATTTATGAAAAACAGGCATTATTCAGATTAAATACATAACGTCCTTCGCTGACTTCGACATTTGGTGGCGTTTTCCCGTTTTTTTCAAAAAAATCATATCCCTCTTTCAAATTTCCCCAAAAAGAATACCATTCAGAGTCTTTGTAATTTTCCATATTCTCTTTGGTCATACGGAAAGGAAAAATATGTATTCTGAAAAATGATTGGCCGTTTCTAAAAGCGGCATCTACAAGGGCAAATATCTCCTCGATATTTTTGTCCGTCATGGCAAAACAACCTATGGATACACAACTCCCATGAACCATGATGTCGCAACCTGTTCTTTTTTGGCTTCGGTCATATTTATTGGGATACCCGATATCAAATGAAAGATGAAAGTTACTTACGGGATTCAGGCGGTCCGGTGTCACATAATAAAATCCTTCAGGCGCCTGCCCATCCCCCTCTTCAATTTTTGGCCCCAGCGTACCGGATCCATATGTGCAAACATCGTATTTCTTGAACAAATCAAAACCGTTCTCCTTCTTTATCCAAACTTCCAGTTCTTTTTCTTCTTTGAATATTCTTATATATATGGGATCACCATACTTGAGGTCTTTACGTTCAAGCTCTTTTTCCAGATCCGGTTTGACACGATCGATTGCCTCGCGGGACCTGGAGCTGGATGGAATGTCTGTTTGCGCTGCGGCTAAAACCGGCATCACAAAAAAAACACAAAAAACTAAAAATATTATAATGCCTCTATTCATTTTTCCTGCTTTCAGAATAATCCATGTGCCTTTCGAGCGCTTCAAGGAAATAATAATCTCCCCAAATGGTCGAGGCATCCCGATCATAAGGATTATCACTGTTTGCGTTATACGCACCATGCAGGAGAATCCCGCTCGATTCCGTACCCATGGATAAATAATCACGGACGAGGGCTTCCAATATATGTTCTATGACATCATCGTATCCCGGTCTGGTCTTCACATAATCACGCAGTTCAAATAATCCGGATAAAAAAATGGCCGCTGCAGAGGAATCCTTGTATTGTTTTGGATGGTCCTGGGGTAAGTTAAAATCCCAGAATGGAATAAAATCCGGAGGGAGATGGGCGATAAAATAATCCGCCATTTTAACGGCGGCATTCAGATAGGTTTTGTCCTGAGTTTCCCGGAAACACATCGTAAATCCGTAGGTCCCCCAGGCCTGTCCTCTGGCCCATGTGGATCCGCTCGAATAACCCTGAGCCGTCCTCTTTTCTTTCACTTTTCCGGTTGCCGGATCATAAACAACAACATGAAAGGAACTCCCGTCTTCCCTAAGATGATTTTCTATCGTTTTTTTTGCATGATTCACAGCGATGTCGTACAGCCGCTTATCTCCCCCATTCTTCGAAGCCCAAAACAATATCTCCAAGTTCATGATGTTATCGATAATGACCTGGAATTCTCCATTCCAGGATTGGATGCACCCCACATTTTTATTATACCTTGTGGCCAAAGAATTGGCGGCTTGCAAAATAATGCTCTTATAATCGGCGTTTTTGTTGTATTTGTATCCGTTTCCAAAACTGTTCAATATCATGAATCCTACATCATGATGACCCGTATTAAACTGCTGATCATTCAACTGTTCGGTATATTTTTGAGCATAGGTGACCCAGAAAGGATCCCCGGACAGTTGATAGGCAAGCCACAAACAACCGGGATAAAAACCGGATGTCCAGACTTCCGGTAAAGTCAGCTCCCAGGCGCCCAAGCCCTTTGTTCTGATCGGGAACCGGCCTACCGGAATTTTTTCCAGACTGTTTCTCAGTTGAGCCAAGGCATAATGCTCCGCCTTTTGGAAGGAGGTGGTGTTTTTTTTGCTTAAAGCTGCGTGACGGCATGAAACATTCGCGAAAATGACTAAAAAAGGGATTAAATACAGGTTTTTTCTTTTTTCTCTCATCTTACAGAGACGACTCTTTTTCGGTGAAGGACTCAGACCGTTATTCATTTTCGATATTGCCATTCCAGAACCGAAATTTGTGTCGGTTTGACATTTTCCGGATTCTCCTCATCCCCCTGTCCGACATGCTGAACGAATAAATGCAATATGCTGCTTAACTTCCAGAGTTCTGTATCATAGGTCGGCTCCCACTGACCAACCGAAAAAGATGTTAAATCTTCCACCATCCAATCATTTTTCTCGAGATCAACGCAGGCGGCTATAGACACACGGCTGCCCCGCTCAATATTACGGTAGATGAGATACAGGATATCTTCGGCATCCACCATAATTTGCGGTCTGGATATGGAATTTTTTTTTGTTCCGGTTCCCCTCAAGCTGAACGCCGTTCTCCGGTCCGAGATTTGCTGCGTTTTCCACATTGTTCCATCGAAATAAACTAAAAAATAATGAGGAATTCGGCTTCCCTCCGGCGTCCAATAAAAGGCCATGTAAGGATGGCCTTGAGAATCCGTGCACATGGATGTTTGGTTTATCAATTCCCTTCCTTGAGGAATTTTCTCCGCAACCTCCGCTGATTTGACATTGATGGGCAACCGGTATTTTTCTCCGGTTGATTTTTCCCAGCTTTTTCCCTGATCCAACGATTTTGCATAGCAATGGAATTGTGGGCATCGTTGACGTTTCCTGTATACCGCGTTTTGTGTATTTCCCATTCTGTGGATGCAATTTTACGTTTTGCCAGAATAACATTGGCCTTTTCATCATAAAAAGCAACATACTGATAATTTTCAGCGGACACAATAGAATTGCGGCGAAAAATGACCGTGTTAATCGAAGTACGGGCCCAGCCGTCTGCCACAGGGACAATTTGTTTGTGAAGACCGGATGCGCTACTGGAAAGGAGAAAGAAACCTATCAAAATAAAAACAAGAGGTGATCTTCGAATGATCATTATTAACTTTACAATAATAATACCATAAACACTTACCGCATTTATTTCAAACAATCGCTTATAGTCGTCTCTCCACTTACCTAATTTTCATATTCATTAACTCCTCATTTTTATGAAATTCTTTCTCAAATCTCGGTAGAACCATTATACTGCTTATATCCAGATGTTATACTAATAGAATAGAATGCCAAACAACAATCCCCCCTACCTTAAAGTGGGAATATATTCCCTGCTTGTCAACCTGACCCTCGCGGCCGTAAAGCTCATCCTGTCTTTTGTCACCGGCAGCCTGGCGCTGCGCGCCGATGCTATCCATTCCTCGGTCGACGTCTTCGGATCTATTGCCCTGATTGTCGGGCTGGTCATCTCCAACCGTAAAACAAGCAAGTTTCCCTACGGTCTCTACAAAATGGAGAATGTCGTTTCGGTCATCATCTCTCTTCTTCTTTTTGTGACGGCCTATGAACTTATCAGCGAAGCCGTCAAAGGAGAAACAACGACAGTCCCCTATCGCGGCGGGGTGTTGGGAATCGTCGGCGCTCTGGTCCTGGTCCCCTTTATCTTCAGCCGATACGAGATAAAAGTCGGCAAACGATATCATTCCCCCAGTTTGATCGCCGACGGGAAACAGTTCCGGGCCGATGTTCTGTCCGCATCCATCGTCTTTTTTGCTTTGTTGGCCCAGTATTTCGGATTCCCCCTGGACCGGATCGCTGCCGGAATCGTAACCTTGTTCATCGTTTATGCCGGCTGGGGCCTTCTTTCGGACAGCATGCGGGTTCTGCTGGATGCTTCCGTAAACAGAGAAACTCTGGATCAAATCCGCTCCACGATTGAAGCGGAACCGGCGGTCAGTACCGTAAAAAGTGTCACGGGCCGCAATTCAGGCCGATTCATGTTTGTCGAAGCCGATATAAAACTTAGAACCAAAAACCTGACCAAAGCCCATCAGATCAGCGAACGCTTAGAGAAAACGATCAAAGAAAAAGAATGCTGTGTGGACCGAATGTTGATCCACTATGAACCGGAAACAAAGATAGTTTACCGCTATGTTTTTCCGGTGACCGGACCGGATAAAAAAATCGGCAAACATTTCGGAGAATCCCCCCAATTTATGCTGGTGGATATCGACACAACAAAAAAGAAAATAGAAAGGCAGAATCTCTTAGACAATCCCTATTTCACATTGGAAAAGGGCAAAGGCATCAAAGTGGCCCAACTCCTTCTCGAACACAATCCCGATGTCGTTTATACACGAGAGGATTTGTCGGGTAAAGGGCCCGGCTACGCTTTTGCCGATGCCGGAGTAGAAACCCGGCAAACAACCAGCCGAAACGCGGAAGAACTCTTGGACCACCTACTATCCGGTTCAGAACAAACGTCTGAAAAATAATCAGGTCAAAAATTCCTCTGCCTATCCCTTTTTTCCCTTATCCCGTATTCATGATTTAGGCCCGTCGTGTTTGGACATGATTTAATGATAGGCAAATGGTGGTTGAATGGGCCTCGATTCGTGTATAATAAAAAAAAGCAAAGCGGAGATATTCAAAACGGTGAAACGAATTTTTTATCTCTCTTTTTTACTTATTTTTTTTCTTGGATATCTGAATGCCGCCACATCAAAGTTTCTTATCAAAACCGGTCCTCTTTTCGCCCACGATGAGATTCTTATAATGAGTGAATCCTATTTTGAACTTTCCCCGTTTATATCAAAGGGAAAATTAAATTTCGCCTTTCGCCTTCAAGAGGATTCTTTTGACGGCTTTTTTTGGGGTGACAATACCCGATGGGCATTCAAAGCCATGCCTCAGTTCAAGACAAAGTCCGCCACATTTGCTTTTGGGCCGGGACTGAGTCTCTCCAGCAGTTTTTCTCTAAAAAACCAGATATCCGTCGACACCTATCTTTATCTCCGGTGGAAAAGTCTGTTTTTAGAGATCGACAGCATGTTTTTCAAGGACGGCTCTTTCCACAAAAATTCCATAGGTTTCGAATTCCGCATAAAAAAATGGGCTTTATTATTTTGTTTTAGCGGTCTTTTAAACCTTGGGAACGAAGATATTTTTTACTTTCCATCCCTGATGGCCGGAACAAGCTATGAATTTTAAAATAACAATTCTAGGATTTTCCCTTCTCATGCTTATAAGCTGCGGAGAAAATCCATTCTCCGTGGACAGCCGGTTTTTGTTAGGAGACGCCGTTCTGGACTATCTCCCTACGGCCAGAAGCTCCATCCTCTATATGGCCCCCTTCGGATTCAACGGAAGCTTTTTTCATAACGGAATCGATTTCGGCTGTCACGGAAAAGCCCTTTTCTACAGCTGCGCCGACGGAGTTGTCACTGAGGTCAACCTCAACACGGGTGAGGGCTATCCGGGAACAAACTACAGGATTCGAATATCCGTCTCCCCGCGTATGACCGTTGAATATCATTTTGAGATAGGAGGAAACGCTTCAGAACAGGAGCGAAAGGATAATATCTTTGTTTCAAAAGGAGACAGGGTCCAAGGAGGACAGCCCATCGCCTATCTGCTGAATCTCTGCGGCGACGCGCATGTCCATTTTCAGGTCGAAAAAAACGGGGAGACAAGCGAGTGCCCCCTCAACTTTTTTTCGTCCCAATTGGCCCTGGAATTGGAAGATATCTATGACGATCCCGCTGTTCAAAAAAGACCAGACACAAGAGAAAATTTGTGCGAATAATTTTTCAGGTTATGTTCTTATCATAAGACGGAAAAGCTTTACGCGATATTTTTATCATTCCCTTTCATTCGTTTTGTTTCGGCTATTTTTCCAGGGGCAGATTCATCTTGCGCAGCAGTTCCTGATAGCGCGGCTCGCCGCGCAGAATGTCGCGGTCAGGAAATGTCAAAGCACAAGGCAAATCGAGATCGCGCATCTCGTAGGCCTGCTCAAGCCAGTACAGAGTCCGCTCCTTATTCCCGGTATAGAGATACAGATCTGCAAGACGGGTGGGTCGAACAGATTTCGATTTGGATTTTGACTGCTCTAGAAGCGTATCGATTTCGAGGTTCAACGTACCTGCATACCCCAGCTTTTCATATTGATCAAAGGCGTGGTCAAAGTCGACAAACTCACCCTTATAAAATAATTCCATGGCTTCCAGGGACTCTTCGTATCTTCCCGTTAAAAAGAGTGCCGTATAGAGCGATTGTGCGATGATGAAATAATCGGGACTCTTATCAAGCACTTCACGGCAGACCGAGATACAATCGTCATAGCGGTGCACGTATAATAAATACCAACTATACAAGCACTTTATAAAGAGACCATGGGGATCCAGTTTCAGGCCCAGTTCCATATGTCCCGCAGCTTCTTCCGTCCGTCCTAATATGCTCAGTAAAAACGCATAAAATGAGTGGGCGGACGCCGAGTTGGGATTGGTGGTTATCGCTTTTTTTAACGCTTCTTCGCCGACCTTCCAGTCCCAACTCCCCCAGGCATGCATACCTGCCAGCATTTCATATGCTTTTGACATGGAGCTGTCCAATTCAAGGGCTTTTTCGCAAGCTTCCCTTATTTTGGGAGCGGCCTCATCAGCAGACACCACCATAAACTGCTGACGCCAAACCCAAACACCTGCAATGCCTACATAAGCCTCGGCGAACTCAGGATCTTTAACTATGGCCAGCTCGAAGTACCGCATGGCCGTATCCAAGTCGTTTAGAGTCACTTTATCAAGATGGAATTGGCCGTGAAGATACGCATCATAAGCGGTCATATTGGTGGTGGGTATTTTTTCGATGAGCTGCTTCTCTTCAGGCGCTATGGCCACCTGCAGCTCTCTGGCCACGGTCTGCGCCACTTCGCTCTGGACAGCAAAGATCTCCGTCCAGTTCCTGTCATATTCATTGGCCCAGACATGTCGTTCCTTCCCGGGCTTGATGAGTTGCACAACGAGTTTTGCCTTATCCCCAAACTTTTGAAAACTGCCTTCCAGAAGATAGGCCACATCCAGTTCCTGACATATGGTATTTACCGTTTTGTCGGTTTCCCGGTACTGTTCCACCGACGTTCTAGATACCACTCGCAAATCTTCCATTTTGGATAGATTGAGCAGAATGGCCTCCATGACCCCATCGGCCAGATATTGTTTTTCCGGCTCATCGCTCAAATAGTGAAAGGGGACCACGGCAATGGATTTATCCATTTCGTCTCCGGAATGAAATAACCGGAGTATGATGAATAAACTCAAAATGGCTATGACCGCTATCATAGCTGAAACGGTTATTATTCTTTTCCTTTTACTAAGTTTCGCTTTCCTCAGCCTGGCCTTGATCTCTTCCGGGATGATTCCAGCGGCGATGGATTTTAAATCATCCAGAAGGTCGTCGATCTGCTGATACCGCTTATCGGGATTTTTCTCCAAAGCCTTATTGATAACCTGTTCTATCGCTACGGGAACCTCGGGCTGCGCATCCGTAACCGGTTTGGGTTTTTCCTTGAGGATGGAATAGACCACAGTCTGTTCATGCTCTCCCCTAAAAGGAAGTTTCCCGGTGAGCATTTCATAAAGGACCACGCCGAAAGACCAGATATCCGTCCGATGGTCGACCTTTTCTCCCTGGGCCTGTTCGGGAGACATATAGGCGATCGTGCCCATGGTCGAGCCTTCTTTGGTTATCAGCGTGCCTTCGGTTTTTCGGGCCAGACCGAAATCCATGATTTTCGCCTGGCCGTTGTCTGTCACCATAATATTGCCGCTTTTGATGTCCCGGTGGACGATCCCTTTTTTGTGGGCTTCCCACAGTCCTTCGGCCACCTGCACGGCGATGTTGAAGGCCTCTTCCAACTCCAAAGGTCCTGAATCCAACTTCTTTTTTAAGCTCTGACCTTTAATATAAGCCATGGAAATGAAGGTCGTCTCTTCGGTTTCGTCGAATTCATGAACGGTGCAGATATTGGGATGGTCCAGGGCAGCGGCCGCCTGGGCTTCGCGCATGAACCGGGCTTTAACTTCCGGAATGTGAATCAGCTCCTGTGGCAGAAACTTAAGCGCCACGGTTCTTTTAAGCTTGGTATCCTCAGCCTTGTAAACAACGCCCATCCCCCCTCTTCCCAGCTCCTCGATGATGGCGTATCTTCCCGCTAGGGTCGTCCCTTTCTGCAGCTTTTCCGCAGGCGATACCAAGGTTTTGGTGATGTCGCTTCCCTCTGCCGCTTTAAGGACTGCACCGCATTGGCCACAGTAAAGTGTATTGTCAGGATTTTCGAAACGGCACTTGGGGCATGTTTTTGCCACTTTTCTCCTCTATTTATCAATATTAGAGTATTTATTTAATGGGAATATGTCAAATTCAGCATGATTTAATTTCTTATTCATCTGCATATTATAGATTGGAATAATGTTGAATAATACATCCCATAGTTAAGCAGGATTCATTATTCTTTTGATAGAATAAAGAAGATACGATAAACTCATTTATGCTTTTAGTGAACAAACTAACCTGTTGATGAAAATTCTTAGTGAGGAAACATGACAAACCGTTTTCAAATAAAAATTTTTATCTGTAGAAAAATTTACTCCTGGATTTTAACCGAGGTTTCGTAAAAAAAGCCATGGAAGCTTTGGGAAATAATTTCAAAGATTTTCTAAAATCCAAAGGCAGTACGCTGAATGAGGTCATCGAGCGACTGGCCGGCTTTTCGGAAACGACGAGGTGCCAAAAATAACAAACCGGTTTGGTTAACTATTCAGGCATCACCTCACACTTGCTCCAGGTTCATTTATTCAGGGATGCTGATCATCACACCATTTATTAACCTGCATTATTCGTAACGAAGGCAGTCGGCGGGATTGGAAGAGGCCGCTTTAAGCGCCTGATATCCGATGGTAAGGACGGCGATTCCCAGGGCCAACATTCCGCTGAAAAAAAAGACCAGCCATCCGACATTGATATGATAGGCAAAACTCTGAAGCCAGACTTGAAGCACAAAAAAAGCGGCCGGCCAGGAAAGAAGATTGGCCAGAAGAATCCACTTGGCGAAACTCCTGGAAAAGAGGACAACGATTCCGGCGTTTGACGAACCCAGGACCTTTCTTATCCCGATTTCCTTTGTTCTCCTCTCCGTCATAAAAGCGGTCAGGGCGAAAAGCCCTAGAACGGAGAGCCCGATAGCCAGAAAAACGAAATAAGTCAGGATACGTTCCAGTTGTTTTTCGGCATTGTACAAACGGGCGAAACTATCATCCAAAAAATCATATTCCAGGGCGAATCTCGGACAAAATTCTTTATAGACTCTTTCGATGTGGCGTACGGCAGCGGAAATATCCGAGCCGGTTATTTTAACACAGGCTATACCCGCCTTTCTGTACCAGTTTATGGCCATGGGACCGATGTTGGTGTGCAGGGAATTGTAATGAAAGTTTTTCACCACACCGAGGATCATAATCCGTCCGGATTGTCCATAGTGGAAAAACTTCCCTACAGGTTCGGATATGCCCAGTTTGTTGACGGCTTCTTCATTCAGTATAAACTGCAGGTCTTCGCCGCCCGGCATGTCATAAGAAAAATTACGTCCCTCCTTGATCTCGAGTCCCATAAGATCAATAAAATCCGGGTCCGAATGGAAAACCTTGAGGGGAAATTTATCTTCCTCGTTATTACCGTAAATCGTCCATGTATTCATGAGTTTTCCGGGGATTTGAGTCAAGAAGGAAACGCCGCGAACGGAAGGATCGGATAGAAGACGCTGTTTGAAAGCTCTTTTAGCGCTCATTTGGGACTCGGCATCTCCACTAAAACGGTCACCTCGCACTCTAAAGGTCAGGACCTGGTTGTAGTCGACGCCCAGATCCCGCCCCTGCATATAACGAAGCTGGCGGACCACAGTCAAAGTGGAGATGATCAAAAAAACAGAGATGGCAAACTGGAAAGCAACCAGGATTTTGCTTTTTCCCGAGTTTTTTCTCCCCTGCCCTGATTTACCCTTCATAATCTCCACAGGGCGAAGCCCGGCTAGGTAGAAAGCCGGATAACTTCCCGAGAGAAACACCGTAAACAGGACAACACCGGCCAGAATGGCTTGAAGACCGGGATTTTTCAGCGTCAAAACCATTTTTTCGCCGACGAGGGACTGAAAGGCGGGAAAAAACAGCACAACCAGAAAAAGGGCTGCAGCTAACGAGACAAGCACGATAAAAAAAGTCTCCCCAAAAAACTGAAATATGAGAAAACGCTGAGAGGCGCCGCTCACCTTCCGCACGGCTATCTCCCTTTCCCGCGTGCTGGTTTTGGCGACCGTCAGATTGACGAAGTTTATGCAGGCTATACTTAAAATCAGGATGGCAATGATGGAGAAAGCAATCACCATATGGATGTTGCCGTGCAGCATGTTTTTTTCTGCATTGAGGTTACGGGCAAAATAGATATCTTTGAAGGGGCGGAGAAAAAGGGGGACTTTCTCCCATCGTTCCGTCTTTAAAACACGTGCATTGATTTTCTCTTCCAGTCCTTTGATATCCGCCCCCGGAACGATCTTGAGATAGAGGGGAAAATTGAAACTGCGGGATGTAAGAAAGTCCTCTGAGCCTCTTCGAACGATGTCGAAAACAGAGGCAAAGGCGTTTATACGCATATGAAATTTTCGAATATCCTCAATCACCCCGGTCACGGTATAGGGCACGGAATTATTGTACAGAATCGTTTTTCCGAGGGCCTCTTCATCACCGAAAAGTTTTTTCGCAATGGATCTCGTGAGGACGATGGAGTTGGGATTTCCAAGGGCCGTCTGCTGGTTTCCCTCTATAAAATTGAAATGAAATACGTCGAAAACTTCATCGTCTACCATGGCCAGATCCGTAAGCGTAAAAATTTTTTCTCCGTATCGTACGGTCGGTTCGTTCCAGAAATAAAAGCGGACGGCTTTTTCAATCTCGGGAAACACGGACACAGTGTCCTTTAAGTAAGGAGGCAAGATGACCCATGAGGACTCAAGACGATAGATCTGATCCCGATGGAGCTGTTCCTTGTCATAGGTTAGCTGATGGTTGACCCAGAAAAAAATAAGCAGCGCGCAGGCCATGCCGACGGCCAATCCCGAAATGCTGATCAGAGATGTTCCCTTGTGTTTTAAAATGTTCCGCAGGGCGATTTTGACGTGGTGAAAAAGCATGGTCTTCTCTCCTGGATAATTCTATGCAGCTGTCATCTCAAAATAAAAGACAAATTTGAGAGGGAAAAAGTTGCCTATGGAGGTAAATCGGTGAGATGGAATACGGAAGAAGGCTTAAAAATTTTTATTGTTTTATCGTTATGCTTGGGCAGCAGGAAAGCCTATCGTTTGAGCGAAAAGCACGCGCTGCTCCGGACGTAATTTAAACTCTCTATGGGTGTCCTGTTTATTACAATTATGAAAATGGGCGGCCAATCCCCGGGAAGCGGCATACAAGTAAACATTCTGGGCTATCAGGCCGGTGGCGACATAATAATAAGATTTCTGTATCTCAGTATCCTTGAGTCCCGGCTCCTGAAACGGCGCCTTACTGTATTTTGCAATATCAACGACAAAAAATATATTCACGGGAGCCCGGCTTCCCCTCCGTCTTCGCGCTCTATGGCGGTAGTCTCCGGCAACGACGGGTTTCAAAATGTGAGCTGCCGCATCATAGAGATAAACCCCTTGCGGCATGGTAACATACAGGTCGATTTCCTGGGAGTTGCTTGCCGAGGCGGCCGTTCTCCCAGGTCCGCCATGCGGCTCATTTTCCCGGTTTACTCCGAACGCGGCCCATAGAAGATTGGAAAGCATCTGCGGTGGAAGTTCCTTGGAATCGATGCTTCGAATGGTCCTTCTCTCTTTTAGAGAAGCCAATACGGATTTGCCTCCATCGGTTTCGGGTTTGACAAGTTTGATGGGTTGCAGATCCCCGGCAGGATTTGGTGTTTCCTGAGAGGATGTTTTTATCGTTTTTTTCCCTCCGGATATCGTTCCCGCAAGAAACGTTATCGCCGGAACCGTATTCAAAAATGTTCTGCGGTTCATTATGCCCTCCTTCTTTTGGCGTTCCAGAAAAAAATATTTTTTTGAATACCCTTTTTTGTGATAATTTCCTAATTTTCCCTGAAGAAGATTTTCACTTTAAAAAATTATAAATTCCAAGAATAAATAAAGTCAATCCAAATGAATAATTGGATGACGAAAAGGACTGGATACCCCGGACAAGCCGGGGTATGACATGAGTTAAGCATATCATGATACCTTTTTTGAAGGATCATCTCGGAGGAGGAGCAGCGGGGAATGAAAGAGATGTTATTCTTTTCTCGGCTTGACAAATTTCTTGGAGGCGTCTTTATGCAATTCATCTATACACCTTAAAAATCGCTTAACAATTGCACCCTATGCTGCTATTAATAAAAAGATAAGTGGGAACGAAGGGTATCGTTTATCAAGGAGAGGCATCATGAAAAACAAAGCGATTTTAATGATGGCGGCATGCGCTATCATGATGATTCTGGCCGGTTATGCAAAACAAGAAAATTTCCCGGTTCTCAAGGGGCCGTACCTCGGCCAGAAACCGCCGGGAAATACGGCTGAGATTTTTGCGCCCGGCATTGCCTCAACGGAGCACAGTGAATTCTGCTCCGTGTTTTCACCTGATGAAAACGAATTTTATTGGTCAATCTCGGGCGCACCTTATCCCGTCATCGTGGTGATGCGCCAAAACAAGAACCGATGGACAGAACCTGAAATCGTATCTTTCTCAGGAAAATATCTTGATTTCGACATGTCCATCTCTCCTGATGGAAAACGGCTTTTTTTCTGTTCCCGGCGTCCGTTGGATGGAAATGGCCCACCGACAGACAATACCGATTTTTGGTTTGCGGAACGAGAAGGCGGTGAATGGTCCGAACCGAAGCATCTGGAAGGCCCGGTCAACTCAATGGGGCAAGAGTACTATCCCATTTTTGTAAAAAACGGATCTCTGTACTTCTCATCGACACGGCCCGGCGGTTTTGGCGGTGGAGATATATACAGGGCCCTTTTCGAGGAAGGAGTATTCCTGGAACCTGAAAACTTAGGATCAGCCATCAATACTGAAAATTTTGAGGGAGATCTTTTCATTGCCGGCGACGAATCATACATCATTGTCACTTGTTACGGCAGGCCTGATAGCTTCGGATCTGGAGATCTATACATTAGTTTTCGCCGTGAAGACGACACCTGGTCTCTTATGAAAAACATGGGAGCCACAGTCAATACCCCGGCCAATGAGCACTGTCCCATTCTGTCTCCCGACGGAAAGTATCTCTTTTTTTCCAGCGGCAGGAATCGCCACCCGGATTATTCGAAGGAAGCAATCACATTAAAAGAAAAACTCGAGATGATGAATTCATGGGGAAACGGCAGGAGTGAGGATATTTACTGGATCGATGCAGACATTATCGATGCCCTGAAATAGTAGGACAACCTATTCCTTTTTGGGCTTGGTAAATTTTTTGGAAGCATCCCTCAAGTATTGCTGTGCCGGTTTACTGAACCAGTAATCCAGGAATAACTCGAATTTTTGTGTGCGGTTTTTTTCATACCTGTTTTTGATCTCTTCAATACGATTGGCTTTGATTTCAGCATAGGCCCGGTTCTGCGAAGAAGCCAATTCAGCGGCTTTTTCCATGGAACGCTGTTCCAACAGATCAACGGCATACAATTCATCAATAAGACCTATCGCATGCGCCTTCGGCATGGATATAAACATACCGCTGTACATCATATGGGAGGCTGCCCGATCGCCGATCACCTGCCTAAAAATCATGTCAGCCAGATAAGGAACGGGAACTCCCAGCTTTATTTCATTCATACCGATTTTTTTGTTTTCATCATTTACCGCGAAGCGGAAATCACACGTCAGGGCCATAATGTTTCCGCCGGCTACGGCATGACCGGCCATGCAACAGACCGTCGGCAGCGGCAGAATGAAGAGTTCAAAAACGAGTCGGTTAAATTCATGCCAGAAATCGGTCATCTCCGACCGATTGAACTTGAGCAGGATTGGCAAATCAAGACCGATGGAGAAAAACTTGCGGTTGCCGCATAAAACCAGGCCTTGTGCTTCATTTCGTGCCTCCTCAAGGGCATTGGAACACTGAGCAACCAAATCCGGGCTTATGGCATTGATGGTTCCATTGTTCAAGGTTAAAACGGCTATACTTTCACGGAATTCCATTTTTATTTTTTCCATGGCCACCTCTTTCCGGAAATCCTACAGATTATTATACGGGAAGCCGTTGTTTTCGTTATCCACTCTCTTTTAAACTTTTTTTCAGATAGAGACCGGGCTACAGAAAACAGGAACATTTACAGCGCTTCAATTGAATTTTTTTGGGTGCTTAGCTATACTGGAATCACGGTCCGCCGGGATAAACTTACGAAGTCCACCCGCATGAAAACCCATTTTTTCTCTAAAAAACATCCATTCCGATAAAAAAAACGAGAGGAACATTTCAATAGCCTGCTTTATTCACGAGTCAAGGGATTATGCCGGGTCGGTTGCCGCATCTGTGAGGCGTCAGCCTGTGAAGCTGTGCTCGGCACCGCGATCAGGCTGCAACAAAGCAAATGCGGTAAGATCGGCGGGTTAGGTTGGGTCGGCGCCTGAAAGGTAAATTTGGCCGAAATTTTCTTGAAGAATTTCCATCCGGAGATTTTTCAGAAAATGCACGGCTCATGATCGAAAGGTTCAGTTTCCATAAAGCTGAAAACGAAAGCTCGATTCCCGCCTACAAGGATTTTATCGGAAAATTTCCCAATGCAGACCTGGCAAAAACGGCGGAATTAAGAATCAAAAAGTCGGCAATGGCCGTCTTATCTCGAATTAAGAATCCCCGGAAATCAACTCTATTGATCGACTGCTTGATCCATGATAAAAACCGGGTCAAAATGTCTGCTGCCAGAATCATGGGGGAAATCAGGGAAAGGCGAGCTGTTGCTTCCCTGATACAAATTTTGAACAATCGTTTCGTTCAAAAAGATGTGGTCTGGGCACTGGGCAGGATTAAAGATACCAAAGCGGTCGAATCCTTGTTATCGTTGCTGAAGCGGACGCGTGGTCCTTACGACAGCAAGGATAAAGAGGTCATCGATGCCCTGGGAGAGATCGGCGACCGGCGTGCGGTCGAACCTCTGCTGAACATTTTAAAAAAGGCCCAAGAAAATAACAATACTTACATTAAAAGGGCCGCAACGCAAGCCCTGCGCAAAATAACCGGACAAAAATTCAAGGAAGAATATGAAATATGGGCCGCATGGTGGAAAAAAAATAAATATTAAAGTATCTGTTTTTTATCACAAAATATGTTATAATGAACCGTTGATTTTGGGGAAGATGAACGAGTTTTTTGACTTATGCTCTTCTCCTTAAGCACACTATTATTTCGGTTTGTCCGATTGCCAAGCGGATGAACCTATTCTAAAGGAGATGAGTATGAACATCTATGTAGGCAACTTATCATTCGACACTAAGGAATCCGATTTGCGACAGGCCTTTGAGGCTTTCGGCAAGGTCGAAAGCACAAAAATCATTGAAGACAGCTACAGCGGCCGGTCCCGCGGTTTCGGATTTGTCGAGATGCCCGACCAGAAAGAGGCCGAGAGTGCCATCGCCGGTTTGAACGGCAAGTCGCTCCAGGGCCGAGACATCAAGGTCAACGAGGCCAAACCCAGAAACGACCGAAACAGAGGAGGCGGATTTGGCGGGGGAAGGCGCTATTAAATAAGCGGTCATAATCCTCGCTTTATTTCTGACATCGAAAAGGGCCGGTTCGTTAGAGCCGGCCTTTTTAAACACTACAGGTCTATAATCCGCAAAAATCAGGCTTTTGAAGAGAAGGCCCAAGTTTTAAGGGCCTGAAAAAACATATGCCTGCCCTTTGAATAATAATCCTAATAAATTTATCTACGCTTTTTGAAATAATTGTCAACCAATTTATTCAAAAATAGTATATATATAGTGAATATTGAAAATGTGAAGCGAAATATGCGTATATTAACAAGAACAGAAGAGGTCATTCTGGCTGCTGTGTGGAAACTTCACGACAATGCCTATGGAGTTTCCGTTAATGAATATATCAACAAAAAAACGGGTCTGGATTGGAAATTCGGTTCCATCTACACTCCCCTCGGCAGGCTGGTTGAAAAAGGACTCCTGCGGACGATTAAAGGCGAACCCAGCCCTGAGCGTGGTGGACGGAGAAAGATATTCTTTCAATTAACAAAAGAGGGAAAGAAGGCTCTTCTCGAGATTCAGAAACTGAACTCCGTCCTATGGCAGGATATGCCTTCACTGGAAACAAGGTAAGCCCCATGCAAAAAAAACGGACGAACCTCCCTCCCCGCCTTGCTTCCCTTTTGCTTGAACGTTTTATGTTAACGTCGATTCGGGAAGGGGCCGTTGGTGATTTTAACGAACGGTATTTCCAGATTGCCGAAGATTACGGCCGTTTTACAGCTCGCCTGTGGTACTGGAACCAACTGTTGCGTGCCGCTCCCCAACATTTTTTGCACCTTATATGCTGGAGGCTGATTATGCTGAAAAACTATTTGAAAATCGCTTTTAGAAACGCCCAAAAAAACAAAGGATATTCGCTCATTAATATTTTCGGTTTGGCCGCGGGCATGACGGTTTTCCTCGGTCTCGTTCAATTGATCCGGTACGAGTTGAGTTATGACGGATTTTACAAAGATGCACACCGCATCTATAGGGTCACCGACCGGCGCAGCAGCCGGACACAGGCCAGTCTGGCCGCCGCCCTTACGGAAATGTTCCCTGAAGTCGAAAAAGCCGGGCGGATTATGTACATCGATGGATTTATACGCGCCGGAGAAACCCTAATTCAAGAACAGCGAATATTTTTTGTGGATCCGGCGATCCTGGATATCTTTTCAATTTCTCTGGAAAACGGATTTGATCGCAAAATGATTTCCGATCCCCATTCCATTCTTTTAACACGCAGTGCGGCGGACAGATATTTCGGCGATGCCGATCCAGTGGGAAAAACCCTTTCCTTTGTCAATCGCGTCGATTTACATGTGAGGGGCATTCTTGATGACCCGCCGGAAAACACCCATTTTCGCTTCGAGTATATAACCTCGATGTCAACATTGAAATCGATCATCGGAGAGGATTTTTTTACAGGCTGGGGATCCCGTGAATTTTTTACCTATTTCAAACTGGCGGAAAAAGCAAATCCGTCCGCTCTGGTGAACAAATTTGATGCCTTGAAGGAAAAATACGGGCTGGAGCGTCCCGAATACCACTTGCAGCCGTTACAAGAGATTCATCTGGGAGGCAACCTTCAAGCGGACATGATCGTAAATTCGAACAAAAAGTACGTGATTTTACTTGGCCTTATTTCGGTTTTTATTCTTTTGATGTCGAGTCTCAATTATATCAACCTTTCTTCCGCCCGGGCCGCCAAACGCTTGAAGGAAATCGGGCTCAGAAAAGTCGTCGGCTCAAAAAGAAGAGACGTTTTTCTCCAGCTTCTCATCGAATCACTTCTGACGTCTTCTCTGGCCATGATCATAAGCGCGGGCTTCATAACCTTATTGCTGCCCGCAATGACAAAATTTTGGGATCGGCCTTTAAACTTTAATGTTTTTCATGATTCGGCTGCAGCCGGATTGGTGCTGGGAATCCCCCTGGCTGTCGGATGTCTTGCCGGATTTTTTCCGGCATTATCGATGTCTTCTTTTTCTCCGATGATGATGATACGGGGAAAAATGACCAGAAAGGGCAATAAACATCTCAGAGGCGGATTGATTGTTTTTCAGTTTGTGATCACGGTTTTCCTCATTATCGGCTCCTTCATTATCCATGATCAGCTCCATTTTTTAACATCAAAAAGCTCCAACGCCTATGGAGAATCCATCGTATTGATCAAGCTGACGGGCAAAGATATCCAGCAAAACCACAGACCCTTCAAGGAAACTCTGCTGAACCATCCAGGCATTCTGGAGGCTACAGCATCTTTCAATCTTCCGTTTATGATAACTACGGGCAGTTGGTGCACTTGGCCGGGACAGATTGAGGATGAACGGTTTGTGATCCGGCATTCCTGCGTGGAACCGAATTTCATCGAGTTTTATTCCATCAATCTTCATAAAGGGCGAAATTTTTTCAAAGGTTTATCCAAGAACCCGGAAAATGCCGTCCTTATCAACAAGACCGCGGCGCGTTTGATAGGTGAAGAGAATATTGTGGGCCGGACCATGAGCAGTTCATTATTCAAAGACGCGACAATTATCGGTGTGTTGGAAGATTTTCATTTCAAACCCCTTCATCAACACATCGAACCTCTGGCCCTGACATTACTCCAGACTGATGGACACTTTGCGGGTGCTCATTACTTGGCATTCAAGGTCAATCCCCAAAAAATTCAGAGTGTCCTCTCCTTTATTAAAGAAACCTGGGACACGTTCGAACCCGCCTATCCTCTGATTTATGATTTTATGGACGAACAAATCGAAGCGCTCTATCGACAGGAGTTAAAGATTGGTGAAGGCATAAAAATACTCACCAGCATTGAAATTTTTCTGGCCTGTTTGGGTCTGTTCGGCCTTGCGCTTTTTACTATTGAACAAAAAACAAAAGAGATCGGTGTGCGCAAGGTTTTGGGGGCATCCGTGTCCGGCATCGTTTTGATGCTTTTTCGGGAGTTGATCCGATGGATCGTTTCTGCGTCCCTGATGGCATTCCCAATAGCCTGGTTTGTGATGAGCCGCTGGCTCCAAAATTTCGAATATCACACGGAAATCAAGTGGCTGCCCTTTATGGTCTCAACGCTTCTTGTCCTTTTTGTTTCCCTACTAAGTGTGGGATACCACTCTATCCGCGCGGCCAAGACCAATCCTGCGGATTCCCTGCGCTATGAGTAAGATATTCGTTTCATGAACAACTGAAATATCCCGTTCTCCTCCCCCTGAACGGCTGCAAGCTAAAGTATGAAGATCTTGCAGGAAACCAAACCGTTCAAAAAGACGTCTTATATTATAATCCCTGGATAAGGAGATCTTCATCATGCTGACAAACTACCTGAAAGTCGCTCTCAGAAATATTTTCAAGCATAAAGGATATTCTTTCATCAATATTTTCGGCTTGGCCGCGGGCATGGCCTCCGCCGTGCTGATTTTGCTTTTCGTGCGCTACGAACGCAGCTATGACCGGTTCCACGAAAAAGCAGACCGCATCCACCGTGTCGCTGTGAGAGCCATGATCGGAGACACCAAAATACGCCAGACCTATACACCGGCCATTCTCACACCGACCCTTCTCGAAAACTATCCTGAAGTCGAACGGTCCGTTCGCTTTCAGAGCTCATTCGACGGCGTAACCGTTCGCTGCGGCGATGAGATATTCAACGAATACCGGGTAGGATCGGCCGATACCGACATCTTCAAAGTTTTTACCCTGCCCATGCCGGCTGGTGATCCGGAAACGGCCCTGGCCGAGCCGAATTCCGTTGTGATCACGGAGTCCACGGCTAAAAAGTATTTTGAAAACGGCGGCGCTCTCAATAAAACGTTGACCATCGACGGCACGGATTTTCGCGTGACCGGCATCATTGCCGATTGGCCGGACAACTCCCACTTTCGCTTCGACATGATCCGTTCGCTTTTAACATACAAACAGAGACTCGATAATCCCAACTGGTTCGCCAACAATTACCGGACCTATATCTTACTCCGGGAAGGCACATCAGCTGTCGCCCTGGACGCCAAATTCCCCGACCTGGTACGGAATTATGCTGTTGCCGGGCAGGACTACGACGCCTGGCTGGAACAAGGCAACTACTGGGAATATTATCTTCAGCCGCTGACCGGCATCCATCTTCATTCCGACCTGAACGGAGAATTCTCAGCCAACGGCAACGCCTCCTACGTGTCGGTTTCCTTCCTTATCGCTCTTTTTATTCTGCTCATCGCATCGGTCAACTACATGAACCTGGCCACGGCCCGCTCCGCCAACCGGGCCCGGGAAGTCGGCATTCGCAAAGCGGTGGGGTCGACACGCGGACCGCTTCTGCGCCAGTTTCTGGCCGAATCCCTGGCCGCATCCTTGATGGCTCTGCTGCTGGCTTTATCGCTGGCGCATATTCTTCTTCCCGCATTCAGGTCTCTGACAGGCCGGGCCATCACCATGCCCTACACGGAGGAACCCCTATTTCTGCCCGGTCTCCTGGGCTTGGCTTTTGTTCTGGGCCTCTTTTCAGGGGCTTACCCGGCCCTTTTTCTGGCCTCGGTCCACCCCATTCGAGTGCTGCGAGGACGCTTCCAGTCCGGTTCGGCGAATTCCCGCCTCCGAAACCTGCTCGTTCTGTTTCAGTTCGCCATCTCCATTTTCCTAGTGATAGGGACCTTTATCGTGCACAGGCAAACCACCTTTATGCGAAGCCGGAATCTGGGATTCGATAAAGAAAACGTCGTGGTCATCAAAACTCCGGAACCCATGGGGGAGCGCAGCCAGGCCTTCAAAGATAAACTGCTCACCCTGGCCGAAGTTAAGGTGGTAAGCGGTTCCGATACAACTCCAGGCCGCGGCTTCATGAACTGGGGATGTAAGCCTGAAGGCAGGGAAGAAAGCATCACCCTGAACATGGTCATCTGCGACTACGGTTATCTGGAGACGATGGGGTTGGAGATGGCCGAGGGCCGTTTTTTCTCCCGGGAATATTCGACGGATGTTTCCGGACTCGTCCTCAATGAAGCGGCGGCCAAGCTTTTAGCCTGGGACAATTCCATCGGCAAAACCATTATCTACAGCCCCGATGCGACCTTTACGGTCATCGGAGTGGTCAAGGATTATCACTATGAATCCCTGCACTATTCGGTCCGCCCCGAAGCGCTTTTGCTTCAGCCTGGCATCTGGGGCGCCGAAGAAGATTATATTTCCGTCCGCATTCATCCCGGAAATATTCCACAGACGCTGGGCCGTATTCGAAACGTCTGGAAGGAATTTTCCAACGGCGTTCCCTTGGAATACTCCTTTCTCGATACGGATTTTGACGAGCTTTATCAAAACGAAACACGAACGGGACGGATCTTCACCGTTTTTTCGGCCCTGGCCATCGGCATCGGATGCCTGGGTCTTCTGGGATTGGCCGCATTCGCCGCCGAGCAAAAAACCCGGGAGATTGGAATCCGGCGTGTCCTGGGAGCCTCCGTACCGGGGATCATGATGCTGCTTTCCAAAGACCTCAGCCGCTGGGTGGCGCTGGCCAATCTTGTGGCCTGGCCGGCGGCTTACTTCATCATGAGGAGCTGGCTGAACAGCTTCGCCTACCGCATCGGCATAAGCTGGCTTTTTTTCATCGCGGCTGCCGTAATGACACTGCTTATCGCCTGGTTCAGCATGAGCTTTCAAGCCTACAGAGCCGCCAACACCGATCCCGTCAAAGCATTGAAGTACGAGTAAAAAAATAAGGTCACGTTTAAAGTTAAATCAGGTTAAATTTTTTTGTCTTCAAGGAAAGATTATTGAGGCAAAGGGAAAATTTGAGCAAAGAGCTTTCAGCATCACCGCAGTTTGGAGTTTGTCTCGGCTGAATCCTATCGGTTTTTAAAATCCTGCCTTATTTTTTGAACGCTTACACCCTCGTAATCGCGCCAGGAAACAAAGGGCGGTCGCGTATGGGCGTAAACGCAGGAAAAATCAAGGCCGCTCACGGAAGCTTGATCAAAAAAGCAGGCAATCAGTTCATCAAGACAGCCTTCCATAACCACACCGATCTCATGTCCGGCATTGGGGATGACAACAACGGTGCTATTGTTCTGATATTGGGAGAGAATCTGTGCATTCGAAGGCGGAGTTGTCGGGTCATTTTCTCCGTTAACGATAAGAGTGGGTATGTTCTGATAGACAAGGTCATGAAATCCAGGAGGAATGTCAGCTTCTTCCCAGTTTTTACAGGCGCTCTGCTGCTGGTCCAACCGGTAGGTTCCCATCATGGTCCCCTCAGCCATAGCCCTGGCGGTCTCAAAGTCAATATAGGGGATGGTTTCGGAACAGGTTACACAGAGAAACATACCGTCCAAAACCGACTGGTTGGACCAATAAAGATAGTCGGCCGTGTACTCAGCCATGGGCTGAAAAACACCAAGATCAGCCCAGCGGATGAAGGCCGGAATCCACTTCGAAAGACTGTTGTTGTAGAGCATACTCCTCAAACCTTCAATGAAGTTATTATGGGAAAAGCTTACAGCCTCAGGTTTTTCCGTTATGGGATTGAGAATCGTTACTGACACCGGATTCTGCTGAAGACGGGTCAGGACCCTATCCAGCCGGGCTGACAGCTCAGGATAATCCCCGGCGCAATCCGGATCGGCCGCGCAGTCGGCGAACAGCCTTTCAAGGGCCGTTTGTGTGTCCCGGGCCAGGTTGGCCGGATAAAGAAGATGAGGCAGAGCGATCGAAAACAAAAAAGCACTTCGGACACGTTCGGGATACATTTTCATGAAAATAATCCCGAAATACGATCCATAGGATCCGCCCATGATGTTGATCTGATCATAACCCAAGGCATCCCGCAGATCGTCATAGTCCGCCATAGCCATCACAGTATGGTAATAATAGAGACCGGCCTTTTCCCGAAGTTTTTCCCGGCATTCCTTGACGTAATCTTCAGGGAACATATCCTGAAGATAAGTTTGAGCACTCTGCGGGTCTCCCAGGCGCTGGCAGGGAAGAGGATGAGATAGGCCCGTACCTCTTTGGTCAACGAGTACAATATCGCGTTTTTCTCTGACCCGGTCGCAATACAGAGCCCAGGCTGAAGGATAACTGGCCGCCCCTACTCCGGGTCCCCCGTCGAAAATAAAGACGGGATCAGGAGCTGGATGAGACGTCCTGGCTGGTAGAATGATGAAATGGATCAGGATTTTGGCCCCCTTCCGTACGTGACGATTCTCCATCACTTCATACGTGCCGCAGAGGACCTCTTCCTTCAGTTCTTTGTTATAACAGGATTCAAGCTTCAATCTGATAGAAGCCAACGCTATTGAGGAATTTATTATAAGAGTGAGCATTATGAATATTATCACGTTCCTTATATTCTTCATTCCCTTTCTCCTTTTCTTGCCTGATATTCAGGTTAGTGGTATCCAAGCGAAACGCCAAACCAAAAGTGGTTCTCCCGGCTGATGGCCTTAAGAAGAACGAATGTATAATTCGTGAAGGCAGCCGCAAAAAAACGGCCTGTTTTCCAAGAAAAAGATAAACCGAAATTGAGGTCGCTGAAACCAGGGTCCGTTCCTTCAGCCAGCCATTGGCCGCCGTTATACCCAAGAGAGGAATAAAGACCGGCTTCAACATTCTTAAGGACAGAAAAACTGTGGCCGATCTCCAGCTGACCGTAGAAGCCGTCTCCGACCGTAAAGTCATAAAAAAGGTTTAAGGTTGGTTCAAACAAAAAATGGGGAAGGCCAACGGAGACGAATATCTCATGACTGGTATCGTCCTTGAATGTGAAATTTTCTGTAAAATACCAGGCGTAATGAATCAACCCTGCCTCTATCGACAGAACTTCCGCGATTTCCCTGCTATAGGATAAAGTCACATCAAATTCATGGAGATCCTTGCCGACAAAAGAGAGACTTGACCAAAGATTAAAAGAAAAACCGCTTTCTCCCAAATCCCAGTTCATGGAAGGTTGGACAACGGGTTTTCTGTAGGGGTTAAGGTCGAATCCCCGCCAGATATACCGGGAAGAAAAATCGATTTGAAAACTGATATTCTTACCGAAAAGATCAAAACCGGAAAATACCAGAATAAAGATGATAAGACATTTGAGGACTTTTTTCATTCTTCCTCCCTATCCTGAGAGTGAGCATAAAAACCGTCTCCCCAGGACGGTTTAAGTCACTTTTATCCTGGAAAGACAAAAATATCAAATGTTTTTCGCCCTCTGCGAAAAGGGAATCCCTATTGAGGTCCTTTATCCCTTTCAATTATCTCCAACCTTCTTTTAGCCGGTACGAATTCAGGATCGATCTCCAACGCTTTTTTATAAAATTCCCTGGCTTTATCCAGATCTTTCTGCAAGCGGTGGTATTCCGCCAACACAAACCAGCCCCTGGGTGAATAAGGATATCTTTTTAGCAACGTTTGCCCGAGCGCCCGGGATTCATCGATTTTTTTTTGTCTGAGCAGGTCATAGCTCATGGAGAAAAGGACCTCTTCGGGAGCTTCCATATCGAATCCGTAACGTTGGGAAAGTTTCTCAAAGTGATTGTCGACCGCGGCCAATCCTTCGGCCTTCATCTTGTCGCAAACCCAAAAGTCGGGAAACATCCAGAGAAGGCCGTTGTTGAGACTGGCAAGGGGGACATGACCATCCATTTTCAGAAATTCCAGGTGATATTTGAATTTGGGAGGAGCAGCATCCTTGATATATTTGTCAAATTCAAGGATGGGATCCACACAGAGTTCTTTATAGTCTTTTCCCCCGTAATTCATGTACAAAAATTTTCCACTCCATTTCCCGTTTTGAAATAAATTTTTGGCTCTTTTTTTTATGAGATCCAGACACCATCCAAGGCTGGGGCTGGCAGCAATGAAACCATCGAACGCTTGCGGTTCCGTCAAAAAGACATAAAGAGTAAAAAGGCCCGTGTTGGATTGTCCGGCAAGAATGCGGAATTTTTTCGTCCGGTACGTTTTGTCGATAAATGGGACAAATTCCCCCGTGAGAAAATTGAGAAAAAGGACCGCTCCACCAGGTTCATTCCCGGCCTCGTTGGGCATGGTGTCCCTGGACCTGCCTGTATCATTGCACAAACCGACCAGGATCATGGCAGGAATCATTTCGGTTCCCAGCCTGCTGACCGTTGCCACGGCATTGGCGAAGGTGGACTTCATATGGGCATTCAAAACGAATAAAACCGGATATTTTCCAGTGGTCCTTTCATATCCCTCGGGAAGGTGAACGATATACTTAAAATCCTCACCAAGTATCTTTGAGGGAAACGATTGGAAGCGCCCTAATGTCATCTCTGTTTTTTCTTCCAGGGACAAAACGGACGCGCCAAACAAAAAAAGAATCATCAATAAAGCGGACCATAGATGACTGCGTTTGGTTTGTTGGTTCACGGCATTTTTACGAAAAACAAATACTTTTATTAGCGACCTGTTTGCTATTATTAACAAAAATAAAAGATTTTTCCATGTGAAAAAAGTTATAAAGTGTCCTTTAGTACCTTTTCCTTAAAATGTTATAATAAAAATCCTTTCTTAATTCTTTTTTCAAACAATTACTCAAAATGAAAAAATTAAAGGGAAAAAGCATAATCTCCCGAACCATCAAATTTGCCGTCGTTTCTTTGTTGATTGTTTTTCCGGCATACGGGGAAAATATCCGCTTTAAAAAAATCGAAACGCGGCACGGCCTTTCCCAATCCGTGGTTACGGATATTCTGCAGGACCATATCGGTTTTTTGTGGATAGGCACTCTGGACGGACTCAATAAATATGACGGTATAACGATAAGTGTTTACAAGAACGATCCGGATAAACCGGACAGCCTTGACAGCAATGAAATCGCCTCCATCATGGAAGACGGGGATCAAAATCTTTGGGTCAGCACCGCTTCGGGTACACTCAACAGATATGACCGGGAAAAGGACAGTTTTATCCGCTACCCGCTGAAGACTTTTTTGGCCCAGGAAGAACCGATCATCTCCATAACAAAATTGATTGAGGATGCGAAAAAACGAATCTGGGTGGGAACAAAAAACAGAGGGCTCATCAGATGTGCCTATGATGCGGAATCGGAGAACCTTCTCGATGTTATTACCTTCCATTCGGACAAATCAATCCCAGATAGTTTATCCCATGACTATATCCGGGATTTGCTCATTGACCGCAACGGAAACCTGTGGATCGGAACATTCGGAGGGGGCATCAATATCTTTGATGATAAAAACAACCGCTTTATCCATACCTTGAATGATCCGGATACAACAGAGAGTCTTTCCAGCAATGTTATTCTTTCCCTCTATGAGGATTCATTGGGAACGATCTGGGTTGGAACCGATTCAGGGCTGAATGAGCTTGTTTTTTACAAAGGAAATGATACTCCCGCGGTTTTCAAAAGGTATCGGCATGATAAGGAGAATCCTTCAAGCCTCGGTCATGATTACGTGTATGCCATTGCTGAAGACAAATCCGGCGGATTATGGCTCGGAACTTATGGTGGAGGCCTCGACTTTTTAGAACGGGGCAATGATACTTTCACCCACTTCCAGCATGATCCCTCAGATAACGAAAGCATAAGCAGCGATACGATCCTTTCGCTTTTCCGTGACCGCTCCCAGCTTATATGGGCCGGCACCCTTGGTGGCGGACTCAATAAGATTTTCTCAATGGAAAAAAGATTTGCTCATTTCAAGGCGGAGGATAATAATCCCGACAAGCTGGATGCCGATATGGTCTTTTCCCTTTATGAAGATAAGAAGGGCATCGTTTACATCGGAACCAACAAGGGAATATTTCTTCTTCACCGTAACAAAGAAAAGGCGTACAAACCATGGCTGCTTCCCGGACTGCCCGAGGTTAGCAACTCAAGCCGGATAAAAGCCTTAAAAGCCGGTACTGACGGCCATTTATGGATTGGATCATTCGGATTTGGATTGATACGATGGGACTTATCGGCCGGCAGGATGGATCAATTTTACGGGAAATACTCCAAAAAAAACGGGCTGAGTAGCAACTATATCAATACCATATGTGTCGACAAGGCAGGTTTTATCTGGGTGGGAACGGAAGACGCCGGATTGAACAGAATAAATCCCGAAAACGCGGCATTAAACGAATCTTTAACCTTTCACTTCTTTTATGACCCGGCTGAGACAAAAAGTCTATCCGATAATAATGTTCGCTGCCTCTTCGAGGATTTAGAAGAAAACATATGGATCGGCACACGCCATGGCGGATTGAACAAGATAGAATGCTCTCAAAAAACAAAACGTCATCCCGAATTTTTTCATTTTAAAAATGATCCCGACAATCCAAATTCCATAAGCGCCAACCACATCCTTTCGATATATGAGAGTCAAAGCGGCAACTTTTGGATTGGGACTTCAGGCGGAGGGTTGAATAGGTTTGACAGGGAAAACCAAACCTTTATTCATTATACGGAAAAAGATGGATTGTCCGGCAACACGGTTTACGGCATCGAAGAGGATGAAGAGGGCCGATTGTGGTTGAGCACGAACAGAGGAATCTCACGATTCGATCCCCGGATAGATTCTTTTATCCGCTATGATATGGATGCCGGGCTTCAGGATCGGGAATTCAATGCGGGAGCTTATTACAAAAACAGCCGCGGGGAAATATTTTTCGGGGGAATCAACGGATTTAATGTTTTTGATCCTGATAAAAAGAAAAAAAATCTGTATCATCCCCCACTGGTAGTCACAAAACTGCTGTTGGAAAACAGCATGGATGGAAAAGAACTCATCCGAAAGAACCAAAAAAATCCTGAAGAAATGGAAGTGCACCTGCCCTATAAACACCGGTCATTCAGCATCCGGTTCGCTTCACTGGATTTCACCAGGCCGTCCGAAAATCAGTATGCCTACCGGGTCGAGCCCGTTGACGAGAATTGGCATTTTCTCGGATTCAAGAACGAGGTATCCTTTTCCCATTTGAAACCAGGAAGATATACGATCAGAATAAAAGGAACCAATTCCGACGGAATATGGAGCCGGCATGAAGCTTCCATAAATCTACGCATCTCCCCCCTATTCTGGAAATCGCCGTTATTTTCGGCTTTACTATTTGTTTTCCTAATGGTCTCCCTTTATACGGCCGTCAAAATCAGGGCCCGTTTTTTATTCCTGAAAAAAGAACACAAGATTGATATTCTCGCTGTTTTAAATACGTACGACCTCAGTAAACGGGAGTTAGAGATTGTAGAGCACATCATCCGCGGAAAAAGCAACAACGAAATCGCAGATACCCTCTTTATCTCCCAAGGAACCGTAAAAAATCATATCTATAATATTTTTAAAAAACTAAGGGTGAAAAACCGCATCCAGGTCATTCAGCTTCTGCGTAAAAAAAGCCATAAGAATATTCTATAAGGCTGTAACCATCAAGTTTTAACCGGCATTAATCATTATGTACTCGGATCAATATGAAAAATAACCCAATCTGTGAGAAACGGCGTATTTTTTGTCCTTAACAACTACTTTGATATTTTTAAAACTTCCGTCGGGCTCATATTCTTTGGGTGTATAATACAGGAGATAATAATTTTCAGCAGTCTCCACAGCCTTTTTCAAAAGAACATCGGGCCTTGAGGAAACATCAATAAAACCTCCCGTCGAATGGGCCATTTCCTTGTAAACATTAAAAACATCTCCGGAACGCTCTTCAAAATAGATCCCCGGTTCATTTGTTTTCGGCGGCGTGAAAAACAGAAAATGGACGGATATTGAAGAATCGGCATAAGCCCTTTTGATTTTTTCGACATCGACGGTTAAATCCTCATTATGAAATCCAAATAGTTCCGTCAAGGTATGCGTGATATCGTAGTGCTCCTGGTTAAGATCTAAGTATTGATTGATGATCTTGGGATCGATTTGAGGCATGTATTCTCTCTCGTAGAATAAAAATATATATTTTTGTCCTTGTAATCCTTTCAAAAAATAGGAAAAATCCAGAAGTTTCATCTGATCGATACGCCGAAGAGTTTCCATTCGGGTAAGTTCACCTTGGTATTGAACCATGAACTCCTGAATACGCCTTCTATCATCAAAGCCGTCTCCGCTCTGAAGTTGTGATCCCATGGGCTTGTTGTTTCCCTCGGATAGGAGCGCGGTAAGATTAGCCGTAATGTTCTTCATTCTGCCGATGATACTTCTGTGTTCCGAGTTGGCCCCCTGAATATCTTTTCTTAAAATCCCCGTCAATTCCTCTTCAATAGCTTTTTTCGATTTTAGTTTCAAAGCGTTTTGTCGAAGACGATATGTCTTCAGCGGAGTGACAACCTGGAGCATATCACCGGGAAGAATAACTTCATTGACGAAAAAATTCAGGGAATTTCTCAGATAGACATTGTATTCGGACACATCAAAAAGAAGAAAAAAGTTGCGGGAAGTCTCCGGAAAATAGTTTTCCTTTCCCTCCGTCCTTTGGATAAGGCCTCTATGAACAAGATAAACCGCTTCTATCTTCTGTTTTGTTCCTTCTTCATAAATCTCAAAATCACCGATTTTGAGATTGTTGACGAAACGGCCGTTAAAAAAAACACGCACCGGAACCTCAATATTGACAACGAGTGATTGTTCCACGAAAGATTCTTGACCGAACATAGCCGTTTGCAACATAAATACCCCAAGCAACATGTAAAAAAGCCTCAAAAAAAACATTCTTTTAAGCATAGGCGCCTCCTTTAAACCCGCACATTTACATTCGCCAACCATCTCGTTCACCCTTTAAAAATTTCATCTTATGTTCAGACATGTTCAGATGTTTTTTGTATCTTCTATACTTTCAAGAAGCTCTTCAAGATCAAGCCTGCTCCTTTCCCACTCTTTGTAAGCTTCTTCCAAATTTTTTTTCAACCGTGCATGATTTTTCTGCAGGTCGACAACCTTATTCGAATTTTTGTAAGTGCCCGGCGAAGCCAGATTGGACTCAATGTCCCGAATCTCCGATTCCAACCGATCGATCTCGTTTTCCCAATGTTCCGCTTCCCTGGAAAGCCGTTTTCTTTCTCCGCTTACAGCTTGCCTCGCCTGGGCTTCGATTCTTTTTTGTTCCTTTGACCTCCTGCCTTTAGGTAGCTTTTTTTTCTCCCTCTCTGCTTTTTCCTCTTTGTTCAGACCTGCCGATTCCTTTTCCTTTTTTTCCAGATAGTCTGAATAATTCCCTAAATATTCCACAATTCTTCCGTCTTTCAGCTCCCATACCCGGTTGACAAGTTTATCCAGAAAATACCGGTCGTGAGAAATGAGAAGCATGGTCCCGTCATACCGGCCAAGGGCCTGTTCCAGGGCTTCAAGCGACATCAGGTCAAGATGGGTTGTCGGCTCATCCATGACCAGAAAATTCGACGAAGAAAGGAGAATTTTCGCCAGGCTGACACGTGCTTTTTCCCCTCCGGAAAGGACGCCTATTTTTTTAAAAACATCATCTCCCCGGAACCGGAAAAGCCCTAACACATTTCTCACCTGGGGAACCCGGGTTTCCGGCGTCGTAGAAAGGACCTCGTCATAAATTGAAGAATTGGGATTGAGCATCTCCAGCTGATGCTGAACATAAAGACCTACGGTTGTTTTCCCACCCAGGCAAAGAGATCCTTTTTGCGGTTGAAGCTTCCCGGTGATAAGGCGGGTCAGCGTGGTCTTTCCGGCACCGTTGACACCGATCAGGGCCGCCCTGTCCCCCCTTGTTATGGATGCCGTTATTCCTTTAAGGACCTGTGTCTCGCCGTAACTAAAACCTAAATGATCTAATGCCAGTACTTCTTTGAAACTTTGAACATCAACAGAGAGTTCGAAATCGATCTCAGATTGTATCTCCGGAGGATCAATCAGCTCCATTTTTTCCAGAAATTTCATCCGGCTCTGAACCTGGGCCGCCCTGTCTTTGCGCACCCTGTTCCTGGCTATAAATTCTTTCTGGCGCCGGATCTCCGCCTGCTGCTCCTCCCACTTCTTTTTGTGAAGCCTTTCTTTTTCCCGCTTTTGATCCAGAAAAAATTTGTAATGTCCTTTGTAACGGTTTAGACTTCCCTTATCGATCTCATAGATCTCGCTTGTGATGCTGTCGATAAAAAACCGGTCATGCGAAACAATGATAATGCTGCCGGAAAATTGCACCAAATATTTTTCCAGCCATTCCAAGGAAGGCAGGTCAAGATGATTGCTGGGCTCATCCAGCAGAAGAAGGTCCGGCTCCTGGAGAAGGAGCCGGCCGAGATAAGCTCTCATCCGCCAGCCTCCGCTCATCTCAGACAAGGGGCGATAAAATTCTTTCTCTTTAAACCCCAATCCTGAAAGAACCCTTTCCGTTTCCGATTCGAGACTGTAACCTTTTAAGGCCTGATAACGCTCTTCACATTCTCCCAATTCTCTAAGCAGTTGGACTCTATTTATACCGGAATTCTCCAGTTGCACGTGAAGGTCCCGGATTTTTTCTCCGAGAATAACAGCCTCTTTTTTCCCCTTTAAGGCGCTTTCAAGAACACTTCCGTCTTCGATGTTCACTTCTTCCTGAGGAAGATAACCTATAACATAACCGCGGGGACGGTTAATGCTTCCCTTCTGTGGTTGGATTTCACCGCAGATCACACGAAGCAGAGTCGTTTTCCCGGCGCCATTGGCCCCGACCAGGGCATACCGTGCTTGAGAGCCGATGCTCCAATCTACACCGTCAAGGATGGAACGCCCGGCAATGGAGTAAACGAGATTCCTTACCTGAAGCATATATTTATTATAAAGTATTAATCAGCCTGTACAAAGGGAATGTGTTTTGATAATACTACCCTGTATATACAAAATGTAAGAGAATAGGAGGTTGTATTCATGAAATCCAAACGCTTAAGACACATCTTCAGTCTGTTTCTGATTTTTTTTCTAACCGGTGTTTTTTCCGCCGGCGCCGACACAGTGGGAAAACTTTCAGGAAAGGACCTCAAGATATTTTCCTGGCGCGGGATCGGCCCTTACAACTTTTCCGGCCGCATCACGAACTTTTGTGTGCCCCCCGGCCAGAACAAGGTTTATTATGTTGCCACGGCCACGGGCGGTATCTGGAAAACCGAGGACCACGGCACCTCCTTCGAGCCCATTTTCGACAGCCAGGGCCTTATGAGTATGGGTGATATCGCCGTTGCGCCTTCGGATCATAACATCATTTACATCGGAACGGGCGAGGCCCACCATGCCCGCTCCACGGCCCACGGCAACGGTGTCTGGAAGTCGACAAACGCGGGAAAAACATGGAAGCATATCGGATTGAAAGAAAGTTATATCATTCCCAAGATTATTGTACATCCCGAAAATCCGGAAATCGTTTATGTGGCTGCCGAGGGCAAGCTCTATGACAACAATATGGACTGCCAGCGCGGTTTATACAAAACGACCGACGGCGGGGAAACATGGACTCAAATCCTTGACCTCAAGGATAGGGGCATCGGCGATTTTGTCATCGATCCCACAAATCCCAACGTTATCATCGCTTTCGCCTACAAAACCTACCGCCGGACCTGGACATTTATCGACCGCCAGCCGGGCAACCACATCACCAAAAGCACGGACGGCGGTCAGACCTGGAAAAAACTGACCAACGGCTTGCCAACCAATATAAAAATGGGCCGTTTTGGTATCACCATATACCCCAAGAATCCGAACATCGTTTATATCCGGCTGGACGAGGAAGTCAACCTGGGCTTTGACGAACGGGAAGGACGATACCTTTTCCGTGAGGGCGGCGTTTTCCGGGACGGCTATTACTTCAACAAGTTCAAAACCTACACCATTCCTTCGAACCTGTCCCGGCTGGTTACCTTTGAGCCCGTCGAAGCCAAGGACGAGGCCGAACTGGCCGAAAAGCTGAACAAGATCATCGAGGATAAAGAGTTCCTGAAAAAAACCGGCGTCGATTTTTCCGCCTTCAACGACAAGGCCCGCGGCGTCTACAAAAACGATAAGGACCTGCTGGGAGTGATTGACGAGATCGAAAAAACGCTGAAAAACAAGGCGGAGGAGCTGCCCCGGATCGAGGAAGCGAACCGGCTGGTGTTGGACCTTCTTCTCACCGAAACCGGTGAGGTCAAGGAGGAATTCAAGGAGCTGGTGACCTTTGAGGAAGGCAAGATCAAAGACGCGGCCACGCTGGCGGCGGGGAAGGAAGAGTTCGCACGCGACCGGTTCCTGATGGACAAGCTGGGCCTTGATTTCAGTAAATTCCAGAGGGAAGCGGCCAAGGTTTACAAGGACGACAAAGAGGTCGAGAACAAGCTCAACGAGGCCAAGGAAACGGCCAAAGAGATGAGGAATACGGAGGGCCGTACCCAGACGCTCAACCGGTATGTTCTTCAGATGCTGTACGGCGAAGCCCTGTCGGTGATGGAGCCGGTCAAAAAGTCCGGGGTCATCTACCGCTCCGAAGACCAGGGGGAAACCTGGAAACGGCAAACCGAATA
>JAFGMO010000072.1 GCA_016927475.1 Candidatus Aminicenantota bacterium
CGAACGATGAAAATTATTGCCTGTAATACTGGATCACCCGGATGAACCGGGTGATGACTGTTGTTATTTTCTAGGTAATAATGCAGGAATTGACGCGGCGGCCATAAAGAGCTATCTTTAAATGTAACAGATGTGCTGTTCCCGGCACTGTATACAAGAGAAAAAAGGCACCATGATATTACACGAACACAGGGGCTTGCACCACTTTCTACTGACTCTCTTTGCAGCGGGAATTTTAACTACAGGAGCGGCCGCGCAGTACTTCGGCAGAAACAAGGTCCAATACCAGCAGTTTGACTTCAGGATTTTAAAAACGGAACATTTTGACGTCTATTTTTATCCAGAAGAGGAAAAAGCGGCCCACCAAGCTGCAAGACTTGCTGAACGCTGGCATGCCCGTTTGTCACGACTACTGGGTCATACGCTTGAAGGCCGCCAACCTCTTATCCTCTATGCAAGCCAGCCTCATTTCCACCAGACAACGACAATTCCCGGCATCATGGGAGAAGGAACGGGGGGGGTAACAGAGATTTTCAAGCGAAGAATCGTACTCCCCCTCGGACCGTCTCTAGAGGAAACGGATCATATCATCGGTCATGAGATGGTCCATGCTTTTCAGTATGACATGTCCACGCAAGGGCTTCCGAAATTTGCTCTTCCGGCCACCCCCATGCTCCGTGCCCCTCTCTGGTTGATCGAGGGCCTTGCCGAATACCTATCCATCGGTCCGGAAGACCCCCACACGGCGATGTGGATGCGTGACGCCTGGCGGCAAAAAAAGCTACCCTCGATCAAAAAATTAAGAAATCCCCGTTTTTTTCCCTACCGCTACGGGCAGTCCCTGTGGGCGTTCATCACCGGAACCTGGGGCGACGGGACCGTTTCAATCATCATGAAGAGTGTCAGCAGGACGGGTGATTATGTAACGGCATTCAGAAGAGCTCTTGGAAAATCTCCGGCCGAAGTCACCAAACTATGGCATGACTCCATGGAAAAGGCTTACGCACCTCTGTATGAAGATACAGACAAAGGAAAACCGGCCGGCAAGCTGATCATTCAGGGTACGGAAGAAAAAAGGCTGAACATATCCCCGGCCGTCTCCCCCAACGGTAAACAATTTGTCTTTTTATCGACAAGGGACCTTTTTGCTGTGGATATGTACCTCTCAGAAACCAAAACAGGCAAGATCAAGAAAAAATTAACCCGGACCGCTGTTGACCAAAAGTTTGAAAGCCTCCAGTTCATCAAATCAACGGGTTCATGGTCGTTGGACGGCAGCCGGTTTGCCTTCGGGGCCGTTAAAAAAGGCCGGCCGGCGCTGACCATCATGGACATGCCCCGGGGCCGCATCCAAGATGAGATTTTCTTCGAGGATCTCGGAGAGATACTGAATCCAACCTGGTCTCCGGATGGCCGGCAGATTGCCTTCTCCGCTCTCGAAGGAGGTTTTTCCGACCTCTTCATCTACAACCTAACGACAAAAAAACGGACAAGACTCACTCATGACGCCTATGCCGACCTTTATCCCGTCTGGTCTCCAAACGGGAAAGTTATCGCCTATGTCACGGACCGATTCACGACAGACTTGAAAAATCTCGATCCCGGCAACTACCAGATTGCCCTGCTGGAATCCGAATCCCGCCGAACGGTTCATGTTGCCGGTTTCAACAAAGGTAAAAACACCAATCCCCAGTGGGCCCCGGACGGGAAAAGCCTTTATTTCCTTTCGGACCAGAGCGGCATCAGCAACATATACCGCTACGAAATCAACAGCCGCAAAGTTTACCAGGTCACCCGTCTTTTCACCGGCACGACGGGAATCACGGATTTGAGCCCGGCTTTTACCGTCGCCCAACAAACCGGGCGGCTGATCTACTGCACGTACGAAAAGGAAAACTATAATATATATTCCCTGGAAAAACCTGAAGAAACAGCGGGCCGGTTGGAAATAACGCCATACGAAGGTCCTTTCCCTTCGCTCCTTCCTCCTAGAGAAAAGGCCGAAGGCCATGTTCATGCTCTTCTGCATAATCCTCTTTTCGGACTGCCTGAAGAATCCAGCTTCGAAATCACGGAGTACCATCCCAAGCTCAAGCTTGATTATGCCACTCCTCCCCAGGTGGCCATCGGCGTGGACAGGTTTGGTACATATGCCGGGGGAGGATTGTCATTTTTTTGGAGCGATATGCTCGGTATTCACAATCTGGCCACCATGTTTCAGGCCAACACCCACCTCATCGATACGGCCGGGCTTGTCGGCTATCAGAATAGCCATAGCCGGTTCAACTGGGGACTTGCGGCTCAACGCATTCCCTATGTTATCGGTGGTTATTCGCTGAGCATGGATGAAGTCGCCGGAGAACCTGTTTACCTCGAGGAAGAGCTTCTTTACCGCCAGATCAACTACCAGCTTTCACTCTTTGCCTCTTATCCTTTCAGCCAAATGAAGAGGTTCGAGATTTCCACCGGTTATTCCTTAATCGACTTCGACCAGGAGGTTTGGAGGCGTGCTTATTCGATGGCCACCGGCTTGCTTTTGATGCAAGGAAAGGAAAAACTCCCCTCTTCCAAAAGTCTCCATTTGGGCATCTTGAGCGCGGCCCTTGTTTTCGACAGCTCGGTTTTTGGAGCGACAAGCCCTGTATTCGGGCAAAGCTACAGGTTCGAAGTATCACCTTTTGTCGGCTCTATCAATTACACCTCGCTATTGGCGGACTTTCGTAAATATTGGATGATACGAAGGCCATTCACACTGGCGTTCCGCATCCTTCATTACGGCCGTTACGGAAGCGGAGGAGAAGACAGCCGTCTCTGGCCCCTTTTCCTTGGGTATGAAACACTGGTCCGCGGTTACGATTATTATTCGATCACCTCGGAAGAATTTGAAACAGAAGAAAACGGCTTTGATTTCGACAGCCTTTTCGGAAGCAAAATACTGGTCGCCAACATCGAGCTTCGTTTTCCCATCCTCGGACTCCTGGGTATTGGACACGGATTTTACGGCAGCCTTCCCCTGGAATGTATTCTTTTTTACGATACGGGACTGGCCTGGGACAGCACCCATCAACCCTGGTTTATGGATGGAAAACGCAAACCGTTATCCAGCACCGGATTCGGTCTTCGCATGAACATCATGGGATATTTTGTCGTCGGCCTCAACCTCGTCCGCCCGCTGGACAGGCCACAAAAAGGCTGGTACCTGCAGTTTAGTTTTATGCCCGGCTTCTAAGGTCCGAAAAAATTTTTTATATGTGAACCATTTTTATCCAAAATGCGTTAATATAGAAGATTCCCATGTGGAATGATGGGAATTATTCTATTCAAAGGAGTCGTTATGAAAAAAACGAAATGTCTGTTTATCCTGTCCGTTTGTGCGATTCTTTTATTTACAGGACTTTCTTTTGGTCAGGCCGACCTGAGCGGCACCTGGATCGGAACCGCAGAAGTACCCGATGCACCCGAACTGGACAAGATAACCATGATGCTCAAAAAATCCAATGGGAGCTACAGCGGCACGGTTACGGATTCCTTCGGATTGGCGGACGAATCCGAAATCAAAGAGCTCGAGTTTTCCGATAACACATTGACCTTCAACTTTTTAATCAACGAGGAGGGTGAATATTCTACCATTTATTGCACCCTGACCGTCGATGGCGACTCGATGAAGGGATACTGGGAAAACGAAGAGGGAGATACGGGCGAGCTTATCTTAGCAAAACAAAAATAAACTTTGGTATGACTTAAAAGCAGGCAAAAATTTATTTTAGGGTTTGATAAAGCTACAGTCCGTGATTTTGACCTTTCCGCCGCCGTCGCTTCGTATTTTTCCCCGCAGATAGCAGGCGGGAGGCTCCCCGAAGGTCAGGCATTTTTTCTCTCCCACTCCTTCTAAAAGGCCGCTTTCGTCTTCGAAGAGAAAAAAATACTTACGACCGCCGCTGACCTCTTTCTGCCGGGCATCGACAACTCTAACCAGGATCTCGACTTCCTGCCCGGTATATTTTTTAAGGTCCTTCACCCGCAGGAAAGGCCGCTGCCCCTGGTGAAGTGAAAGAGAATCCCCGCGGGGGGCAAATCCCAGCGAGGCGATGAGCATTTTTTCCTTTTCGCTTCCGGCCAAGTCGGCGACATTCGTCATGTCTTTCAATCCCTGGAAGTAGCAGAGGATCTGCCGTGTTCTTCGAGGTTCGAGGGAATCGAAGACACCCGCCTTGATAAGACAAAGAAGCACTGTTTTGGTCAGGGAAACACGGGCAAGAAAATCTTCCAAGGAAACGTACTCCCCGCCCTTTCGCTCCTCGATGACCTTTTCCATCGTTTTGACGCCCAGCCCCTTTATAGAAGACAATCCCACCCGGATGCTTTTTCCCTCCACCTCGAAGCCGTAAGCGCTCCGGTTGAGGTCCGGACCCAGGATGGCGATGCCGTTCCTCTTGGCCTCTTCGATGTAGGCGGCCAGTCCGTAGTACCCTCCACCGGTGTTGAGGACGGAAGCAAAATAGGGCACGGGAAAATGAGCCTTGAGGTAAACCGCCTGGTAGGCCATATGGGCGTAAGAGGCGCTGTGGGCCTTGTTGAAGGAATAAACGGAAAATTTTTCCAAAACCTTCCACAACTTTTCGACGTCTAAGGGGGCGTAGCCCCTTTCGGCCGCCTGCCGGAAAAAACATTCCTTCAGCCGGGAATTTCCACCTTTTTTCTTGAGGGCCCGGCGCAGTATGTCTCCTTCATCGGCCGGCATCCCCGCCACCCTTTCCGCAACCTGCATCACCTGCTCTTCATAAAGAAGCAGCCCGCCGGTCTCGGGAAGGATCTTGTCCAGCAGTCCATCCCGGACCGTTTGTTTTCCTTCACGGCCGCGGAGCAGGGTCTCTTTCATGCCGCTCTGGGTGGGGCCGGGCCGGATAAGAGCCAGGGTTTGAGTTAAATCATAAATGTTCGACGGCCTCATGCGGCGGAGAAGGTTCATCATGGCCGGACTCTCCACTTGAAAACAACCCATGGTTTTTGCTTGGCCCAGAAGGGAATATGTTTTTTTGTCGCCGGTGGGTAAACTTTCGGCGTTGACCATTTTTTTTGTGGCCGAAACAGCGGCCAGCCCCCGCACGGAAAGCAGGTCGAGCTTGATCAGCTTCAGGTCTTCGACGGCATCCCGGTCGTAATGGGCCATGGTATATCCTTTAGCTGATTTTTCCAACGGAAGATAGCGGTCCGCCGGCGCCGGTGTCAGAATGATGCCACCGACATGGAGGGAATTCTCACAGTAAACGGATTTCAGACCGGCCGCCGACCTCCAGATTTCCAGACAGCCGGGAGCCGGATGGTCTTTTTCAAGATAGTTGGGTTCGGCAAAAAGGGGAATTTTTTTGCTCATCGACCGGGCTTCCCCCGGAGGAACGCCGAAGGCCCTCGCCGTTTCGTAAAGCGCGGAACGGGCCCGAAAATTTTTTAAGCTGCAGACAAAAGCCGCTCCCGTCTTTCCCCGCCCATACTTTTCCAGGACATAGGTCAGCACCTCATCCCTTCTTCTAGAGTCAAAATCAAGGTCGATATCGGGCGGATCATTCCGGCCGCTGTTCAGAAAGCGGGCGAAATAAAGGTCGAAGGTAATGGGGTTGACATGCGAAATTCCCAGAAGGTAAGCCACGAATGAGGACGCCCCCGATCCCTTAAGGTTGTGAAGGATACCCCGGCTGCGGGCGAAACGAACAATATCATGGACGATCATAAAATAAGGGGCGAAACCGGATTTTTCGATGACGTCAAGCTCCGTTAAGGCCCGCTGTCTTTCCTTCCAGGTCAGGTTTTTTGCCTTCCTCAACTTTTCCAGCACCAGGCCGCGAAAAGTCCCGGAAAAAAGATTTTCCGGAAGCGAAGGAACGATACCCTCAAACGAAAAACGGCATTCTTCCGCCAGGGCAAAAGTGTTTTTAAAAAGCCTCTCGGCCGCGGAACCGAATTTTTTTCGTGCGGCGTCCGCCTGTCCGGGACCGAAGTATTTTATTTTCCCCCAAAGTTTTCTCCTTTCGGGGGGGAAAGGGATTTTTTTGTTTATGGAATGGAGCAGGATCAGCCGCTCCGGATGACGGATATACTTCAGGGCACTGGCCCAGACCGCCGGAAATCCCGTACTTCGGGCCAGGGAAAGAGCCCGCGAAAAATTGAAAAAATCCACCCCGATGTGGACATCCGCCTTTCGAAAAGGCTCCCAATCTTCCGGAATTCCGCGCCCGTGGGGGCCGGGAATGAAGACCGTCGCCAGACCTTCGAGACTGCCGAAATTTCTCCGGTTGAAAATCTCCATCAGGTTCGCATACCCCTCTTTCCGCTTGATAAGGAACAAAAAAATTCCCCCTTGAAGCTTGACCTCGCAGCCGAAAATGGGGCTGAGGCCGTTCTCCCGGCAGAGACGGTTCCAACCATTCCAACCGTAAAGATTCTCCACATCCGTCAGGACGGCGGGAACGCCTTTCTCAGCAGACCACAGGGCCAATTCCTCAAGGGTGGCGCCTCCCCGGCCCTTGCTATAAACGGAATGAACACGCAGAGGGACAAATTCCGCATGTTCTTTGATGGTCATCCGTACTTCTCCTGACCGAAAGAAAAAAAGCGGCATTCCCGCCTTGATCCGGCCCCTTAATATTTCGAGGTTGAAGCGGTAGGCCGTTTCACATCCCCGGCAAACAAAAACGGCCTGAACCGGTTCACCTCGTCAGCGAAGCGGTTTTCAGGACAAAACCCTGTTTTTTCTCAAAACCGTAGAGGCCATCCAGCATCTTTTCCCGCACCGTGAGGAGGGCGCCGAAACCGTATTTTCCCCTGACCCGGTCGACGGCCGCCCCCAGCCTTTCCTCCTTTTCGGAATAGGGCTCGAAAAGAGAAAGGGGCCGGGCCCGGACCAGGTCGGAAACCTTCACTCCAACAAGACGCAGGGATAAACGGGATTTCGAAAGAAGCTGGAGGAAAAGTTCCCGGGCGATCCTGTATATCCTCCCCATCTCCTGTGTGGGAGTGATGAGGAGGCATCTCCGGGCCTCGGTCCTGAAATCGGAATACCTGACCTTGACTTCGATGATGTGGGCAAAAAGCCGGTCCCGGCGCAGGGGCAGTGTCAACCGGTCGCAGAGATAAGCCAGATGGGCCAACAGCAAACGCCTGTCCCAGAGGTCCTCCAGAAAGGTGGTTTCCCGGGAAACGGACTTGGGGACAGCGACCCTGCTGACCGGCCGGCTGTCTATACCGCGGGACTGAAGGTAAAGTTCGTCCCCGTTCAGCCCGAAAAGCGCCCGCAGTGTGGTCCGGGACATTCCCCAGAAGTCGCCGATTTTGTGGATATTGAGCATTTTGAGGATAACCCCGGTTTTGGGACCAATTCCGGGAAGAACATCGATACTCAGGTTTTTCAAAAAGTCTTCTTCCCGTCCTTCTTCCACCTCGAACAGGCCCCCGGGTTTGGCCCGCTCGGTGGCCAGCCTGGCCAAAATCTTGTTGGGTCCCGTCCCGGCGGACACGCTCAATCCCAGTTCACGTTCCACACTCTGTTTGATCTCCCGGGCCGCCCGGGAAAAAGAAACATACAGCGGCCGGCACCGGGTCAGGTCAAGATAGGCTTCGTCCAATGAGGCCTCCTCGACATCGGGGGTATAGCGGGACAACAACCGGAAAAATTTCTCGGAGAAGACCTGGTAAATCTGGTAATTGCCCCTCAGAAAAAAACCGGAGGGACAAAGCTGGAAAGCCCTGTGAAGGGACATGCCGGAATGCACGCCGTATTTCCGTGCTGCGTAGGAGGCCGTGGAAACCACTCCCCTCTCATGAGGAAGACCGCCCACAATAACCGGTTTTCCCGCGAGAGAGGGGTTGAGAAGCTCCTCCACGGCCGCAAAAAAAGCATCTATATCGATGTGGATAAGATATCGCCTTCGCATCGTTTCACCTCTCAACATTTCCGTTCTCCAAAGACTGTCTTTCCGCTTCCCCGGAGAAAAAATATCCCCTGCTGTTCGAAGCGTAAGATTCAGGAATCTGTCAGTATTTTCGCAGAACTCCAATAACCCGGCCCAGAATGCGCAGTTCGCTGACCGTGATCGGCCGGAGATCGGGATTTTCGGGAACGAGAAAAATTTTTCCCTTTTCAAGTTTCAATCGCTTCAAGGTGACCGAACCATCATCCAGCAGGGCCACGATAAATTCGCCGGAACGGGCCGTATCCGTTCGCTCCACCAGAACCCGGTCCCCGTCGTCGATATAGGCATCCACCATACTTTTTCCTTCGACGCGGATGCAGAAAACACTCCCTTGCCTGCGACCGACCATCCAATCCGGAACTTCGACCATTTCATCGGAGAGATCGAAAACTTCCCGCGGAGGACCGGCCGGCACCAAACCCACCAGGGGCACCCGGGTCCGGCTCTCCTGGTAAGAAGGGAAACCCGCCAGCACCGCTTTTCCACCCGACTTACTCAGATATCCTTTTTTTTTCAGGCTTCGAAGGTGCTTGAAAACGGCCGAAGGATTGGAGATGCCGACCTTCTCGCCCAGCTGCCGGACCGTGGGGAAAAAACCGTGTTCCAGAACAAACTCCTCGACGGCCCTCAAGATTTCCCTCTGTCTGCCGGTAAGTTCCCGCCTCAGTGTGTTTACCATTTTGTTCACCTTTTATAAAATAATCCCCTGCTCACTGTTTGTCAAGAAAAAATTGGTTTTGTATTCAAATAAATTTTATACTATGGGTTTAAGGGAAAAATGGTGATGCCAAAAACAATAATCCTTATCGTCGACGGTGATTCAAAGAAACGTCTTGCTGTCCGCAGAATGATAAACTCGACGGGACACACCGCGCTGGAAGCGGCCACTGCACAGGAGGGCCTGCGGAAGACCCGGAAGCATTTTCCCGACGTGCTTCTCTTGAGCATGGCCCTGCCGGAAAGGGACCGTATGGACCTGATCAAACAGATCAAAACCGATCTCCGGCTCAAGCAGACTCTTATTGTTCTGCTGTTTGATCAAACTGCATCATCAAAGGACAAAATCAAAGGATTGGAAAGCGGTGCCGACGGTTATCTGACCCGTCCGATTTCCAAAGAAATGTTGAAAGCACATATAAACGCCTTTGTACGCACCATAAACACAGAAGAAACCTGCCGCCGCTTTATGGAAATCCGTCTCGCGCTTATCGAATACGCAGCCGGCCACACATTGGATGAGCTTTTGGTCCGGGCCCTGGATGAGGTGGGATTGTTGGTTGACAGCCCTATCGGATTTTATCACTTCGTGGAATCCGGCCAAAAATCTCTTTTCCTTCAGCAGCTGTCTACCTACACTTCAAAAAAATTCTGCCGGACTGAAGCCAATGGTATGCATGAAAACCTCAACCGGGCCGGCGTCTGGGCGGACTGCGTGCGCAAAATAAAACCGGTCATTCACAACGATTATGATTCCCTCCCGCACAAAAAAGGAATGCCGGAAGGCCATGGCAAGGTCATCCGTGAGCTGGTGGTGCCTGTGATAAGAGAAAATAAAGTAGTCGCCGTCCTTGGAGCAGGAAACAAACCTGTGGACTATACCGAAAGAGACGCAGAGGTTGTATCTTATCTTGCCGATGAGATATGGGAGATTGTTCGGTGGAAACGGGTGGAAACAGCACTCCGGGAAATCGAAGGACGAGCGCAGGCCATTCTGAATGCCATGCCTGACCTCATGTTCCATATCAACAGAGAGGGAATCTTTCTTGATTATAAAGCGGCAAAAGAGGACTTGTACACCTCTCCAAACGGTTTTTTGAATAAAAACATTCAAAATGTTCTACCGCCGAGACTGGCCAAGCTGACACAAAATAACATAAAACGAACCCTGGATAGCGAAGAGATACAGGTCTTTGAATACCGGCTTCTCATACAGGACAAACCCCGCTTTTTTGAAAGCCGGATGGTTAAAAGCAGTGAGGACACCGTTCTGGCTGTTATTCGCGACATCACCGAACAAAAGCAGGCGGAGAAGAAAATAAAGGATGGTAGACAGTTTTTACAGAATGTTTTTGACGCTATCCAAGACGGCATCAGTGTCCTGGACACCAAACTCAACGTGATAAGAACCAATCGCTGGATGGAAAAAATGTATACCGACCAGATGCCCATCACCGGAAAAAAGTGTTATGCGGTTTACCAGCTGAGAAAATCTCCCTGTCCCTGGTGCCCATCGCTCAAAACGATCCAAACGGGTGAAACTCATACGGAAATCGTTCCCTACCCGTCGGATAAACATCCCACCGGCTGGATCGAATTAACGGCTTTTCCCATTAAGGACGAAAAAGGACGGGTAACGAGCGTTATTGAATACGTTAAAGACATTTCTGACCGCAAAAACGCAGAAGAACAAATACAAAAAGATTTGCAGGAAAAAAACATTCTATTAAGCGAAATTCATCACCGTGTAAAAAACAGCCTCCAGGTCGTTGCCAGTTTATTGAACCTTCAAGCACGAGAGATCACGAACGAACACATTCTTAATTTGTTCAAGCAGAGCAGAAATCGAATCTATATGATGGCCGCGGTCTATGAAAAACTATACCAGTCAAAAAATCATGCTCAAATTGATTTTAAGGATTATTTGGAAGATATCCTTCAGCAAATGTATCAATCCTCCGGTTCACCCAGGCGCATAAACATGAAATATGAGGTTCAGAACGTAGCCCTCGGTTTGGACGACGCCATTCCTCTCGCTCTCATCATCAATGAGATGTTTACGAATTCCATTAAACACGCCTTCCATGAAAACAGAAAAGGAACCATTGAAATTCAATTGTCTCGACGGCAGAAAAATACGTACCGCCTTATATACCGGGATAACGGAATTGGCTATCCTGAGCATATTCATTTTGAAACGGCCGGAACACTGGGATTAAATCTCATAAAAAGCCTGGCGGAACAGATAGACGGCGAACTGTCTTTTGAACAAAATAAATGGACAACATTCACCCTTACATTTAAAGGTTATAAACCGGCTTAATCTTGGAGCCGAGAGATCGCAATGTCGTTCAATCCCGACATATAGATTGACGACAACACCAACCTGTGCTATAAATTTTTTAAGCCTGTATTGTTCACAAGCCAATGATACAGGTTAGTTCAGGACACAATAAAGGGAAAATCACATTGAACAATTCAACAAAAAAAGATAACTCTGTGTCTGATTCCGAGCCTCCACCTTCTCCAGCTTCCATCCCTTCCGAAGGACCCAACGACAAAAATGGACCCTTCCATTTTTTTCCCCTGGACGAAGCGACCGCACCTCTTCAGACCATCACCCCTGAACTTGAAGCTCAGAAACAAATAGCCGCCGATAAAAACCGGCCTCTCGAAGATAGGCTTGAAGCCTACGAAGACATTTTCGAATCCGAAGTGGGTGACACAAACCTCACCAGGGCCCGCAATATCGAGCGGGAAGTCGGACTGCGCCAGATATACCTCAAATTTGAAGGGGGAAATCCTACCGGAACGCAGAAAGACCGAATCGCCTTCACTCAGGTATTGGATGCTCTCCGCCGGGGTTTTGACGCAATGACAATGGCTACCTGCGGAAACTACGGCACGGCCATGGCCCTGGCCGCCTCCTTTGCCGGCCTGGATTGTTTCATTTATATTCCGGACAAATATCACACCAAGCGGGCCCAAGAGATGGAGAACCATGGAGCCCAGATCCGCTTTATCAAAGGGGATTATGAGGAAGCGGTCAAGCTCTCGCGGGATTTCGCTGAAAAGAATGAAGTTTATGACGCCAATCCGGGAGGAGCCAACACCGCCATTCAGCTCAAGGCATACGGTGAGATCGCCTACGAAATTTATGACGAGCTTCGAGAAGCTCCGGCTGCCGTCGCCTGTCCCGTCTCCAATGGAACCACCCTGGCCGGTATTTATAAAGGATATATCAGCCTTTTCCGAAGAGGTAAAATTTCCAGGCTTCCCCGCCTTATAGCCGGATCATCTTTCGGCAAAAATCCCATCGTCAATGCATTTGTGAAAAACATTCCGCACTGTGATGACCTCCAACCCGAAAAGATACGTGAAACGACCATAAATGAACCTTTGATCAACTGGCAGTCTATCGACGGAGACCATACGCTCCTGGCCATACGCGAGACCGACGGTTATGCCGCTTACGCCAGCGACAAAAACATGCTCACTTACTCAAAATTTATAAGGGAAAGAGAAGGATTGAATGTCCTGCCCGCCTCCACGGCTGGTTTGATCGCCCTGCTCGAACGACACCGTAAAACTCCATTTCCCAATGACCGGTATGTCGCCATCCTCACCGGGAGGAGATAATGACGAGCTTCCCGGAAGGTTCAGCCATTGTTTACTGTGAAGGAGCTTTCGGCACACCCAACGGAAAAACAGCCCACGGGCTTGTCCGCCGCACTTTGCGCTATGAAATCCTCTCCGTCATCGATTCCCGGCTAGCACCGGCCGATGCCGGGGAAATTCTCGACGGCGGAAAGAACGGCATCCCTGTTTGGGCTAGTCTCAAGGAAGCCATAGATGACGCACAAAAAAGGAAAAAAAAAGCGACGTTTTGGATTATGGGCCTGGCACCTGACGGCGGCCGGCTGGAACATCAAAACCGGGATGCCGTTATCCAAGCCGTAAAAACCGGGCTGAACGTGGACTCGGGCCTTCATGATTTTTTAAGCGAAGATTCTGAGATTTCCACCCTCGCTTTATCAACCGGAAGCCTCCTTCGTGATGTCCGCAAACCGCCTTCAAAAAACGACCTTCATTTTTTCTCGGGAAAAATAGAAAATGTAAACTGCTTAAAGGTAGCGGTTTTGGGAACGGATTCAGCGGTGGGCAAGCGGACAACAGCCTGTATTCTCACCGAAGCCTTTCAAAACAGAGGAATTCAGGCCGAACTTATCGGAACAGGGCAAACCGCCTGGATGCAGGGCGTCCGCTACGGCATTATCCTGGATTCCCTGATCAATGACTTCGTCGCAGGAGAAATCGAACATGTTGTTTGGACGGCCTGGAATGAGGTTCGTCCGAAGGTCATCATCATCGAAGGCCAGGGAAGCTTGATGAATCCGGCTTACCCGGGAGGATTTGAGATTCTGGCAGCCGGAAGACCGGATGCCGTTGTTCTCCAGCACGCCCCCGCCCGCCTTGAGTATGATGGATTTCCCGGATATCCCCTTCACCCCATCGACATCCAGATCAAGGCTATCGAGCTTCTTTCCGGAAAACCGGTTGCGGCTATCACCGTAAACCATGAAAACATATTGGGGGAAAAAATTCCCGATATCTGCGCCTCACTGACAAAAAAAACAAAACGCCCCGCCGCGGATGTCCTTCTTGAAGGAGCCGACAAAATTTTGGCCGCCCTTATGCCTTATCTGAAAAAATATAACGTTTCACAGTAAAACTCCATGAAAAAAATGACGAAAAAAAATAAACCTCTATCGGGCAAAAAAATAGATTCCCTGTTATCCTTAAAATGCCTGTACCGGCTTGAAGTGGGACCCGTTGTTTTGAAACCCCGCCGGCTATCGGCCCCTTACCGCGTCATATGGGGAAATGAAAAACGGACATTCGACCTGGTATACAGCTACCAGGAAAACATTTTTGACCCTCAAGACCCCGTGTCGGTCAATTTGGCCGGTATGATAGCCGCTCAGGTTGCATTGAATTACGGACTTTTTTTTGAAGAAATCGTTTTCCACGGCATCTTCGATGAGACCGACAAAAGGTTTATCACGGCTATGATGGAAAACACAGCCCGGGAAATCTATGTCAAAAAATTTTTGGAAATCAATCCCTTCCTGACAGGAACGACCGTATCTCTTCCTCCGCAGAAAAAAAACAACTATGTCCAGGCCAAAATACGTTTTTCCCGATCCGGCTTAAAGCCGGGGAAAAAAAATGCTGCCAAACCGTCCTGGAGGTCCGATCCGTCCCTGTTTGCCGTTCTCTCCAGCGGAGGAAAAGACAGCCTTCTGAGTTTCGGCCTTTTGAAGGAACTAAAAAAAGAAGTCCACCCCATCTTCATCAATGAATCGGGACGGCACTGGTTCACAGCCATTAACGCCCACAGGTATTTTTCATCGACCTACCCAGAAACAGCCAAAGTTTGGACGAATTCCGACCGGCTTTTCAGCTGGATGCTGCGGTTTTTACCGTTTATCCGGCCCGATTTTCACAGCATCCGCTCGGATGAATATCCAATCCGCTTATGGACCGTTGCCGTTTTTATTTTCGGCGCCCTTCCCCTGCTTTGGAAAAGGGGTATCGGAAGGCTCATCATCGGTGACGAATACGACACCACCAGCCGGACAAAAACAAATAACATCCCTCACTTTGACGGCCTTTATGACCAAAGCCGCTATTTCGACAATGCCCTGACCCGTTATTACATACAAAAACAATGGAACATCCATCAATTTTCTCTTTTGCGGCCCTTGTCGGAAATGCTAATCGAAAAAATACTCGTCACCCGTTACCCCGACCTTCAGCAGCACCAGGTTTCCTGCCATGCCGCCCACAAAGAAAAAAACCGGATACACCCCTGCGGCCGCTGTGAAAAGTGCCGAAGAATCGTCGGCATGCTGACGGCCTTTGATGGAAATCCATCCCGATGCGGCTACAGTCCTGTTCAAATAAACCAGTGTCTTGAGGATATCCCCCTTAAGGGTGTCCACCAGGAGTCCCCTGGAGCCGAACATATGCTCTACCTTCTTCATCAAAAAGGCCGCATCCCGTTGAAAAGCGGAATGCTGAAAGCAAAGGCCCATCCGGAGATTATGAGCCTTCGTTTCGATACCGAAAAATCTCCTTTAAACACCGTACCTTCTGATCTCAGGATTCACCTTATGAATATTTTCCGGGAACATGCCTCAGGGATTTTAAAAAAAGAAAAAAACAGGTGGGTTCAGTTTGACCCCCAAACCGAACCGGCTTTTTTTTCACCCTCACCTTTTGAGTCTCTTTCCCGGCAAATGATATCCGCCTCGGAAATTCCAGCCGGAATCCCATCACATATTCTCGGAGAGCTGACCTGGCCGGAGGCTGAGGCGCGTTTCAAAGAAGTGGATGTCGGACTGCTTCCCGTCGGATCCATCGAACAGCACGGTCCCCATCTTCCCCTGGATACGGATGCCTACGACGCCGAGTATCTGTCCAAGCATGTGGCTGAAGCCTGCAGCCATCCTAAACCGCTCGTATTTCCCCTGATACCTTACGGAGTTTCCTACCATCATGAGGACTTCAGCGGTACCTTGAGCATCAGCCCCGATACCCTTTCCCGCTTGGTTTACGATGTGGGTATGAGCGCTTCCCGAAACGGAATCACCAAGCTCGTCATCATCAACGGGCACGGCGGAAACGTCCCGGCTCTCCATTTCGCCGCCCAGATGATCAACCGGGATGCCCGAATTTTTACCTGTGTCGAAACCGGAGAAACAAGCGAAAAAGACATCATTGAACTGACCGACACACCGAACGACGTCCATGCAGGAGAAATCGAAACCAGTACGGTTTTGGCCTCAAGGCCTGAAGCCGTCAGAAAAAACAAAATAAAAAAATTCATCCCCCGCTTTTCCATAAGATATCTCAATTTTTCGTCGAAACGAAGCGTTGATTGGAACGCCCGCATTTCCCGAATATCCCCCTACGGCGTCCTGGGTGATCCGACCAAAGCCAGCCGTGAAAAGGGAGAAAAAATGTGGGAGTTGATGATCATACATCTCGTAGAGTTCATCGAGGAATTAAAATCACTGACTCTTGAAGAAATCCACCACAAAAAATATTGAGGACAAAAGATGAAGATCACTCATCTGACGTTTTGGCCGGTTACCATGCCCCTTAAAGAGCCCTATACGATCGCCTATGAAACCATAATCAAGACGACAAACGTTTTCCTGAAAATCGAGACCGATCACGGTGTGACGGGTTCCGGTTGCGCCGCTCCTGATAAAGAAGTTACCGGCGAAACACCAGAAGGTGTCCTGAAAATTTTGAATGATACGGTTTATCCCGCTTTAAAAGGATCGGACCCGCTCCGCATTTCTTTTCTTTTGGAACGGCTTCTGAAACACCTTGCTCTTTATCCCTCAGCCCTGGCGGCAGTCGATATGGCTCTCCATGACATTCTCGGAAAAACAGCCGGACTTCCCCTCTGGAAACTTTTGGGAGGATTCAGGGACCGGATCAAGACCAGCGTCACCATCGGCATTCTTCCCCTGAAGGAAACCGTAAAAAAAGCCAGATATCTCGCCGACCAGGGATTTCGCTCGATAAAAATAAAAGGGGGAGTGGATGTCGCATCCGATATCGCCCGAATCACCGCCGTCCGCGAAAGCGTGGGAAAAGATATCGAGCTGCGCTTCGATGCCAATCAAGGTTTCACTCCGGAGGAAGCGATCCGCTTTGTGAAAGAAACCAAGATGGTCCGTTTGGAGCTCATCGAGCAGCCCACGCCGAAAGGGAAACCGGATCTTCTGGGCCGGGTAACGAGCCACGTTGCCATTCCCGTCATGGCCGATGAAAGCCTGATGACTTTGAGGGATGCTTTCCGCCTGGCCAGGCGTGACACGGTGGACATGGTCAACGTTAAGCTGATGAAAGTCGGCGGCATATCCACTGCTCTTCAGATCAACGCGGTGGCCCGCGCCGCCGGTTTGGAAGTCATGGTCGGCTGTATGGATGAGGCCGCCTTAGGCATTGCCGCCGGACTTCATTGCGCCCTGGCCCGTCCGAACATCATCTATGCCGACCTGGACGGCCACCTGGACCTTCTTCAAGATCCTACAGACGGTGCCGTCCGTCTGAAAGCGGGCTTCCTCTTCCCATCTTCTAAACCCGGTTTGGGGTTTGAACTGAAGGCCCCCTAAAATCCAGGTTAGAGGGAGTTTTTCCCTTTATTACTCCTTTTTTCCGCGTTTTCGAAAAACGATGGGAATCTCTTTTTCGGTGGGTATACCGATCTGAATCAGCTCCCAATCCTTCTCGTGTTCCTTGATAAAATGTCTGAGGAAAGTCACTCTGTCCAGGGTTTCTTCATTTTCTTCCCCCCATTCAACGATTTCAACGCGGTACTGCAGGGTTCGCTTTTTCCCGTTGATCTTGACGTCGATGTCGATGTTTTGTTCCGCCTCGAGAGTAGGTATTTGAAGGATAACTTCTCTCATGACTCACTCCCTTCCGTGAATAATAGAGGCATATTCACGATCTATTTTTTCCGTTCTTGGGCCGCATTCCGTCTTTTTTTAAGCCGAAGTTTTTCTTTTTTGAAGACAGCCCGGCCTTCATTCCAACATTTTTACAGCAAAATATATGCCACAGTTTGCCTCCCCATATGGCCGTGTTTCCTCAACAGAAATATTTCGGGTATTGTTCCCTATCCGGACAGTTCATGTCCCCATCCGGACATACGGATGTTTTCCGGAAAACATTCCATCTTTAAATATACCACGAGATTTTCCCCATGGTTTTCTTCTTGGGATTTTTTACGGTTTGCCTTTATAATACCAGCATGAAGATACGAACCATCACCATCGGCATCAACCTGAATCTTCCGCTTAATGAGGCCCATATAAGGAGGGCGGCTTCCGACGCTCAAAAAGTCCGGGCTTCCCTCCAAAACAGCGGTTACACGGTTCAAACGGTAAGGCTCACCACACAACCCTGGGAAAAATATTACGACGGGAAGGCAAAAATGAAAAGCCTTCTTCGGCGCCTTTCGTCTTTACTCCCATCAGAAGGTTTCGATTATTTCAGCCTGGGAACAACTTTCAGTCCACAAAATATTCCCCTTATCTTTTCCTGGCTCGAGACGGCACCGCCGGCCTTCGCTACAACCATGATTTGCGATAGAAACAAGGTAAATCATGAGGCCGTTCACGGCACCGTAAAACTCATAAAAAAGCTGGCCGGTTTGGAACCCCGGGGATTCGCCAACCTTCGATTCGCCGCCCTCTTCAATACACCTCCGGGAAGCGCCTTTTTTCCCGCCGCATATCATCAAGGCACCGAGAATTTCACTTTAGGAACCGAAAACAGCGACCTTGTCAACCGGGCTTTTTCAGAAGCCCGCGATATTCGCCATGCGGAAGAAACCCTTGAAAAAATTCTATCTGAAGAATACGGACGCCTGGAGGAGGAGGCCCGGAAAATTTCCTCTAAAACCCGTCTCAGATACGGAGGGATCGATACCTCCATCGCACCTTCCGTTTTGCGGCAAAACAGCCTGGCCTTCGCCTTCGAAAAGCTGCGACTGGGGAAATTCGGAGAATCCGGAACCCTGGCCTCCGCCCGCATCGTCACCAGAGTGCTGGAAAAACTTAACGTTAAAGCCTGTGGATACGCCGGCCTGATGCTTCCGGTTTTGGAAGACTATGGCCTGGCTTTAAGGAATTCCCAAGGAAAGGTCGACCTGACCCATCTTCTTTTGTATTCAGCCGTTTGCGGTACGGGTTTGGACACCGTTCCCCTTGCGGGAGATATCAGTGAGAAAAAACTATACGCCCTTCTCCTGGATATCGCCGCCCTGGCCATCAAACTGAACAAACCGCTTTCGGCCAGGCTGATGCCTATTCCGGGAAAGAAAGTGGGAGACATGACGGATTTTGATTTTTCCTATTTCGCCAATACAAAAGTTATATCTCTCTAGCTCCCGTTGTGCTGCGAAAAATGACAAAGGCTTTTTAAAGCTTCCACCCGCCCGCGACGATAAGATTGGCTCCCGTAATATACCCCGCCTCTTCTGAAACCAAAAAACGCACAGCGGAAGACACATCCTTATAGGTTCCCGGCCTTCCCAGAGGAATGTTTCTGTTGTCAGGAAAAATGCCTTTCTCTATAAGACCCGGTGAAACCATGTTGACCGTCACACCTGCTTTCCCCTCTGTTTCAGCCGCTGTCCGGGTCAGGAGCAAAAGACTTACCTTGGCTGCGGCATAGGGAAGGATTCCGGGGAATGCCGTCAACTGCTCCACCCGGCTGTAACCGATATTAACGATCCTCCCCCACTTTCTGCGCCTCATACCTGGAAGTGCGGCTTTCATGCAGAAAAAAGAACTCATGAAATTTTTTCGCCATATATTTTCCCAATCCGAAATCTTAACTTTTTTCCACGATTTGACCAGTATCGGTCCGAGGTTGTTGACGAGAACGTCAAGCCGTCCCCATTCCTGTTCGACACTGCTGACCAGGGAGAAAGCTTCGTTCTCCTTACTTAGGTCAGCCTGGAATGCCCGGCTTTTTTTCCCTATGGCCCTGATCGTATCAGCCGTTTGTTCCGCAGAGTCCCTATCAACGAGGTAATGAACGGCCACGCCGTCCATTAGTCCGGCCAAGCTCCGGACGATCCCCGCACCGATTCCGCGGCTGCTTCCCGTCACCAAGGCGATTTTATTCGTCACGTATTTTCCGGCTCCTGACGGTATTATACGAAATTCCCTTCTTGATGAAAAACAGAACATCCATTACACTAATAATAATCATATTTATGATTAACCTGTGTGGTTAATTCCAATACAGGTTAACCATTGGAAGGATTGTCAGCATGAAAAAAGCAACCATTCTCCTCCTTTTAATGATACTCGCCGGTGGATGCAGCCTTTTTCAACCCGGATCCCGGCTTAAGGGTTTCCACAAAATGCTCCCACTCACCGAAGGAAACCAGGTGGTTTTCGAGAACCTGAACGGAAAGCTCGAAGTATTCGGCTGGAAGAAAGAATCCCTGGAAGTCCTGGCCGCAAAAACGGGAAAGAGCACCCTTCTTAAACAGACGGAAATCAAGGTTGGAAAAACGGAAAAAGAGGTTCATATCCATCCCCTTTACCCGAGGTTTGAAAAGGACAAAGTTTTTATAGACATGGAACTTCGTGTCCCCCAAAAAACAGCCCTTAAAATAAAGATTCAGAATGGAGACCTGGTCTGCAACCAGGTTTATGGTGCGATAGCTGCTGAAATTATAAACGGAGGGATTGTCATCGAAGACTTCTCAGGAACGGCCCGGATGAATGCGAAAAACGGAAAGATCGTCACCCGTCTCTACGAACCCAAAGAGGGCGATGTTTTGCATCTTGAGACCGTAAAAGGCGATATCGTCCTTTTCCTTCCTGCCGGGGCAAGTACGAAACTGTCCGTCGAGACAAAAGAAGGAACAGTTCATTCGGAATATTTAGAAGCCAAAAAAGACGCTCCGCCCGTAAAAAACTGGGAATATACCTTAGGTTCCGGCGCCGCGGAAATCCACCTCCATTCCACCTCCGGAAATATTCACATTAAAAAGCTCTACTAACCTGCATTATTCAGGTTAGTATTAAGGTAATGAAACTCATCATAGAGGTCGATGAAATAAAAGGCTCGTGCCCGGTCTATAACCGGGGCGACAGGATCGTTCTCGATGAAGGATACCGGGTAAACCTCGCTTTAACCGACAACATATGCATGCATTCCCTCGCCTCCCTCCTTCCATACTACATTGCCCTGTCAAAAGGAGTCGATCCGGCCGACCTGGGATTAGCGGGGGAAAACGGCTGTGCCTATCTCCAGTGCCTCGATCCTCTGGAAATAACGGGCGGAGGCACCGTGATCTTCAGAATATCACGCATAGAATAACCCTGACGTTTTCACCTTATGCTTCTCCAAACCCTCAAAATAAAAACCAGAACGATGAACATGGTTGACTTCGTGACCGTGCTCGGGATATAAGTAGAATCTCGGGTTAGATCAAAATCCGTATGTTCTGGTTCTCAAATTTCAATCAAATACCCGAAAAACAAAACAAACTCCGGAGAATGGCTTATGTCAACAGAGATGAAAAATATTTTGGTCACCGGCGCGGCCGGACAGATCGGCTCGGAATTAACCGGCATACTGAGGCAAAGATACGGCGCTTATAACGTTGTCGCCACAGATATCAAAGAACCGCCTTCCGATCTCCGGGAAGCCGGGCCATTCGAATTCGTTGATGTGACCCGCTTGGAAGACCTAGAAACAGTAGTCCGGAAATACCGTATCGATACCATTTATCATCTCTCGGCTATTCTTTCGGCCGTGGGAGAAAAAAAACCACAGCTTGCCTGGAACGTCAACATGAACGGCACAGCCCATATCCTGGAACTGGCCCGGGAAAAAAGCATGACGCGGGTTTTTATTCCCAGCTCCATTGCGGTTTTCGGCCCGGAAACCCCAAAAAACAATACCCCCCAGGAAACCATTCTTTTACCAAAGACGATCTACGGTGTGACAAAAGTCGCCGGGGAACTTCTCTGCGACTATTATGTCCGGAGATTCGGGCTGGACATCAGGGGTTGCCGCTATCCGGGAATCATCAGCCATAAAACGAAACCAGGCGGAGGAACGACGGATTATGCCGTAGCCATCTATTATGAGGCCGTGAAATACAAAAAATACACCTGCTTCGTCAAGGAAGAAACCCGGCTGCCCATGATGTATATGCCGGACTGCCTCAAGGCGGCCGTTGACCTAATGGAGGCCGATTTCTCCCGTCTTGTGCACCATGCCGGATTCAATATTTCCGCCATGAGCTTTACGGCCGCTGAGCTGGCGGCCGAAATTCAAAAACACATTCCCGGCTTTACCTGCACCTACGCACCCGATTACCGGCAGGATATCGCCGACACCTGGCCCAATACCATCGATGATTCAGCGGCGAGAGAGGAATGGGAATGGAACCCCGAGTATGACCTGGCCCGCATGACAAAGGACATGCTTAATGTCCTCTCCCGCCGTTTTGCCGAAGGAAATCTCTGAAGGGTCTTTTTTCTTATCTTATCATGCCTTTCTTCACATCTTCCACCACAAATGCGGGAAGGGCGAAAGCCGCCCGAAGAATATCGGCATTAAAATATCTCAGGCCGGCAGGAATCTCTTTTTCGACTTGCTGCGGAATCATCCGGTCTGAAAGAAAAATGTAGCACCACAATCCTCCGGGGTAAGTGGGAACAGGACCGGTGTAGAACGCAACCCTGCGGAAGACTGTCCTTAAATCCGCGGCCATCCGGCCAAGAAACATTTTGTGAAAAAAAGGAGATCCCACCTGGGCGGCCGCAACACCACCCGGTTTGAGCCTCGCTTTAATGCTTTGGTAAAATTCACCCGTATGCAGGGATACGGACGGGCCAATGGGTTCGGAGGAATCGACAAGCACGACATCGAAAGACATCTTTATCTCTTGAAGAAATTCTTTTCCATCGCCGATGACAAGCTCGACCCGTTTATCAGCTAAAGCCGGTGTCATCCAGGAAAAATATTCCTTACAAACCTCAAGAACACGGGAGTCGATCTCGACCAATCGAACTGAATGAACGGGATACCGGAGGACCTCCTTCAAAACCCCCCCGTCACCTCCGCCGATGATAAGGACATCCCGGGGATTGGGATGAATACTCAAGGCAGGATGGGCCAGCATCTCGTGATAAAAAAATTCATCCTTCTCCGTAGTCTGCACCAAACCGTCCAAAACGAGCACATTCCCGTAAAACTCATTCTCAAAAACCTTAATATTCTGATAGACGGAATTTTCTTCAATGAGAATTTTGTCCGCATCAAAAAAAATGCCGCAGGATGGATGATGATATTCTTTGACCTCTTTTTTAACGGTTCCCATATTTTTCTCCATAATCTTTCTATTCGTTGGAAAAGGAATACACCGGAGTTTTCATGGTACTGACTTTTTTTTGTTCCGTAATAGACTTTCTCAACCAGAGGGGAAGATGGAACAATCTTTGATGCGTGATTGCATCATAATATCTCAGTCCGGTAAGCTCCCGTTCCTTTATCTTGTTTTTCAACAGGCCGGCATCCATATCCTTCACGGTTGTATGATGTGAGGCAACGGCAAATCCCCACATGGAGCCAAAGCTGGGTATATACTCACAGTAGGTCGCAACATGGGGGAACACGCTGGCCATCGTATGATTGATAACCGTGTGAATGTCTTCCCGGCCGCAAAAAACTTCAGTTGCCTGAGTCACCAGCAACCCGCTGTCTGCAAGGCGGCCCGCGGCGTATTCATAAAATTCTCGGGTATAAAGCGGCACCGACGGCCCCCCTTTAATGGGATCACTTAAATCGGCCAGAATGACATCGAACTTCTCCTCTTCTTTCATGATAAAACCTAAGGCATCTTCGAAAACAAGTTTCGCTCTACTGTTCTTAAAAGCCCCTTGATGCCACGATTGAAGGTGATCCCGGCTTATGGAAATGAACTCTTCGTCGATATCCACCATGACCGCCTTTTCAATGGTGGGATGGCGCAGCACCTCTCGAAGGGCAGCTCCCTCACCTCCCCCCAACAGGAGAACTTTTCGAGGCTGAGGATGAGCTAAAAGAGCTGGATGAACGAGGGATTCGTGGTAGATAAACTCGTCGGCTTCCGTTGACTGGATTTTGTTATCCAGCAGGATCATCAATCCAAAATTGTAGGTATCAATAAGGTCAACAGTTTGAAAGGCTGTCTTTTTTTTCAAAATCCATTTTTTCACGAGGTGCTGAATCCAACGTCTGGGACTTTCCTTATCCACGTACCAGGAATTAACCATCAAAACCCCCTTTCCCTCTGAGTCATTCAAGCAGGCCTGAATGATACACACCCCGGAGAAATGCAGATTAAGTTTCTTCTTCTTGTTCTTCAGGAAGCTTTTCTATTGTGATTCCCGTATATCCGTAAAAAAGTGAAACAACCGGTACGAGCAGGTTGAGAAAGGCGAAAGGCATGTAAGCAAAAGGACTCACTCCAAGGGTAGCGCCCATGAAAGCCCCACAGCTGTTCCATGGAATCAAAGATGAAGTCATCGTCCCGGAATCTTCCAGGGCACGAGACAGATTTTTTGGATGAAGACCTTTGGCTTCAAAAGCTTTTCGGTACATACGGCCGGGAACGACAATGGCCATGTACTGGTCGGCGGCGATAAGATTCATTCCCACACAGGAAAAAATGGTGGTTGCAATCAAGGAACCGGTCCGTCTGACATATTTCAACAGGGCTTTGGCCAGGGTCTCGAGCATCCCCGTTTTCTCCATGATTCCTCCGAAGCTTAGAGCACAGATAATCAGAGCAACGGTTTTCATCATGCTCAACAGTCCGCCTTGGCTCAATAGGTTGTCCACCATGTCCACTCCCGTTTTGGATACGAATCCGGACTGGGCCGCAATAAAAACATCGGTAAGTGAGCTTGACTGGGTCAAAAGAGCACAAATCCCTCCCATAGCGGTCCCGCCGAGCAGGGCCGGAAGCGGGGGGATTTTTTTGATGACCATAACAATGACCAAAAGAGGAGGAAGAAGGAGCAGGGGATGGATCGTGAAGTTGGATTTTAATGTCGTCAGCATCAACTGGATGCTTCCCGAATCAAGATTTCCTCCTGAAAACCGAGCGCCGATTATTACATAAAGAATCAGGGCAATGACATATCCCGGCGTAACGGTGTACACCATGTGCCGGATATGGGAAAAAATATCGGTTCCCGCTACGGCGGGCGCCAGGTTTGTCGTATCCGAAAGAGGCGACATCTTATCCCCGAAATAAGCCCCGGAGATGATCGCCCCCGCAACCATGTTGACCGGAATCCCTAAACCTTTCCCTATACCGATCAGGGCTACACCAACGGTCCCGGCCGTCGACCATGAGGATCCTGTTCCCAGAGAGACAACGGAACAGATGATCATGGTGGCTGCAAGAAAGATCCCCGGAGAAAGGATTTTAAGACCGTAATAAATCATGGACGGCACGACGCCTCCCAGAACCCAGGTTCCGATCATGGTACCGACGACCATCAGAATCAGAATGGCACCCATGGCCAGGTTGATTCCTTGGACCATTCCTTCCTGGATATCACTCCAGGGAAAGCGCAGATAAACAGCTACACAAGCCGCAACAGCCGTAGCTAAAATGAGAGGGATGTGTGGATCCTCTTGTTTAAAAACGACAATGGTCAAAAAAAGAGCACCAATCAGAAAAACAACAGGAATCAGGGCCAGTATTACACTTTTTTTCCGTTTTTTTTCTTTCATGCCTTACAAAAACGTATGGTCCTGCTTATGCGGTAAAATCTTTTTCCTTATCCAGAGATGCGTGTTTATTCCGGATTAGAAGGGTGATTTTACTTAAATGCATAAAAAAAGGCAAGGAAGAGAAGGCTGATGGTCCCGGCTGAATTGATGAATGAAGCAGGCTCGCCTGCTTTATTCA
>JAFGMO010000073.1 GCA_016927475.1 Candidatus Aminicenantota bacterium
ATGGTAGCCGCTATTGACCATGTGAAAAATGGACTGGATGACTTTTCGGATCTTATCCGACTGGGAGTAAGTGCGTTTCATCAGCTTAGACACAATTTCCATGCTGACATCACCCTTTTGCAGCTCTTCCTGGTTCAGTACCCGGACACCCCGGGCGCGCTCGGCATTGTGCCCTTCAAATGATATATTTACCTCTTTCATGTGCCAGGACTCGGCAAGTTTGCCGAATTCCGCCTCAGCACCTCTGTGTCCGCCGCTGTACAGCGTGATTTTTGAAAGTTCTGTCATTTTTTATCTCCTGAGTTTTTTTAAGACGTCGTGCGATAACGCAAAAAAACACCCTGCCACGGTTTGGCAGGGTAAATAAATACCATAATTCCGATTTTCTGTATTACAACCCTGGCCGTCATATATTTTTCAAACAAACTTGCCCTGAATTTTTGCGCCCGGAATATTAATGTATTTGGTTCTTCTCCCAATTCTTGAAGGGAAACTCTTTAAGCCCGAAATCCAGAACAATAATTTGCCCTTTTTCTCTCTTGCTTTACAAAGGCATAGGTGTCAGGCCTGTTTGCGGCCTTATCCGGGTTTGCCGGGCTACTGACCTGTCTGGTCAGGCCGACCGGACTTCCGCTCATGTCCCGCGAGATATCCCCGGCCCAGGAATGACTTTGATTCGCATCAAGGTAAATAAAAAACCTCGAGGATCGCTTTTTTGTTTAATTTGAATTGACAAAGCAGGAAATTTGATTATTATTCTTCCGGTTTCGGGCATCAACCCGAATTTTTTAGGGGGAAAGACATGATGTTAAAAGATATATCGCACAACAATGTTGATGAAATGGCTATAGTGGCCCGGACGGATGGTGAGGGTGGAGGGGTGTATGAACCCGCTGGCAATGAAGATTTTCAGGTGCGTTTCCTGAAAATTCTGACGGCCAAGAGGGACGAAGTGGAGCAAGCCCTCACCCGTCTCATTGCAAGCCAGAAGGCCTACGGGAATTTTTTCTCGGCGGACGGCCTGATCGATGATCTCGACCATGCCGATCGGGAGATCTCCGCGCTGACATTCTGCAAGCTCATCGAGAGAAAGGTCAGGGAACTGGATAAAATAGATCTCCTCATTCGCAGGATCAGGCATGACGAGGAATTCGGTCTGTGCGAAGAGTGCGGAGAGCGAATCCCGGAGGAACGGCTTTTCATCGTGCCGGAAGCCACGCTCTGCGTTCCCTGCCTGCGTGAGATTGAAAAGATGGAGTCCAGATCCAGTTTTGCCAGGGGTTCCCATCCCTCTTACCATTGGGAAAAGGCCCAGGAGTGGAAAGGCCAGGAAGAAGCCAATGATGATTCAGGCTTTTTCATCACCACAGATGACGACTACATATCGTTTACCGATATAGAGGAACTTGAGTTGGAAGCAAATCCGGCTAAATGAGTCCTCTATTCACCCTTGATCCGCCTTTATGGATCGGCCTGCCAACACTAACCAGAGAAGCCCCAGATGCCAAGCCGCTACAACCCTCACTCCCTTGTGGGGGAAGGGGGACCAATACCCGACGGCAGGAGGGATTATCTTCAACAGCATAGCCAGAGCTCTGAGAAAAAAAATTAAGGCCGGTTTCAAGGGTCACTCACTCAACCCGAACGGCTCCCTCTTGAGAACCGTGACTGCTTTCCCTCCCAAATAAACCCGCGCTTCTGCAACCCGCACACGAATAACACCGCCACGGGCCGAAGCTTGGTAGGCGGTAAGTTCGCTCTTGCCGAGCCGTTGGCTCCAATAGGGTCCCAGACAACAATGGGCCGAACCGGTTACCGGGTCTTCATCGACTCCCGCTCCCGGTGCAAAGAATCGCGACACGAAATCATATTCATCAGAAGCGGATGCTCTCGTGATCCGAAGGTTCATAACGCATCATAAAAACGCTTTTTTCAGCGCTGCCAATGAGATTGGGACGTTGTTGACTATATTGATAAACTATTTCCCCGCCTTTTCAATATTTTTGAAACAGCAGATGTTGAAACACTTAATTGTAGCCCTCTTTCGGCTAATGTCATCCCATATTCCATATAGCGTTGAAATCCTCATTCAGCGTGGCCGACTCACTTCAGCAATTCAACATAGTCAACAACGTTATAAAGGGGTGATAAAGGGGTGATAAAGGCTCTCCAGGACAAGAAACCGTTAGAAGATACATTTATGGTGATTAAACATGGGGAGTCGATTATTTTAGATTGAATTGGCTGCAGGGAGCCGGTTAGAGCCCTGCGAAAAGGAAGAGACCCCCAAAGCCCTTTTTGCTCTACTTTCAAACAGCTAAACTGTTACTGAACAAAAAATGAGTTGATGGTTGTTGTGGAAAGCAATAGAGTGGTTTTCATTTTATTATTTGAGAGTGATGGGGACGAAACGAATGTTGGACGATATTGCAGAGGTTGTACGAAAAGGGGACGAGCAGGGAAATCACATGACGGTTCGATTCAGGCTGCCGTCTGGCTTGGAAATCTGGGGTCTTCCCACGGAGAACGCCTATGG
>JAFGMO010000074.1 GCA_016927475.1 Candidatus Aminicenantota bacterium
CATGGGTAATCTCCTATGAGAAGTGTTCAATAATAAAGTGGGTAGCTGTTCAATACTCACACTACCCCAAAATAGGAGGAAACCCAATACGTAAGTCCTTAAAGAATAAAATATTTGCATAAAATATGCTTATTGACCAAAAAAGGATGAAAACACCAAAAAAATGGGGATAACTTTTCATAAAAAATGGGGATAACTTTTGGCAAAATGAGCTATTATTACCCGTTTTTTGGCTAAAAATGGGGATAAGTCCAAAAATATGTGTTTATAACTTGTTTATATTCAATTGCTTATAAGCATTGAACAGTCTTAAATTACAAAAAATCATTGACACAGACAAATCTGCCTCCACTAACTTAACTCCTTTCACCTGAGCTTTCACATGAGCTTGCCTTTTCAACCAACATCCTTTAAACTTTTATAAATCTCATTCTCTATTTGATAATAATATGCGCAAGCACCTTGTCCTTATAACAATAGCCATCCTACTGCTCCTCGTCCCCCACCTTGCCGCCAAACACAAAACTACCAACTTCCTGCTCTTAGGATTCTCGATCACCACAACTCCCTTTCAAGCCGAAAACGCCTGGGTGGTCAGCGAAGGCACCGACTACTGGGCCGTCAAATACCTCAAGCTCGGCTATGAAATCGGAATCTCCCACCGCTTATCCAACGATCCACCCGAATATAGATTCAAAACATTTTTCAACACAAAATATTCCTTCTACAACTTCGACAAAGGCGCCCTCTACGCCGGAGGAGGCGCAGGGGTCCTTGAAATCATCAGGGTTGTTAAGCTGGAAGCCAGCCTGAAATTTGTTTTCGCCTTTCAGGGAATACTCGGGCTGCGATACGGTCCGCCGGACGGGGATGATTTCCACATCGAAATCCAGTTCCTTCAATCTACAGAAAAAGGAGAAGGGCTGTCCATCAACCTTCTTGCCGGAGTGGCATTTTGAGTCAAAAAAACATCCTCACATATCTCCTTATCGCTTTCCTCACAATCCTCCCCCTTCTCCTCCTCACCACAGAGCTTAAAGCGGGAGTCAACGAAGCAACCCTCCGCCTGGGAGTCGTTCTCAATAAAGGCGACGATATCTTCTACAACTGGGTTGTTATCCAGGAAAACGACTATTACATCAAAAACAAGGTCGCCTTCGGATACGAAGCGCAGTTCTCCTACTACAAAACCCAAGTCGATGAAGGCTCCAGTATCCTGGAATCATCCCGCTATCCGATCAACACGTTTTTTAACCTCAAATACAAGATCCTCTCCATAAAAAAAACCGCCGCCCCCTTTATCGGAGCCGGTGTCGGCCTTCTGTCTTCCATTATCCGTGATCCCACAGAATACCGGTTCAAAAAAAACAAGGCTTTCCATATTTTGACAGGCGCCATCATTTATGTAGGCGACCTCCACATCATCATCGATTTCCGCTATCTGAAATACGACCAGGAAGGCTCAAAAGGAAAATTTCTCTTCTCGGCGGGACTCTCCTACTAGCCTGGAGGAAAATTCTCACTCCCCCAACAGCCAAACCTTCCGTTCGTACGGTTCAAAACGATAAGAAAAACCTCCCTCCCGAACAAATATCACATCACCGGAAAAAACATCGATCAATCTCATCGATTCCCCTAACAGGTCTTCGGGAAAACCAAATGCCGCTTTCACCTTTCGCCCCATGGTATTCACCGCCGCAAGATAATACCCCGCAGGCAGCCTATGGGGACCATCAGCCTCCTTGACCTTTTTCATCACGTAATGTACAGCCGGAATATCCCATTCATCCGTATCGCTGCATTCAAACGGTATAGAGAGATGAACGGTGTCGTCTTTCCATACGGGAAGCAATTTCTTAAGCTCCCCAACCGTCTCCCTGACCGCACCCCATAATACGGCCTTTTCCTTAAGTCTCGTCTCCCCTCTCCTGTAGCTGTAGAAAAATATTCCATGTGCTTCGTGGACCAGGGCCAGGTAGGTGAGGGCCTTGATCTCTATGGCCGAAGGCGGTCTCGCCTCCCTCATTTCCCTCACATCCCTGATCTCTCCCCAATCAAAAGCCTGAATAACCGCCCAGACTTTTTTATTCGCTTCATCTCCGGCCGCAAACCGGGCTTCATCCAAGCTCTCACTCAGCCATGAAAGAGGGTTAAACGGCACGGGGTACTGGTCGGACATAACAACATCCGTCGCCGCCCAATAGTCCGCCGCCCTCCAGCTCCTGCAGAGGGCAATGGCCCCCAACTGTTTTAAATCCTTTTCTCGAAGATTATCCCGTCTCTGGCGGACGATTTTAGGAGAAAGGCTGTGGCCTTCCGGCTCATCCGCCAGGTACCATCCCAGGATGTTTTTCCCATGAGGTTCCCAATTAATATTGTATTTCTCAGGCATAGAAAAAGGAATCATCAGTTTGAGGTTATTCCTTTCAGCACCCCTCAAAATTACTTCCAGGTCCCCGGCATCGAGGGGATGGACCGTCACCGCATCGAATCCAGCCGCCTTGATCTCCGGAAAATCATCCGCCCGGACGTTAAAGATGCCTATGGGGAAAGCTTCAATGTTTATGATGGTCTCCGATTCAGGACTTCTAGCCCTCATATCAGGAAAAGCCCTTTTTACCTGAAAAGACCGCGTCTCAGAAGACGCAAGATAGGCTTTGTATAAATAGACATCAGCTTTCCAGTACCATCTCCCCCGATCAAAAGTATTGGGAATAACAAGCTCACTTTTCCGGTTATCTGTCTCAAAAATCTGTGTTGTACCCTCAGGAAACCTGGGATCACGGGAAAAACGAAAGCTTATGTTCAAAAGCCTGTCCGTCTCAGGAAGCATCCAGGCAAACCGGATAGTTTTCCTTCTTACGGAAGTTTGGTCTTTTGGCGCCGTAAAAACGATCCGGACCTCCCTGAGGCTCGCGTCTCTCATCCAGAGATTGTAATCATCTTTAGGTATTTTTATGGATAAGGGGTGATATGAATTTTGATTCAGCTCCGTAAACGGTATAACCAGGGAGAGCTTTTTCCATTTCCCCTGAGCCCAAAAATCACTCAACTCCTGCCTATAGTTCCCCCAACAAACCGAGGGATAAACGCCTTCGATATTATGATCCCGTTTCAGAAACACCTCGAAAATAAAAGACCGACCCAGAAGAATATTTTCCGTATCATAAGCAAAAAAGGTTTGCCCACTGCCGGGAAAAGCGGAAGCATTTACAAAAAAAGTCTCACTTGGTGCGATTCCTTCAGGGAAATATCCCTCTCTTCCCTGTTCCCCCAAACCTGGCCTCTCCAAATGTCCCTTTAGAATCAAATTGGGAAAAAGCGATTCATGATCCGGCTCGCGTTCTTTCACGCAAGAAAAAAAGCCTATCACCATCAATTCTGCCAGGATGAAGCCATATAGAAATATCTTTTTTGTTTTCAATAAGCTACCTTTCTTTTTAATCTCATTCTTCTCTCATAAAGCTACAATGTACCATGGTTTTTATTCTCCATGGAAAGCTCCCCCGAAAGGACAACAGCCAAAATTATAATACAAACCAAACAAACATCAAATGATTTTCCACGTTTTGGATATAAGTCCTAACAAAACAAAGACTATTCCTCAATAAGTAAAAACATCGAAAATATAGGAATTCAGATTGACACAGACTAAAAATTGGATAAAATAACAATGGATGGCAAGCTAAATGGCGATTTTTCTGGAAGTTAATTGGGCTATATAAGTATATCCCGCATCAAAAAAAGAAATAATCCCCCCTTCTTTTTCTCAACTTGCCTCTAAAATAAAATTGATTCTATTATATTCACCAAAAGCCCACCGGCGGTAGCATATCTTATTGCAAAAAAATCTTGAAATCGAAAGAAAAGAAAAAACGCTTTCCCCGCTTTAAAAAATGGATCATCCGTCTTTCTCTCATATTCGGTTCTCTTCTCCTCACGTTTGTCTTCATCGAATCCTATTTTCGGTTGTTCAATCGCCAACAAATCATGCCCCGCTATGTGGAAAGCGCCCCCTATGGCATCCGCAAGAATATCGGCAATATTCGAGGCTTTCACACCACCCGGGAATTCAGTTATCGTTTCAACACCAATTCCCAGGGTTTCCGCGGAACTAAAGAATACAATCTTGAGAAACCCCAAGGTATCAAAAGAATCATTGTCCTGGGAGACTCGGTGGCTTTAGGACACGGAGTCGCGTATCATGAGACTTTCTCCTACCTTCTTGAGAAAAAGCTCAACCAAAACGGATATCCGGCTGAAGTCATCAACATGGCCGTATCCGGATTCGGCACAGCCGAAGAACTTGTCCAGTATCAAAACTTGGGTAGAAAATACCATCCCGATATTGTTATTTTGTCCTACTCTGAAAATGATCCAATGAACAATGCCATATCCAACCTTTATGAGATCAATGACGGCCAGCTATTAAGAAAAAAAACCTCATATGAACCCGCCCTATCCATTCGTGACAATCTCAACAAAATACCCTTCTATGGATATCTCGCCCAACATTCCCATTTTGTCTGTTTCCTTCGCAGCCGGTTCAGCGGTTTATATCTTAACAAACTAGGTAAAAAAAGAAGAATAAACGTCCAACAAACACAACCACAATATGCAAATAGCTACCAAATGAATCCCAACTACATCACATTAACAGCAGCCTTACTGAATGAATTCATCACAGTCTGCAATAAAGACGGAGTCAAGCTAATTATCGTCGATATTCCAGGAAAATCTTTCACTTCTCATTTTCCATATGAACGAATCAAAAAACAAAAGACCACATTCATAATCAATCTTACTCCTACATATCTCTCTTACAAAGGCACAAAACATCTTTTTTATATCTGGGATAGCCACCCAAATCAATATGGGCATGAATTAATTGCATCGAAATTGTTAGATGCCATCATCGAATGAAAAAAAAATAATTTTTTTTGAAATGCCAGAAAGCAATAAATTAACAAATTCTTTTTCAATCACTTCAAAACTTTCTGCCAAATTTGACAATATTTTATCCAAGTATAATCATTGCCTCTAAAAAATATTATAAATCATTTGAATTACAATCAAGGAATAATACTCACAAATGAATAAGATTGATCCCAAACAAATCCCAATCCGAAGTCCAATTATTTCTGTCCGACAGTGGGATAAAAACGCTATTCTTTTTAATCCTGACACAAATAAATCTAAAACAATTAATCCCACCGGCTTTTTCATATGGAAAAAATCAGACGGAAGACATTCCATTAAAGACATTTCCGAAAAAATCAAAAAATCTTATGATTTTGTTCCAAGCTTCGAACTACAAAATGACATTACCCATTTTTTAGGAGAACTCTACAACGAAAAGTATATCACTCTTAACTCCAATACTTATCCTCAAATCCTGAAAAAAGAAAAATATCCCGATGCATCAGACGCTCCGTTTGATTTCGATATATCCCTCACTGGGAAGTGCAATCTGCATTGTCCCTACTGTTTTTACGCCAAAGAAATGCGCCATCGCAAAGATTTGCCTGTCGAAGATTGGTATACATTTTTTAAAGAACTCAATAATTTGAGTGTCCGTGACCTTACCCTCAGTGGCGGCGAAGTTTTCACCCATCCTAACCTGGGTGAGCTTATTGATAGTATAATCGACAATAAAATGCGGTATTCACTATTGACAAACGGTACACTTATCAATGAAAAAACTATTTCCTTTCTAGAAAAAGAAAAACGCCGTAAGAGGCTTAATTATATTCAAATATCCATTGACGGTTCCTGTCCTGAAATTCATGATAAAAGCCGCGGAAAGGGTTCTTTTGACAAGTCCATTAAAGGTTTTTCCCTTCTAAAAGAAGCAAAATTTCCGGTAACAAGCAGGGTAACCATAAACCGCAACAATGTGGGTGACCTTGAAAACATTGCCCGGCTCCTGTTGGGAGAAATCGGGCTAGCGAGTTTCGGAACCAATGACGCTATGCCTATGGGATCAGGCTGCGATAATCAAGCTACAATTGTCTTGACACCAAAGCAGCAGTTACAAGCCATAATAACAATGCATCGATTGGAACAACAATACAACGGAAGAATCACAGCTACTGCCGGGCCATTGGCCAAATGGAAGACTTATGGAGAAATGGAACTTGCTAGAAAAACCGGGGAAAAGACCACCAGTTGGAAGATGGGATTTCTTACGGCCTGCGGATGTATGTATAACAAACTTGCGATTCATCATGATGGAAAAATTTCACCCTGCAATATACTTTCAGAGTTGGAAATCGGAAAAATTAACCAAGATTCCATCAAAACCATTTGGAAAACACACCCCATCCTCAAAGCGCTCAAAAGCAGGCGCACAATACCTATGCATGAAGTTGAAGGATGCGAAAACTGCGAATGGGCTCCCTATTGTAACGGAAGTTGTCCAGGTTTAGCCTTTACCATGACCGGAGATTTTAACCGGGCAAATCCTCACGATTGTTATAAAAAGTTTTTGGCAGACACAGGACTTAATTCTTCAACAGTACCATGGAAACCAGATTAAACTCTATTTTAAATATCTTAACAAAAATCAAAAAATCAACAATAGATCTTATATTGAAAAAGAAAAAATGCGCCCTATAAATGAGAATTATCGATATTCTCTAACAGACGAAGTAGCCATCGAGGACTTTGATGATGGTTCTTTGATCTTTTTATGCAAAAAGCTCCAATTCATTCATATCAATAAAACCGCAAAAAAAATTCTTGAGTTAATGGACGGGCATCGAAATATCAAACAGATTGTTAGAAAAATTTCCGAGACCTATTCATTAAACCTGGAAGTCATAGAAAAAGATATATTAGGAATCGTAAAAGAACTGAATTCTAATGGCGTCCTAAAACCAGTTGTTAAGCTTAAAATACAAAGGAGCAAAAATATGAGTAAAAAATCAAGCTTTATGGCGAATCCCGATGTATCCCTTAGGGAAGAAAATAGTGAAGGTGCCTTATTATATAATGCAGATACAGAATCCCTATTAATAATAAATAAAGTGGGGCTAATAATATGGAATTTTGTAAAAATCAATCCTCGAACTAAAGAAGATGTCATCAACCATATAAAGGAAAGGTGTGAAAACATACCGATAGAACAGTTAGAAACTGACATGAACTCATTTTTAAATGAATTATATAATAAAGGATTCATCGGAGAAGTGGTTAATGAATAAAATATCTTCTAAATATGAAATAGATAATATTGAAGAAAACAAAACAAATATTATCGATTTACCGGAAGGTGTTCCTCCTTTAACAAGTTTATATCTTTATATTACAAATGGATGCAATCTTGCTTGCCGACATTGCTGGATTACTCCACGTTTTGTGAATGGAAAACCCTCTCCTGGAGAATGTTTGGATCTAAATTTATTAAGAAAAGCTGTAAAAAAAGGAAAGACCTTGGGATTAAAAACAGCCAAAATCACAGGAGGGGAACCTCTACTTCATCCAAAATTCATTAATATTGTTGATTATTTAAGTAAAGAAGGTATAAAGCAAACCATGGAAACAAACGGCACTTTGATCAGCGCTAATTTGTCAAGACACCTCAAACAAAATACTACCATGTGGTTCATAGCAACAAGTCTTGATAGCCCTAATGCAAATAACCACGACCAATTCAGAGGAATGCAAGGTGCTTTTGAAAATACTATCAAAGGAATCAAACATCTAGTTAATGTAGGCTACAGGCCACAAATTATTATGTCTCCGCACCGGGAAAATATCCATGAAGTAGAAGACCTAGTGAAATTAGCTATATCAATTGGAGCTGGATCTGTTAAATTCAACCCTGTTACTCCAACAGGGAGAGGTAAGATAATGCATAAAAGAAAAGAAACACTAGATTATGATGAAATAATAAAATTAGTTAGATATATTCGTAATGATCTGCAAAATAAATATCCGATTCCACTTAAAATAATGTTACCACCCGCTTTATCAACGTTAAAAGAAATATTAAATACAAGAAATATAGGAAACGAATGTCGAGTTCTCAATATCCTTGGTATTTTAGGTAATGGAGATATGGCCCTTTGCGGAATTGGCCGTAATATTCCTGCTTTATGTTTTGGTAATTTAATAACGGATGACCTAATAGACATCTGGGTATCACACCCAACCCTTGTTAAACTACGTATAGATCTTTCAGGAAAATTTCCAGGTATATGTGCTGATTGTATCCATTCTGGAAGATGCCTGACTCATTGTGTAGCCATTAATTATGAATTGACAGGCAAACTTGTTAATCCTTTTTATTTATGTTCAGAAGCAGAACGAAAAGGGGAATTCCCTGTTACAAGAAAAAAGAGTTATTAAATTTATTGGTTCTTTTCCATTTAGTGTGGGTAATCAAAAATTAGTTTGCCAGCGACGAGATAAACGATAGTACGAAGGTAGGTCACATGCTTGAAGCCATA
>JAFGMO010000002.1 GCA_016927475.1 Candidatus Aminicenantota bacterium
TCCCTATCGGCGAAAGCTATCGTGACAATTTTTTTAAACGAATACAAACGACAGGAAATTGATGTGCTGTTTTTTCCATAAAATAATTTATTTATTACCTTTTCATAAAGCATATATTATCGTATTTTCTCAAACATAACTTCTCTCTGAATATTCATAAGTCTTTTCCGAGAATTCTCTAGAATATTCATTTCCACTATTATATCTTCATTTAGTATTATGTATTCAACTTGTTTATCTTCCAGTGATACACAAAAACTGCTCCAGTAACAAGACCTGCCCTTGATAATCATAGCAGAGGTTACAAGATATTTTTGAGGCAATTCTTTTTCGAGTTTCAACTCTCTCGGCAGCCTTGAAAGGTATTCATCTACACTTATTGTACGACTCTGGTTTTTTGTGCATATGCATCATCCATGGCCAAACAGAATGCAAGGAATGTTGCCTGACACATAATGAAAAAATTTTTTCTGTTAATCATAGTTATCCCCTCTCTTTTTATCTTTACAAATAACAAACACATCGTATTCTTGATATGATCCCTAGCTATGTTTTTTTCACGCTAATGATTTGTTCCATCTGTTCTAAATATTCAATAAAAGCTTTTCTTCCTTTCTTTGTTATCGCGCAAGTCGTTTTTGGTTTTTTCCCCTGAAATGATTTTTGAATAGTGATGAAACCATTGGTTTCCAGTTTTGCTAAATGAACACTTAAATTCCCATCAGTTGTTCCTATTGCCTCTTTCAAAAATGAGAAATTCGCATCCTCAATGGTGACTAAAATCGATAAAATCGCTAGACGAGCTGGGACATGTATCAAAGGATCCAGTTTCAAAATTTGTTCACGACTCATTTTTTCTGATTTGGTTTTTATATTGTTTGTTCAGAATAAATCCGGGGAGTATCCATCCTAGAATGATAATAGCGATCATAATAAGGAACCTTAATTGGTTTTGAGTTAACGCTAAAATAATGGCTCCTACCCACCAGACGACGCTGCACCATTGAATATGTCGAAACTCAAAAATTATCCCTACTGAAAAAAATGCAATTCCCATAATCACCGATACCAGGGTAGGAATCAAACTCCATGGATAGACTTTAAGAAGAGGGAATATAAAGACTATCATTAAAACGGATAATCCACAGGAAAATAATACGCCATAAAGAATGGTCTTAGGATAAGATTTCACTTTTTCTTTTCTTTCTTTCTTGGTTACAGTTAAATACCCTACTACACCACTGACAACTGCTGCAATAATCAATGTGGGCAATACCAGATGGTATAAATTGAAGAATTCCAATATGCCAATTGTGAACGTAACAATGGCTGCAAAAATACCCAAACTAATAAAAAAAAGGCCGGATTCGGCCGTCTCCTTTTTTGTCTTTTCAATCATTTTTTTAATGATAAAAATTTCCTGTTGGATTTGATTATGATTCACAGTTTCCTCCCATAAAGTTTTTTATACTATAAAGTATTTTATGCTACAAAGTATTTTTAATAACTTCTAGTCCTTTTGTCAAGGTTTTTTTATCAGGTGTTTTTATCAGGTTTTTTTATCAAAATTTCACTATTTTTCGAAATAATCCTGTAAGAGTATTTATTTTTCTTTAATTTCCCTGAAACTTTTCCTTATTCAGCTTATATTATTCACGCGCCAAATATTTAGTTAATCTATCAGTGCCGGCCAAATTTATGGTGCACCAGGAAGCTTGGGAAAGGAAGACATATTAAAATCTTAAAACTTTTTGAAGGAACCCAGCAGGTAGTCAATCCTGCCCGGCAAAGTCCGGCAGACAGCCGGAACCGAGTGTTACGCATATGCCTTAACCAGATAATTCTGGTGGTTCATCACACTAATGTGTCGGTTCGTGATAATCCAGGCTAACGGAGTTGGGCTGAGGAACCGTCGATCTTTTCAAAAGGCTCGTAACGGCCCCCAAGGTACTTCCCGAAAAAAACATCCAGCCGGCCGTAAAAATCCAGCTCGTTCTCCGGCCTGACGAATCCATGGCCTTCGTCGGTATAAACGACATAAGTTACCGGCAGGTCTCTTTGACGCATGGCTTCCACAATCTGTTCGGATTCTTTAATGTTGCACCTGGGGTCATTGCCTCCTTGCCCGATCAACAGCGGAACTCGAATTTTATCCACATGATGGATGGGAGACCGGGCTTTGTTGTACTCTGGATCATTCTCCGGATCGCCAAAGATGGTCTTAAACATCTCTTTCATCGGTCCCCAATAGGGTGGAATGGCTTCCATAAATGTTTTGAGGTGGGAAGGCCCGCAGGCTTCAGCACCGCAGGCATAAAGACCGGGAGTGAATGCCAGTCCGGCCAGAACGGCATAACCGCCGTAGGAACCCCCGTAGATACCGACTCTGCCGGGATCGGCAATTCCCTGCTTAACGGCCCATGTCACGGCATCGGTTAAATCATGCTGCATGCTTCCGACACCGACCTCCATATTGCCGGCCGTCTGGAATTTTTTTCCAAAGCCGACCGATCCCCTGAAGTTTACCTGAAGAACGGCATATCCCCTGTTGGCCAGCATCTGAACTAAAGGCTCATAACACCAGGAATCCTTGGCCGTAGGCCCGCCGTGCACGTAAAGAACCATGGGAAGCCGCTTGGGTTCAATGCCTGCAGGAAGAGTGAGGTAAGACACCAGTTCCAGGCCGTCTCTTGCCAAAATGATCACCGGCTCCATCCGGGCCAGCTTATATTTTTTAAGCTTAGGCCTGTCATCAAAAAGAAATTCGATTTTTCCCGATGTCCTGTCGTAAAGGTAAAAAGACGTCGGTCCGTCATCAGTCATCACAGAAATCATCCATTTGGAATCCGACCGGTCACGGTTTTTGATAGTAAAATGTCCTCTTGTAAAGGACTTCAGCCTGGCGAAATCCGAAGCGATGTTTTCGTCTACGACTTTCCACTCCGGCTTCAAATAATCGACTTCATAGCCCTGTATATATCCGGAATGCGGGTCTACCACGAAGGATTCGGGCAAAATATCACACCTTGAATCCTCAGCCACAACTCTTAATACCTCACCTGTTTCCGTATCCAATTCAACAAGCTTTGTTTTATCCGAGTCTTCGCTCGAGGTCACAAGAAGCGATTGTCCGTCTTCCGAAAATCCGGTTATATATCCGTCAAACAAGGCTCCTAGAGGCCACCGCCGGATTTCTCTCCAAGGCGCGTCCTTTGTTTTTCGAACCCTGAGGATAGCCCCACCGGTTTTTAGGTCCATGGCCTTTACGGCCCGGATAATCCCCTCGGAGTCGGCCGTCCATTCTTTTCCTATAAGATAGACGACATCGCCGGGATTTTCTGTATCGAGCTCCGTTTTTCCTGATGAGATATCAATTTTATACATATCAAAAAGCCGCCTGTTTCGCAGATTTAATCCTACCAGGATAAAATTTTTCTTGACGAAAAGATTGACGGCTTTCACTCCTTGAAACGGAGTCAAATCACGGATGTTCCCCGACTTAAGATTAATGAGGTAGACGTGATCGTTTTCATCCCCATCGCTGTCTTGAAGATAAAAAAGATTTTGGCTGTCCTCCGCCCAGCAATAGTTATGAATACCCCTGTGTTTGTCCTCTGTCACCTGTCTGTCATCTTTTTTGCTTAGACTTCTTACCCAGATATTCATGACGCCCTCTTCAGATGGAGCCAAGTAAGAAAGCCATGTCCCATCCGGTGAAATGAGAGGATCCTTGCGGACCGGATTCCCGAAAAGAACCTTCCGTGGGATAATCGATGGAAGCTTTTGCTCCGCTTCCCGTTTTCCAAAAGCATGGACACCTTGAAGAACCGTTAAAAGGAAAATACTGAGACAAAAAACCAAACCATTTTTTTTCATTGAATCCTCCTTATGGATTTTGGTTTGAAAAAACATGCCCATAAAACACTGTAATACATTATGCCTTGTAATACGATGTAATTATCCTAAATTTTTTTTTATCCTCAAATATTTTCTCGCTCTTCATGATTCACCCCGGCGAATCTTTCGCAGAAACTTTGTCAGACCGATATAAATAAGAACGGCGAGTCCGGCAGCGATGGGAATAACCCAGTATCCGAGATAGTCCGCTTCGACTCCTGTCGCATTGAGGGATACTCCCAGGGTTAAGCTTCCATCGTTAAACTTAAGCGTTCCCACATGATGGGGGAAAAAAGGCTTTAGAACCGCAATAAACGCAAGGACGAATACGAAAATATATCCCAATCCCAACAACATTGCGACAGACGCCCTTTTGAAACCCGTCAAAAAGGAATAGTACAATCCTTTGATCACAGCCGTGGGCCTTAATGTTTTTGAAGCCCTATTCAAGTATTTATCCGCAATGATCGGTCTGAGAAATATCTCTGGCTCCCCCATTCTATCGATGGCATTCATCAATCGTTCCTCCTCGGACTCCGCTTTTTCTTGTCCGAAACTTTCTAAAATGTGGCTTTGTATTTCAAGCAGGATTTCTTCTTGTTCTTCTTTGTGGATACGTTTTAAAAGATGCTTGAGCCTTCTGTCATACTGATTCCATATTTTTTTGGTTAGGTCGTTTTCGAAAAAATGTTCGGCTTTCATGTTTTTTCCTCGCTTAAAAGACCCAAAGAATCGTTAAATTTTTTCCATGAAATTTTCATTTCTTTTAAAATCTTAAGACCCTTTTCGGTGATTCTATAATATTTGCGCGGTATTCCCGTATCCATCTCCACCCATCTGGAATCGATCACGGCATCTTTTTTCAGACGGTTAAGCAGCGGATAAATGGTTCCTTCCGAAATACTCAGTCCTGCAACATTTTTTATGGTTTTGATCATTTCGTATCCGTACTGTTCTCGCTTATGAAGGCATAGAAGAATGATATAATCCAGGGCGCCCTTCCTTACCTGAGTTTCCCAGTTGCTTAACGGCGTTCCTTTTTCCTTGTCCATTTTTTTGCCTCATTAAACTTGTAACACATTATATTATGTATTGCAAGGTATTTTTTACTTTTTTTATTTTTTTCTAAATAACCATTCCTACTGGGGAACGTCATCCCATAGTAAACCTTTTTTATTACCCAAGCGTATAAAATATTGACCGATACGATATTTTCGTTTTGATGCAAGCAAAAACGAAAGGAGCTCGATGTGAAAATTTTATCCGTCAATGAACAGATTTTCCTGATCGCCATCTGGTGGCTTAAAGATGAAGCCTACGGTGTCAGGATTCGGGAAAAAATAAAAGAATTGATAGGCAAAACATTCACCTTCGGAACTTTATATAACACATTGGACAACCTGGCCAAAAAAGGTTACGTAAAATCCCGGCCCGTCCAAATCCTTCGTCAGACCGGGGGCAACAAAAGAGTCTACTACACCATCACCAAGGCCGGGCTTGAAGCCCTGCATGATACCAGGGATCTTCAGAAATCCATATGGAAAGGTTTCCTCAAGCATACGACATGAACAATAAAAGCCAACCATGCAAAAACCCCTCCCCTCCCCGGCCGGCGATTTGGCTTGTCAAACGGATGGAACGCTACCGGATAAACCATGCTGTCCTCGACGATATGCGGGAGGTCTTTACATATATATACAGGGAGCGGGGACTTTTTTTTGCTGGACTTTGGTACTGGGCCCAGTGTTTTGACGCCGCTTTCAAAAATTCGCTTTTTAACGTGAAATGGAGAGTCATCATGTTTAAAAATTATATCAAAATGACCATGAGGCAACTCAAAAAGCATAAAGGATATTCCTTTATTAATGTATTCGGCCTTTCTGTCGGAATGGCCTGCTGTATTTTTATCCTTCTCTGGGTAAAGGATGAACTAAGCTATGACCGTTTCCATACCAACGCCGATAATATTTACAGGGTTACTGAGCACCAGTATGACTCGAGCGGCGACTATTTCCCTGTCGCCGTGACCCCTTGGCCTCTTGCCGAAGCGCTCAAAACCGATTTCCCCGAGATTGTCGAATCCTCCCGGCTGCGAAGATTACAAGGAAGCCTCATAAGCCACAGCGATAAGAAATTTTATGAACCTCATCTCGTCGCCGTAGACCCGAGTTTTCTCAAGATGTTTTCTTTTCCCCTGGTACAAGGAGACATCTCGACCGCTCTAGCCGATCCCCAGACTATGCTTATCTCCGAAAAGACGGCGGCGAAATATTTCGGAACGGAAGACCCCCTAGGAAAAGTTTTAACGCTTTACAACCTTTTCGATTTTAAGGTCACAGGTGTCCTGAAAAACGTTCCCCAGAACTCCCACATCACATTCGATATCCTCATCCCCTTCGCTTCAAGCCTGAGACAATTCGGCTGGACCGATTCCTGGTGGACGAATAATTACACGACATACGTCCAGCTTACGGAGGATACACCCGTCCAGCATATTTCCGAAAAAGTTGCTGATTATCTAAAAAAAATGAATCCTCGTACGACAACCAAGTTTATTCTTCAGCCTCTGACCGATATTCACCTTCGTTCTGACTATGCCATAGACCTTTACGGCCAAACGGAAAACAAATCGATTTATGTCTACGCTTTTTCGGCGATCGCTCTGTTTGTCCTCCTTATCGCCTGCATCAACTTCATGAACCTGAGCACGGCCCGGTCCGAAAAACGGGCCAAAGAAGTCGGCCTAAGAAAAGTCGTTGGGGCCGTAAAATCCCAGATAACGGCTCAGTTTTATGGCGAGTCCTTTTTTATGACGATCATATCTTTTTTCATCGCCGGCCTCCTTGTTTATCTCCTCCTTCCCGTTTTCAACAATATATCCGGCAAACAGCTTACTCTTCATTCGATGGGAAATCCGGTCATCCTCTTTATATTACTGGGTATTATGGTGGTTACCGGATTGATTTCCGGAAGTTATCCCGCCCTGGTTCAGTCATCATTCAGGCCTGTGGAGGCTCTAAGGGGCATAGGAACGAGGACCTCCTCCAGGTCCGGCAAATCCCTCTTCCGCCGCGTGCTGGTCGTAACCCAATTTACGCTTTCCATTATTCTTATCGTCGGGACGCTTACCGTTCATCGGCAGATCAACTATATGCTGAATAAGGAACTGGGATACGAAAAAGACTCGATGATGTATTTCATCAAAAGAGCTCAGTTGAGAACACAATATGACGCCTTCAAGCAGGAGCTTCTCCGTGATCCGCATATTACAGGCGTCACGACTTCATCCGACGTGCCGACCTATTCCGTACACTCGACGAGCGCTTTTACATGGGAAGGCAAAAATCCGGAGACCCATTTCCTGATTCATCAGTTTTCGGTCGACGATGAATATATCAAAACATTCAACATGAAACTCATCGCCGGAAGGGACTTTTCCAAAGAATTCGCCGCTGACTCTTCCACCCAATCTTTTATTGTCAATGAAGCGGCCGTTAAAGCCATGGGACTGAAAAATCCCGTCGGGACGGGATTTCAGCTATACGACCACAAAGGACAGATTGTTGGTGTTGTTCGCAATTTCCATTACAAATCCCTGCAGAAAGAGGTCGAACCTCTTGTCTTGCGCATAGAACCCGGGAGGGATTCTTATGTCTTCATCAAATTCAACCAAGAACATATGAAAGAAGCTATCGATTCCGTCCGTTGCGTGTACAATAAGTTCAATCCGGAATACCCCTTGGAGTATACATTCCTCGATGAGGCTGTGGCGGGACTTTACCAATCGGAACAAAAAACGCGTTATATATTCAATGCCTTTACTTTTTTCGCCATTCTTATATCATGCCTCGGCCTTTACGGACTTGCCGCCTACATGGCCCAGCAGAAAACAAAAGAGATAGGAGTCAGGAAGGTGCTCGGGGCTTCACTATGGAGTATTGTGTCGCGTATGTCCAAGGAATTCATCCTCCTTATCGGTTCGGCCAATTTTATCGCCTGGCCTCTGGCTTATTTTGCCATGAACAAATGGCTTCATAACTTCGCCTATCGCATAAACATCGATCCCGTTCTTTTTATTACCGCCGGCCTCTTGTCCCTGTTTTTCGGACTGTTCACGGTCAGCACCCATACCGTAAAATCCGCCCGGGCCAATACGGTTGATTCGCTCCGTTATGAATAAAAATGGTCTAGTTTTTGCTTGATGTCTTTGCTCGCCCCCTTGACAGACGGTTTTATCAAACGTAAATATAAACCCTACGAGGGAAAAATCATGGCGGAACGACTCAAAGATTTGTTTTTCACAAAGGAATCGGTCAACAATATGGCTGATGCCCTATTAAAATGTTATCCCCAGTTCGATAAAAATACCTTCATCTCATCCATCTTTGACGAGAAGTTCGAGACATTGGAACTTAAAGAAAAGATGCGCCATACGACCGAATGTCTGTACCGAACACTGCCTCAGGAATACATACAAGCATTGGACATCCTCAAAAAAGCGGCGCCTTTCATCAAAGGCTTTGAAGCCATGTCCCTGCCGGATTTTGTGGAGATGTACGGATTGAATGATTGGAATGCTTCATTGGCGGCTTTAAAACATTTTACTCAATATGCTTCTTCTGAATTTGCCATACGCCCCTTTTTGGATCAAAATCCGGCCAAAGGAATGGCTTTCATGAAGGAATGCGCCGAAGATAACCATGAAAACGTCCGCCGTTTTGCCAGTGAAGGCTGCCGGCCGATGCTGCCCTGGGCTATGGCCCTGCCTAAATTTAAAAAAGATCCCTCGTTAATATTCCCTGTTTTGGAAAAACTAAAAGATGATGAATCCGAATTTGTCCGCAGAAGCGTGGCCAACAATCTCAACGATATTTCCAAGGATCATCCCGATATAGCCTTAGATGTTTGTGAAAGATGGTTCGGTCGTTCTCAAAATACGGATGACATCGTCAAACATGCCTGTAGGACTTTACTGAAGGCCGGCAACAAGCGCGCCTTAATTCTTTTCGGCTTCGGCGATCCAGACCGGATTTTCGTCCACAATCTGAAGCTCAGTTCGAATCATCCAAAAATCGGCGATGAAATATATTTTTCCTTCGACCTCAAGGTTAACGAAGACAAAAAAAGCAAAGTACGTCTGGAATACGCCATCGACTACATGAAAGCTGGTGGAAAATACTCCAAGAAAATTTTTCAGATTGTGGAGAAAGAATACACCCCTGGCTCCTATGGCTTCAAAAGAAAATTGTCTCTTGTCGATATGACCACCCGGAAACATCATCCCGGTGAGCATCACCTTCGTATTCATGTCAACGGCGAGGAAAAAGCAAAAACGTTTTTTTTATTGAAATGAAAGCAGTATTTAACCTCATATTTTTTCAGGAATATAATCGCTTATGAAGATTATTCCCGGGAGCCCCATGACTTTCTGGTAAAGTTTTTTATCTGCAGTGATTAAATGGCACCCCACACTTTGGGCAAAACTCAGATAAGATGAATCGTAAACAGTGATATGGTATAAACGTGCGATCGTTAAGGCACGACTCATAACGCCGGAATTGACTGGCCATAAAATATCCATGTCATAGATGCTTGAAATGGCCTTATGGATGATATCGTCGCCCAGTATCTTTTTATATCTTAAGACATTGGCTATTTCATAGATTAAAAGTTCCGGGGCATATAAATCTATGTTTCTTTCCTTGAAGTCTTTCCTAAGTTGAATGGCTTTATCAAGATCTTTTTCACCCGTTTGAGAAAACCACTTCAAGATCACAGAAGCATCGGTTACATAGAATCTTTTCCCTGCTTTCTTCATTTACGGCCATCTCTCCATTTCCTCAAATCCTGGATAAGATCGATATGGCCCAATTCATTACGGATATTATCCTGTATCTGAATAGCATTTTCTATTCGTTTTTGCTTCTTTTTCTCTTCGCGTTTTTCTTTCAAGACTTCAAGATAGGTTTTAAACGCCAACCTCAGCAGTTCAGAGCGAGTTTTATTCTCCTCCCTGCTCAATTTATCAATATCATCCAAAATTTCTTGGGGAATTGAGATGTTTATTTTTGCCACTTGATCATACCTCATTTGCATTATCCCAACAGTGTGTTTTATTGTCAATACTATAATACCTACTATAATAGTTAATTAAATAAGTAAAATAAGAGGTATTATTAAAATGATCTGCTCACCTTACACTTAATAAACGGTAATAAAATGATAAAAATCTCACAAGTCGATGGTTTAATCCGGATTGGCTGCGGCAGCCTTTGAGCGCAGACTACGAAGCTGCGCTCTCTCAAGGCCCTAGGCCGAAGCAAACTGCTGCTAGGAGCGGAAGTGACGCGGCAAATCCATGACAAACGCTTCGGTCAAGGGATTTCCTCCCACCCTCTTGCTTTGTAAAGCATATGCAGCAAGATTTATTCTTGAATGTGCAGGTTAATTTTTTTCTATTCTATAATTTACGACCACATTATACCCTTCTTCACCCTCTATGATTGTCCACAGTGTCCCATCATCGGCAATTACCGGGCGGTAGCCCACCGATTTATCACATTCTATCCGTTGTATAAAGATTCCTTCTTTGTCAAAAATATCGACAAGCTCTTTTTCTTTGCTTTCCGTATAGAGAAATACCCATATTTCATTTCCCGGGAAAACCAGAATGTTCTTATAATACGGCTTAAATTTTGGAAACTTCGTATATTTTCGAATTTCAGGAAGGGCACCTTGCACTGTCTGCCCCATGGTAGAATATACCAATGAAGAAAAATATTCTTCTTTATCTTTATCAGTAACCTTAATCCTTTTGCTTTGATGCTCAATGGTAAAAAGCTTTTTTTTATTATGCTCATAAATATCGATCCTGTATTCTTCCTGATAACCAATGACAATTTTATTTCCTTTCATAACATCCCAGGAAATAAGCGGGCCGAAGGGTATTTTTAAGTCATCTTTTATTTTGTTCTCATAACTTTCTCTCTTAATGGAATGACTGTATATTATTTCACCCTTATCAAGTTCCATATCCAGCATGTAAAGGATCGATTTCTCATTTTCACAATAACCCTCGCGTATCTTAAAAACAACTTTCCCATTTTCAAGAGATTTTAATTTCCATACCACAGCCGTCTGTTTCGGTTGATAATGACGGATGAAATCACCGTTTTCATTAAAGAGCGAAAATCTATAGTTCCCTAACTCCCAAACGATCATATATTTTCCATTGTAGGTTATGCCAGACGGCCAATTCAAATCTCCGGGTCCTTTACCTTCCTGGCCAATAACTTTTAAAAATTGACCCTCGGCATCAAAAATTTTGATGTTATGAGCCCGGGTATCCGTTACAAACAGCTCATTTTTTGAGTTGATGGCGATTCTGGAAGGATTTGAAAACTCAATTTGCTCAGGAAGGTTGGAGAATTTTATCCTTTTTATCTCTCTGAGTTTGATATGATCATTTTTCTTAATACCGCTCCCTGCGGCTGCTGTTATCGGATACGATAAGATTGTAAAGAATACAATCCCGGGGGCCAGGTTTTGAAATTTTCGTCTTTTCATATTTTCTCCTCCTTCAACCCTCATTTAAAAGTATAGATAACGGATCAGAAACAAGTCAAGAAGGCCGGCTTCTTCCGGTCAAGCTGTCTGATTTAAAAGATTAAATGGAAGATTATCCTTCAGTCAACCTTTTCACATCACGATACGTCTTATAGTTGGATGTTCGACATGTTAATAACAAATAAGAAAAGTTGGTGACCGATGAACACGATCGGACGAAGGGAAGAACAGATACTATTAGCCGTAGGCTTCCTGGTACCTGAAGCCTACCTTGTCTCCATCAAACAATATCTCTCGCATATCCAAGGTAAACCCATCTCCATTGGAGCCGTTCATGTTCCCCTGCGACGGCTGGAGAGGGCCGGATACATACGGTCCCGTCTCAGTGATCCCTCCCCCGTCCGCGGTGGAAGACGCAGGAAACTATATTCCCTGACGGATAGGGCCGTTAAAATCCTGGAGGAAAACAAAAGAGTACACGACATGCTCTGGGCAAAATACGCCAACCTTAAATCTTAAAACATGACAAAAACAAACGATCCCGTCTTCAGCCCGCGAATCGCCAGGAAAATATTGTATCGGTTGCTGCCCTTCGATGAGCGGGAGAGTTTGATCGGAGATTTTGACGAACTTTTTTTAGATATCTTAAAAATACATAACCGCCCGGCGGCCCGTTTGTGGTACTGGGGACAGGTACTGCTTCTCCTGCCGAGAAGCGTATATGATTTGATGATGTGGAGGATGACTATGCTTAAAAATTATTTGAAGATCGCCATACGAAATATGAGAAGGAACAAAGGATATACATTTATTAACATTTCAGGATTGGCCATAGGACTGGCCAGCTGCTTTTTTATCCTGTTGTGGGTCCAGAATGAACTCAGTTTTGACCATTTTCATGAAAACGCGGATAGAATCTGCCGGATTAACATACGGCTTCCCCGAAGCTCGGGAGATCTTGTAAGCGCCTATTCAACTTCAGCCCTCGGTCCGACATTCAAAGAGGAATTTCCCGAGGTCGTCGAGGCCACACGTTTCAAGATTGTTGTCGATAAAAAAATACTTGTTTCCTATGGTAACAAAAACTTTTTGGAAGAAAAATTCGGAATCGCCGACCCGAGCATCTTTAAGGTTTTTACATTTCCCTTCATAAAAGGCAACCCGGAAACGGCCCTCTCTCATCCCGATTCCATTGTCATTACTGAAAATTTTTCTCAAAAATATTTCGGCGGCGAAGAACCTTTGGGAAAAATTCTGACCGTTGAAAAAGAACATAAATTCATCATAACGGGCCTTATAAAGAACATCCCCCATCATTCTCATCTTCAGTTTGATTCCCTGGTACCCTTTACAGAAAACATCAGAACCTTCATGCCCGTCTATGGAAGCCCGAACAGCTTCAGCCTTCATTTCTTCCGTAATTATCTCCTGCTCAAGGAAGGCACATCCCTTCTCGATTTCAGCGATAAAATCCATAACTATCTGATCAAAAGGGACCCGGAAGACACTGTTACACTCAGTCTCCAGCCTCTCACCAAAATCCATCTTTATTCCGGGCACATTCGAGACCTGTATCCCAGAGGAAATATCCAATATGTCACTATTTTTTCACTGATCGGCTTTTTTATCCTGATGATCGCCTGTATCAATTTTATCAATCTGACCACGGCCAGGGCTGCATCCCGGGCCAAAGAAGTGGGAATCCGCAAGGTCATCGGCGCCGAAAGAAAAAGCCTCATTCGGCAGTTTTTCGGTGAGTCCCTCCTTTATGCTTTTTTGGCCTTGGTTCTGGCATTAGGAATCGTTTTAGTCCTTCACCCTTTGTTTGTTTCTTTGGTTGGAAGGCATATATCCCTAAATTTCACACAGAATCTGACGCTTTTAGGCGGCATTTCTGTCATTACCCTTGCCGCCGCAGTACTATCTGGCAGCTATCCGGCCTTGTTTTTATCCTCCTTCAAGCCCGTCAAGGTGCTCAAGGGAGTCCACGGCGCCGAGAAAGGAAAAAAATTTTTCAGGCGGATTCTGGTTGTATCACAATTCACGATCGCCATCGGCCTCATCATCACGACATCGGTTATATATATGCAGTTCAAATACCTGCAGAAGAAGAATTTGGGTTTTGACAAAGAACATATGGTTTATTTCCGCATGGAGGGAGAAATGAAGAAAAAACATGAAATATTCAGAGAAGAACTTCTGAAAAATCCCGGTATCGCCAAAGCTACGGTCACATCGAGCATACTGACCCGCGGCAGGTATGTGACAACCATATTCAACTGGCAGGGAAAGGACCCGGGAATCGATGCCACGGCTAGCCAGGCCGATTACGTCAGTGTGGATAAACATTTCATTGACGCTTTTGGAATGGAAATCGTTCAAGGACGTAACTTTTCCGATGACGCCCTAAAAAAACCTCTGAGTGAAATCATTATCAATGAAGCCGCCTTTAAGATAATGAATGTGGAATCTCCGCTGGGTCTCAAAGCCGACCTCATGAATAACAACTTCAGAGGAACGATTATCGGAGTCGTTAAAGACTACAACTTCAAATCTCTGCACAACAATATCACTCCGCTCATCATGTGGGTCAATCCTTACCTTTTTAAATACATGTTTCTCAAGATACACCCCGACAACCTGATTGAAACCCTTCATTTTGTTGAGAAAAAATGCAGGGAATTCGAACCCCAATTTCCTTTTGAATATCATTTTCTGGATGAAGCTTTTGAACAACTCTATGACGCGGAAGCTAAAATGGGAAAACTTTTTAACGGCTTCACGATGCTTGTTTTATTTATCGCCTGCCTCGGTCTTTTCGGCTTGGCTTCTTACACGGTGGAAAGCCGCACCAAAGAAATCGGCATCCGCAAGATACTGGGAGCTTCCTCTCCTTATATCGTCGGCATTCTCTCCAGGGAGTTCATCGGTTTTATTTTCCTAGCCAATATCGTGGCCTGGCCCGTCTCCTTCTTTTTCATGCAAAACTGGCTCAAAAATTTCGCCTACAAGATACATATTAGCATCTTGATATTTTTCGCTGCTGGTTTTGCGGCTGTTTTGATTTCCCTGCTCACAGTCAGCTACCAGACCGTCAAAGCCGCCTCGGCCAATCCGGTCGACTCCCTGCGGTATGAATAACTCATGCTAAAGGAAATATCCCCCTACTCATATTTAAGCGAGTCAACGGGATTAGACCGGGCGGCCTTATATGCCTGCATACCAACAGTCGTCAAGGCGACAACCAGCGTTAAGAGGGCCGCACCCGCAAAAACACCAAATCCCATTTTTACCGTATAAGGAAAATTCCGCAGCCATCGGCTCATGGCAAACCAGGAAACCGGCCAGGCTAAAAAAACGGCGATCAGAATCAGGCGGACAAAATCCCGGCAGAGTAAAAAGACCACGGACCCGTGTGTCGATCCAAAAACCTTTCTGATGCCTATTTCTTTGGTCCTCTGCTCCGCTGTATACGCCGCCAACCCCAGAAGCCCCAGGCAGCCGATAAAAACAGCGATCACGGCGAAGGTTCGGAATATGGCACCCAGCTTTTCTTCGCCCATATGGAGCCTCGCATAATAATCGTCAAGAAAAAAAGAATAGAACGGCTGTTTGGGATAGATCTCATTCCATTTCCGCTCGACAGCCCTAACAGTTCCGGACAGATCGGACGTGTCGAGTCGGACCGTCAGGCGGCGCACCCTGTTTTCGATCGGGCCTTGTGCCCTAACATGCCTGATGAAGGATGGAATAATGGGCGCGTAAAGGGACCGGTGATGGATATCCCTGTAAACCCCGATAATAGTCTGGGGAACCGGCTCTTCTTGACTGAAGGGATCGGGCGGAAGATAAAGAACCCGGCCGACGGGGTTTTCCCAGCCGATGGTTTCGGCGGCTGTTTCATTGATCATAACCGCGTCCGTTTTATGGCTTGGGATCTCACGTGAGAATCCCCGGCCTTGGATGACATCTATTTCAAAGGTATCCAGATAGTCGGAATCGACGTAATAGTTGTCCATGCGAATCATCTCAGTTGAGTTGAATCCCTCGGGAACGGCCTCGGAATTAAAGAAATAAGTCTCTCCCGGGACCATAGAAGAGCCACAGGAGCTGACAACCCCATCAATTTTCGAAAGTTCGGCCTTAAGAACATCCAGGTTTTTCCGAATGGACTCGTTTTGAGCTACGATAACCAGCAATTGATTTTTATTGAAACCCAGGTCCTTGTTTCTCATGTATCTCCCTTGGAGGAAAATCACCATGGTGCAGATGATAAGGCCTGTAGAAATGGCGAACTGGGATACAACCAGGATGGACCGGAACAGAGATTTTCTCGACCTGAAGACATTTCCTCTGAGTACAACCGAGGGTTTGTAGGCCGAGAGAAAAAAAGCGGGGTAACTTCCGGCAAGGAGGCCGACGAAAACAAGGATTCCCAGAAGAATAAATCCGATCAAAGGTAATGAAATGGCGTCCATCGTGATTTCCCGGCCGGCCAGTCTGCTGAAAGCGGGAAGGAGGATTTGGATTAATAAAATGCTCAAAACAAGGGCCAATCCCGTATAAACAAATGATTCACCCAGGAACTGAAAAATCAAACCTTTTCTCTCGGCTCCGAGAACCTTACGCATGCCCACTTCTCTGGCCCGGTTGGCTGAACGGGCCGTAGATAAATTCATGAAGTTAAAGCAGGCAATGCAGAGGATGAAAACAGCAATGGCGCCAAAAGCCCGAAGCATAAGAATGGCGTTTGGCTGGGAAAGGAGGTAGACTTTTTTAAGCGGTTGGATTGAAATCTGGATGGCGGCACTGGAATTTTTAAGGTCGGGTCCCAGATGGGTATCGACAACACCTGCGATTTTGCCTTCAAATTTTTGTGGATCGGCACCCTCGGCCAATCTAAGGTAGGTCAGGAACGCACCGATGGACCAACGGTTTCCGATACGGGGGTCGTATCGAATATAAGTGGCGAAAGAGGCCAAAACATGAAAGGAAAAATGGCTGTGCGCCGGCAGGCTTTGGACGACTCCGGTCACGGTATAAGAGGATGAGTTATCCCAGATGATCGTTTCTCCGACTGGATTTTTTTCCCCGAAATATTTTCGGGCTGTCTCCTCGGTCAGGACCATGGTGTAGGGCGCTTCGAGAGCGGAGGCCGGGTCGCCGTGAACAAACCGGATGTCAAACATATCAAAAAAGGAATTGTCGGTGTAAAAAACACCGTCCTGCAGAAACTTTTTGTCTTCATAGACAAAAGATCTTTTGACCGTGGCCCCGATCCTGACATAATCAAGGGCTTCGGGATAATCTCTAACCAGGGTCGGTCCCAGAGGAGCAGCCACGGAGGCAAAACCCTGAGTGCTGTCCTTGACCGTGTAGTGAGTGAAGAGCCGGTAAATGTTGCCGGCTTGAGGATTGTATCTGTCATAGGTCGATTCGTAATCGATATAAATAAAGATCAATATACAGCAGATAATGCCGAGGCAAAGGCCCAAAATATTGATCAATGAATAAGATTTGTGTTTGACCATGTTACGGAAGGCGATTTTGATGTTGTTTTTTATCATGACATAGCTCCAAAAAACCCTGACTGAAAGGCCGGCAGCAGCGGATTTAAGGATCTGCAGTCCGAACCAGAGTCGGGCACAAATAGGTTTTTTTTTGAGAAGAAGTTCTTTGTAGATGAACTCAAAATCACCGGCCAGAGATTCGGCTTCGATGTCTGACAAAAACCATTTGAGGATTTTTTCCCCCCAGGCCGGGGATACTTTTTTGTCGGAAGGATCGGGTGATATTTTTTGAAAAGAAGACGGCCTCATTCGGTTTCTTTCACGATTTCCTTTTGCAAAAAATTTTTCCATATTTTATCCTGCTCGGTCTTTAGCTCCTTGAGGGCCTGAAGACCCCGCGGGGTGATCCGGTACATTTTTTTACGCCTTCCTCCCCGCTTGGCCGTGGGGGAACCGACGTTCGAGGAAATAAATCGTTTTTTTTCCAATTGGAGAAGCGGTTTATGAATGATGCCCACAGACCAGTCCTTGCGGGTGACTTTGGTCAGGTACTCCCTGACGGACAAAAGATAAGCGTCGTCGGCAAGTTCCCAGACTGCAAGAAGCACCTGTTCTTCCCGTCGGGACAACATTTTCATCTTAAACTTTACCTTGAAAAAATCTATATATGTTAGAAAAAGTAAAACATTTGTTATTATTTGTCAAGCTACTTCTATTAACATGCAATAAAATGGGGACACAATACCCATTTACCTATTTTTTCTTCAAATACCACTTTTTTCTTCAATAATTCAAGGCAAAGAATAGGCGGAAAAATATGGTAAATATGTATTGTTTCCCCATTTTTGCTGAGAACAGGAGGGGCCATTTTCTCGTATAAAATACTGATATATAACAGAACATGCGTGGAACGTGGAATGGCTCTATATACGAAACGAAAACATGTTTGGAAGGTGATGTTGGGACTTTTGGTTTTCACCCTGCCTCTTATCCTGAAAGGAAGTCGAGCGCTCACTCATGATTATCAATCCGGCCCCATTGTGTTGAAAAACACGCCCGGATTCGGAGAAGAAACGGACTGGAAAACACAGTTTTACCACTCTTTCTGCGATATCACCGTCGCTCCCGATGGTTCCATATTTATCGCATCGAGCCGCCAGCACAGCATCTTTAAATTTGACGCCAAGGGTTCTCTGATAAAGTCTTTCGGTCAAAAAGGACAGGGGCCGGGCGATTTTGACGTTCCCAGTAATATTTCCATTCTGGACGGAAAATACCTGGTGGTCGGAGAGTATGCCTTGAACCGGCGCATCAGTCTTTTTGATCTTGACGGGAATTTTGTCAAACTTCTTAAAACAGATCACAGTGTTTTTTCCCCCACCGCACTCAGGGACGGAAAGGTTGCTTACATCGATATCTCTCACCGTGATGAAGACAGTCGCCATCCTGTCATGATCCAGACAGTCTTCATCAAGGATATCATCAGCCAAGAGGAAATAAAGGTTTGCACCTATAAGACGAGAAATCCTTCCATCAGAATGAAAAGCGGAGGAGGTTTCTCTTTCGGTGATATGGAAGGTTGGACGATTCTGACCCGAACAAAAGAAGGAAACCTGGCTGTCGGCTTTTCCATGGAACCTTTGCTGACTTTATTCAGTCCGGAAGGGCAAAAGCTGACAACATTTTCTCTAAAAGGAGAACCTGTACGCGTAACAAAATCGATTATTCGACGTTTCAAGGAAACCCAGATTAAAGATATGAAACAAGACTCCCGTTTCAAGCAGGGTGTGGGAAAACAATGGTTGAAAGAGCTTGAGAAAGCTTCTTTCGATCATCTTTTTGAAGATTATCTTCCCCGCTATCGAGAAATATTAACGGATGAGGAAGGTTATTTTCTCGTTTTCCGTAGGGAAGACTGCTTTGATAACTGTCCGATTTGGATCGATGTTTATTCTCCTGCGGGAAAATATGTTTGCGAAACGCAAATAAAAACCGGAGAGTACAAGCTTATCGCTGAAAGACGGCCGGAACATATGTATTTCACTAAGAACTGTCTTTTCGCGCTGGTCCAACCGAAAGATTCAGACGAATTCCAACTGAAGTTGATTAAAGTCATTTAATGATGCATAATCGACATAAATAAATGAAACACATGGGGTTTATAAAAAAGATGGTCGTCCTTTCATTCGTCTTAATCATCTTTTCCATGTCCTCTTGCGTGACTATGATGATAGATTCATTAACCGGAGAGGCTGAGGCAGATGAGATCCGCGCAGTTGGACTCCCGGCAGAGGCCAAAGTACTGAGGATTTGGGACACGGGAGTCAAAGTCAATGATAATCCTGTCGTAGGATTTCTTCTTGAGGTCCACGCTGAAGGATTGGAGCCCTACGAAGCAGAAACCAAAGCTCTTATTTCAATCATTATGATTCCCCAGATCCAACCTGGAGCCATTTTGAAGGTCAAATACGATCCCCAGGACCCCAGCCGGGTAGCTTTAGATATCTGGGAAGAATAATCCTTCCTCAAAATCCAATAATCGGGGACATCATACCCATTCACCCATTTTCATCACAAGCATCTCTGGAAATTATTTGAAAAATAAAGTAAATAAGTATTGTCTGATCCATTCTCACCCATTTTAAGGGGGCAATATGAAAAGAAAAACGCTGGAAGCCATTCTAATGACCGTAACGGGACTGGCCGTTCTGGCTAATTTTTATTTTCTAAACAGGTTTCATGTTCCCGGAAAATTGCAAAACATCCTCGAAATTTTCGGCTGGATATTTTTCGGAATCGCCGGCCTGATGATTATCTTGTCCATAAGCACTCTGCGGCGTAAAGGAACCGGTGAGGTTATCGATACCGGAATTTATTCCATCACCCGCCATCCTCTCTATTTGAGCGGTATCATATTTTTCATAGGGCATATCTTTTTCTGCCTGCATTGGGTTGTAGCCGCCGTAGCCCTTACGGGCATAGCCTGTATTTACATCACCATGATCCTGGAAGAAAAGACATTGATGGAAAAATTCGGGGATAACTACAAAAACTACATGAGAAAAGTCCCCAGGGCGAATGTTCTGCTGGGCATCATAAGGTTCATACGCAGATAAAATGGGGGTATTAAAGTTGTGTAAAAATTTTGGACAAGTCACAACTTACCCTTACGTTTATTATGCCAAACAATCTTGGGAAAAGATCATCCTGGCTTACCGGCCCTAGATCAACATTCGGGTCAGAGGCTCTTGGGGAACGCCTGAAAGAATATCTATGTCATTTTTCATCCAAATCGAATTTGAAACCTTTGTCGCGGAAGATCTTCAGGCAGGCATCTACTGCGCCAGAATCATAAAGGATTCCCTTTTTCTCTGAAATTTCTTCCAATGCCTTGTCTATGCCAAGGGCCGGCCTGTAGGGGCGGTGAGATGCCATGGCTTCAACGACATCAGCTACACTTAATATTCTTGCCTCCAACAGGATATTTACGCCTGATATACTGTTGGGATATCCAGAACCATCCATTCTCTCATGATGCTGGAGGATAGTTTTGGCAACCGGCCAGGGAAACTCTATATTCTTCATTATTTCATAGCCGGCCGAAGGGTGATTCTTTATCAAACTAAATTCTAAATCGGTTAAGCGGCCCGGTTTACTCAGAATTTCTGCCGGTACCTGCATCTTGCCTATATCATGAACAATTCCGGCCATATTGATTCCCTGAATTAGCTCCTCCGATAGATCCATCTCTTTTGCGATAGCAACGGCAAGTTCAGTCACACGGCGTTGATGGCCGGCAGTAAATGGATCCCTCATATCGACTGTCAAAGCCATGGCTTCGATTGTTGCTTCCATGGCACTCAGTAATTCCTGTGTGTTGCGTATGCGTTCTTCTTCAGCTTGTTTGCGCTCGGTGATATCGCGATCTGCGCCCTGATATCCAACCAGTTGACCTTTGGAGTCAATAACCGGAGCTCCATTACTTTCCAACCAACGCAGTTCGCCATTTTTATTCTGCCATCGTACAATGAGATTGGTCCAGCCTTGCCTTTCAGCGATTAGTTCTGTTAGCATTTTCTCTATCCGGTGACGATCCTCTTCACATATATAATCTAGAGTATTTTGTCCTAAGAGTTCTTCCGGACTATAGCCTAGTATTCGCTCAATAGTCGGATTGTTGTAAGTCATGCGACCATCCAAATCCATCATCCAAATCCACTCTTTCGTAGTCTCGACAATTGAACGGAATCTGTCTTCGCTCTCCTGAATCTTTGCCTTCGCGATTTTACGCTCGGTGATATCACGTATAATAGCCACATCGGCCACATCACCTTCAAGCTCGATACAACTGAGGTTTATTTCCACATCTACCAGAGAACCATCCGGCCGAATATATACCCACTCAAATAGCTGGGATTCACCTTGGTATGCTGCATCAAGTAGCTCGAGGGCTTTTTCTTTTGAATCACGGCCATCCGGCTGTTTTAAAGGAGAAAACTCCCAGGGTTTCATTTTTAAAACTTTTTTCCGTGAATATCCCCAAATTTCTTCTGTTTTTAGATTACACTCTATAAAGGTACCGTCTCTATAAAGTAGTGCCATGCCATCCACGGCATTTTCAAATACCGACCTGAAACGACGTTCCGAGCGGGCAAGTTGCTCCTCCGCCCGTTTATGTGCGGTTACATCAACTCCAATAACCCTTAGTCCCATCGTTTCACCTTCACGAACAATGGGACTGTTATATACCAACATGGGAAAAGAACTGCCGTCTCGTCTGCGCATACTATACTCATTTCCCTGAATATTCGCTCCAGCCAATACCTTCATTATATTCTTTTTTACTCTTTCTAAGTCTTGAGGTTCGATCATCTGCCAGACGGTCAGCCCCGCCCCTAAATCTTCTGGTGAGTAACCAAGCATTTCAAATGCATTATCATTAGCATAAATTATTTTCCCCTCACTATCTGTCTCACAAACGAGCTGAGGAAGATGATCTGCTAATTCTCTGTATTTAATCTCACTTTCCCGTAATGCTTCTTCAGCTCGCTTGCGCTCGGTGATATCTTCTCCGGAACTTAGTGTCCCAATGATATTGCCCTGGTCATCTTTCAATAAGGTATTGTGCCATGCGATGATTCTCTCCTCACCGCTGCTGGTCAAGACAGAGTTCTCAGAATATTCAACCGGCGCGACATCTCCATCCATCAACTTATTTAAGACCACCTTCACTTCTTCTCTGAGTCTTTCCGGCAGAAAATTATCGAACCATTTCTTACCAATAATATCATCGATTCTGTACCCCAGTATCTGACAGCCTTTTTTATTTATCAGGCTAACTTTATGGTTACGATCCAGCACCACAAACATAACTCCAGCTATATCAAGGTATTGTTCTGCTTTATTCTTTTCCGCTAGGAGTGCCTCCTCTGCCAGCTTTCGGTCAGTAATGTCAATATAGGTAACTATCGCAGCAGGCTTACCATTGTATTCAATTAATCTAGCGTATTGCTCTGTCCATCCTACCGTTCCATCTTTTCGGATAAAACGGAACTCGTATCGTGGGGGTACCTGTTCACCTTTCAGACGTTTCTGAGCAATTCCGAAAACATATTCCCGGTCATCAGGATGTATCATGTCCTTCATGTCTTCGGCAGTGAAGTCCAGAAACTCTTCAATAGTATAACCACTCAATTGAGCGAGAGCGGTGTTGACAAAGAAAAAACGGAAATCCTGGATTAATGCAAGACCCTGCAGTGAGTAATCGACTACTGACCGATAAATCTCCTCCACATGCTTACGTTCGGTGATATCACGGGCAATACCTAACACCAGAGTCTCGTCTTTGCTTTTTATCGGATAGGTCCTTATTTCCACTGTTATTTGAGAACCATCCTTTCGATTCAGGGTAAACTCATCCGGACCCGTGGATTTACCTGATGCATTCTTAATGAATAACGCCTGCGCTTTGGGAATCTGTTTCTTAGGTAACACATTAATCTTCAGGAAGTTTTTACCGATTAATTCATCCCGCGGATAGCCAACCAGTTGTTCGGCCATCTTATTGCCATCCATGAAGTTGCCTTCAAGGTCGGTCATATAGATACCTTCAGGAGCATACTCAAACAGTATTTCAAGACGCTGCTCTGAGTCTCGTAGTGCCTGCTCCGTCTGACTGCATCTGGCTTCTGCTTCTTCTAATTCAATGACACGCTGATGTGTCTTCTTCAGTTCACTTATCAATTGCTCTTTTGTCTTATCTTTCACTTTCATTTTGTGCATCTCCTGATCAAGAGGTTGTATTTCCAACATGCTTAATGAAAAAGCGCACTAGTGACCACCTCTATAAACAGACAACAATGGCTCTAATGCTCTCATTCTTCATCCCCAAACCTCCCTATACAGTGATAAGAACACAATTATCTTTAGTGATCTCACCTACTCATATTAATTCCAGTTTAGACTGCCTATATACAGATGTCAATTATCCACGTGAGTTCCAGAATGAGGATCTCCTATTTCAATTTAAGCTATAGTTGCCTAAAGTGGAGGGCGAAAATCTTTTTTCTGCCTTTTTCGGACCTAGCGGAGGAATAAAAATAATGGTTCCTTTTTTACTAAAACCTTAGCTGCAAACGGGCAGTTTTTAAAATAAGCGGACCTTTTTATAGATAATTGCTTGCTAAAAAAATTGATATTTCTCAGCTCGATCAGAAAATTCAGAAAATTCAAATTGAATTCAGATCAGTAATTCAAGTAGAATGATATCTTCGAAATTCACCATAAATCAGACTAAATGTTAACATTACAATTGAGGAGAAAACCATGAAAACAATACCAACCATTTTAGGAATTACATTATCCATATTAATTACATCTTCTATCAGGGCACATCAGGAAGAATTACCGGTTCTCAGAGGGCCCTACCTGGGTCAAAAATCTCCAGGCATTAAGCCAGAAATTTTCGCACCCGGAATTATATCAACAGGTCTTCATGACGATTACGGACCCGCAATTTCAAAGGATGGAAATGAGATATATTTCAGGATATGGGGCAAACCTCATGCAATCATTTGGATGATCAAACGTATTGATGGAAAGTGGGGCAAGCCGGAGGTTGCCTCCTTCTCAGGTTTATATGAAGATGGCGGATTTGTATTCTCCAAAGATGGAAAAAGGATTTATTTTGACTCGGATAGACCTACAGATAATAAAGGTGAGCCAAAAGACACGGATATTTGGTTTGTTAACAGGAATGAAAACGGGTGGGGCGAGCCGGCCAATCTCGGTGCACCGATAAACAGCGCCGATGAAGAATACATAGGATCTGTTTTGGCAGACAATACAATCTTTTTCACGGTCAGAAAACGGGATACAAATGGAAAACTATCCTTTACTAATTATTCCAGCAAATGGGAGAATACCGCTTATTCCAAGCCAGAAAAATTGCCTTATCCTTTCAACTCTGATTTTTTCCAGATTGCACCCCGTTTTTCACCGGATGAAACATATGCTATCTTGGTAATTAACGGAAGAGATGATGGCATTGGACAGGAAGACCTTTATGTTACGTTTAAGAACCAGGATGAAACTTGGACTGAACCGCAAAATTTAGGGCCTCAAATTAACTCAAAAAGCACGGATTGGTTCCCGAGTTTTTCACCAGACGGGAAATATCTCTTTTTTGTAAGCTGGCGCTTTACAGGAAAGAAGGTGTCCAAAACGAAAAGTGAGTTTGAAGAAATGATGATGGATTTTTACGATAGTCCAAAATATGGCAATGGTGCTGATGTTTTTTGGGTAAACACAAAAATTATAGAAGAACTCAAACAAAAGAAGTTAAAGTGAAGCCGCATCTTGGGCTAAAGGCTAACAATGGGGAGAGAGAATCAAAGTCTTCTTGTCTCTTAAATTAAACAAAATCTAAGAGTTTTTAGGTCTTAATAAATATAATACTTGGCATGGTCCTTATTTATATTTGTACTGCAAAACGAGAAAACACATCTTGGAACGAAAAAAGATAGGTTACTTGAAATCATAGCATATTGAGAGATGTCCCCATCGGCCGAACCCATGAATGGCTGAAAAAGACCGTAATCATGTGCCAATAACAAAGGCATGAAAGGAAAAAATCATGGTGCTTTCTTCTGAGGAATTGTTTTTTATTATCCAAGGAATTGGTCAAACGAATGTGTGAAGTCTTCTATGTAAATCCCATTTATGTCCTTAAGAATATTTTGCCAAACGATCTTTAAAAAAGATCATCAAAGGAATTATCCCCTTCAATACGAACAAAATATCGGGCAGAATCAATTATTCCTAAAAAATAAAACAAAAAATGCTTGACAAAACAGATTATTTGTTTTAAATTTTAGGTGAAATACCAATGAGAGGCTCAAAATGAAACTTTTATCCAGGCCCGAGGAGCTTTTCCTGCTGGCCATATGGAAGCTTCAGGACAATGCTTATGCTGTAACCATTCGCGATCAGGTGAACAGAATCACAGGGAAAACTTGGTCTTTTGGCGCCACTTTTGTGACACTGGATCGCCTTGTACAGAAACGGTATCTAACCTCTTATCTTTCAGCGCCTACGCAAAAAAGGGGAGGCCGCAGCAAACGAATGTACCAGCTCACTAGAGAGGGCGTCAAAGCCCTGCTCGATATAAAAAAGCTTCAAGAGAGTATGTGGAATGATATTCCCCGGCTTTCCCTCTCCGAAGTAAAAAAATGAAAAAAAAGCCCATCCCTGGACCGCCACACCTCACAGAGCGTCTTCTTAAACGGTTTTTTCCTGACGAAGGCATCTTTACCACTATCGGCGATCTGGAAGAAGTCTACCACAGCATAGCCGAAAAAAAAGGCACAATCAAAGCCCGTTTTTGGTACAGGATGCAGGCCTTTAGGTCCATCGTTTCTTACATTAAAAATACTTTTTTGTGGAGTTTAGTCATGTTTAAAAACTATCTGTCTTTCACCTTGCGCCTTATAAAAAGAGATAAGTTCCATTATTTTCTGAATTTTCTCGGTCTATCCACGGGAATCGCCTGCTGTATTATCATCATATTATTCTTGAGGAATGAATTGACCTATGATCAATACCATGAGAATGCCGATCGCATCTACCGGATAAGCTCTAACTACATCACCTCCGGCAAACCTCTGCTCTACGCTGTCGCTTCTCCTGCTCTCGGACCGAAACTTAAGGAGGAGTATCCGGAGATTGAAGAATCTGTGCGTATTATCTCGCTGGGAGAGATTTTGTTCAAGTACGGTGACAAACGGTTTTATCAGGAGAGGATCGTTGTTGCCGACCCGAGTATTCTAAGAGTATTCACTTATCCTTTATTGCAGGGAAATAAAGAAAACTGTCTAAAAGATCCCAACACGATTGTGCTGACCAAATCTCTCGCCCGAAAGTATTTTGGTGACGAAAACCCACTCGGAAAGGTCATCCAATTCGGAAATCAAAACGATCTAAAAGTGACGGGTGTGATAAAAGATCCGCCGCGTAACTCTCATATTCTTTTTAAAGGAATCATTTCTTATCCGACTCTGGATCCAAACCAGCAAAGACTGGAAATATCGATGTATGAGCCTTCTGACTACACCTATGTTTTGCTGCCCAAACAATATGATCTTGCCGCCTTTTATGAGAAATTTCCCGCCTTTTATAAAAAATACTGCCAAGCAGACGAAGAATCATACGGGCAGGTCTACAAACTCATATTCCTGAAACTGAAGGATATTCACTACAACACGGTCGGTTTCAGATTCGAATTGCCGTTAGGGAATAGATTTTATCTTTATGCGTTTTTTTTCATCGGGATATTCATCCTTATTCTAGCGTGCGTCAATTATATGAACATGACCACCGCCCGCTCTTCCACACGGGTCCGGGAGATCGGCATAAAAAAAGTGCTTGGGTCGAGAAAAAGGGACCTGGTCTTCCAGCTTATGGGTGAATCCGTCCTGGTATCTTTTTTTGCTATGATATTTGCTTATGGGGGAATCCTGCTGGCCTTAGCGCCGTTTAATCAACGTCTGGGTCTCAACCTCGAGACAGGAATGATGTTTAATCCGTTACTGATTGCGGGCGTTTTAGGGCTTTTCCTCCTCATCGGGATCGTATCCGGTATCTATCCCGCTTTTTATCTTTCCGCCGTACGTTCTGTGACCGCCTTATCAAAAGGATTCAGCTCCAACAAAAGCGGAGTCCGAGTCCGACGAATTCTTGTCACGTTCCAGTTCGTGATCTCCATTGGCATTGTCTGCATTACCCTGTTTATGAACCGCCAGATCGAATTCATGCGCCATCGGGATCTGGGTTTCAAAAAAGAGAATGTCGTATCGATCAGATTGCGGGATAATGATGTCATCCCAAAAATTCCGGCATTTAAACAGGAACTCATCCAAAATCCCGATATTATCTCAGTTGCAACGGGGATCGGACAGCCCGGGAATCCAACCACAGGTCTTTATAAGTTCGAAGGCAACGACGGCATAGAGGACCACAATTTTTGGGTCTTATGGGCAGGATTCGACTTTATACAAACATTGGGAGCTGAGATCGTTGAAGGGCGTGACTTCGATCCCAAATTTTCAACGGACCGTCAACAAGGATTTATCGTCAATGAAACGCTGGTCCGTTTTATGGAATGGGATAATCCGATCGGAAAACATATCACTCAGGGAACCCACACGGACGGCCATGTGATCGGTGTCGTAAAGGATTTTCATTTTGCTTCGCTCCACAATAATATCGAACCCATGCTTATCCGGATGATCCGCGATTCCGATAGCAATTTGCCTGGTGGGGTGCCAAGCCAATTAATGGTCAGATTGAAAGGCCAATCTTTGACCGATACCATGAAATGGCTGGAAGACAGATGGAATAATTTCAATCCCAATCGGCCGTTTGTCTATTCTTTCCTGGATGAGTCGTTTGACCGATTGTACGATGCCGATCGCAGGCAAAACCGGATGGTCAAAATCTTCTCCTTCATCTGTATCATCATCTCCCTGGTGGGCCTTTTGGGACTTTCCTCTTTCACCTCCCTCAGAAGGACCAAGGAAGTGGCTCTGCGGAAGGTCCTGGGTGCATCGGCCGCACAGATCGTCTTGATCATGTTCCGGGAAATCTTTTTATTGATTGTTCTGGCGATTGCGGTTTCCATCCCTGTATCACTGCTTTTTATAAACATGTGGTTGGGGAAATTTGCTTACAGGACGGGGATAAATCCGCTTCTGCTGGGAGCTGCGGCAATCGGTGCCATCCTTGTTGCCCTTTTGACCGCCAGCTATCACAGCATCAAAGTGGCACACACCAATCCCGTCGACAACCTCCGGTACGAATAGCCTTTGTTTTTCCGGTTCCAAAAACCTTTTTATCCATTCTCGAATATTTTTTGTTCTAATTATTACAAAAAAAATTTCCCTTTTTTCTGGGATTTGTCCTGTTTTTTGGGGTCATTATGAAGTCAAAAAAGCGATAAATTAAGTAAATTTATTCTCTCATTAATTGTTATATATAAATGAAGCTCCTGAATCAAAAACACATCCAATGGTTTCCATGGGCGGAGGAATTCTCCTGAAACTTAAAAAAAACAGTCTTGGAAACTAAGGCTGTTTATAACATCATTTTCAATAATAAGAATGCCATTTTGGTTTCTCTGGGAGTTGTCGTGTAAATGAGAAGGTAACGATAGCTTTTTTTGAAAAAATTATGTTTTATGCGAACTAAAGGAGAATAAAATGAACATACTTTTTTGTATCATAAGGGTAATGCCGGTTTCAGCAACAAGTATCACTGCTCAACGAATATCAAAATACTGCCGGAAAGCATCAATAATATTGTTATCAATAATTTGTTCTTTTTATTTCCTATCTTGTTCAACAACCGATACAACAGGCTGGGTGTACCGTCAACCTGAGCAGGTTAATGACGGCTGGGAAACAGCCTCGCTTGGAAGTGTTGGATTAGATCCAACTAGATTAATATCATTGATGAATGACCTTAATAGTATTGAGAATCATTTAATCCACGGGATTATTATTGCAAAAAACAATCGTCTCGTTTTCGAAGTATATTTTGATGGACTAACTCATCCCACTTGGGGAGAAACTCCGGTTACGTTTGATAGAAATAGACTGCATGTACTTTCATCCGTTGCTAAAAGTATCACGGCTACTTTAGTTGGGATAGCTATTGAAAAGGGATTTATTTTAAGTGATGATGAAAAAGTGTTTGATTTTTATCCCGAATTGGCAGATTTGAATATTGGTCAAAAACAAGATATTACTCTCAGTCACCTTCTTACGATGTCTTCTGGACTTGGCTGGGATGAAAGGTCATATCCCCTTACTGATTCCAGAAATGATCTGACAAGATTCATCGATATCGCACTCAATTCAAATGATGACCTTGCGCGTTTTATCCTCGAGATGGAAATGACGGAATCACCTGGAGAAGTATTCAATTACAGCGGAGGAAATTACAATTTACTCGGTGATATTATACACCGAGCCAGCGGTATGCTACTGGATGAGTTTGCGAACTATTATTTATTCGAACCTCTTGGTATTCAAGAATCATGGTGGTGGTTGATAAGACCCGATTTCGTGTATGCATCCGGTGATCTGGCACTTCGTTTAAGAGATTTGGCAAAAATAGGTCAATTATTTCTACAGAACGGTTTTTGGAATGGCGAACAAATTATTCCTGAAGAATGGATAACACTATCATCTACTCCGGTATTTCTTTTTCCGTTTTACGATTCGTCAGTCGCATATGGTCACAGGGGTTATAGTTTCGGCTGGTGGCCAAGCCTAGAAAGTTACGGTGAAGGTGCATTTGCGGCTTCCGGTTGGGGAGGTCAGACACTATCAATTTTACCTGAACACGATATGGTCATTGTTATCACTGGCGGATCTTACTGGGATGCTCCCTATCTAACATATCACCAGATAATTGATCAATATATATTGCCGTCTATTGCCGTCTATATATTGCCGTCTATTCAATAGACTGTGTTAAAGTGAAACTGTCAATTAAAGTATAAAGCAGGAGATAATAACTTGCTTTACGTATTTGATCAGGTGACAACAGTTACCTGAGAAAGCACCAAGGTCATCGGCACCCTGAGGTTCACATATCATTTTCCCGTTGAACCCCGGCCCTTGTGTAAGACAGCCGGCCTCATGTACAGTATCGAGGTTAAATAAACTTCAGTCATTCAAATTCCAGATAGTTATTTTTTGATCTTGAGGGGCTTTATCCAGAACTTAAAAAGAAGAAGGGCTGCCCTGAAGATCTCTTTCCTCGAGATTTTCGAAGCTCCTCTTCGCCGGTTCTCAAAGATGATGGGCACTTCAGAAGCATGATAGCCCCTTAACTGACACCTGTACAGAATCTCCGATTGATAGGCATATCCGCTGGAGTATATGGAATCCATATCCAGGGCAAGGAGGACTTCTTTCCTGAATATTCGGAACCCTGAAGTGCAGTCATGGGCCTTGAGGCGGAGCATGGCCCTTGCAAGGATATTGGCACTCCGGCTGTTTATTAACCTCAAGATCCCCCAATTCCTGATCCCACCGCCCGGCACGTAACGGGAGCCGATCACGATGGGAAAATCCTGGGCTCTTCGGACCATTTCCGGAATATACTTGGGATGGTGGGAGAAGTCCGCATCCATGGTCATAATGAGGTCATATCCATGGTTTAGAGCGTATTTAAAGCCATGGAGACAGGCTGAACCCAGGCCAAGCTTTCCGCTTCTGTGAATAACATGCACACGATCTGGATGGGTCATCGAAATTCTGTCAGCAATCTTTCCTGTTCCGTCCGGCGAATTATCGTCTACGACCAGGACATGAGGATTGTTCTTAAGGTCGAGGATAAGACGTACAAGCTCCTCAATATTTTCTTTTTCGTTATATGTCGGGATAATAACAAGGAGCATTTACGTATCCTATTAAAGGCTCAACTGAAAAATCTATCCTGTATTCGCTTGATCTTTCATTTTGATTTCTCTTCGCGGAGGACACTTAACTGGCCTAGGTCGGCGATGAGAATAGTGCCGGGTAACTCGATGAGTCCTTTCGGCTCAAGAATGAAATAGGTGAACTTGGCTGATTTGGGGCGTTTCTTCCAGTGGATAAAATCTCCGAGCTCGTTCCTGCGAAGGACTTGCTTTTTTGTTTCTAAGTTGACTTCGAGAACATGCATTGTACGGGGAGGGTTTGCAGCATTGTCGAACAGATATGCATACGGTTTGTAGTTGCTCCAGTACCAGCTGACTACTTGAACATCATATGAGGCTCCAGCAGCATCCTGGACAATTGCGCTCACTGCTTCTTTTTTTTGTTTGAGTGACCCCGCAAAAAAAGTATCATATTGACTGGCGCCTACTTTATCAACATAGCGAGACCATGTTAGCAAATTGGTTCCTAAAGATAGTCCTAGTATAAATATCATGAGCCATCGACTCCATGGATGTTTTAACAGAAGGTGCGCTGCTGCTGCTGCTGTAATCAAAGCTACTGGAAACCAGGACAGCATATAATAATGGCTTCGCTGCCCTCCAAACATGATAAGAGAAAAAGGGATGAGCACCAGCCATAATCCGATAATAACCGCAGTGCTTACGGTTTTACCAGAAACATCCTTTTTCATATACTTGACAAAAATTATTATCAGGGATGCTATTCCTGCTAACAACCATATGATATTTATCCAGTACATCCAGGCAAATTCAGGAGCCAAGACCACACGAATGCCATACGGCCAATAGGCCTGATCAGCAGGAGCCTGGGCTATGTCCATCAAAAAACGGGGAAATCCTCCCTGTAACTTTTCAAACAGGACTGATTTCATGCCAAACATAGCTGAAATATCACTAAAACCTCTTACAATTTCTCTCAATAAGACAGGACTTAGAATGATTAACGGCAACGCGATTGTCATTACCAGAATCCACCCACGTAAACGTTTTCTTAAAAGCCACAATGTCCAGCATAAAGGAACAGCTATCAGGACCGCTGAGGCATGCAACTGTACTAGCACCGCTAGACAAGCGGCACTCAGAACAATATACCAAGGATTTCTCCGAAGCGCCCAGATCATCCCTAAGATGGCCAGCAAAGTGAAAAAAGGCAAAAGACTCGGGTGCCATCCCCACCGTGCATAGAAAACCGCAGTAAAGGAAACAGCATAGAGACCGGCGGCCACCCAGTCTGCTGGAGATCCCATCAACTCTCGGGTTAATAAAAAAACCAACCCAATTGCCAGAGTGTCGAGTAGAAGAACAACCCAAACAGATGTTGCGGGATCGTATCCGGCAATCCAGAGTGGTATTGCCATTAGATATGTATAGGCCGGGCCAAGGTTGCCTTGTCCTCGATAAATCTTGGGCCCAGTAACACTCAAGGACTGATAAGCAATAACCGCTTTTGCCTTGCGCAGGTCACGCGCTTCATCTCCTGTGAATCGCATCAGCTCAGCTGCCCGCCAGCTCCGGAGTAAGAAACCAACACAGAGAATTAATAATAACCCAATGACAAGACGATGGTCCAATCGCAGCCTTTTCATTTTGTTGATAATCCCTTTTGTTTAGTTTTAGACCACATGTTTATCCCCGCTATGGCGGACACTATGAGAGCCAGTAATGTCACAATCGCCCCAATTTTGTAACTGACCGGGTCAAAGACCCATTCGACCTGGTGTTTCCCGGGTGGCACCCAAACTGCCTTAATCGCAGAGTAAGCAGTAAAGGGTGATGCTGGTTTCCCATCAACCGTTACTCTCCAACCAGGATAGAAAGTTTCACTCAATATCAGCATAGATGCGGCCGTGCTCTGTGTTTCGATCAACCAATATCCAGGATGCTCCTTGATAATATCGGCAGTACCAGGCATCTCAGGGGGCGGCCCAACATCACTGGGAGGTTGTTTATCAAGAATCACAATGGTGGCCGGATCAAAGTCCGGTTCGCAAATGCGTGCCTTGGCTTGGCTGGGATCAATGATGATTTCAGACCTGTATACCAAACGTGCTATAGGCATTACCCGCGGCCGACGATAAATCCACACAGAATCAGTCGAAGTAACTAGCTGCAACGGTAAAGCACCTTCAGTAAAAACGCTCTTCAATGGAGTGGGAGAAAGAACATACTCGACCCCTAAAACGTCGTAGACCGTCGAACGCGGATTTTCATTTACCCTTGCAAAATCGCGATAAGCTGAAACTTCAAGGGTATTGTATCCAAGCACGCTTTTTATCCTCAGTATTTCACCATCGTTCTGAATAGAAAGATCAGCGTTCAATGGAAGTACACGCTGGGGAGAATTGGTTATGGCTTGGGCTGTGTCTATCCAGAACTTTGCAGGGGCTGCAGTTTCCGACCTGACTAATTTGTAAGCAAAGAACCACAAATCTGCTATAACAAGAGCAATAAGCCCAGCTGCAGCCATTTTCCGTCGAACGTGATTATGGGACGATCTTTTTAAATAGTAAAGAAGCAGTCCTCCCCCTCCTATAAAAAGAATCAATGCCCAAACCCATCCTCCAGCTTGATACCATAACCTTGGACTTGTCGGGCTTGGGTGGGAAGCGGTCATGACAGCCCCTGTGACTATCAATCCTATGGTGCAAAGCAATGCCGAGATAATCAATACCTTCTTTATCCATGGGCGAAGGTCCAAAACCTGATCATCTTTAGGGGCGTTTCTCCAGGTTGTGAAAACTTCGCAAAGCAACGCGCTCGCGCTAAAGACGAAAAGAAAGGCGGCTCTGGCTGGAACACGGATTATGCGAAAAGGTGGCAGCAATACCGCTAATCGATACAAAAAACCATAAGACCCAAAGGCAAGGAGAAAACCCAGAATCATTAACCCAATATAAAGCCGGGAAAGACGTGTTGGTTTCTTAATGGATAGGGCAATAGCGAGGAGCGGGAGTATACCAACATAATAGGTTAGTTCTTGGAAGTTCTCACCGCCCCAATAAGTCCTAGATACAGGCTCGCCAAAATAATTTGGAATGATCAGAGCAATCAAATGCATAGGGGGAAAAGACCATCTGAAACCGTATTCCGTTAAAGTCCCAACCGCTCGTGTTGAAAGCATAGTGAGTTTTAAAAAGGGAAGCAGTTGTATCGCACTGAGGGCCAGCCCAAAGACACCGCTGAGGCTTACCTGTTTTAAAATATGTTTCCATCGTCCCTCTGTAACCCCTATATAACCTATCAAAGCAAGCCAGATTATTCCTATATACAGCAAACTTGCGATGTGCCCGGCAAGAATTACCATTCCAAAGGGTATCCCAGCCAGTATGGCAGAACGCACGTCCCTGCGCCGGATACTCCACACACAGGCCAGCAGGATCCACGGCAACCAGGCGTTAGTTGCAAGTAAACCGATATGGCCAGATTCAATTCTGGCCGCAGCATACCCACTAAAGGCAAACGTGATTCCTGCAAGGATGGCTCCCAGCCACCTTCCCTTCATTTTCCGAACAAAGAAGACCATCCCCATACCGGCCAACCACAGATGAAAAAGGACATACACGCTAATGCCAATATTATGCGGAAGAAGGTGCATGAGCCATGCGGGCGGATAAAACAAGGCGACCTGGGGATTGCCAATGAACGGATAACCACTAAATTGATAGGGATCCCAGAGAGGAAGGCGTCCTTGTTTCAGCTCTTCCTGGGCAAAAGTTGACCAAGGATAAAACAACCCACGTATATCATGCCCCCCTAGCAGTCTGCCTTCTGGGAGAAACAGCGCGCGACTTAGGAAGAGGATTGACAGGAGAAGAAATAATCCGACAATACTCCACTTGAATATTTTTTCTTTTCTTCCAGGGCTGTTTGATTTCAATGAGCACCATCCCTGAATATTTTAAAAAAAAGTATCTTACCGTTGGGGAGATAGATATCCCATATTTGAAGATTTGTCAAAAGAATAGGTGAAACAATCCTTATCTGGATAATATTGCCTGAGTTTATCATTCTCTATTGTGCCGAGGTCCAAGGCATAGAAAACGTCATTTGAAAAATCAAGATTATTCCTCAGTAAATCTCTATAATACATTGGCCGCAACGTCCCAGTGTCAGTACGGATAAAGATAATGGCGTTTTTAATATTTTTTGTTTCCACTTGCCTGAAAAGGTCTTTTCTTTCATAGATGACTTGGTGTTCAATATGAGCATGGTATAGTAAAAGGGGAAGATTGAAAACTAAACCAATCAGTAACAGCCAATACATTATTCTGCTTGCTCTTTTTTTTTGCCAGTAAAACTTATCTTTAAATAATTGAGAAGTTATAAACAATACTAAGAAAGGGAAACCTTCATAATAAAATCTGGGACCATATTGGTTTCCTCCTCGGCAATAATAAAAGAAATAGCCAAGCCCTAAAAACAAAGGGATTAGCTCCAAAAATCCAATTTTTTTTAGTTTAGATAGAGGAAAAAACAGGAAAAAAAGGAAAATGAAAATAAAAGAAGAGGGAGTCCATAGAAAAAAACGAATGAAATGGTCTGCCGTAAAGTGAAACGCTTGTTCAAGGGAAAAGATAGGACTGAAAAAAATGGGTCTAATCTCAGGATATACCCAGGTAAAGGTCGGTAAAAATGGATTCCCTGTGATTTGATAGTTGTACAAGGCAAAAAAAAGGATAGCTGGTGTTGTTCCCAACAAGAACCAAATTAGGTTTTTATGGCCTTTTTTTTGGTTCACAAACCAATAGATCAGTAAAGGTAAAAGGCACAATACAGCTGTGTAATATCGTGTGATTAGGGCGATCCCCCACAATAAACCACTGAGAAAAAGATATATTTTTTTTCCACTGCTTAAGTTTTTTAGCATAAAATAGGCAACAAGTATTATCAAAAGGGAACAAAAGGTATGGGAAAAATAAGATGCGGCGTTGAAGAGAAAAAACGGTGACAAGAAGACAAAAAAAACAGTTAAAATAGCAATTTTTGAATTGAACATTTTCCGGCCTAATAAAAACAAGGCAATTAATGATAGAGTCCCTAAGGCGGGGTTGACTGCCCAAGTGGGAATTTTTAGAAACATGGCAAGCGTTAAGAAAAGAGGCCAGCCAGGCGGGAAAATGCTGAACATTTTGCCATTTTTGATCGGGACATGTGTCAAATCAAAAAACTGAAATAAAGGATGGGCTGTGGTGAACAGTTTTCCTTTAAGGAAGGTCCGGGCTTGAAAAAGGTAAGCGTATTCATCGGCGGAATTAGGAAAATCTTGTAATATAAAAACAGACCAAAGACTTAAGAGAACGAATGTGAAGAGACCGAATAGTATAAACCAACCTTTATGTTTGGCTAAGCAAAAACTGAACTTTGTGAATAGAGAATAGCTTTTATCGATTATCATGTGAAGAACTCGCTTCATTCCGCAGTATTAATGAACCAAACTTTTTTTAAAAAATCAATACCTAAAACTTGCCACAAAAGAAGAAGGCAATATTTAAAGAAAAAAAATAAAAAATCAGACTGGCTAGAAAGCAAGGAATATGTATAATATTTAAGGAATTTGTTGGTCAGCGAAATAACCTGCGTTATTCATAAATTTGGCCGACACAAACAGATAATTTTAATAATATGTGTCATCTAATGGTGATTTTGAGCAGAATTAAAAATGAAACATTTTTCATGACCGTTTTCAAGAAAATGTCAGCCAAATTTACCTTTCAGGCGAGCCGATCTTACCGCATCTGCTTTGTTACAGCCTGTTCGCAGTGCCAAGCACAGCTTCACAGGCTGACGCCTCGCAGCTACGGCAAGCTTGGCTCGTGAATAATACAGGTTAATTACTATAATCTTACTTGAACGTCAGGAAATTGAGAACAAGGTGCCGAAAAATATTTACAAGAGAATATCAGACAATCCAGCCACGACGCCAGCAAATAAATAGAATTTCAAGCAGTTCAAAAAAGGGCTATTTATAAATTAAAATGAGTAGAATTGGTATTATCATTACAAGTTATAACAATCGCTTTTATCTGAAGAACTGTGTTGAATCAATTTTTGATAAAATAAGTAACAATAATTTCAACATCGTAATAGTAGATAATGCCTCAGAGGAGTACGGCGTAAAAAAAATACTTTCTCTTTTAAAAAAAGAGCGAACAATCCAAATTATTGAGAATGAACGAAATATTGGATACAGTAAAGCTTTGAATTCAGGATTATCTTTGATAAAGAGTGATTTTAAAGATATAAAATATATACTCATATTAAACCAGGATACTAAACTTTTAAATAATATTCTTGATAAATCAATAAAGGTGATGAAGGAAAGAGAAAATGTAGGGATTTGTGGTCCCAGGCTTTTTAATCCTGACGGAACCATACAAACTTCTTTTTTCAATTTTCCTTCCGGATATCAAAAGCTCGCAGAAAGCATCGGATTAGATAAATTAAGTGTTTTTTTCCGAAAGGTTAGAATACTTCGATCTTTAAGTACGTTTCTTCCTTCTTTTGTTAGAACTCACCTAAAAAACTTTGCAAATTTAAGAAATCCGATAGAAGTTTCTTGGATTAGAGGAGCTTCTTTAATAGTGAGGAAAGAGGTTTTTGTTGATATTTTAGGATTTGACGAAAATTTTGAAATGTATGCTGAGGACATGGATTTTTGTCAGAGAGCCAGAGCGAAAGGTTGGAAAATATATTATATTCCTGATGCGCATGTTCTTCACTATGGAGGGATCAAGCCTCCAAAACGTTCTAAGAGGTTGGCTAATATCTATTATGACTCTTTGGCTTTTTATTATAAAAAACATTTTAAGGGGATAAAAAGAAATTTATTGGAATTTTTAAACCATATAGAACGAATAATAAAAGTAAAACTCTTTAAACATTCATAGGTTGGGAAAAACCAATGATGAGGGAAACGCCTTTTTTATCTGTTATTATTCCAGTTTACAACTATGCGGAAAAAATCAAGAGAACAATTTCTGATATTGATAAAAAATTAAATTATCGGAATTTTTCTTATGAAATTATTGTGGTGAATGACGGTTCCACCGACAATACTGCTGAGATTGTTCATAGTCTTACAGGGGTGATTAGAAATATTCGTTTCATTGATAATAAAAAAAATGAAGGCAAAGGTAAGGTGGTCAGACAAGGAATTTTAGAAGCCAAGGGCTCTATTAGACTTTTTACCGATGTTGATAATTCAACCCCTATTGATCAACTTGACAAATTTTTTCCTTTTTTTAAAGAAGGTTGTGATATCGTGTTTGGATCTCGGGCAGTTAAGGACGCAAGAGTTTTGGTAAGACAACCGTTTTACAGGATTCTTTTAGGAAAAATGGGCAATTTAATTATTCAGTTGATGGTACTTCCAGGAATAAAAGATACTCAATGCGGGTTTAAAGCATTCACTCAAGAGGCAGTTCAAGAAATATTTCCAAAATTGACAATTAATGGTTGGGGATTTGATATAGAAATTTTAGCTTTGGCAAAACTTTTCGGGCTAAGGATTAAAGAGGTTGGAATTGATTGGATCAATAATCCCGTTTCTAAATTTAAAGCATTTGATTATTTTAAGATATTTCTGGAAACTCTAAGAATCAGATGGAATATATGGATAAAAAATTATTGAAATATGAATTTTTCATGCGCAGGCACACCCGCGAACGATGAAAATTATTGCCTGTAATCCTGGATCACCCGGATGAACCGGGTGATGACTGGTGTTATTTTCTAGGTAATAATGCAGGTCAAATGAAAATAAAGAAAATAAATGGTATCCCAGCTTCTTTGCAAGGTTTATTTCTTTTTATCGGGACTTTAGGGATTTATTTATTGTTATCTGATTCTATGATTTCCTTATTGAAAAATGAAATCGGGGGAGATTCTCCTTATGGCTTTATTACTCATGGAGATCTTAGATTCGCAACCAGATCTTTTGCAATACTTTTTATATCTATAGGATTTCTATCTTTATTATCTATTATCTTCTCAGACAAAATTCTTTCGAGCCTAAAAATATTTGGATCCATTGTTTCACATTGGCTATCTCAAAAGAAGTTTTGTGTTTTTATTGCTCTTTTTCTCATTTTGTTGGCCTTTCTTGTTTACTTCACATCATTTCAAATTGGATTTCACTCTAATGATTACTCCTGGTTAAACGATTCAGAAAAAACATCAAAAAAACCATCTCACATATTTTCCCTTTCTCAGAGCCACTTTTTTAAACCGGTAACCCATATTTATCATTTTATAAATTATTCTCTTTTCAAGGAAAATCCGCATTTATACCATATTAGCGGCATTTTACTTCATGGTATAAATTCTTTTTTAATCTTTTTGATTTGCCTGATACTAACCAATAAAAAAAAGTTAGCCATTTTTGCTTCTATTCTTTTTTGTACCTATCCTGTTAGCCATCGTTCGGTCATGTGGATATCAGCAAATGAGATAATATTAGCTGGATTAATCTATTTACTCTCTCTCTATCTATTTCTTGCTTATCTAAAGAACAACAGACTATCTTTTTATATTTTATCAGCAGGGCTTTTTATCATCGGAATTTTTTCTAAAGAAGCAGTCATTAGTCTAGCTCCTGTTTTATTCATTGCGGGCATTTTTTTTGGAAAAGGGAAATCGAAGTTGAGTGGTGTTTTATTTATATTATTTGCAGCCGTTTTTTTAATCTTTCAATTCTTTCTTCAATCAGAAAGCTTTTTACTGGAGAAAAATATTTACACTATGAATATCCCTTTGATGCTTAAAAATTTGAATGGTTATGTGTTTTCTTCTCTATTGCCCCAAGGTCATAGAATTATCTATTCATTTCCTCAGATAAGGCCAATTATCTTTACCGCAGAATTAATCCTGTTTGCCGTCCTTCTTTTCAGAGGGAACTATTTAACAAAGTTCTTTCTTCTCTGGTACATTTTTCTCCTATTGCCATTTATGCCTTTCAATGTACCTGTGCAGCCGCGATATCTCTATCTCCCTTCATTTGCCCTATGCATTTTAGGGGGATGGTTTCTCATTTATGCCTACAAAAATCTATTTTCTCAATCAAAAATGGGAACGCTTGCTTTTCATATCCTGTTGGTTTTCATCATTTCGGGATATTCCCTGTTTATTAATATGGCTGCCTTAAGAATGAAAACCCAATCAGAACAGATGAAAAAATATATCGATTTGATAAAGAATGATAACCGGAAAATAAAAGAAATCCAGGAGGGGAGATTGCCTCAGGATTCTCCCCTTTCATATGACGATTTAAAAGCGGCCTTAAAGCTTTAGAATCTTTTTATCTTTTTTTTAGCTTTTTTCAGAAAAGATACGAATAGTGTCTCATTTTTTGATTCCCTGACTGCTTTTCTAAGATAATGATAGTCTATTCCTCTTATTTTTCTTCCTTCAGGATTTCTTCTGAAATCCGTATAATTCCCTATAAGAGAAAGGTTCCTTTGGTCACAATATTGAGATAGATAAGTCCCCGGATAAGGAGTAAAAAAAGAAGGAGAACACACTTCCGGCTTTATTTCTCTAATCATTTCCACTGTCTTTGTTACATCTGATTTGGTTTCTTCTGGGATGCCAAACATATAATTTGCCCAGATGGCAACATTGTTGTTTCTGCATATCTTTGCTGCCTGGAAATTATGTTCCACAGTAGTCCCCTTTTTAAGAAAATCAAGAATTTTTTGACTGCCGCTTTCAAATCCTATGAGAATCATAGTCAAACCGAACATTTTTAATCCTTTTATTAAATCAGGGTATTTACTAATCAAATCTGCCCGTGATTGTATGGCAAATGGCATTTTTAGGTTTTTTCTGCTTAAAGCAGATAAAAAGTTCTCTACCCACTCTATATTCCAGAGCATACAATCATCATGAATGAGATAACTGTTAATTCTTAAGTCTTTTTTACATTTTTCAATTTCATCAACAAGATTCTCAGGGCTTCTGCTTCTCATTTTTCTTCCAAAGACAATCCTTTCCGCAGGCTGGCAAAATGAACAGTTATAAGGGCAGCCTCTAGAGGCAATAAAGGTTGAAAATGGTTTGGGAAAAAGCGTGGGATAAATGGGGGTTTCATTTTTACCAAAAATATCTCTGTCTATAAAGGGAAGTTCATTGAGATCTTCAATGGGTTTTCCTCTAATTATTTTATGAAAAATTTTGCCCTCTATAATCTCACGGAATACAACCTCTCCCTCTCCAACAATAAGATGGTCGAAATTTCCTTCAGTTGAGCATTCATCAGGACAAACAGAGGCATGGATTCCCCCTAAAACCGTTTTTTTAGAAGGTGAAACAGATTTAATCAATCCTGCAACCTTAAGGGCAATATCATAGTCTACTGTTGTGGCAGATATTCCGGCAATATCAGGTTTCATAACATGTATTTCTTTAAGAAATTGAGTCCAGCTTTTAAATTTTCTAAGGTCAAGATATCTAAATTCATAACCCTTTAATTTTAAATAAGCCCCGATGGAAGCCAATCCGTGATTTATCCAGCTTTCGTCCATTCCTTTGCCGCAGCTGTTAAATCCGCGGCTTCCCATTCCAGCGTGGATCAAAATTGCTTTATTCATTTTTAGCCAGGATGCTTTTAAAAATATTATTCTTAAAAATTACAGTCATCGATAAAATATAGACAATAAAACCAAGGCCCGAGTAAAAGAGCAATGAAAAAAATAAATTTATTTTAGAATCTGACCTTGTGAACGGAAAAACAGCAAGGACTATAAAAAGTGTTGTTGCCATCAAAGAAGCTGAAAAAAGAATCTGCAACAATTCTTTTTTTATATTTGAAAGAAAATGAATGTTATACCGTCTATGAAGAACAAACAATATGAGAAAAAAATAGAGGATATCATTTACAGAAGTTGCTAAAGCGATGCCGGGTATTGAAAACAAAGAAGAAAAATAAAAATCTAAAATAATATTCAAAGATATTGATCCAATTGTCAGAAACATAAGGGAGAGCATGGCTCTTTTCGTAAAAAATATCCTTTGAATTAAATTATTAAGGCTCAAAAAGAGCATAGCCGGTCCATAAGCGAGAAGAACCCGAGCGGTTTCACCCACAGCAAGAAAATCAAATTTTCCATGATTGTAGAAAAGGTCAATTATAGATACTCTGAAAAACAATATTAAAAGAATGAAAGGAATCATAACGGTGGTTAGAACGATAAATCCTTTTGAAGTAATGTCGATAAGCGACTTGTTGCCTTTAAGAACATTATTTCTTGACATTTTGGGGAAAATAGCCGTGATAAGGGGCAGGGTTATCAGGGTAAAGGTCATCATGATGAAGAATTGAGCATATGATAGTATGGAGACAGCACCATCTTTTATTCTTGATGTTAAAAGCTGGTCAACCAGTAAATTTAGGTAACCCCCAGCAGAAAATATTATTGTAGGTATGATCAAATTCTTTATTTTTCTTATTATCTTTACATTCTTTATTGTAAAGTAATAACCTCTTCTACTTTTAATATAAGCACCAAATAAAAATACAGAAATTATGAAATTTCCAAACAAGATTCCAGAAGGGATGCTATATATGTCTAAAAAACCTGAAAAGACAGCGATTGATAAAATCACAGAAACAACAGGTAACGCTTTCAAAAAAGAAGGTAAGATAAATCTGTTCATTGAATAGAAAAATCCAGTTATGGCGGTGAAAGGTATCGAAAAAAGGAAGACAAAACTAAAAATAGCCAACAGATGTGAAAGGTCTTTCTGAGCGCTGCTATTTGAAAAGCCTGGTATAATACTGGCAATAGGACCGGACAGAGCGAAAAAAAGAACAGTTAAGATGATGGCTAAGAGAATATTCTGGTTGATGAATGAATCAATGGCTAATCCGAAGCCGTTATCTTTCTTTTCCTTCTCCGATAATTCCTCAATAAAAGCTGGAACTGCAATGATGATAATAGTGAAAGTAAAGATAGCAATAACTACATCTATGAAATTTTGGGAAATAAAATAGGCATCAAGTTTTCTTGAAATGCCAAACTTGTGGGCAAAAAGAATATTTCTAGCAGGGCCTAAGAGCTTGATAAAGACATTTATAATAGATAGAGCTACTGCAGATTTTATTATGTCTTTCATTACATGATTTTTCTGAAAATTTTTAAAAATAACCGGTAATGATAGAGGGCTCTAAAATAAGCTATTTTGAACCCTTTTAAGCCGTCAAAGATTCCAAGGAGGATAAACAAATCCCTAAACATAATGAAAACAAAAACAATAGGGGAAAATAGCAGATAAAACGTTCTTTTATTTTTATTAAATTTAGCTTTTTCCTCTGATTCAATATCGATATATCGTAACCATTTATTTCTGAAGGATTCAAATGTGTAATTGTTTGAATCTTGCCTGTGAAATAATTTTAAACGTGTTTTCTTGGCTAATCCTTGGGTAATGACTTTTTCATGCACTCTTCCATAAAAGAAAGATCCATTTTTCCGATACAGCCTAAGGAGGGAATCGACGCCCGGATAGCCAAATCTAATGACTTTATCACCATAAAAGTTTATCCTTTTAAAGTAATAACCCCAGTATTTTTGATTTGACGCCAGGTGTCTGATATTTAATCTTAATTCTTCAGATAAATATTCATCAGCATCAAGAGCAAGGATCCAAGCGTTTGTAGCGTATTGAGCTGCCTTGTTTCTGATCTCAGAGAAATTTCTGTTAAAGGAAGCCTTGTAAAATCTGTTAGTATATTTCCTGCTGACAGCTAGGGTATTATCCGTACTTCCTGTATCGACTATGATGATTTCTTCAGCAATACCTTTTAAGCTTTTGAGACATCTTTCTAAAGTTTTTTCAGCATTTTTTGTTATGATGCAGGCGGAGATGTTCTCTTTTGAGAATGGTTCTTTTCCGGACGGCTTCCCGATGAGAGCATCAAGAGCACCGAATAAAAAGGCAGCAAAAGTTTTAAACTTAAATCTTAATGTATTCTTTGCAAAATTAAATAATATCTCAAAAAGGACCAAAACGAAGAAAACCAGGAGCACGCTTTTTCTTGAATATTTTTTCATAAAATAAATTCGATTTCTTATCATAAAATAATCGGGCCATTTTCGTATTTGACCGGTCGCCTTTAAAACTCTAGATACAAGATGATAAACCTTAGTAAAAGGATAGAAATATATCTCATATCCAAATAATCCTGCTCTATGGCAAAAATCAATATCTTCATAATAGGCAAAATAGTTTTCATCAAATAGACCAATATTTTTGAAAACGCCGGCTTTTACCATCATGGAACATCCTGTTACAGCCTCCACTTTTACCGGATTTTGAAATGTCTCTCGATACCGATGATTGTGATAGGGATCTCTGCTCCTCCCCAATTTTGGATAGATCTTACTACCCGTTGCCCAGATTTTTTGGGGATTTTCTTTGTTGAGAATCAGCGGTGAGACCAGGCCGGCGTTATTTTTTGCTTCCAGAAAATCCCTTAGTTCAGATATACATTTTTTTTCGATAACGGCATCATTATTTAGCAAGAAGAGAAAAGAAATATCTCTTTTTAAGGCCTCTTTAATCCCAATATTCATCCCCCCTGCATATCCAAGATTACCTCCCGTTCTCAGGATTTCTATTTCAAAAATTGAAATGTTTTCCGGAAGTGAGAAATCCTGTTCCTCTGAATTATCGATAATAAAAATTGACAGTGAATTTTTATCATCTTCACTGGAAATTACAGATTTGATGCAATCGATGGTCAAAGAGATTAAACCGTAATGAAGTATTAAAACTGCTGTTCTTTTTTCAGGCATAAAAACCTCTTTTAATTTTATCTAAAACTTCAGTTTTATACCTCATTTTTCCCTGGGCATGTCGTTCTGATAATAAAATCTTGTTGATTATTTTTAAAATTCCAAAAAAAGAGCCAATCAGAAATCCAAAGAAAAAAGACGGCTGTTTGATTGAATTCAATAAAAAAACAAATCGATCCAAAATAATCCACACCAAATTTTTTAAAAAAATTCCGAGAGGTATATGTTTTCCAAGAATCAAAAAATAATTTCTCCCAATAAAAAAATATTTACGAAAAGGCTGCCTGTCGGCTGTAAATGACCTCCTGTGCTTACTCAGAGGTATGGATAGGAGCCCAGCTTTGAAACCATTGTAATTAGCCCTGAAGCAACAATCCACATCTTCATAGAATGTGTTAAACTCCTCATTAAGAAATTTATGCTCACCACTTAAAAGCTCTATAACCTCTCTTTTAAATATGGCAGCCGCAAAGCATGGTCCAAAAATTGTTTTATCATTATTCTTAGCCGATAAAGATTGGCCGCTTTTTCTGTCGTATATCTTTAAATGCCTAGAGATACCTATACCTAAGGAATCTATTGTCTCCATCGATTCGTAATTCGTTATGATGCTCTGAGCAAATTCATATTGATTGTCGGTCAAGAATCTTACACATGAACTCAACCAGCGTGAATCTATAATGACATCCGTGTTAATAAATACAAAAAATCCTGGATTTTCTTTCCTTATGCGATTTACAGCAATATTGTTGGCTCGGGCAAAACCGTAATTTTTATCAAGAGTAATAAGCTTTAAATTTGGATATCGCTTTCTTATCAAATCTACCGAACGGTCGGTAGATTTATTATCCACGATTAATATCTTAAATGTTTTATAATCTTGGCTTAATATGGAATTGAGACATTCCTCAATAATAGAAGAGGCATTGAAATTAACAACAATGAAATATACAAGATCATTTGTTGCCTTCAACAGCAGCCTCCACCATTTCCTGAAATTTCGCTACGTATGTATATGGATTGTACTTCTCTAGGGCTGTCTTTCTTGCGTTCTCTCCGATTGTCTTCATTAAATGCCTGTTTTTCTCTAAGAAGATGATTTTATCAGCAAGAGCATTTATATCACCCCTGGGGATGATAAAGCCGTTAATTCCGTCATGAATAATTTCCTTTATACTTCCTGTGTTATAGGTCAAAATCGTTTTTCCCCGAAGCATCCCTTCAGTAACCACTGCACCAAAAGGTTCGTCATATAATGATGTCATGCAGATAATATCGGCTCTATCGTATAAGGACAAAGGATTCTTCAAAAATCCTACAAGAGTCATTCTATTATCCATTTTTGACTTCTTAATCATCTGTTTTAAGCTTTTATAATAATCAGGATCAGGGGAACCTCCTGCTATACTAAAATGAATATTATCTATCTTTTTTGAAACTTTGATCGCTGCCTTGATAAAATCATGAACTCCTTTATGTCTCACAAGTATTCCCAAAAAAACGACAGAGAATATATCTTCCTGGAATGATATTTTTTCGGGAAGATGTGCGTTGAATATCTCCCTTCGCAAAGGCGGATTAAGTTTAATAACTCTTTCTTTATATTCATTCGGGGAAAACAATTTTCTTCTTGAAGTGTCTGATACAAAAACAGTTTTATTTGAATATTCTAAGACTTTATCCTTTACAAATTGAAGGGCGCCTTCTCTCCTTTTTCTTTTATTTAAAAAAAATAAATTCATCAGGAACTTTTTTTTCCCTCCGGCCATGCTGTCATAAGCGTAAATAATCTCATGGATGAGTAAGATTGTAGGAACACCGGTTTTTTTTGCGGCGATTAAAGGAATGAAGTTTACCAAACAATTTGAAACGACGAGGTCAATATTCTCATTTTCGATGGTGCTTTTTATTCTCTGAATACTTTTGCTTTGATTTTTGGTCAGTTTCTCAAAGGAGATTACCACATCTTTCCCGGGAGCCAAAAAATCCCATAACATATCATGCTCGATAATACGGACAGGAATTCCTTCTTCAATGGCTAAATCATTCACTTTGCCTTCATTGCTGGAGAGAAAAAAAGGATTGAATCTTTTTCTATCAATAGTTGCTGCAATATTTAAAAGAACAAATTCAGCTCCCCCGACAAAATCTTTGCTTGATTGATGATTACAAAATAAAATATTAAGTTTTTTCATCTATTCCATCATCATCCGCTTTTTTGGTGATATTGAACAGGACCTCCCTCCAAAACTGGTCCAGCCAAAAATGAAGTTTTTTGGCTTTCCAAGCTGCTCTTGAACTTATCAGCGAACTGTCATGGAGTCAAGTCTACAAGCGAACCATGCGGCCGCAACTTTTCGTAATCCCCGCACCACTTCTCTATTTCTTCTCGAGGACTACGACATCATGGTGATTATTCAATCCACGAGTAATATACTCAACAATTTTAAAATACTCAGACCATTTTTTATAAATATAATCTTTAGTGTGGTAGGTATGCCTGTATGATTCATAGGCGGCAAAAAAATCAGTAAGTTTTGGTTTTCTCGAAAAAATTTGTCTCGATCGCAAAATTGAAATCTCTTCAGGTGTCAGATCCGAACCACAATGATTTCCTATTTCCGGTATAAGGCTTCCCTGGACTGTCATTAATAAGACAGCTTTTTTTTTAGCTATTCTCCTGAGTTCATCCAACCATAAAAATTGATATTCTTCATTTAAGTGTGTGAATACTGATACTCCATATAAAAGATCAAATGTTTCCTGGGGATATTTTAAAGGCGGCAAAGAATTACATTTAAAAAAATCTGCATAATCAATATTATTTCTGCACCAAAAAATTGTCTCAGGATCTATATCTGTTCCAAAAAAATGACAATATTTCGAATGTTCTTTAAGATGGCGAAGCACACGGGCACAACCACAACCAAAATCAAGAACCATAGAAAAGTTGGACCAATCCCGGCCAATTATTTTAAGCGAGTTCGTTAGATCTCGCGCACAATTTTTACCTACTTTTAGGAAACTGTAAATATCTCTTGCCCCATGAACACGTTTGCGCAAAAACATAGGAGGCATATTGATTTCATTTCCTCGGCCAACATACCTTTTAATTTTATTAATAGATGTAAAATAAGGATTGCCAACGAGGAAACTTAGCTCTTTAAGCATGTCTTTAAACATTCTATTATAACCATCAATTTTTACGGGAACTCAGAAGCACCAATTTATTGCTGTAGCTTTCGTATCCTTCCGTATTGAGAACGCTGCCAAGATTTTCCGGTCTTAAATACTTGCCATCCACAAACTTCGAACAGTAAAGATCTATGTGGCCAAAACCTCCAGCTCTCATCGAACAAAAGTACAAGTTCCCATTATCACTTATAGATGGCCCTCTTTCCCATCTGTTTGAATTAACCTCCCATCCAATCGGCACAGGAAAATTTTCATGTTATGTGCAGTGACCGATATGGAGCAAATAATGTACCATGCAAATTTTTTCGCATCAAAAATAATAAATAACAGCTAACTGGGAATAAATCAACCAAAAATGGGCCCATCGTAATAATAATAACTTGTGGTTCTGAAAGAGTGGATTTCATCGGAGGCACCGATGCCTTTCCGGATTCAGCCAATCTTTATGACAGCCTCGGCGAGGCCTACTTGATACAGGGCAACAAAGACATGGCCATCAAGAACTATAAAAAATCATTAGAATTGAATCCTGATAATCAAAATGCCGCAAAAATGCTCAAAAACTCATAAAGTGAGCGCACTGCTACGCTAGCCTCGCCGGAAATTGAAAAGCGGCAACGAATTGGGGTTTAAACAATATAATTTGATACAAAATTATATGAAACAAATTGGTAGCGGGGGCTGAATTTGAACCAGCGACCTCCGGGTTATGTGAGCCTTTTGGACTCTAGGCCGCTTTGTGTTTCTAACTCGCTTATTTTAAAGTTAGTTAGCGGCATTTTAAACCCATTTCTAGCCCGGGTTCTAATAAAAAGGTATAATATTTCATCTCCAAAAGATGAGGCTAAAATGAAGAATTTCAAAATGGCTTCAGCCGTCATTATGATCATAATAATGGCTGCACTGGGAGTGTGGTTTATCACCCGAAAGATACACCCGTCTTCTCAGATAAAAGAATCCGAGTCCGGCCGTCGATCCGAACAGTTTATCGGCACGTCAAGCTGCAGAGAGTGTCATGAAAAATTTTATCAGTTATGGGCACCGTCCCACCATGGATTGGCCATGCAGCTCTTCTCAGCAGATTTAGCCCGGACACAACTCTCAGCCCAAGAATCGGATATTGAAATCGGAGATTATCGATATCGCGTGGAGGTTGAAGCCGGCGAAGGAGTTGTTCGAGAAAATGGTCCTGAAGGAGATAAGGAATACAGAATAGAGTATGTTCTCGGCGGGAAATACGTTTATTACTTCCTCACTCTAATGGAAAGAGGGCGTTTGCAGGTTTTGCCGCTTGCATACGATACTAATGAAAAAGTCTGGTATGACACAACCGCCAGCATGGTTCGTCATGCGGCCCGTTTGGAAGACGAGGCCCTGAACTGGAAGGATCAACATCTGACATTCAACACATCATGTTACAGCTGCCACATCAGTCAACTCTCGACCAATTACGACCTGAAAACCGACACTTACCGAACGACATGGGCGGAACCGGGGATCAACTGCGAAACCTGTCATGGCGGTGGCAGTGAACATGTCCGAGTGTTCCGAGAGGCCTCGGAAGGTCATATTCCAGAAGATACGAAAATCATACGCGTGAGCACATTTAGTAGCGAACAGCTGAACGCTATGTGTGCTCCTTGTCATGCTAAGATGACCTCTTTAACCTCTACATTCCAGCCCGGTGACAGATATTTCGATCACTTTACTCTTGCCGCCTTTGAAAATCCGGATTTCTTTCCGGATGGACGTGACCTTGGAGAGAATTATACATACACTCTGTGGCTGACCAGCCCATGTGTTAAATCCGGCCAGCTCGACTGTTTACATTGCCATACATCAAGTGGGCGCTACCGGTTCAAAGAAAAGCAATCGAACAACGCCTGTATGCCTTGTCATGCGGAACATGTCGCGAATGCACCTGCTCACTCCCACCATCCAGCCGATAGTGAATCCAGCCGGTGTATTTCTTGCCACATGCCCAAAACCAAATATGCCCGTATGTGGCGCAGCGATCACTCGATGAGGCCGCCGACGCCCTCTGTCACTTTGTTATATGAATCTCCCAATGCCTGCAACATCTGCCATGCTGACCGGGATGCTGCCTGGTCCGATAAATATGTCCGTGAATGGCGCTCTCGTGATTTCCAGGCTCCCGTTCTCCATCTTGCCGGGCTAATCGATGCAGCTCGCAAAAGAGATTGGACTCGTCTCGACGATATGCTGGCCTATCTAACCAGTGAAGAGCACGATGAAGTGTTTTCGACCTCTTTGATCCGACTCCTCCGCTTGTGTGACGATGAGAAAAAATGGCCGATAATCGTCATGATGTTGAACGATCCCTCGCCGCTTGTAAGGGCCAGCGCCGCCGAATCGTTGACCGACCATCTGACACCTCGTACGGTTGAAGCTTTATTGAAAGCTACTCAGGATGATTATCGGCTGGTGCGGATCAGTACGGCAGCATCACTGGCCGGTTATCCTGAGGAACGGCTGGGAACTCAAACCGGCCGCAACATGGATCGGGTCATGGCTGAATTTGAAGAATCCATGCAGGTCAGACCTGATGCTTATGCGTCCCATTATAACCTTGGCAATTTTTACATGGATCGTAATGATATAACCCGCGCGATAGCCTCCTTTGAAAATGCGATAAGGCTGCAGCCGAATAGTGTCCTTCCTCTTGTCAATGCTTCCATAGCATATGCCAGGGGAGGGAGAAGCGATAGAGCCGAAGAATTATTACGCAGGGCGCTTCTGCTCGAGCCTGAAAATCCGGTCGCCAATCTCAACCTTGGGCTTTTGTTGGGCGAACAGGGTCGAATACGGGAGGCCGAACGGGTTCTTCGTGTTGCGTTGAATTCCGAGCCCAATTTGGCCGCCGCTGCGTATAACCTGGGCATAATTCTGGCTGAGAACCACATAGAGGAAACTCTTGTCTTATGCAGAAGGGCCTATCAACTCAATCCGGAAGAATCCAAATATGCGTATACACTGGCTTTTTACCTGAATCAGACGGGCAACTATGACGGAGCAATCCCGATACTTAAACGAATGGTGGACCGAAAAACCGCAAACGCCAATTCCTATTTTCTGTTGGGAGAAATATTTGAGAGGCAGGGGAAGATCGAAGAGGCCATGAACGTTTATCGCGAAGCTGTGGCCAATGAAAAATTGAGTCAGGACGATCGTGCAGTATTTGCAGCAAAATTGCGGATTCCATCTATCATTTGATTGGCCAAACACCGGTTGTTAGGGATTATGACCGAACCTTTGACTTCTACCTGTACCCTCTCCTGTACACTGTCCTGTTGGTCGACGGCGGCCCTCCAAGCGCTCCGCCCCTTGTCGTCTCCACCACCAAAGAAGGCTCCCACGGGGTACCCATCCCAGGCTGTAACCACACCGTCTGGGTCACCTTGCTCGTGAGCCAGCGGCCGTCCTCAGGATCTTGGAACGGATAGAGGGTGGTGATAACCAACCGGTCTCCATCCCAGGCGGTAGTCGAGGTTGGGGCTGGGCCCGTGCGGCCCATAGTCAAGGCATTCTCCGTCTCGGATCCATCCAGTGTGAAGCAATAGCGGACCAGGGGCTGGATTTCCCGTGGAACGAAAACGACACGTTCGATCTCCAGTTGATCCGAGGTGTGCTTGATAGAGATCTTGTTTCCCCAACCGCTTCCAAGGGTGGCAACCCGGCGGCGGGAGGACAGGCGGGTGAGAGGTGCTGAGCTGACGACGGCAGTCGACCACGATCCTGAAAAGTTTGGATTCGGGAGCGCTTCTGAGCGAGGATCAAGAGCCCTGCGGTCCGTTCGCGCATAAGTCGCAACGGGGCTGCCTGAGCCTTTAGGCGGAGGCACGTATGGATCGTCGGTGCCGCCTGGTACCCGGGGGTGAACTTCTAGAGAGGTTTCGTAATCGGCCACGATTCCATCCATTATGCTGATGACCCATGGATAGAAATCTTTCACATCGATCTCCTCCCTTGGATCGACACGAAGATCGAACAGCCTTACCAGGTTGTCTGGGTCAGGATCCGGCATTTCGGTCTGGAAGTGGTACCAGAGCTTCCAATCCCGCCATTTTACCGCCATGACATGACCCTCTCGAGCCAGGAAGATGACGCTATCCCGGCTGGAATGGACTTGCTTTCCCTCGAGGAACGGCAGCTGATTCACGCCGTCGATGATCCGGTCATCAGGTATGATCTCGGGTGCTCCGACCGCAGCTGCGATGGTAGGAAAGAGGTCGATCTCGTGCACCACGTCATTGGACACCTGGCCTGCCGGGATCCGTCCTGGCCACCGGATCAGACACGGAGCCCGAATTCCTCCTTCCATGGCGGAATTGTAGTACCCCCGCCATGGGCCTGCCGATCCCCGCCACGGCCGTCTCATTTCGGCGCCGTTGTCGGCGCACCAAATAACCATCGTGTTGTTCTCTATGTCCAATCGCTCGAGGGCCGCCAACACCAAGCACACATTGTGGTCCACAGCCGCCATGGCATCTCCTATGTCGCCGGCTCCCGTTGTGCCGGCAAAGTCCGGATGCGGCAATGTGGGGAAGTGGATTTGAGTCATGGGGTAGAAAAAGAAAAACGGCTTCCCCTCCTTCACGTTCCTCTCCATGAAAGCGATCCCGCGCTCGGCGGCTTCCCGGTCGATGGTACGCCGCGTCTCGAGGTTGTAGGGTTTCACTCGCCGGGAAGGCTCACCGGACTTCCCTTCCCATATATAGGGAATGTCTGTCCTGGTGGAATCAAAGTTCTCGAAAGAAGTGAACTGAGCAGTGTGACTGGTGCCCGGAATGCCCCACCATTCATCGAACCCTTGATGTATCGGTTCCCTCCGGCCTTCCCAGTCGTATCCGCCGACATGCCACTTCCCAAAGAGGGCCGTCGCGTAGCCGATAGACTGAAGGGCCTCGGCGATCGTCACCTCCCACAAGGTCATCCCCGCTGCGTATCCTTCACCCGTACGCACAGCATAGCGACCCGTGAGCAATGCGATGCGGGAAACGACACATGAATACTCCACGTTGAAGTTTGTGAACCGCATTCCCTCATCCGCGAGGCGGTCGATGTTCGGTGTGCGGACGCCGCGCGCTCCGCCATAAGAGCTCACCTCACCGATTCCCAGATTATCCGGGAAAATGAGCACAATGTTGGGGCGAATTCGCCCGGACTGAACATGGTCCTTGTCCGAGGCGAAAGCCGACCATGTCAGGAGGATTATAAAAAACAAAAAAATAGAGAAAAACACAATTTTTTTCATGAAATTCTCCAAAATATATTCATTAATGTACATATGGAACACATACGGTTTGCATAACCTTTCGAGAGATCATGAGTTAAGACGTTGCTAATATAACCCATTTTGGTGCATGAATCCATTACATTGGAGACATTGCGGCGCGGACCGTCACATTGTATGTATGTAAAATCTGCAAAAGCGTAATGGGACTTCTTAAACTCCGGGAACTTGTTGAGATGCCGGCTGTAGAAGATGATTGTGTTGGGTCTTAGGTTCCTCAAGCCTCCTGGTTGACAAAAAGGCAGAAACCATCCCTTTTAAAGTAATGGTCATAAATGCCTCCTATATGGGGGCTCATGAACGGGTTGTGGATCCTTTAGGAGTGGATTTTTTGGTGAGAGTCTGAAAACAATTGGTAGCGGGGGCTGGATTTGAACCAGCGACCTCCGGGTTATGAGCCCGACGAGCTACCAGACTGCTCTACCCCGCAACCTGAAGAAAATGTATTATAGCAGAAATTTTTTCTTTGTCAAAGACAATACTTTTCTTGATAATCCACCCATTTTTAAGTTTTCTTTAGCATTATTTAAAAAGGGATTTATCATACCTGCCCCTAGGGGGAATGTTCCCAGCTCTAAAATTTTAAAATTTCCTTGACATGGCTCTATGTCAAAAATATAATTTGCCCTACAAAATGCAGGAATTTTTGTTCTTTATTCTGGCCATCATCTGCGTGGGCGCAGTTCTGGCGATGATCCTTACAAAAAACCCTGCATACAGCGCCCTTTGGCTGGTTCTGGCTTTTCTCGGAATAGCCGGAATTTTCGGCCTTCTTGATGCGCCCTTTATCGCCGCCATCCAGATCATCATCTATGCCGGCGCGATTATGGTTCTTTTTATATTCGTCATCATGATGATCGATGTCCGCAAGGGGCTTTCCCCTGAAAAAAAGAAATGGACCCTATTTCTCTCAGGATTTTTGGGATTGGTCCTCCTTTTTGAGCTTATCACCGCCGCCACAGGCGTTTTCTCCCAATTGAAAACCGTAGGAACGGAAAATATCGGCTCTCCGGCCGGTCTGGGAAGGCTTCTTTTTACGGACTTTCTTTATCCCTTTGAGATAACATCGGTTTTGATCATTGCCGCCCTCGTCGGAGCCATAGTCCTGGCCAAAAAGAAAGAAAACGAATGATACCAACAAGCTATTTTATCGTTCTCAGCGCCCTTCTTTTCGTGCTGGGCATTGTCGCCTTTTTCGTCAAAAAGGACCTCATCACCCAGTTCCTGTCCATCGAAGTGATGCTCAACGCCGGAAACCTGGCCTTTATCGCTTTTGCCAAAGCCCATGGTCTCATCGAGGGGCAAATCATCGTTTTTTTCATCATCACCGTCGCTGCGGCAGAGGCCGCTGTCGGCCTGGCCATCATCCTTCTTATATACAAGCAGAAAAAAACCATCAAATCGGAAGATGTCAATCTTATGAAAGGCTAAAATGACTGATCTATTCTGGCTCATTCCGTTTTTCCCTATTCTGAGCACCTTCATCCTGGCCGTTTTCGGAACCAAACTTCCTAAAAAATACATATCCTTACAGGCATGCTTTGCCGTTTTCGCCTCCTTCGCCGTTTCCCTTATTTCTTTCTTGGGTCTTCTTAAAACGGGCCCCGAACAGCTTCCCCTGCTCAAAACCCTCTTTTCATGGATCACCGCCGGAAAATTCCAGATCGCTTTTTCACTGCAGTTCGACTCCTTGACGGCTGTCATGACCCTCATCGTATCCGGCGTGGGATTCATCATCCATGTCTATTCCATTGGCTATATGGCTAAAGATAAAAGTTATGCCCGTTTTTTCACCTACATGAACCTTTTCACCTTCTCCATGCTCATGTTGGTCATGTCTTCCAATCTGGTGTTGATGTTCGTCGGTTGGGAAGGCGTGGGACTCTGCTCCTATCTCCTTATCGGATTCTGGTATGAAAAACATTCGGCATCCAATGCGGGAATGAAAGCCTTTATTGTCAACCGCATCGGTGACGCCGGTTTTCTGCTGGCCATTCTATTTCTTTTCGTCCATATCGGCAGCGTGGAATTTACGGCCATCAATCAGGCCATCTCCGGAAACATGATTACGGCCGGTTTCGCCACCTTGGTGGGCATCCTTCTTTTTGTCGGGGCCACGGGCAAATCCGCCCAGATTCCTCTCTATGTCTGGCTTCCCGACGCCATGGAGGGCCCCACCCCCGTAAGCGCCCTCATCCACGCGGCAACCATGGTCACGGCCGGTGTCTACATGGTGGCCCGCATGAACATGCTCTACAGCTTATCGACTACCGCCGGGAATATCGTCGCCTTGGTCGGCGCCCTGACTGCCGTATTCGCGGCTTCCATGGCTTTGACACAAAATGATATCAAGCGGGTTCTGGCCTATTCGACTATTTCGCAGTTGGGGTATATGTTCATCGGATGCGGTGTCGGCGCATATGCCGCCGGCATTTTCCACCTCTATACGCATGCCTTTTTTAAGAGCCTCCTCTTTCTTGCCGCCGGAAGCGTCATGCACGCCCTCTCCGGAGAACTTAACATGCAGAAAATGGGAGGACTGAAAAAATACCTTCCGCGAACCTATTATCCCTTTCTGATCGGGGCCATCGCCATCGCCGGTATCCCCTTTCTTTCAGGCTTCTTCTCCAAGGACGCCATCCTGACCAGTGCCTACGCCCAGGGAAATTACCTTGTCTGGGCTTTGGGAATCCTCGGTGCCGTGATGACGGCCTTCTACATGTTCCGCCTCATTTTTATGACATTTCACGGCAAGGAAAGGCTTGAGCCGGAAGCCAAAAAGCATCTTCATGAATCACCGCCGGTCATGACCCTTCCCCTGGCGGTCCTGGCCTTTTTTGCCGTCGTGGCGGGGTATGTCAGCCTGCCTGCCGTTTTCGGAAAAAATCTTGACTGGTTCGGCCGGTTCCTTGAACCCGTTATTCACGGCCACGCCCACCACATAAGTTTAGGGATGGAGTGGCTTCTTATTTTTATTTCCGTTGCCGTAGCCGTGCTGGGAATTTTTATCGCTTATGTTTTTTATATAAGCAAAACTCATCTCCCTTCACAATTGGCTCAGAAATTTCCGTTTTTGTACCGTCTTCTTTTCAATAAATATTATGTCGATGAGGCCTACAACGCTCTTTTTATCCAACCCGCGGTCAAGGGCTCCGAGTTGGTCTATAAACATTTCGATCTCAAAGTCATCGACGGGGCCGTAAACGGCGCCGGGAAATCCGCAAACGCCGTCGGAAAGCTGCTGAGTTTCCTGCAAACGGGATTTATCAAAGACTACGCTCTCATCTTTCTCGTGGGAGCCATTCTACTTCTAGGGTATCTGTTGTTTTAAAATGAATATACCACTATTGAGCTTTATCGTATTTTTTCCGCTGGCCGGAGCATTATTCCTCATCTTCGTCAACCGTGAAAATGAAAAGGTCATTCGTTCTTTGACCCTTATTTTCGCTTTGATCAACCTCGCCGCTTCCCTGTGGCTCTTCAGCGGTTTCGACGGCGGGACGCATGCGCTTCAGTTCGTCGAACGGCATGCATGGCTGGGAAAAGGGATCGAATACCATATCGGTGTGGACGGCATCAGCATTTTTCTTCTGCTTCTGACCACATTCCTTCTGCCCATCACGATTCTCTCATCCTGGACCTATATCAAGGATAAGGTCAAGGAATACCACATTTTTATGCTTGTTCTCTCCAGCGGTATCCTCGGTGTTTTCGTTTCCATGAATATGTTTCTTTTTTATGTCTTCTGGGAAGCCATGCTTATCCCGATGTATTTTCTTATTGGTATCTGGGGCGGGAAAAGGAAGATTTATGCCACTGTAAAATTCGTTCTGTTCACCATGATCGGCAGCCTGCTGATGCTGGTTGCCATCTTTTTTCTTTACAACCAATATTTTAAAGCCCAAGGTTTCCATTCCTTTTTCATTTTCGACCTCTATCAGCTTGTTCTTCCGACAAACGTACAGATCCCACTCTTTCTTGCTTTTGCCCTGGCCTTCGCCATTAAGGTTCCCTTGTTCCCCTTCCACACCTGGCTGCCTGACGCTCACGTGGAAGCTCCCACGGCGGGTTCCGTCATTCTGGCTGCTGTCCTGCTCAAGATGGGGGCCTACGGTTTTCTCCGATTCGCTATGCCCATGTTTCCGAATGCCCTCTCCAAATTTTTACCCTATCTGGCCATTCTAGCCTTGATAAGTATCATCTATGGAGGGCTTATGGCCCTCATTCAGAAGGACGTCAAATCACTGGTCGCCTATTCCAGTGTCAGCCATATGGGCCTCATCATGCTGGCCGTTTTCGCCCTCAACCTTGAAGCCATAGAGGGCGCCATTTACCAGATGCTCAACCACGGCTTGAGCACTGGTGCTCTCTTTCTCTGTGTGGGGATCCTTTATGAAAGAACCCACACGCGTCTCATTGACGACTATGGAGGCGTCAGCAAACAGATGCCGGTTTTTTCGGCTTTTTTCCTCATCTGCATGCTGTCATCGGTCGGACTTCCCGGCTTGAACGGATTCGTTGGCGAAATCCTATGCCTGTTCGGCATTTTTCAAGCCAACAAGGTCCTGGCCATTTTGGGTGTATCGACCGTCATCCTGGCCGCCGCCTACCTCCTCTGGATGTTTAAGCGGGTCATGCAAGGCCCCATCGTACATGAGAGAATCCGTTCTCTCAAAGACATGAACAAACGGGAAATTGTTTACCTGGTGCCCATCGTTTTGCTTATGTTTTTCATGGGCATCTACCCCAAGCCCTTTTTGAAAAAAATCGAGCCTTCGGTTTCACATCTTGTCAAAAGATTCGAGGAGAGGGTTCTTCTAACCGATAAAACTCAAGGTTCGGATTATATCCTTCCCGAGGTAAAAAACGATCAGGATAATCCCCAGGAAAAGGAAGATCAAAACCCATGAACAGCCTTTATGCACTAGCTCCCCTATCCATCATTGTCCTGGCCTCCATCATCATTCTTCTTCTTGAGGTTTTTCTCAAAAAAGAAAATAAAAATTATTTGGGTTACATATCCGTCTTTTTTCTGACAGCCTGTTTTATTTTTTGCTTTATGTCCTGGGGAAAAGATTATTCTTATTTTAACGGAAGCCTCCTCCTGGATAATTTCGCCCTCTTCTTTTTCATGATCCTGACCATCGGCACCCTCTTGATCATTCTCATGTCCCTCAACTACATCTCCCTAATGGACGCCAACCACGGCGAATTTTTCGCGCTGCTGCTTCTGGCCTTATCCGGTATGTTCATCATGATATCATCCACGGACTTCCTCGTCATTTTTCTTGGGTTGGAGGTTCTATCCATCTCCAGTTATGCCCTGGCCGGATTGAAGAAAAAAGACGAACAATCCTCAGAAGCTTCAGTCAAATACTTTCTCCTTGGAAGTTTCGCTTCCGCCTTCCTTGTTTTCGGGCTCGCCTTTCTTTTCGGGGCTTTCAAGACGACGGATATTTTAGGCATCATCGACGGATTCAATAAACCTACGGAACTCGGCCTTCTGGCCATCTTCGGTTTGGGGATGGTCATCATCAGCTTCGCTTTTAAGATCGCCTTCGTTCCCTTTCATATGTGGACGCCCGATGTTTACCAGGGTTCGCCCACTCCCGTAACGGCCTTCTTTTCCGTCGGGCCGAAGGCCGTCGGTTTTGTTGTTCTTATCCGCATCCTCTATCCTTACTGGCATAGTCTTTTCGACTCCAACGTCCTGTTTACTATTCTTTGGATCGTCAGCGCCCTGACCATGATCTTCGGAAACCTCATCGCCCTGCGCCAGACCAATGTCAAACGGATCCTGGCCTACTCCAGCATCGCTCACGCCGGGTACATTTTAGTGGGTATTCTGGCCATGGACAACGCCAGCTGTGTTTTTTATCTCACCGTCTATCTTTTCATGAATATAGGGGCTTTCACCGCCATCACTGCCATGACAAAAAAGGGAAAAGAATACGTCGAGCTCGAGGATTATGCGGGGGCCGGTTTCAACCACCCCTGGATAGGCGCCGCTTTTGCCGTATTTCTTTTTTCTTTAGCCGGTTTTCCACCGTTGGGAGGATTCCTGGCCAAGTTTTATGTCTTCGCAGCCGCGGTTAAGGAAGGCCTCATTTCCCTGGTCGTTATCGGCATCCTGGCCAGCCTGGTTTCGGTCTATTATTATTTGCGGATTGTCGTGTTTATGTACATGCACCGTTCCGCCGGAAAGCTTGACATCCAGCAGGAAAATCCCGCGCTTCTCATCGTTCTCTTTCTCTGCCTTTACGGCGTTCTTCAGCTCGGCATCTTCCCCGGAAACATTCTTGTTTTCATCAGGGATGCTGTAGGTTCCCTGCCTTTTTGATATAGCCGATTCACATCATAAATATTTTGTCTCCCCAAAAACGAACGGATATCACTGTATCAATCAATGCCAAAAAATACCATCATGGGTAGTCTGGAAGAAAAAACTCGGCAGGCAAATCATCACAACCAAATGATGAATAAGGGGAATCAGGAGAATCAGCGGCTGGAGCAGGACGTAAGCCGAATTCTGTTCCCGGCTCGAAGCCGGGGGTGGTTATTTATCTAACCCCTTAATTGCTCAAGAGGATCAGCGACCTACCCGCCCCTAGGAAACGGGCCGTTTCAAATGGGGCCAATTTGGTCTTGCTCCGGATGGGGTTTACCATGCTTCCGGTGTCGCCACCGGAACGGTGAGCTCTTACCTCACCTTTTCACCCTTACCCGATAACCGGACAGCCTGTCCGGCACAGGCGGTATTTTTTCTGTGGCACTTTCCTCCGGTCGCCCGGAGTCGCTGTTAGCGACCATCCCGCCCTATGGAGTTCGGACTTTCCTCCCCTTACTTCTTTTAAGAAGAAGGAGCAACCACCTCACCTACTCCAGCCGTGGTGATTTAAATCCAGTATGACTCGATTTTTTTATACAGCTTACTGAACGGGGTGTCAATAGCCCTGGAGGATTCGATCCTTATAAACAAAGGGAAAACAAAGGTTTCCCTCAGATCAGAATTTAAATTCCAGCTTACTGTCCTTTTGGGCCATCACTCGGGAATAATGTTCCTGAAAATTGAGCATATCCAGAAGGCTCTCCCCTTTTTCCATTTTTTTTAGGGTTATACTTTCGGTTCGCTGGATTTTCTCAGCTAAAGGAAGCAGTTCGGTCATTTCATCACTTGAAGCAACGACAACTCCATCAGCGTCCCCTAGAAGGATATCTCCCGGGTGGATCGTAACGCCGCCACAAGATATGGGGATCTGGGTCTTGAATATTTTATCGGCACTTCCGGAAACTGGGAAAACCGACCGATAGTAAACGGGAAAATTCATCTTTTGAATGGTTTTTATATCCCGAATCACACCATCAATAATCATACCTGCCAGTCCTTTCCGGCAGGCCTCGGTGGTGAACATTTCTCCAGCTAAAGCTTTTCGTCCGCCTTGACCGTCAATAACCAACACTTCACCGGCAGCGGCATCCTGAAGAGCTTTAATAACGGTGAGAAAATCATCGCAGCATTGAACAGTATAAGCCCTGCCTACCAGTTTCAGGTCCGGACAGAGCGGCCGCATGCCCGGATCCAGGGCCCTTATTTTTTTTTGGGCATCGCATAAACATGTCGTATCAATCTTTAAAAGACGCTCTCTCATTTTTTTAAAATCCATGGTCATTTTCCTTTTTTACTCATATTTTTTCACATAATTAATATATTATAAATGACTTATATCTATCCGGCAAGAAAATGCCGGTTGTTAAAATAGTAATGAAGATTTATCATGAGAATTTGAAAGTGTAAGGGGAAATTGAATTCCGGGGAGGCAAACAAATGAAAAATAAAAAACATTTTTTTCCATTTATCCTGATTGTGGGCCTTTGTACGGCAATACCGGTGACAATGTGGGGACAGGATATCTTCACGGCCGTTGAAAAAGGGAACTTAAATCAAGTCAAACAATCATATTTACAGAAGCAGAGATAAGCCCCGGCTCTCGATTCTAAAAGCTCGATTCTGAAAGCATTTGACTCTTATGAAATTTTCTATTATCTTATCAAACTTGATTTAAAGAGACAGGGCACCGCAAACAATTATCTTTCGATAATACATTAAAAATCATAAGAAGGATGTAAAATGAAAAAAGCAAAGATAACCTGGACTGATACCGACGAAGCGCCGGCTTTGGCCACGAAAGCGTTCTTGCCTATCCTGAAAGCCTACATCGAAGGCTCAGGCATCGAGGTTGAACTCGCGGATATCTCCCTGACAGGCAGGATCATCGCTAATTTTTCGGACAATCTCACCGGAAACCAAAAAATACCTGATTGGCTGACGATTCTCGGGGAACTCGCCCTGACGCCCGAAGCCAACATCATCAAACTCCCCAATATCAGCGCATCGATTCCTCAACTCCAGGCCGCCATCAAAGAACTGCGCGAAAAGGGTTATGACATCCCCGAATACCCCGAGGAACCTAAAAATGATGCCGAAAAATCCCTCCAGGCAAAATTTTCCGTGGTTCTAGGATCCGCCGTCAATCCGGTTTTACGTCAAGGAAATTCCGATCGCCGGCCGGCTGCATCCGTCAAGAAATTTGCCCAAAAACACCCTCACCGCATGATGAAAGACTGGCCTAAGTCAGGATCCAAGGCCCGCGTCGTCCACATGAGGGAAAAAGATTTCTACGGGAGTGAAAAATCCGCCACGACGGATCGAGCAAACGATGTCAAGATCGAATTCGTGGATCGTGAGGGAAAAACGACAGCACTGAAGGAAAAACTTCATCTTATTGAAGGGGAAGTCATCGACACCGCGGTAATGAACGTGGCCGCTTTGAGAAAATTTTATGCCGAGCAGATCAAGGAAGCAAAAAAAGACGGCGTTCTCCTTTCCCTGCATCTGAAAGCGACCATGATGAAAATCTCCGATCCCATCATGTTTGGCCACTGTGTTTCGGTTTATTATAAAGAAGCTCTGGATAAGCATGCGGATACGCTCAAAAAGATCGGCGCCAATGTGAATAACGGCCTGGCCGATGTTCTGGAAAAACTCAACAAACTTCCCGCCGATAAAAAGGCCGAGATAGAAGCCGATATCGAATCCGTCTATAAAAATCAGCCGGACCTGGCCATGGTCGATTCCAGATACGGCATCACAAACCTTCACGTTCCCAACAACATCATCGTCGATGCTTCCATGCCCAATGTCGTCCGTGACGGAGGCAAGATGTGGAACAAAAACGACGAGCTGCAGGATTGTATTGCCATGATACCCGACCGCTGTTACGCGACAATGTATAAAGAAATTCTTGAAAATGCGAAAAGACTTGGGCAATTCGATCCGTCAACCATGGGGAACCTCTCCAATGTGGGCCTGATGGCCCAGAAGGCTGAGGAGTACGGCTCTCATGATAAGACATTTGAGGCATCCGGCGAAGGATCGATCAGGGTCGTTGACAATGCAGGAAAGGTTCTATTGGAACAGAACGTGGAAAAAGGAGATATTTTCAGAATGTGCCAGGCCAAAGACGTGGCAATACGGGATTGGGTCAAACTGGCTGTAAAACGAGCCAGAGCTTCCGGTTCACCAGCAATTTTTTGGTTGGACGAAAACAGAGCCCATGATGCAGAAATCATCAAGAAGGTTAATCAGTATCTGCCTGAGCATGACACATCCGGTCTTGATATCCGGATAATGAAGCCGCAGGACGCCATGAAATTCACCCTGGAAAGAATTCGAAGAGGTGAGGACACAATCTCGGTAACGGGGAATGTACTCAGAGATTATCTCACGGACCTTTTTCCGATCCTGGAGCTCGGTACAAGCGCCAGGGTGTTGTCCATTGTTCCCCTCCTCGCGGGCGGCGGGCTGTTCGAGACCGGAGCGGGAGGCTCTGCTCCCAAGCATGTCCAGCAGCTCCTAAAAGAAGGCCACCTGAGGTGGGATTCTCTGGGAGAGTATTGCGCTCTTGTCCCCTCCCTGGAATTGATCGTCGAGAACACAAACAACGATAAAGCCGCCGTCCTGGCCGAAACCCTCGATAGCGCCATCGCCAAGTACCTGGAAAACGGGCGGCTTCCCTCCCGCAATGTAAACGAGATTGATAACAGGGGAAGCACATTTTATCTGACTTTATACTGGGCCCAGGCCCTGGCCGCCCAGGATAAAAACACATCGATGAAAGAACGCTTTATCCCCGTAGCCAACGCTCTGGAGAAAAACGAAACCAAAATCACGGAAGAACTGCTGGCAGCCCAGGGAAAGCCGGTGGACATCGGCGGATACTATATTCCCGATGAGGAGCTGGCCGCAAAAGTGATGCGCCCCAGCGTTACCTTTAACGCCATCATCGACGAGATGTAAAAAAATCAGCGGGGAATGCGGATTCCCTCCCCTTACTCCTTTTGAGAAGGAGAAGCGACAATCTCTCCTACTCCAGCTGTGATTTTTATCCCGTATGATTCCAGTTTTTTATACAAGTTACTGCGCGGGGTGTCGATAGCCCTGGCGGTCTGGGAAATATTCCAGTTGTTCTCTTCGAGCTTTGCCAGAATAAATTCCTTTTCCGAACGTTCCCTAAATTCCTTAAGGCTTTTGATCTTAGCGGTATCAGGCAAATGAATACTCGCTTCTCCCTTTATTCTTTCCGGAAGATCCTTGGCATCAACAGTTTGTTCTTCAGTCATAATGATCATTCGTTCCACAACATTCTTCAACTCACGGACATTTCCTTTCCACGGATATTTTTTCAAAATTTCCAGAGCTGCCGGAGTGAATTGTTTTATCTTAAAATTGTTTTCTTCGGCAAAATTCCGGCAGAAATATTCCACTAGAAGAGGGATATCCTCCTTTTTCTCCCGTAATGGAGGAGAATATATGGGGACGACATTCAATCTGAAATAAAGATCTTCCCGGAAATTCCCTTCTTTGATCTCTTTGTTCAGGTTTTTGTTGGTCGCTGCGATGACGCGTACGTCAACCTTGTCGATTTTTGAGGAGCCCACCTTTTGAACCTCCCCTTCTTCCAAGACCCGGAGAACTTTAGACTGGGTTTTTAAACTCATGTCCCCGATTTCATCAAGAAAAATGGTGCCGCCGTCCGCTAGCTCAAATTTCCCTTGCTTTTTTTCCGTGGCACCCGTAAAAGCTCCTTTTTCATGGCCGAAAAGCTCGCTCTCGATCAATTCTTCAGGGATGGCGGCACAATTCACCTGAACGAATTCCTCCTGTGCCCGGCGGCTGTTCCGGTGAATGGCGCGGGCAATCAGTTCTTTTCCCGTTCCGCTCTCACCACGGATTAAAACTGTCGCATTTGTCGGGGCTGCTTTTTTCACATTTTCCCATAGTTTCTTCATCATCAAATGGTTCCCGATGACTTCGTACCGTTTTTCGGCCTTTTTCCGCAGGCTGTTGCATTCCCGGCGCAGCTTGCTCTGGCTTAGAGCGTTTCGAATACTGAGGAGGACTCTTTCCCTGTGCAGGGGTTTTTCCAGAAAATCGTACGCTCCTCCCTTGGTAGCTTCGACGGCAGTTTGAATGGTTCCATGGCCTGAAATCATGATCACTTCGGGAGAGAAGGCCCTTTTCCTTATCTCGGCAAGAATTTCCATACCGTCTCTGCCGGGAAGTTTTACATCCAGCAGGATCAGGTTGATGCCGACGGTCTCGTCTAAAGTGTCCAACGCCTCTTCTCCGTCCTTGGCTTCAAGAAAATCGTATCCCTCGTATTCCAGAATCATTTTCAAGGATTTGCGTATATTTTCTTCATCATCAACAACAAGAATTTTATTTTTTCGCTGCGTTTTCATCTTATCAATCCTTTGCTCGAAATTTGATTCATTTTAACATAATTCCTGCAGGATAAAAATGAATTGCCCTCAAGACAGGATTGATATAATATGGGCTCAAAGAACAGCTTTGGATTCTGTGTTATGTGGAAACCATTATTTCTTCTTTTCCTCATGGTCTTTATCGGAACTTTGGGTTACCACATTATTGAAGGATGGCCCCTCCTCGATTGTTTTTATATGACCGTCATTACCATTTTCACCGTTGGTTTCAGAGAAGTCAGGGACCTTCATGTTTCCGGACAAATTTTCACGGTTTTTGTCATTTTCGGAGGTGTCGGGACAGCCCTCTACGCTTTTACCAAAGTTGCCGAAATCATTTATGAGGGCGGTGCTGCCAGGTTTTGGCGGAGGACACGGATGAGAAAAAAAATGGAACATTTAAAAGATCATTATATTATTTGCGGTCACGGCCGCATGGGTCGAATCGTCAGGGAAAGACTGGAAGAGGAAGGTTCTTCTTTTGTTGTCATCGATAATGACGAAAAAAAACTCAGTCCTTTCATTCAAAACTCCAGCTTCCCTATTATCATTGGAGACGCCACTCAGGAAGAAGTCATCCTCAAAGCGGGAATCAAAACCGCTAAAGCCGTCGCAGCCCTTCTTCCCTCGGACGCGGACAACCTTTACCTCGTTCTGACCGTTCGCTTGATCAATCCTTCCATTTTTGTCCTTGCCAAAGCCTTGGAGGAAGAGGCCGAGAAAAAAATACTGCAGGTCGGCGCAAGCCGGATCGTCAGCCCCTACAAATGGAGCGGATTAAAGATAGCCCAGGCGCTGATCCGTCCTGCCGTTGTGGACTTCATGGACCTCATAGTCAGAAGAAAAGAGCTCTCGCTCTATATGGAAGAGATGGTAGTCAAAAAAAAGTCCAAAATCCGTGGAAAAACACTCGTTGAAAGCGATATTCGCAAAAAAGCCAATGTCATCGTTATCGCCGTTAAAAAACCGGGGGAAGATATTGTCTTCAACCCTTCTTCCGAGATTAAGTTTGAAACAGGGGATATCCTTCTGGTTTTAGGGGATAAAGAGGCCATCCATCAGTTCGAAAAATCATTCATGGGAACAGCGGATTAAGGGTGAGGATATTATAACCAAAATCCTGTATACGAATTTTAATTCTTGATAGCTGTTGTGTCCCCTTCTTTTATTTAATAGAATAAAAAGGTGACCAACAAAAAGAAGATATCTCTATTCGTCCTTCCATTTTTTCTTCTCCCGGCACTTCTTTCTTCTCCCCTTTTCTCTGATGAAGACACGCCTTCGAATTTTTTCGAACTGGAAAACGGAATAAAGGTCTTTCTTTATGAAAGACATACCCTTCCCCTTTTTCATCTCGTAATCGGTTTCAATACAGGGACAAAAGATGAGGTCGCCGAAAACTCGGGACTCCTTCATATCCTTGAACACTACACCCTTTTCCGGGGAACAAAATCCCGAAGCGGAACCGAGATCAGCAAAAACGTCAGGCGTCACGGAGCCTATTTTAATGCCCATACGGGGATCGACCTTGTCTCTTTCGAAATCTCCCTGCCGAAGGAACACGCGGAATTCGCCCTGAATAACCAAAAGGATATCCTTTTCAACCCTCAATTCGACGACGAAGAGGTGGAAAAGGAGAAGAAAATCATCCTGGAAGAGCTGAACCAAATGGAAGACGACCCCATGCGATACGCCACTTCCCTCGTTTACGGCCATCTTTTCCCCGGCCATCCTTATGAACGTCCCGTCCACGGAACCATCGAGGGCATCAAAACAACGACAGCCGCCAAACTTCAGGATTTTTACAGCGAGCATTTTTCAACATCAAACTGTGCCCTGGCCGCGGTCGGCGATTTTTCCATAGAGGAAATGGAATCCAAGATCCGGAACATATACGGCCTCATACCCCCCAAAGACATCACTGTTACCTCCTACCCCAAGGCAAGCGATCTCCCCGATAATGTTGAAATCGAAAAAACAATGGATGTCGAGGAAGGATATATGGCCATCGGAATTCAGGGACCTGACTACAACCATCCCGATCAATACGCCCTTCATCTTCTGACCGAGATGCTTGGACGAGGCGTCACACCGATGCTGAACGCACACCTTCGGGGAAGAAGAGACCTGATACACACCGTGAATATGACCTACAGCTCCTACCAATACGGAGGAGCCATCATCATCTATCTGACCCTGGAACCGAATAAAATGAAAGCGGCTTCCAGAGAAACAATGCGTTTTCTTAAAGACACCAGACGCGGAAGATATTCCAAAGATGATTTTATGGGAGAAGTAAAGATCGATGCTTTGGATTACCTGGAAAGCGCAAAAAACCAGATAAGATATAAAATCCTCCAGTCACAGGAAAACGGCCTTGTTGTGGCCAATTCTCTTGTCCGTTACATTCTCATCAATGACGACACGAGACGAGGAAGCTACCTGGAAAACATCGAAAAAATCAGCTCTTCCGACATTCGAAAAGCCGCGGGAACCTATCTTGGAAAAGGGAAATACGTCATTGTTTCCATCAAACCGAATAAAAAGAAAAATCCATGAAAAAACTTTTTTTTCTTTCTAAGGGAGCAAAATGCGCATTGGGAGCTGTTTTTTTGCTTATAGCGTTCTTTTCATTTTCCTTTTCCCAAGAAATGGAAAGCCGGCAGGCGAATAATGCTGTAAAAATAAGCCTGGAAAACGGTCTTCCCCTTATTTTGGCCGAGGATGATTCATCGGCCTTGACCGTCCTTCAGATCCTCATCAAGGGAGGGAAAAGGGCTGAACCTTCCGGAAAAGAGGGCCTGGCTTACCTGACCACCTATCTCACCCTCGAAATCACGGATATGCGCCAACTTCAGGACCTGATGAGCCAGGCTTCACACATCTCCATGTTTTGTTTCGAAGATTATTCCCTGGTGATCATTATCTGCTTGACCGAACACCTTGACAGCACGCTGGAGATCATGTTCCAAACCTTTAAAGATCCCCTTTTATCCGGAATGCGCATTAACCGGGTTAAAGACAACATGAATTTTCGTCGGAAATTTGAAGAGGATGACTCCGTTAAAGTCGGTCACCAAAAAGCCCTTGATGGCTTTTTCGGACAAAGCGCCTATGCCGGGTCCGTCCTGGGTACGGAAGACAGCTTAAAAAATATCAAAAAGAAAGATATTGAAAACTATTACCATAATTACTTTCATGCCGGCGGTATGATTGTTTCCGCCGTTTCGAATATGAAGAGTCCGGAGCTGACCGAAGTCCTGAAAAAACATTTTTCTTCCTTTCCCCGGCAAGACGTTCCTCCTCCAGCTTCTATCCAGGCCGGCACGCCCGATAACAAAACAATATCACAAACCAAGGATACCCAATTGACTTTCGTTTCCCTCGCTTATCCCCTTCCCCGCATATCCAAGCGCAGCTATGCCCTTGCCCTGCTTCTTGAAAATTATCTCGGAAGAGGAATCGGTTCCATGCTCTGGCCGCTCAGGTCCGAAAAAAACCTGGCCTACAACGTCAATGCATTCTCAACTCAGCTTCAAGAGGGGGGATTTTTCGAAGCTTATCTGGAAACAGAGCCGCCGAAAAAGGAAGAAGCCCTGAAAGAATTGAAAGCCGTGCTGGAAGGAGTGTTCGCCAACGGTATGACGGAAGAAGATCTTGCCGTGGCCAAAATCAATTCCAGATTCCACTTTCTCAGAGACAACGAAACGAAAGAGAATAGGGCTCATTATCTGGCAGAATTCGAAGCCCTCGGACTTGGCTTCAATTTTTTGGAAAAACTTCTCTCAGAGATCGAAGCCGTAACGGTCGATGAAATGAACACCTATTTAAAACAAATCCTCGATCCCGAAAAAGGGATCAAAATTACTATTGGTCCTGACGCGGACTTGCCAGCCGAACGGTAAAAACCGTATTTATTATCTACGCTTCCGCCGCCGTCTTCTCAATATCGGCAATCGTCTTAGGTATGGGTTTTCCCAGTATACGGTGTCCGTTTTCTGTCACTAAAACATCATCCTCAATCCGGATCCCGCCGAAATCACGGTAGTTATTTACCTTGTCGTAATCAATAAAATTGGTAAACTTTCCTTCGTTTTTCCACAGATCTATCAAATCCGGAATGAAGTATAATCCGGGTTCAACGGTCAGCACATGACCCGGTTCCAGTTTTTTTGCAAATCTCAGGGCGGACAGTCCAAATTGAGAGCTTCTTTGCGCCTCGTCTCCATATCCGACATAATTTTCACCGATATTCTCCATATCATGAACATCCAGCCCCATGAGATGCCCTAATCCGTGAGGAAAGAACATCGCGTGTGCTCCCTTATCGACTGCTTCTTCCGGATCTCCTTTCATGATACCAAGATCCGTCAATCCTCCGGCTATGGTGCGGGCAGCCAGTAAATGGACATCCCGGAAGGATATACCGGGCCTCATGGCATCGATAGCCCCCGTTTGGGCTTTAAGAACGACCTCATAAATTTCTTTCTGGCGGGACGAAAATTTGCCTCCTACCGGAGTGGTTCGGGTAATATCCGAAGCGTAATGCCGGTCCGATTCCGCTCCTGAATCATTGACCAGAAGCCGGCCCTCCTTGAGGACATTGCCGTGGTAATGATTATGCAAAATCTGGCCGTTTATGGTTAATATCGTCGGAAAGGCGAGAAAAAATCCCCTGGAAAGGACAAGACCCTCCATCCTGCCGGTAATCTCACTTTCATAAACACCGGGTTTGGCCATTTTCATGGCTAAGGTATGCATCTCATAGGACACATCCAAAGCCTTTTCGATTTCCTGAATTTCTTCGTCCGTTTTGAGGGAACGTTGAGCGGCTAAGGCTATGATCAAATCGGCCGAAGCTTTCAGCGCAACCTTTTGGATATCCAGATGCAGCCAATCAGCCAGCTTCAGGATAGTCTCCGGCCTATACGGTGGTAAAAAATGAATTTTTTTCCCTTCTTTTACGGCTTGATCCAGAACATCCGCTATCCGCGATAACGGCGTCGTTTCTTCAACGCCGACACGCTTTCCTCTGACCTTGAGCAACGCTTGGTGCCCCATCCAGATGATGTCATCCATGTCAGCATCATCACCGAAAATAATATCTTTCCCCTCGTCGGCATCGACAACACCTGCCAGAGAAGGAGAATCCAAACCGAAATAATAGAGAAAGGAGCTGTCCTGCCTAAAATGATAAGCATTGTCCCTATAGTTCATCGGTGTTTCCTCATTCCCAGGAAACAGTATCAATCCGGAACCAACCATCTCTCTCAAACGATTACGTCTCTTAATATAAGTTTCCGCCTCAAACATAAAAATCTCCTTTTTTTTAATTCCATGTAGGGTATAACATAGATTTAACGTTCCTGTCCAATTATAGAAAATTTAAAATGATTTATGTTCCGTCCGCCTGATAATCTCTTCCTGAAGGTCTTCACCAAGATTGATGAAATAGTCACTGTAGCCCGCTACCCGCACGATAAGGTCCCGGTGTTTCTCCGGACATTTCTGGGCTTCCCGAAGGATTTCAGCGCTGACAACATTAAACTGGACATGATGCCCGTCCAGCTTGAAGTATGAACGAATGAGATGGGACATTTTGTCCAATCCCTCGTTATCTTCCAGCAAATGGGGAGTGAATTTCTGATTGAGAAGCGTCCCCCCTGTGCGGACATGGTCCATCTTTGACGCCGATTTAAAAACAGCGGTTGGTCCTTTGCGGTCCGCTCCCTGAACAGGCGAGATTCCCTCGGAAAGCGGATGATAAGCAAGACGACCGTCGGCCGTGGCCCCCGTCACCCGACCGAAATAAACATGAACCGTCGTCGGCAGGAGATTGATATGATAGGTTCCTCCTTTGGTATTGGGCCTGCCGTCGATCAGATTATGATATGTCTCAAAAACAGACTGCATTATGCCGTCGGCGTAATCGTCATCATTGCCGTACTTGGGCGTTTTATTGAGAAACCTATGTCTCAATTCCTCGCTTCCTTTAAAATTGTTCTCAAGAGCCTCCATCATCCCCTTCATGGAAACACCGCCCCTGTCGTAAACATTGTACTTTATTGAAGTCAAAACATCCGTGATGGTTCCCATCCCAACTCCCATAATATAAGAGGTGTTATAGCGCGCGCCGCCGTCATGATAATCCAGGCCTCTTTCTATACAATCACTTATAAGCAGGGAAAGAAAAGGGGCCGGAAGGTATTCCGCGTAGAGGCGTTCGATAACGTTGTTTCCTGCGACTTTAATATCGATGAAATGTTTCAGCTGTTTGGAATAGGCCTCAAAGAGCTCCTCATAGGACGAAAAAGAAGAGGGTCCTCCCGTCTTCAAGCCGATTTTTTTTCCGGTCCTCGGATCTGTTCCGTTATGGAGCGTAATCTCCAGCACCTTGGTCAGGTTGAAGTACCCGGTAAGGTTGTAATTTTCTTTGCCGAAAGCCCCCACTTCGACACAGCCTGATGCTCCCCCATTGCGGGCATCCTCAATGGATTTCCCCTGGCCGACCAGTTCCTGGACAATGGCATCCGTATTGAAAACAGAGGGCTGTCCGTAACCCGTTTTGATGATCTTCAAAGCCCTCTTGATGAAGGTGTCAGGATTTTTTTTGCTGAGCTGAACGGCGGAACTCGGCTGAAGAAGCCTCATTTCCTCGATGACATCCAGGATAAGAAAGGTCAGCTCATTGACTCCGTCCGACCCGTCTTTTTTTACACCGCCAAGATTGATAAGGGCAAAATCCGTATACGTTCCGCTTTCCTCTGCCGTCACTCCTACTTTGGGAGGGGCTGGTTGATTGTTAAATTTAATCCAAAAAGCCTGAAGAAGTTCCCGGGCGCTTTCGTGTGTTAGAGTTCCTGCCTCAAGTCCCTTCTTATAAAAAGGATAAAGGTGCTGGTCAAGGCGTCCGGGATTGAAAGAATCCCAGGTGTTGAATTCCGTGATCACCCCTAAATGCACAAACCAGTAGTACTGCAGAGCTTCCCAAAAATTTTGGGGCTTGCGGGCCGGAACACGCCGGCAAATGCCTGCTATTTTTTTGAGGTCCTGCTTTCGCTTTTCGTCGTTTTCATTTTTTTGCAGTTCTTCCGCTTTTTCGGCATGACGTTCGGCAAACCGGATCAAAGCATCGGCACAAATATCCATGGCCTTCAGTTCTTCCCTTTTATCAGAGGCTTGAGAGTCATGGAGAAAATCCAGATTTTTTAGGCTTCGCCGGATGTCTTTCTTAAAATCCAGGAAACCTTTCTTGTAGATTTTGTCATCCAGAACGGTATGGCCCGGTGCCCTTTGCTCCATAAACTCAGTATAAATTCCCGCTTCATAAGCATCTTTCCATTCCTGTGTCATTCTCTCAAAAATCTTATCCCGCATGGAGCGTCCTCTCCAGTAAGGGATGATCTTCTCCCGGTAGATTTTTTTGGTCTTTTCACTGACTTTGAAGGATATCTTCGGCCGTTTATCCAAAATGTCCAGATCCTCCAGGCTGTGGGCCGTTATCTCAGGATAGGTCGGTGTCTCCTGGGGGGCTGGTCCCCTCTCCCCGACAATCAGTTCATCGGGATCGATGTGGATTTTTTTGTTTTCAAGAATATGCTTAAAGGCCAGGGCTCTCCTGACCGGCGCGGAAACCATATCCGCCTTTTTACTTCGATAAAACTCTGTTATAAGAACCGCTCTTTCCGTGCTGATACGGGGAACGGCTTGAAGGCTTCTTTGTTTCAATCCTGCGATCCTGTTGTTCATTTTCATCCTCCTTCCTTGACCTTCAAACCTGAATTTGAAAATTCCGCCGCGATTTCAGCCCTCCTCTCCGGAGAAGGAGCCTGAAATATATTTTTTGCCGAAACCCTAAGGTTTTTCTGTAATTTATCTTCTTTTCCGGTACCTGCTCTATGGTAAGGAAGAAGCGAAACCCTCTCGATAGGCTTAAGGGAAGACAGGTATGCGGCTATGGCCTTAATATCATCAGGACCATCATTAATACCGGCGATGAGGGGAATCCGTATCCATACGGCACACTTCATATTCAGGAGTTTGTTCAGGTTTTCAATGATGAGTTCATTAGAAACCCCGGTATACTTTTTGTGTTTTTTTTCATCGATGATTTTAATGTCAAACAGGAACAGGTCAGCCTTGCGGGCGATACGCTCTATAACATCTGAAGGAGCGTAACCGCAGCTGTCGACAGCCGTGTGAATGCCCAGTTGTTTAAAGCGGTCAAGCATGTCTTCCAGGAATTCCGGCTGCATCAGAGGTTCCCCCCCGGAAAAGGTTACGCCTCCCCCTGATTCGTCAAAAAATATTTTATCTTTCCGGACTTCGCCGACAACTTCTTCAGCGGTTTTTGTGTTCCCAGCCAGTTCCAGGGCTTCGTACACACATGCGTCGGCACATGTCCCGCAGCGCCGGCATCGAGACTGGTCGAACTTTACGGTTCCGTTTTTGGACAGGGCGTTCTCCGGACAGGCTTCAATACACAAGCGGCATGTTTCACGGCATTTTTTGGGAAAATAGATGAGCTCCGGTTCCGGACTCTTTCCTTCGGGATTATGGCACCATAGACAATTCAGGGGGCATCCTTTCATAAAAACAGTTGTCCGAATACCGGGCCCGTCATGGATGGCGTAACGCTTGATATCAAAAATAATCCCTTCCGTCATTTCCGTTCCCTGTTCATCGCAACGGCTCGAATTCGTGATATATCATATATCAGATATCTCAGGTTGTCAAATGTCATTCTTGGATTCGCCAACGGCCTATATCTTTTTCTCCCTCAATATATGATGCTTTTGATGTTTCCAAGAAATCTTAAAAAATTGGGAGAGCTCCTCAATGTTTATCTGTTGACCCATGTTTGTTTATATTCTAAAGTAATATAAAGGATCGCGGGAAAATATTTTTATAGTTAAATGGGTACAAAAAAACTAATTATCGGAGACCGCAGCGGCCCGGAACCGACCGGATCGCCGTTGATGCTGTGGGCGTTGCCATCCTCAAAGAGTTGGGCAGCAATGAAGCCATTATGGGAAAAAAGGTATTCGAACAGGAACAGATTGCCAGGGCGGTAGAGCTTAGGCTGGGCGTTTCCTCACCAGAAGATATCGTTATTGAAACCATGGATAAGGCCGGCCGGGACTACGCCGACAAAATTCTTAAAATATTACATGCATGAAGCATTATGGCAGATAAAATTCTCGATTGGCTGCTTGAAGGCGACATATCGATTCAATACCAGGTCTACCGGGACCTCCATGGGAACGAACGGAGAGACCTGAGATCCAGAATCGCCAAAGAAGGATGGGGATCAAAATTTTTATCCTTCCAGAATGAAAACGGACATTGGGGAATAAAATTTTATCAGCCCAAATGGACCTCCACCCACTATACGCTGCTTGACCTGAAGAACCTGGGTCTCCCGCCGGGCCATCCCAATATCCGGAAAACCATCCGTATGCTGCTGAGGGAGGAAAAAGGGCCCGACGGAGGCATCAATCCCTCCTCGGCCATCAAGGAAAGTGATGTTTGTCTGAACGGTATGTTTCTGAACTATGCCTCCTACTTCAAAACCGAAGAGACCGAGCTTCATTCAATCGCGGACTTTATCCTTCTTCAGCGAATGGATGACGGAGGTTTTAACTGCATGTACAACCGTTGGGGCGCACGGCACGCTTCCCTTCATTCGACACTTTCGGTAGCCGAAGGTATCCGGGAATATTTATTGAATGGTTATACCTACAGGCTTCCGGAACTCAAAGAGGCTGAAGCCGCCTCCCAAGAATTCATCTTGAAACACAGGCTGTATCTCTCCGACAGAACAGGCAAAGTCATTAAGAACGAATTTTTAAGGCTCCCCTATCCATCACGATGGCGGTACGACATCCTGCGTGCTTTGGATTATTTCAGGACGGCGGGAATTTCCTATGATGATAGAATGCGGCCGGCCATCGATATTCTCCTCAAAAAAAGAAAAAACCATGTATGGACGCTTGCAGCACCCCATGCAGGCCAGAGACATTTTGATATGGAGGAACCCGGAAAACCAAGCCGCTGGAACACGCTGCGGGCTTTGCGTGTGTTAAGCCATTTCCGTATCGACCATTAAGATCCTATTCATAGCGCAAAGAATCCACTGGCTCGGCTAGGGCCGCTTTGACGGACTGGTAGCTGACGGTAAAGAACGCGATAAAAAAAGCCGCTACGGCGGATAAGACAAAAGGCCAGATTCCGACGGTCATTCGGTAAGCAAAATTTTGAAGCCATTTTGTCATCATATAATAGGCCAAAGGCCAGGCAATGATGTTGGCCGCGATGACCCACTTTGTGAATTCTTTACAAAGAAGGACAAAAACATGGAGCTCTGAGGCTCCCAGCACCTTCCTTACTCCCATTTCTTTTGTCCTCTGCTGTGCGGCAAATGCGGCCAAACCGAATAAGCCGAGACAGGCAACCAGTATTGAAAGGGCGGCAAAGACCAAAACGATTGTCCGCATATTGCTTTCGTTCGCATAGAGAAGATTGATCCGGTCATCCAAAAATCGGTATTCAAAATTTTCATCGGGAAAGGTCTCCATCCATTTCTGACGAATAAAATCCAAGGTCCCTCTGACATCACCCGGCCTGATGCGTACGGAGATGAAACCCACCCGGTCCGGATCGAGAACAAGGGTTAAGGGTTCGATGATCCGGTGCAGAGATTTGAAATGGAAATTGTCCACTACACCGACGATGGTCCCTTCGCTGAAATCTTCCGGGCTTGTCGCCCTGTATATCTTTTTTCCGACGGCCTCTTCGGGCTTGTAGTCCATCTCCCGGGCGGCCGCCTCATTGATCAGATAAGCTCCCTGAATATCCGACCCGTATTCTTTGGAAAAGGATCGGCCGTGAATCACCTTAAATTTATAAGTAACCACAAAATCATAATCCGTTGTCATATAGATGAGATTATAAATATCGTCGGAACCTTCCCTTTTGAAGACGGTATCGGAATATAATGCGCTTCCCGGAACATTCGAAGACCCGGCGACGGATAAGACACGTGTATCATCCGTTAGTGAATTGCGGAAAACATTTAAATTTTGGCGAACCGCCTGGCTTTCCGTAGGGATAAGGACGATGTTTTCCTTATCAAAACCGAGCGATTTGTTTTGAATGTATTTCATCTGCTTGAAAATGATGAGGGTTCCGATAATCAACGTGATGGAGATGACAAACTGAAGAACGGCCATACTGGTTCTAAAACCCGACTTTTTTGTTCCGGAAAGGGCGCTTCCTTTGAGGACCTTAGACGGCTCAAAAGCCGTTATGTAAAAGGCGGGATAAAGACCGGCACATAATCCCGTGAGCAGTGTGATACCGACAAGGATAAGTACATTCTTTGGAGAAAAAAGTATCCCTGCGGATAAATTTTTGCCGGCAATCGTGTTAAAAAAAGGAAGAAATATTTTGATCAACAACACGGCCAGAACCAGCGCAAAAAATGACAGGATAACGGATTCGCTTAGGAATTGTCTCCAGAGCTGATGTTTATAAGCCCCGATCGTTTTTCGGATACCGACCTCTTTCGCTCTCTTATTAGCCCGGGCCGTGGAAAGGTTCATAAAATTGATACAAGCGATAACAAGGATCAGCAGGGCAATCATCGAAAAAATGGTAACAGATGTTTGGCTTCCCTGGGGTTCTATTTCGAACTGTTCCGCAGGATGAAGATGAATATCAAGAAGAGGATTCATTTTCAGTTGAAAAACATCATTGACATCGGCATCGGGTCCAAGAATCGCTGCGAATCCTTTAGCTAAATATTTCGTTAAAAAATCAGGCAGTTTTTTTTCGAGACCAACGGCCGAAGCCCCTTCCTTTAAAAGCACGTAAGTATGAATAAAATTATTGAACCATCCACTCATAATTTCATCCGAATAGGTCGAGATAGATGCCGCCATATCAAACTGGACATGGGAATTCTGGGGGACTTCTTCCAAGATGCCTGTGACCTTAAAGTCCGTCATCTGTTCATTCCAATCGACGGTCAACGACCTGCCTAAAACATCATCGGTACCGAAATATTTGACGGCCATTTCCCTGGTTAAGACAACGGAACGAGGCTCGGTAAGAACCGTCTTGGTATCACCTTCCTCCAGCCTGAAATCAAAAACTTCAAATAAAGAATTGTCCGTAAAAAGAAGATTCTGCCTGTGGTAAGTGTTTCTATGGTTTTTGATGGAAAGTTCATTTCTATCCAGTCTGGCAAAATTTTCGACCTCGGCATAATCCCTGACTAATGCCGGTCCGTACGCCCCTGAGGTAATGGGAGCCTGACCGTGGATGTCTCTGAAATCCACCTTTCTTTCAACACGATAAATACGCTCGGCATTTTGATGAAACCGGTCGTAGCTCAGCTCGTCCTGAACCCAAAGATAGATCATCAAACATGAGGCCAACCCGATCGCCAATCCACATATATTGATGAATGTGAATAGCTTATTTCTAAACAGATTCCTTATGGTTATTTTGAAATAGTTTTTAAACATGGCACACCTCTATACACTTTTTTGAATCATAATAATGCAGGTTTCCCGCATTACCCTTTGTGAATAGTACTTTTGAATCATCCTGAGTGATGGCTCATTATAAAAATATGCTTGATATCTATTATGAAATACGAAAACATGATAAGTAAGATTCATATTTTCACGATTTTCGATTTTTTAAGGACCTATTTGCCAACATGTATTATCCTGCACTATTCACAATGAGAAAGGTTTCCTATTTTTAAGAAATAAGAAGGGATTCCTATTTTCAGGCATCATTTCCCCGTTTATCATGAGGTTGAATCCAAAACGAGGAAGAAACCATGTTTTTCAATCATTTGCTAACAGCTTGGAGAAACCTCAAAAAACAAAAGTTTTATTCTTTCGTCAACCTTTTGGGCATGGCAGTCGGGATCGCCGGATTCGGGATTTTTGCCCTGACAGCCGGCACTAAATCACACGCCGACCGTTTTCATAAAAAGGGTGACCGGATTTGCGGGGTCATTCAAGTGGTCCAATACATAAATACAAAGGAAGAAAAACACACCGCTTTCTGCCCCGGCCCGCTCACTTCCGCCCTAGAACGAGAATTCCCGGAAATAGAAGATACCGTCCGCGTTCTCCCCACAGCCGAACTTACCATCGCAAGGGGGAAAGACACTTTCTTCCAGAAGGGAATTTTATTCGTGGACCCGGAGTTTTTGAATGTTTTCTCTTTTACCATGAATTCAGGTTTTCCTGAAACAGCTCTGGACACACCTGATTCGATCGTCCTCAATCAAAGCACGGCGGAAAAATATTTCGGGAACGAAGATCCGATAGGCCGCACCTTGATCCTCGAAGGAAACAAAGAGCTTACCGTTACCGGTATTCTTACCGACATACCAAGAACCTCCTCCCTTCGCTTTGACGCTCTTATCTCTTTACAAACGGTCCACCATCGATGGGATCCGGCGGACTGGGACACCAACCGTTACGGTTCTTTTCTTCTCCTTCGGAAGGGTGCCGACCGGACAGAGCTTCAAAAAAAGCTGAGTCTTTTCCTGGAAAACCACATTCCGAATACCGATCAGAGCTTAAAACGGATGTACCTTTTTCCCCTCAAAGACTTTCGCTTGAAAGGATCCCATATCGAAACATTCATGGCAACCAGCAGCCCGGAAGCCGTCTTCATCGGCCTCTTCCTGGGAGGGCTGCTGTTGATAATCGTCTCCATCAACTTCATCAACCTCTCGACTTCACGTTATATGCAGCGTCTGAAGGAAATCGGTATCCGAAAAGCCGTAGGTGCGAAACGCAGCAACCTGTTCAGGCAATTTGTTTGGGAATCCATGTTTATGGCTTTTTGTGCGCTGCCGGCGGCTGTCCTCATCTACGAAATCATCCATCCTCTTCTGAGTTCTTTTCTGGGTACATCCGCCTTATCGGAAAACATTTCGACCATATCCAACTCGTTCTTCAATTATCCCTTCCTCTGGAAATATTTTATCGGGGCCGTCTGCGTGACGGGTCTTTTATCAGGCCTCTACCCGGCTCTTTTTCTCTCATCTTTCGGAACCGTTCAAGCTCTTAAAGGAAGGTCAGGCCGGAAACGCAAAAAACGGCGAGGCGGAAAATTTTTGATCGTTTTTCAATTTTCTCTCTCCGTTCTTTTCATCGCCTTGGCCGGGATTATGAAGAGCCAATCCAAAGTTTTTATGCAGTCGGATTTCGGCTACCACCGCGAAAGGGTGGCTTCCATCCAGCTTCCCAAAGAAGTCAGGCCCAAGGTCGACATCATCAAAACGGAACTTCTCCGGCATGCGGATATTGTTTCCGTCTCAGCCTCCGGTAATCTTCCTCTCATATGGTCTTCGCCTGAAAATGCACGTCCCACCGGATCAACCGAAGATAAAACCGTACGCGTTCAGGCTTACGGAATCGATTACGGATTCATCGAAACAATGAAGATTGACCTTCTTCACGGCCGGAGCCATCAAAAATCGATGAATGACGAAACAAACTTCGTTATCAACGAAGAAGCCGCCCGGAATCTTCCATGGAAGGATCCCCTCAACAAACCTCTCACCGTCGGAGACAAAAAGGGCATCATCATCGGCGTGACAAAAAATTTCCTCTTTGAGGATATCGGTTTCAAGATCCCCCCTGCCGTACTCACTATTGAACCTGAAAACCTGAATTTTCTCTTGATAAAATATGCTCCGGGGACCCGATTCGAAGACTTACGCTTGTTTCTTAAAGAAAAATGGCAATTATTCGCACCCGATCTTCCCTTCGCTTGTAAAACACTGGAGCAATTTTTTGACGAATCATTCACCATCCTATCCAAGGTCAGCGGCATATTCAGGGCTTTTGGTCTGGCGGCCGTTCTTTTCTCCTGCCTGGGGCTTTTGGGATTGGTCTCCGTTTTGCTCGAACAAAGGGTGAAAGAGATCGGCATCCGCAAAGTTCTCGGCGCTTCTGTCTTAAGGATCACCTGGCGGACCATTAGGGAATTTATGGCTTTAGTCTTATTGGCCAATGTCCTTTCTCTTGTCCTTATCTATATCGGCTGGCGTCAGATTCTTAAAACGGGACTACTTTTCATCACGCCGTTACATGCCGGCGTTTACTTCAGCGCTTTCCTTCTGACTTTTCTTACGGCTATGACAGCGGTCCTCTACCGGACATGGAGAGCGGCCGCCGCGGATCCTGTTCATTCCCTTCGTTACGAATGATCCTTGAAATGAAAATATTTCATCAATATGGAAAAAGACTGATCAATTTTCCCCCGTTCCAAAATGATGGTGAATTCCGTATAAGTTGAAACAACTTCAATCACATTGATGTTCTCCCAGGCCAACAATTTGAGTATGGTGTAGAAAATACCCGGAGTAAATATCACTTCGGCATAAAGCTTGCAGGTTATGGAAGCCAAATCATCAATTTGTTGAATCAACCGCTCATTCCTGAATATTTTTTTGACCGCATCATTAAAAATAGAGCTGATGATAATGGTCAGCTGATCGATTCCCCTGGTTATGGTTACGAATTGCCCTCTTTCCTTTTTTGTCTCTTTAAGCAACGTCCGCTGATGATCGGTGGTATTTTCTGAGATTTGGTAGGTAAACTCCGACAGATTAGACCTGACGATCAAATCACCGACCATTCTTTTTTTTGGCGCGGCCGCATCTCTTTTTTGCCCCATCTTTTCAGCGACTCTTTTTAAAGCCATTATGACCGCTCCGTCACTGAGGCTTTTAAAGAGGTTTGATTCCAAAATAGGTTTCATTTCCCTGGCAAGCGCCGACAGGTTGATGATTCCCCTCTGAATCCCCTCCTCCAAAAAAGGTGACGTGGCGATCATCCGGTTGATTTCATCCGTTATGGTAATCATATTTAACCTGCCTTATTCATAAATTTTGCCGACACCAACAGATAATTTTAATAGTTTGTGTCATATAATGATGGCTTTCGGTAAAATTGATAGTGAGACATTTTCCATGTCCGTTTTCAAGAAAATGTCGGCAAAATTTCCCTTTCAGGCGAGCCGATCTTACCGCATCTACTTTGTTGCAGCCTGTTCGCGGTGCCAAGCACAGCTTCACAGGCTGACGCCTTGCAGCTACGGCAAGCTTGGCTCGTGAATAAAACAGGTTAATATCCTTAATAATTTTTGCTGATTTTATATATAATGTACTATTTTTAACATAATTATTATATTTTGTAAATATTTTATTATTTTTTGACATACAATCAAAAAAAAATATAATCGTTGGGACTTAATCAAGCTGCAAAACAATTTGGAGGCGACATGAATCAAAAAAATGCGGGATGTCCGGTATGCGGCGCCGATGTTATTTTCGATGAAGATATCGTAAACGGCGAACTTGTGGTCTGTTCCGAATGCGGTCTGGAACTTGAGGTAACCTCAACATCTCCTCTTATTTTGAAGGAAGCCCCGCAAGAAGCGGAAGATTGGGGGGAGTAATGATAAAAATCTTGGATACGACGCTGCGGGAAGGTGAACAAACACCAGGGGTGTATTTTGACCTTCACATCAAAACAGCCATCGCCGAAATGCTTGACCGGATTGGAGTGGATATCATCGAAGCCGGCCACCCGGCTGTCTCGGTTGATATCAAAAATGCAATCGTTCAAATCAGCTCTCTTGGGACCAAGGCCAAAATCGGTGCCCATGCCCGGTCGGTCAAAAAAGATATTGATCTTGCTTTGGACTGCGGCGTAAATTTTTTGGGTGTCTTTTTTTGTGTGGCTGATGAAAGATTGAATCATATTGATCAAAATCTCCATCAAGCCGTCGACAATATTTCCCGTATCATTGCTTACGCCAAAGAAAAAAAACCCGGCCTCAAAATACGCTATACACCTGAAGACACGGTCCGCTCAAAATGGGAAAACGTGATTTCTGCTTCAGCCGAAGCGGTCAGGGCCGGTGCCGACATCATCAGTGTGGCCGACACCACGGGATACATGATTCCTGGAACCGATCGAAGTTTCTATACATATATCCATCGACTGCGAAGTGAATTGGGAAAACAAAACCTTTTTCCACTCATCGCCGTTCACTGCCATAACGACCGGGGCCTGGCCCTGGCCAACGCCCTCGACAGTTACCGGGCCGGTGCCGATATCATCGATGCTTCCGTAATGGGATTCGGGGAAAGGGCGGGAATCGTCGACCTGGCTTCACTTTTAGCCGTTCTTCATTCCGATTTTGACGAGTCCAGCTCCTGGGAACTCGACCTCCTTCCCGATTTATACAAATGTGTCAGCCATTATTCCGGAATACCGGTACCGGTTCATTTTCCGGTCACAGGCAAAAATGCCTTTACTCACTGTGCCGGCATTCATACCCAGGCGGCCTTAAAAAATCCCATTCATTATCAAAGCCTTTCTCCGGGATTGTTCGGACGGCAAACCGAGATTACCCTGGATCATATGTCCGGAAGAGCCACGATCGCATATGCTTTGGAAAAAATCGGCATACAATGTCCTTCGAATGAATTGATCTATTCGGTTCTGGCAAAAGTTAAAGAAGTCGGTAGACTAGGCAGGACAGTCGATTTGGACGAATTGAAATATATCGTCCGTCTCCTGAATCCAAACCAATATCCCGAGTTCCTCTTATGATTAAAATCGGCTTTCTTCATACTTTAATAAGGAAAGAGGAAAAACTCCTCATGGAAGCCTTCGCCGCTATAGCCGATGTGGAACTGATGTTATTCGATATCCGTCAGCTTCTTATAAATCCGGTCAAACCGGATCCCTTCAACGTTGGTGTTATACTTGAGCGAAGTATTCCGTTTTATTCGTCCCTGCAAACCATACGCTACATCGAACACCTGGGTATCCCCTGCATCAATTCCTTTCACACAAGCCATATCTGCGGCAGCAAATATTTGACTTCACTCGAACTGGCCGCCCGGCATATCCCCCAACCCGAATTCCGTTTGGTTTTTTCTTTAGAAACAGCCTTAAAAGCAGCTGAAGAACTGGGCTATCCGGTTGTTTTAAAACCCGTTATCGGTTCCTGGGGACGGCTGCTGGCAAAAATCAACGATCCGGAAGGGATCGAATCCATCATCGAGCACAAAACAACCTTAGGCGGATTTTTTCACCAGGTGTTTTATATTCAAAAATATATCGCCAAAAAAGGGGGGGATATACGTTCCTTTGTTGTGGGAAACCAGTGTATTGCAGCCATTACCAGAAAATCCGATCACTGGATCACGAATACAGCCAGGGGCGGCAGGGTGGACAATTGTCCTGTAGATCCTGAAATCAACAAAATTTCATGCGCAGCGGCCAAAGCCGTAAAAGGAGAAGTAGCGGCTATTGACCTTTTTGAGACGGATGACGGTTATTTGGTTAATGAAGTCAATCATACCATGGAATTCAGAAACAGCATAAATCCAACAGGTGTCGACATTCCTGGAATGATCGCCGACTACACTGTAAAAAAAGCACGGGGAGAACACTATGTCTAAAATTTCCGTATCCATTGCCGGCGGATCCGGATATACCGGAGGCGAGCTTCTCCGACTTCTTCTTTTTCACCCCCATGTTAAGATAAAGCAAGTTACCTCCGAAAAATATGCCGGCAAACCCGTGTTTAAAATCCATCCCAACCTTCGCACCATCACATCACTTCGATTTTCAACCATTGAAGAATTGAAGGATTGTGATTGTCTTTTTCTCGCCCTATCTCACGGCCGGAGTCTCCATAAAATCGATTTTTTTTGCGGGCTGGCCCCGAAATTGATCGACTTGAGCAGCGATTTTCGGCTTCTGACCACGGAACAATACCGGAGGTGGTATGGAATAAACCATCCCCGGCCGGAACTGCTTACTCAATTTGTTTACGGTATTCCGGAAATCCATCGGCAGGAAATCAAATCAGCAACACGGGTAGCCTGCGCCGGATGCAACGCCACAGCCGCCCTTTTAGGATTGTATCCTTTGTATCAAACGCCTCTCTGCCATCCGGCCAAAACCATTGTCGAAGTCAAGGCGGGATCGAGTCAGAGCGGCCGCTCCCCTTCACCGGGCTCCCACCATCCTGAGAGAAACGGGTGCTACCGGGTCTATCAACCCACCGGCCACCGGCACATCGGCGAAATTCTTCAGGAGCTTTCTCTTCTCTGGGATTCATCCTTCCATTTCACGGCAACATCCGTGGAAATGGTTCGGGGAATCCAGGCTGTCAGTCACGTTTTTTTAAGCGAACCCGCCACCGAAAAGGATATCTGGAAGACATACCGGCAATTTTATGGCAGCGAACCGTTTATCCGTATAGTTAAGGACAACAGCGGTTTATACCGTTTGCCCGAGCCAAAAATTCTTTCAGGCACCAATTTTTGTGATATCGGTTTCAGTAAAGATCCCTTATCCGATCATCTGGTGGTCGTCAGCGCTTTAGATAATTTAATGAAAGGTGCAGCCGGTCAAGCCGTTCAAAATTTTAACATCATGAATGGTCTGCCGGAAAAAACCGCGCTGAATTTCCCGGGATTGCATCCCATTTGAGGTTTAGGATGTGCCGCTTACTGGTCGTAAAATCAGACAGCCCATTCCTTATCCGTCCCCACCTGGAAGCCTTTGCCTCCCTCTGCCGGAACAGCCGTGAATACCAGGGACACGGCTGGGGGCTGGCTTTCATCAAAAACAGCCATTGGACCATTCACCGCTCCGTCCGCCCCATTTGGGAGGAAGACCTGTCCATATTTGGATCGACCGGTTTCCTTATGGTTCATGCCCGCAGCGCTTTCAGAAATAAGTGTATCGGCGTGGAGCATAATATGCCCTTTTGCAGCCGGCGGCACGTTTTTATTTTCAACGGAGAATTGAGGGGTGTGAGGATTCCTTCGGAAGGTAAAATCGGCGCAGAAAAATTGTTTCATTTTATCAAACGGTTTGACCGGGGAGATTTGTTCGAAGCCATGAAAAAGAGTGTCTCGGTCATTCAAAAAAGAAGTGATCACATCCGGGGAATGAATTTTATTATCGGTGACGGTCAAAAAATTTACCTAAACTCGTTATTTACTGAAGATGAAGATTATTTCACCATGCACACCAAACGCGTTAACGGCACCCTTATGATATGTTCGGAACCTTATCCGGGTCAGGCTGATTGGCGTAAAATAAACAACCAAACCATAAGGATTTTAGAATGATCATCGTAAAAATGGGCGGAGGTGAATCCATTAATATAAAAGGGATCATCGAAGGCCTGGCGGAACTAAAAGAATCCCTGGTTATCGTTCACGGAGCCAATGCGCTGCGCGACCGATTGGCATCACAGCTGAAATACACCCCGAAAGTTTTAACCTCAATATCCGGTTACAGCAGTGTTTTTTCCGACGGCCAGCTCATCGATCTTCAGATGATGGCTTACGCGGGACTCAGCAACAAAAGAATCGTCGAGCTTTGCCATCAAAACGGGATAAAAGCGGTGGGTCTCTCCGGCCTTGACGGACAGCTTCTCCAGGGAAAACGCAACAACGGCATCAGGGTTCGCGAAAACGGCAAAACCAGAATCATCCGGGATTTATCGGGAAAGCCTCTCCATTTGAATGTTTCCCTTCTCGACCTATTGATGGAGGCCGGTTACACACCGGTCATTTCGATTCCCATTTTGGATGAATATCATCAAGCCGTCAACTCTGAAAACGACGATATCATAGCCCTTATTCACAGCAGCCGCCAGGCTGATAAAATTTTTCAATTCATCGAAGCACCGGGTCTGCTGGATGATCCTTTGGATGAAAATAGCCTGATTCCGGTGTTATATCCGCAGCAACTGGAAAACATCGAAAAAAATGCCACAGGCAGGTTTAAACGAAAAATCAGAGGGATTCAAAAAATTTTTTCTCAAGGAAAAACGACGATCTTTATCGGTGACGGCAGAGGCCAAAATCCCGTAGAATACATCCTTCAAGGAAAAGGGACTCGAATCCATGCATTATGATTTCAGCTGGGAAAAAAATCACGAATTCCCCTGTTATCCCAAACGGGACCTGGCTCTCATAAGGGGAAAAAAATCCGTAGTCTGGGACCAGGATGGAAAAAAGTATATCGATTGTGTTTCCGGACACGGCACGGCTTTTGTCGGCCACTGCCATCCCCGTGTATATAAAGCTGTCCGCCGTCAGTCACAAAATTTGATCACGTGTCCGGGCATTTTTTACAATGACCAAAGAAAAATCCTCATAAAAAAGCTCACTGAAATTTCTCCCCCTTATTTGAAACAATTTTACTTCAGCAACAGCGGTGCGGAATCGATAGAGGCGGCCATAAAATTTGCACGGTTAGCAACAGGGAAATCTGAATTCATCAGCGCGTTCAGAGGTTTTCATGGGAGGACTCTGGGAGCCCTCAGTGCCACCCATAATCCCAAATACCGTCAAGACTTTCTCCCCCTTTTACCGGGTTTTACTCATGTGCCCTACAACAAAGTCGATAAACTGGCTGATTTGGTTACTGAAAATACGGCCGGGATCATTTTGGAGCCAGTCCAGGGAGAAGGCGGCGTCCATATCGCCGATCCTTTGTATCTAAAAAAAGTGGAGCAATTATGCCGGGAACAAGACATCCTCCTTATCATGGATGAAATTCAAACCGGGTTAGGCAGGACCGGAAAAATGTTTGCATTCCAGCATTTTGATATTAAGCCGGATATTGTCTGCCTGGCCAAATCGATAGCCGGCGGCCTGCCTCTGGGAGTGACCATGGGAACCGACCGGATTTCCATAAAAACGGGAAAACACGGAAGTACTTTCGGCGGCAATCCCCTTTCCTGTACCGCTGCCTCGGCTGTTATCCATACCATCCAAGAACAACGGCTTGATAAAGCCGCCGCTCGAAAAGGAAGTTATTTTCTGGCCAAACTCAAAGAACTCAGACTTCCCGTGATCAAAGAAGTGAGGGGCATCGGATTGATGATCGGTATCGAAATCCGGGTAAAGGTCAAACCGGTCATTCTGGCCCTCATGGAAAAAGGCGTGCTGGCGCTTCCTGCGGGACCGAACATCATCCGTTTGCTCCCCCCGGCTGTTATCACCTATAAGGAAATCGACAGGGTGATTGAAACCATATCCAACCTTCTTTATTCTACATATTCTCAGAAGTAATTTTTATCCTAAAAATGTGATACAGGGGAATGATACTTTTGATTTAATCCCGGATTTTCTGTTTTTCCTCGTCGTGAAAATAATACCGCTTGATGTATTTTTCCTGAACCTCAAAGGACCAGTGGACATCCCTGATGTATCTCGCCGCTTCCTTGAACTTTCCTTCAAATAGAAAACCGATAAGATAAAGGTGTTCCTCGATTGAAGATTCTTCCCACTCCTTGACATACGACTTCAGCCGCGGGAAATCGTAAAGCCTTTTTTTCAGCATATCCACCGTTTTTTTCAGAATTTTGTTACCGCACAACTGCAAAAAAACATCGTGAAATTTCAGGTTTTTTTTGTAATAAAGGTCAAAATTATCCCGTTTCAGGGCACTCCGCATTTCCAGGGTCAGTTTTTCCATTCTTTTGATATCCGGTTTTCCCATTTTTCCGGACGCTTCAAGAAGCGCTTTGTTCTCCAGAGCCCCAATAACCTGGTAATATTCTTTGATATCCTGCAGCTCCAGCCTGTTGACGTAAACTCCTTGTCGGGGAAGGATGGTTACAAAACCTTCCATCTCCAATTGGATCAAAGCATCCCGCAGCGGAGTTTTGCTTATCCCTAATTTTTGGCATGTGGATTCCATTTTGATCACAGAACCCGGTTTTATTTTCCCCTTCTGCATCTGATCCCGCAGATAATGATAGACCTGCTCTTTAAGGGAGGTGAGATTAAGGACGCTTTTGGCACTCATGTTCACATACGGCCCACCGGCCGCTGTATCCGGATAAAAAATATCAGATATCAGCGATCAAGTCAATTTCCCCGTTAACCCGCATTATCCATAGATTTGGCCGACACAAATAGATAAGTTCAATTATATATGTCACTTATTGATATACTTAGGTAAAATTGATAATAAAACGCTTTCCATGATCAATTTTAAGAAAATATCGGGCAAATTGATGAATAATGCAGTTTTATTAGGGTGAAGACGGGATATAAATATCACCCCTGTCTTCACCCATAAAGGGTATTGAAATAATTTTTGAATCATGTAGAATTTAGATAAATTTTCTCATTTCAAACGACGAGAAGATATTGAAAGGATACAAAATAAAGGAAACAGATGTGCCGACCTTCGAAATTACGGCTTCGTTCATCTCCATGTTCTTTTTTTTCTTAAGTCCCCTGTTTCATCACCGCCCATCCTATTCGTTCCAACCGCTCAAGACAAATGGATATCTGGTAAGAATATCGGAAAACAAAAAACTATGGAAAGGATAAAGAGATGAGCCCCAGTCACAAACCCATCCTTCTGGTTGAAGATGACCACGTAGATGCCATGACGGTTAAACGCGCTATGAAAGACATACAAATCGAAAACCCGCTCCATATTGTATTCAACGGCGAAGATGCTCTCGAATACCTCAGGGATCCTAACAACACATACCCCTATTTTATTCTTCTTGACCTGAACATGCCGAAAATGACCGGGATAGAGCTTCTCCGGATTATGAAAAAAGACCGAGAACTCAAGCGAATTCCCGTCGTTATTCTTACATCCTCCCGGGAACAACAAGACAAAGTGGACTGTTTCGAACTCGGTGTCTCGGGTTTTATTCTGAAACCCGTTGAATACGAGGAGTTTGTCGATATTTTAAGAACTATTAAACTTTACTGGAAGTTGAATGAACCCCCCGGATAATCTTTTTGATCTTGAACATGTACATTTCCCTTGGAGGTATCCTTCAATTTCCTGAAGTTTTCTCGTTTTTGGCCGCGTTTTTATAAGAGCTATGCGATTTTTTAGGTATACTATCCTAGGATGATAGGATAAACGTTTTCAGGATGAAACAACCACAATGACAGATTTTTCAAAACAAAAAAACCATTCCAACCTTGATAATCTTTACGAAAGTATTCTCAAAAACATGTCAGAGGGAATCATTGTCCAAGATGAAAAAGGTGACATAACATTTGTGAACCAGGCTACAGTCAATCTCCTTCATTACGAACCCGTGGAACTGATCGGAAAAAATTGGCGCATTGTGATCCCAAAAAACTGGCACTCGCTTATGGAAAATATCGATGCCGACCGCAAGAAAGGCAAAGTCAGCCGTTACGAAATTGAACTCGTCAGAAAAGACAAAAAGCGTATACCTGTTTTGGTAAGCGGAAGCCCTCAATTTCATGAAGGCCGGTTTACCGGTACCGTTGCCGTCTTTACGGATATGACCGAATACAAAAAGGCACAGAAAAATCAGGAACGCTGGACCGCACGGGCTGATCTCATCTGGAGAGTCGGCCAACGGGTCACAAGCAATCTCAAACTGGAACAGCTTCTCAATGAAACCGTATCTTCCATTCGTGACACTTTCGATTATTACGGTGTCCAGCTTTTTCTATATGATGAAAAAAACAATAAACTTGTTCTTCAAGCCATAGCCGGTGCCTATGAAAAGGTTTTTCCCGAAAAGATGAGTATTGATTTAGGAAAGGGCTTGATCGGTAGAGCAGGTCATAAAAGAAAAACTCAAGTTAGCGGGGATGTTTCAAAAAATCCTCATTACATTAAAAAAACATTTGAAGACACACACTCCGAGCTGGCCGTTGCTATTTCAAGCAAAGATGGTCTCATCGGTGTCCTTGACCTCCAAAGCGCCGAATATCATGCCTTTGACGATTCAGATGTTTCGTCTATGGAGAGCCTCTGTACACAGATCGCGAGTGCCATTGAAAATGCCAGACTATATGAAAAAGCACAGAAAGAAATCGCCGACCGCAAACTTGCCGAACAACAAACCAAAGAAAGCGAACGGAAGTACCGGGTACTTTTCAATAATATTGCGGATCCCGTTCTCATCTTTGACAAGGAAAACCACAAAATACTTGATTGGAACAAATCTTTCAAACGAATCTACGGTTATTCCAAAAATGAACTGCAAAACATGACCCCATATGACCTCCATCCGGAAGAAGAGTTAGAAAGAGTCAAACGGCAGATTGATGTTCGGAATGTCGACTATGGTTTTTCATACACTCACATCACCAAATATGGACGCAAAATTATTGTCGAAATCCAATCCGAAGAAATTACCTACCAAGGAAATCCGGCCTGGATAAGCAGCATCCGCAACATCACGGAACGCAAGCTTTTGGAGAACCAACTCAAAGATTTCGCCTATATTGTTTCTCATGACCTCAAAGCTCCTCTCAGAGCCATCAGCCAATTGGCCAGTTGGCTGGCGGAAGATTATGCAGACGTTCTCGACGATAACGGCCGTGAACAGCTTGAACTGCTCCTGGGCCGGGTAAAAAGAATGGACAGACTTATCATAGGCATTCTCCAATATTCCCGGGCAGGAAGAAAGTCAAAACGCTTGGAAAAAATCGATTTGCAAAAATTAGTACCGGAAGTTATTGAAATACTGAGCCCGCCTGAAAACATCAAGATTCATATTAAATCCTCCCTCCCTACGATCTACAGCGAAAAAATCAAAATTGAACAGATTTTTCAAAATCTTATCAGCAATGCCATTAAATACAATGATAAATCCCAGGGAAAAATAGAAATCGGCTGTCATGAGGAACCAAGCCATTGGAGATTTAGTATTACCGATAACGGTCCGGGAATCGAAGAAAGATACTATGAAAAAATATTTAAAATATTTCAAACTCTGGAAGCCCGGGACCGGCGCGAAAGCACTGGAGTCGGACTTTCCGTCGTAAAAAACATCTTGGATTCATACGGTGAAAAAATTTGGGTTGAATCCAAAGTCGGTCAATGGACTTCTTTTTATTTCACCTATAAAAAACAACTGGAAGACAACATACATACATTAAACGGATAAATGGATTTGCAACTTTGCCGATCACAAGGACAAAAATAATGGCGAATCAACGGATAAAACTTCTTTTTATTGATGACGACGGATTTGAACGGATGGCTTTCAAACGTTTCGTCACAAGCGAAAAACTCCCCTATAATCTCAACATGTCCGGTTCCATCAAGGAATCCACTTCCCTACTTAAAAAAAAATCATTTGACATCATCATCCTTGATTATCTTCTGGGGGATGGAACCGCTTTTGATCTTTTTGACATTATGAGAGGAACACCTTTTATCATTGTAACGGGTATGGGAGATCAGGAAATCGCTGTACAAGCCATGAAATCAGGAGCATACGACTATTTAACCAAAGATTCAAACGGATATTATCTCAAGACAATACCCGTTATGGTCGAAAATGCTCTTCAGCGGAAATCTTCCGAGAAAGAACTCACAAAATACAGGGAACACCTGGAAGAACTTGTTGAACAGAGAACGGGTGAACTCCGTTCGGAAATCATTCAGAGAAAAAAAACAGCCGAAGAACTGGAAAAAGCCCGGTCTGAGCTGGAAATCCGGGTTAATGAAAGAACATCGGAACTTGCAAAAACTTTAAAGGAACTTCAGGAAGAAATAAAAGAAAGAAAAAAGGCCCAGAAAATTGCTCAAGAAGCCAATAAAGCGAAAAGTCAGTTTCTGGCCAATATGAGCCATGAAATCCGAACACCTATGAACGGAATCCTCGGGATGTGCGAGTTAGCCCTGGACACCGCTCTTAATGAAACACAACGGGATTACCTGGAAATCATCCGCACTTCGGCGGAATCCTTGATGAACATCATCAACGACATCCTTGATTTTTCCAAGATTGAAGCCAAAAGGATGGAACTGGAAATTCTCCCTTTTAACATTCGGGATATGATTCATAATACAATCAACACTCTTGTTTGGCAGGCGGAACAGAGGGAATTGGAACTGGCCTGCTTCATTCCCCCCAACATTCCGGAAAAAGTGGAAGGAGATCCGGGGCGGCTGCGACAGGTTTTGTTGAACCTTCTCGGCAACGCCATAAAATTTACTGAAAAAGGTGAAGTCGTTATCTCCGTGAATGTCAGGCATAAAAAAAACAGCGATCCCCTTTTCCATTTTAAAGTCACGGATACGGGAATTGGGATTTCAGCCAAAAAGCAGCAAATGATATTCAATCCTTTCTTTCAAGTCGACGGATCAACGACCCGCAAGTACGGAGGTTCCGGACTGGGACTGGCAATATCCCGGGAGCTGGTCGAACTCATGGGGGGAAAACTCCTTCTGAAAAGCAAGGAAGGACTAGGAAGCACTTTTTATTTTTCCATACCTCTTCGCATAAAGGAAACAAGCATAAACCTGAATCAAATGATTCCCCTCGATGATATCAAAAATCTGCGCGTTCTGGTCGTTGATGACAACCAAACCCACCTTAATATCCTGACTAAAACACTGAAAAGCTGGGGGATGATTCCCATCTCTGTAAACAATGGTCAAGAAGCGCTGTCCCGGTTGAAAAAAGTCCAAAAATCCGGCGAAAATTTCGCTTGTACAATAATTGATGCAGGGATGCCCCAGATGGACGGTTTATCCCTCGCGGAAAAAATAAAAAGGAACAAGGTTAATACTCCTATCATCATTATGCTGCTTTCATCGGCCGGCATACGCGGAGATGCCAGCCGTTGTCGCGGAATCGGCGTTTCCGCCTATCTTACTAAACCCATCAAGCAGGATGACCTACTCAAAGCGATAAAACTCACACTGGGGTCATCAAAAGACAGCAAAGAAAAAAGAACGCTTATCACCAGGCACAGCCTTAGGGAATATTTTCCTAAACTCAAACTGCTTCTGGCTGAAGACAATATTATCAACCAAAAAATGGCCGCCCGTCTTTTGGAGAAAGAGGGCCATTCCGTATATGTTGCCGGCAATGGTTCCGAGGTTCTATCCGCATTAAAGAATAACCGTTTCGATGCCATCCTTATGGACATTCAAATGCCGCTTATGGACGGCCTCGAAACCACAGCAGCCATTCGAAAAAAGGAGAAAAAAACAGGGAAGCATATTCCCATCATCGGCATGACCGCACATGCCATGAAATCAGACCGTGAGCGGTGCCTTGAATCCGGTATGGATGAGTATATTTCCAAACCCATCGATCCCAAGAAATTGCTGAAAACAATATATGAAATCACGTTATGTACCAAAAAAAATATGAACATGTTACTATGAAAACACAATGAGGAGAAAGATGTATGAATGAAGACAATTCTTCCGGTAAAAAAAATAATGAAGCGGAAAAGCTAAGAAAAGAGCTGGAGGCTGTAAAAAAAGAGCTTAGAGACTTTGCTTATATCGTCTCGCACGACCTGAAAGCCCCCTTGAGGGCCATCAACCAGCTTGCCAACTGGATCCATGATGATTATGCCGATTCATTCGATGAAGACGGAAAAGAGCAGATGCAGTTTTTGATGAAACGAGTCAAGCGCCTGGATATCCTTATCGATGGTATCTTACTCTATTCAAGAGCCGGAAGAGAGATGGAGGCTAAAAAAAACGTCGATGTGGCCGAAATGGTCAACAAGATCATCAAAAAACTCCCCCCTGATAAAAATGTCGAAGTCAGCGTTTCAGGCCCGCTGCCCACAGTGTTTGCCGAACCAGTTAAAATTACGCAGATTTTTGAAAATCTGATCGACAACGCCATTACCTTCATGGATAAACCCTCCGGCAAGGTTAAAATCACATGTCAGGATAAAGGGGATTTTTGGGAATTTAGTGTCTCGGACAACGGCCCTGGCATTGATCCTAAATACCACGAAAAGATATTCAATATATTCCAAACCCTTCAATCCCGCGATGAACATGAAAGTTCGGGTGTAGGTCTTTCCGTCGTAAAAAAGATCATAGAATTTTATGGAGGCCAAGTCCGGATAGAAAGTAAAGCCGGATCAGGAACCTCTGTATTATTTACATTTCCAAAAAAAGAAACATGAGACAATTTTTTTCAGGATCTCATCCTATAGGCCTCACATTTTTCCAGAGATTCTGTTTTATAAAACATTTATCTTTTAAAGAGTAAAAAAGAATGGCTAAAAAATTTTCATTCCTCATTTTTCTTTCCTCTTTTGTCTGTCTCATTGCCATTCTTCCACCGGCTTTTGGAAAAAAGATCGAATTCCAGAGAATTTCCTTAGAAGAAGGTCTCTCTCAAAGTTCCATCTACTGTATTCTTCAAGATTCCAAGGGATTTTTATGGTTCGGAACCGAAGATGGTCTGAACAAGTTCGACGGTTACAACTTTAAAATCTTGAAAAATGATCCTGAAAATCCACAAAGTTTGAATTTCAATAATATCAAAACTCTATTCGAAGACCGTCAGGGCATCATCTGGGTAGGGACCTATGGAGGAGGGCTTAACAGATACGATCGAAAAAAGGATATATTCCATCATTTCATCTCGAACCCGGCAAAAACAAATACGCTCAGCAACAATTTCATCAACACGATTTGCCAGGACCGGATAGACAACATCTGGATTGGAACCGAAAGCGGACTGAACTGTTTTGTTCCCGGCAAGAATATATTTATTCGATACGGAACGGATGCCGATTCCATGCGGGGATTGAAGAGCAGTAAGATAACTTGTCTCGCAGGTGACTCCCGCGGAAAGCTTTGGATAGGAACTGACAAAGGTTTGTACCAATTCAATAAGGAAGAAGAAAATTTTGAGCGTTTTGACCTTGGCTCCTCTAAGACCAAGGCTTCAGGCTTTGTCAATGTAAGCTGTCTTGTCTCTGACACTTCAGGAAATCTCTGGGTCGGCACCATGGGAAATGGAATTTTCCGGATTCTCTTTCCCGTTGAAGGTTCCTCGCCATCTCAAATTTTAACTTACCGCCATGATGATAAAAATCCTAACTCTTTAGCGGAAGATGAGATCCAAAACCTTTATATCGACAAATCCGGCAATCTTTGGATCGGCACTTTTAGTCAAGGATTGAATATTTTGTTTCAAGATTCCATGGCCAGCGGTTCTCCTCATTTTGTTCATTCATATATGGATCCAGGGGATCCAAGAAGCTTGAGTAACAATCAAGTCTTTTCGGTTCTGGAGGATAAATCGGGAGTCCTATGGATAGGAACTGATGTTGGATTGAACAAATATGACCGTTCTATTAAAAAATTTGAACATACCTATCATGATCCATCCAATCCGGCCAGCTTGAGTCATAATCATGTCTATTCGATTATTCAGGATTCCTCCGGGGCTATATGGGTGGCGACTTATGGCGGCGGCATAAATAAGCTTGAAAAAAACGACAGCAACGATTCCTTTTGGCGCTTCCATCATATTCGCCACGACCCGATTAACGGAAACAGTCTGAGCAATGATCTTGTCCGCTGTATTGCTGAAGACAAAAGAGGATCCTTATGGATCGGAACCTACGGCAGCGGTTTGGACAGAATGGTTCCCTCGTCAAAAGAAGACCAGAAGCCGATATTTATTCATTTTATATCCGATCCCGAAAATTCCTATTCCTTGAGTAACAATTTCATCCGCTGCATTTATGAATGCAGTCGGGAAATGCTTTGGATTGGGACGGATGCCGGTTTAAACAGATACGACCGGGCCACCAACCGCTTTCATCGATTCAACCATGATCCCAATAATCCCGGCAGTCTGAGTAATGACCTCATCTATTGTATTTTAGAAGACAACCAGGGATTAATTTGGATCGGCACACTCAACGGCCTGAACCGCTGGGATCCCGGCAGCCAGACTTTCATCAATTACCATGCAGTACCCGAAAATCCGGACTCGTTGAGCAACAGTGAAATATTGACCATTTTCCAGGACAGTCGCAACTGTCTTTGGGTGGGAACTTCAGGCGGACTGAACAAATACCACCCGGAAACGGAATCCTTTTCCTATTACACCATGAAGGCTGGACTCCCGAATGACCTGGTCTACGCAATCCTTGAGGATGAAGATGGGTATCTTTGGTTGAGCACGAACAAAGGCCTTTCCAAGTTCAATACAAGAACAGAACAATTTCAAAACTATGATGTAGATGATGGACTTCAAAGCAATGAATTCAATCTTGGTTCGTGCCTGAGGGACAGAGAAGGGCGGTTGTATTTTGGAGGCATCAACGGCTTTAATTTTTTCTTTCCTGATGAAATCATCAATAATCCTTTCGTACCGCCGGTTGTGATCACGGATTTTCAAGTTTTCAACAAGTCCGTCACCGTGGGGAAAAAAATCAACGGCCGAATAATACTGGAAAATTCAATATCCGAAACAAATGAAATTGTTCTTTCACATAAAGAAAATGTCTTTTCCTTTGAGTTCGCCGCCATGAGCTTCGTAAGCCCTCAAAAAAACGAATATAAATATATGATGGAGGGTTTTGAACCCACATGGAACTTAATCAAAGACCGGCATTTTGTCTCATACACAAATCTTCCCTCCGGAAAATATGTATTCCGGGTAATCGCCTCAAATAATGACGGCATCTGGAATAGAGAAGGCGCATCCCTTAAAATTAGGATCTCTCCGCCTTTCTGGAACACTTGGTGGTTTCGTATCCTAGCAGGAATTCTTGTTTTAATGTTGATTGCCGGCATCCTTCGAGCCCGGACATACAAATACAAAGAAAAAACAGAAAAACTGGATGAGCTGGTTAGGGAAAGAACAAAAGAACTCGACAACGCAAATATTGTTCTCCAGCAGGAAATCCAGGAAAGAAAAAACATTGAGCGGCGTCTTCTTATTGAAAAAACCTATCTGGACCAATTCTTTGAAAACGCTCCCGAGGGCATTGTGATGTCCGAGAACGACGGAAAGATCATTCGTGTCAACGATGAATTTCTTAAGATGTTCGGATATGAAATCGAGGATGTCATCGGGAAGCGTGTCGATTCGCTTATCTCCTCTGACTCCACGTTATCCAATGCCGAAGCCATCACCAAACAGGTCGCCAAAGGTTCAAAAATGTCTTTTGAAGCTCTAAGAAAGCGGAAAGACGGCAAGGAAATTTATGTTTCGGTATTGGCATCACCCATCTTTGTCGATAATAATCAAGTAGCAACATTTGGAATCTATCGGGATATCTCCGATCGAAAAAAAATCGACCAGAAGATTAAACAAACACTTAAAGAACTCGAAGCAGCCAACAAAGAATTGAAGGACTTTGCCTATATCGTTTCCCATGACCTCAAAGCCCCCCTTCGGGCGATCGGACAATTAGCCGTATGGATCGCTGAGGATTACGCCCATGCTCTTGACAAAGAAGGCCAAAGACAGCTTTCCCTTCTTATCGGACGCGTTAAACGAATGGACAATTTTATCAACGGCATCCTTCAGTATTCCCGTGTTGGCCGTTACAAGGGAAAAAGACTGAAAATTGACCTGAATAAACTCGTTCAGGAAATCATTACAAGACTTAAGCCCCAAGATGGCATTACCATCGAAATCATCGATACCCTTCCATCGGTCTGGATCGACAGAGCCCGCATTGATTTGATCTTTCAACACTTGATATCAAATGCTCTGAAATATATGGATAAACCACACGGAGAAATAAAGATCGGATGTACCGACGAAAACTCTCAGTGGAAATTCAGTGTATCGGATAACGGACCCGGCATTCATGAAAAATACCACCAAAAGATCTTCCAGATTTTCCAAACTCTTGAAGCCAGAGATAAGAGGGAGAGCACCGGCGTCGGGTTGTCTCTGGTCAAAAAAATTGTTGAAATCTATGGAGGAGAGATCTGGCTGAAATCCAAGTTGGACCAAGGATGCACTTTTTATTTCACTCTTCCAAAAAAAATAACATCCGAATCAGAGGCATAAAAATGATAAGCTTCATATATGATTTTCCTGGAAGTATTCATTATATACAAATATCACAAAGAGAGGTGATGCAAGATGCCCTTATTAAAGTTTTAATAATCAACTTGAAATTCTCGAAAAATAATTGTATAAAAATAGCATGAAAAAAATGAAAGGGGTATAACATGGATATTCAGGAAGGACCTATTCTTCTCGTTGAAGACGATCAAGTAGATGCCATGACAGTAAAACGGGCATTCAAGGATGTCCACATCACCAATGATCTCGTCATTGTCGGAAACGGTTTAGAAGCCCTCGATTACCTGCAAAAGCCTGATAACAGGAAACCTTGCATTATTCTGCTTGACCTGAACATGCCCAAGATGAATGGCATCGAATTTCTTAAAGTGACCAAAAAAGACCCCGAATTAAAAATGATCCCCATTGTTGTTTTAACAACATCCGAAGAGGAACAGGATAGAGTCGACAGCTATGGATTAGGTGTTGCCGGTTATATTCTGAAACCCGTTGACTATCGAAAATTTGTAGAAGTCATCAATACAATCGACCTCTACTGGACACTGTGTATCCTTCCGCCTAAGAAGGAATAAAAAAAGCACACCGGGAAGGTTTGTTTCCTTTTCTCCCGTTTCTGCAGGAAAGCGGGAGACGTTATGAGCCTCATTTATTCACTAGCGTAAGGACCTGTGCTATTCTCAAATGTCATCAGCCGAATTTATGAATAGTACAGGTTCCTGTGCTATTCACGAACCAAGCTTACCGCAGATACGAGGCGTCAGCGCACGAAACAGATCAGGAATTACTCTGCCATCTTCTTATACTCTGCATATCTCTGCTTGGCTTCTTCAGCTGCCTGGGCAAACAGTCTTTTAGCTATTTCGGGATACTGTTGAGCCAGAGTTCTATAACGGATCTCGTTATCAAGAAATGTCTGGTAATCTACTTTCGGCTCTCTTGAATCCAGGATGAGAGGATTTTTCCCTTCATTTTTAAGCAAAGGATTGTATCTGTACAGAATCCAGTATCCGGAATCCACAGCCAGCTTTTCCTCTTGCTGCGTATATTTCATATCAAGTCCGTGGTTGATGCAGGGAGAATACGCGATGATAAGCGACGGCCCGTCATAAGTCTCTGCTTCGACAAACGCCTTGATTGTCTGGTTCATATTAGCTCCCATAGCAATACCGGCTACATAAACATAACCATAAGACATAGCCATCTTTCCCAAATCTTTTTTCTTCGTCCTTTTTCCCGCAGCCGCAAATTTGGCCACAGAGCCTGTTGGTGTAGCTTTGGAAGCCTGGCCTCCCGTGTTGGAGTAAACTTCAGTATCCAGAACCAGGATATTCACGTTCTTGTTCATGGCCAGAACATGGTCTAGCCCGCCATACCCGATATCATAAGCCCAACCGTCGCCTCCTATGGACCAAACGCTTCTATCCACCAGAAAATCCTGAAACTCTATGATTTTGTCCAAAACGTCTTTGGCCTCACCTGAAGCTTTGTTTATCGCATCGGGCAGAGCTGCTTTAACCACTTTGGCCGCCTCTTTAGCTTCATCATCAACAGATTTCCAGAGTTCACGGCTTCTCTCTAGGGCTTTTTTCAGTTCTGATGTTATCTCTAAAGACAGGATACGGTCAATATTGTACAGAAGCTGTTTTCGGTTGGCATCTACAGCCAGGCGCATACCGAATCCGTATTCCGCATTATCTTCAAAAAGGGAATTGGCCCAGGTCGGTCCCTTGCCTTCCTTGTTTTTGCAGTAAGGAATGGTTGGAAATGTACCGCCCCAAATCGAGGAACAACCGGTAGCGTTGGCAATCACCATTCTGTCTCCGAAAAGCTGGGTGGCCAGCTTCACATAGGGGGTTTCGCCGCAGCCGCCACAAGCACCACTGAATTCCAGAAGCGGAACAAGAAACTGGCTTCCCTTTATGGTCCCGGGCTTGGCCCCGTCTATAATATTATCCGGAAGTCCTTCAAAAAACCGTTCATTTTCATTCTCTCCGGCCTCTCTGGCTTCTTCAAGAGGTATCATTTCCAATGCATTTTCTTTCGCCGGACAAGTTACGACGCAATTTTCACATCCTACACAGTCTTCAATATAAACCTGCAGCCTGTATCTTAAATCCCGTTCATTCTTGGTGTTGGATTTAATCGTCGTAAAGGTATCGGGCGCACCTTCCAATTCTTTGGACTCAATCTGTTTTGGACGGATGGCCGCATGAGGACATATGAGCGAACACTGGTTACACTGGATGCAGTTATCGGGGATCCAGCGGGGAACCTCGGGCGCAACTCCCCTTTTTTCCAGCCTGGTTGTCCCGGAAGGAACACGGCCGTCATAGGGCATCTTGGAGACTGAAATACTATTTCCCTTAAAATGCATAATGGGATTGATCACGTTTTTAGCGAAATCATCAGCCGAGTCGGGAATGAGCTTGATTTCAGGAACTGATTCGCTGATCTGGTCAGGCACAGAAATTTCTTCCAGAGCTGCTGCGGCTTTGTCGACGGCATCCCAGTTCATCTTGACGATATTCTCTCCTTTTTTCAGGAAAGTCTTTTTAATGGCCTCTTTGATGAGCTTGATAGCCTCTTGTTCGGGAAGTACGCCGGATATTTTAAAGAAAGCCGCCTGCATGACCGTACTGATTCGGTTTCCCAAACCGACTTCCTGGGCTATCTTCAAGGCATCAATGTTATAGACTTTAATTTTCTTTTCGATAATGGTTTTCTGCATGTCTTCGGTTAGGTTTTTGAAAACATCTTCAGCATTCCAATTGGAGTTCAGAAGGAAAATTCCACCTTCCTTTAATCCCTCAAGAATATCGTAACGGCCGATATAAGAGGCTTTGTGAAGTGCAACAAAGTCAACAGTTTTCAAAAGATACTGGGATTGGATCTTTTCCTTTCCGAAACGGAGATGAGAGATTGTGACCCCTCCTGATTTTTTGGAGTCGTATTCAAAATATCCCTGACAATACATATCTGTATTGTCCCCGATGATCTTGATCGAATTTTTATTGGCACTGACGGTGCCGTCCGAGCCGTATCCCCAGAACTTGCAGCGAATCACTCCTTTTGGTTCAGAAGGCAACTCTTCCTTGACAGGAATGGATGTTCCCGTGACATCATCATCGATGCCTACGGTGAATCCGTGGCTCTTTTTGCCGTCCAGATGGTCGAAAACGGCTTTTACCATTCCCGGAGTAAATTCCTTGGATGAAAGTCCATACCGGCCTCCGATTACATCGATGTCTCTATCGGACAAGGTAACTTTAACATCAAGGTAAAGCGGTTCTCCCAGAGAACCGGGCTCTTTGGTTCTGTCAAGGACAGCTATTTTTTGAACACTCTCGGGAACGGCGGCCTTCAGGGCTTCGGCGGAAAACGGTCTGTAGAGACGGACCTTAATAGCCCCGACTTTTTTACCACGGCTGAGGAGATAGTTGATCGCTTCTTCAGCCGTTTCCGTACCTGATCCCATAAGAACAATAATTTTTTCAGCATCAGACGCACCGATATAATCAAAAAGCTTATATGACCTTCCGATCTTTTCAGCAACCCTGTCCATGCACTCCTGAACGATTCCGGGCGCCGCATCATAAAACTTGTTGACGGTTTCCCTTCCCTGGAAATAAACATCTGGATTCTGCGCTCCAACTTTCACCATCGGTTTGTCGGGATTCATGGCCCGCTCACGAAACTCCTTCACGTATTTCATCTCAATTAGTTCGGCCATGAGGTCATAAGGAATAATTTCCACCTTTTGGATTTCATTGGATGTTCGAAATCCGTCAAAAAAATGCACAAAAGGTACCATTGATTTGATGGAGGCTAGATGACATACCAGAGCCAGATCCATGACCTCCTGGACCGAACCGGAAGCCATGAGTCCGAAACCGGTGTTCCTGGCCGCCATGACATCGGAATGGTCTCCGAAAATCGACAGCGACTGACAGGCCAGAGACCGGGCGGAAACATGAAAGACCGTGGGAAGCATTTCCCCCGCGATCTTGTGCATGTTGGGAAGCATGAGCATCAGCCCCTGAGAAGCCGTGAATGTCGTCGTCAGAGCGCCGGCTGATAGGCTTCCATGGACAGCACCCGAAGCTCCTCCCTCAGACTGCATTTCTATTACATCCAGAGTTTGTCCGAATATGTTTTTACGTCCTTGAGCCGCCCAGGAATCAGCAAGTTCGCCCATTAATGAGGAAGGTGTTATGGGATAGATGGCGGCTACATCACTGAAGGCATAGGCGACATGTGTTGCCGCCGTATTTCCTTCGATCGGTTGAAAATCTTTCTTCATATTATTTCTCCTAATATTGCCTATCGGCACATTATGATGAAAGCCTCTTGAGAAGACAAATATTATAAATATTCGGACCTGCGGATCACTCCGTCATTTCCGTTCTGCCCTCCAGGGCTTTTTTCACAGTCACATGATCTGCATAGTCAAGGTCGGAGCCGACGGGAAGCCCCATGGCCAATCGTGTTATTTTAATAGGAAACCGCTTGAAAAGGTTTGCGAGAAATACCGCTGTCGATTCACCTTCGACGGTGGGATTGGTAGCGATGATGATTTCTTTGAAGGAGGAATCTTCAACACGCTTCAAAAGTTTCTCCGTTTTTAATTCATCGGGCCCCTTTCCCTTTAAAGGAGAGAGGGCTCCGTGAAGTACATAATACCTGCCATGGAAAATTCCCGTCTTCTCTATGGTATTGATGTTGAACGGTTCCTCCACTACACAAAGAACATCATCCCTTCTTCCCGGATCGGTGCAGTATCTGCAAGGATCCGCATGGGTCATACCATTACAGACCGAACAGAGAATCGTCTTTTTTTTCGCCTCCCTGATTGCTTCTGCCATGTTTTCGACCTCGGCTTCAGACAATCCCAGAATATAAAAAGCAATCCTCTGGGCGGACTTCGCCCCTATACTGGGGACTTTTTTCAACTCATCGATGAGCCTGTTCAGGGGCTGGGGTGTCTCCATTAGAAAAGTCCCGGGATTTTCAGAGCGGCGCCTAATCCTCCCATTTTTTCAGACATCTGTTCGTCAACTTTGGATGTCGCATCATTAAAAGCGGCAATGATCAGGTCCTGAAGCATTTCCACATCATCCTTATTGACCACTTCCGGGTCTATCTTTAATGCAATAATGTTTTTCATGCCATCAACGGTTACGGTTACCATACCTCCTCCGCTATTTCCATCGACCCGCATCTCCGCCATTTCTTTCTGGAGCTTTTCCTGCATTTCTTTGGCCGTTTTCATCATTTTTTGTAAGTTTCCGATATTTTTCATTGGAAACCTCCTCAGGATTTATCTTCTTTGGGTTTGACCGGCTCTACAGTAAGAATCCTAGCCTTAAAGGTATCCATAAAGAACTGTACCGACGGATCCTTCAAAGCAGCCTCCTTTTCTTTACCACGCAAAGGTCTTTTCTTTTCCTCTGTGTCCGTCTTGCCTTTCAGACCCGTTTTCGGCTCAGTCTGCGTTTTATTCCGGAATGGAGGTTGGATTTTTTTGTCAGACCCCTTAATGGAAACACCTTCCGCAAATTTTTCGTTTTCTGATTCCGGCCGTCCCTGCTTTTTTTTTACTTCTTCCATTTCACTAAGGAGATCTTTGAGGAAAACAATATTTTTAAAGTGACAGAGCTTGACGAGCAGCGTCTCAAAATAAATCCTCGGATGGGACGAATAACGCATGCCCTGTTCCGCTTCCTGAAGAGCATTCAAATAGCGCAGAATATCTTCCTCGGTCACATCCGAGACGGCTTCCTGGTAATTCTTAAGTTCTTCGGGAGCAAGAGAAATAATTTCACCGGGATCATCCAGGATTTTTACCAGAAGACAGTTTCGAAAGTGGTTGATGAACTGCTTGTAAAAAAATCTTAGATCATGACCATTCTGGATAATTTTTTCAACCACGGAAAAGACATCCTTTGCTCTTCCCTCAATAACAGCGGATGAGGCCTCGAAAAATAGAAACTGATTGACGGTTCCGAGGATCTCCCTTAAATCCTCGTCTTTAACCACCTGGCCTGAAAATGCAACAGACTGGTCAAGCAGGGATTGGGCATCCCGCAAGCTTCCCTCTGCCGCTCCCGCAATCAAATCAAGGCCCAGAGAAGATATGGTAACATTCTCCTTCTGGGTTATATTCAGAAGGTGCCGAACCATCTCATTCTTTGAAATTTTCTTAAATTCGAAATGCTGGCAGCGGGAAACTATGGTCATAGGTACTTTGTGATATTCCGTGGTGGCAAAAATAAACACGGTGTGCGGCGGCGGTTCTTCGAGTGTTTTCAGAAGCGCATTAAAGGCTGGAGAGGTCAGCATGTGAACTTCGTCGATAATGATCACCTTATAGCGACTGTGGAGGGGTTTGTACTTGATGCCTTCCCTAAGAGAACGCACCTCATCGATTCCCCGGTTTGAGGCCCCGTCAATTTCTAAAACATCCACCGAACGGTCTTCGTTGACGGCAGAACAAAATTCGCATTTGTTGCAAGGCTCCGGCGTGGGGCCATGTTGACAGTTGAGAGCTTTTGCCAATATTCTTGCCGTCGTCGTTTTGCCCACTCCGCGCATTCCTGAAAAGAGATAGGCTTGAGCAACCCGGTTTCCACTGACGGCGTTTTTCAGGGTTTGAACAACGGCTTTCTGGCCGATCACCTCATCAAAAGTTAAGGGCCTATATTTTCTGGCATAAACTAAATATGTCATGTTTTTATCTGTGTGAATTGCACAGGCAAGTAAAAAATAATGAATAAAGTAAACAATATCTTAGCACAATTTAAGTTTAATACAAAATATTATAAAGAATTCTCTCCAGGTAAAAAATCCTAAAAACAATGGGAAATTTCTCACTTTTTTGTAAAATAGTGATAGATGAATTTTAAGAAAAGCCTTTTGGAAATTCACGCAGCCGTACTGCTGTTCGGCCTGGCGGGACTCTTCGCAAAATGGCTGTTATTTTCCCCTTTTGTCATTGTATTCGGCCGTGTTGTATTCGCTTCCCTGAGCCTAGGAATCATCATTCATTTTTCCGGTATCCCGCTGTCTTGTCCAAAAGGTCAGGACCGGATTTTATTTATCCTTATCGGCATTCTTTTAACAGCCCACTGGACATTTTTTTTCAAATCCATTCAGGTCTCCTCCGTAGCCGTGGGACTCCTTGCCTATTCCACATTTCCCGTGTTCACCACGTTTTTGGAACCTCTTTTTTTCAAGGAACGTCTCATCAAGGGAAATATACTACTCGCCTTCCTCTGTTTAATAGGCGTTTTTTTCATCATTCCCACTTTCTCCTTCTCGGATAAAACATTCCAAGGTGTATTTTGGGGGCTTTTAGCGGGACTCTCATTCGCTATTTTAACTATTTTCAACCGTAGCTTGTCTCAGCGCTACTCCAGCCTGGTTATCAGTTTCTACCAAAACGCCCTAGCTGCAATCCTGCTTATTCCTTTCATTTTTACCATTTCCTTTCGACTCAACATCCGCTCATTGGTTCTGCTGGCTTTTTTGGGAATTATCTGCACCGCTTTTTCACACACCTTGTTCATTAAAGGCATGAAACATGTCAGAGCTCAAACAGCCAGTATCATAAGCGCTCTCGAACCTGTATACGGCATTTTGTTAGCTCTTTTTCTACTGAAGGAAATCCCGTCTTACCGGACGATACTCGGTGGGATTGTTATTCTGGGAGCTGTTTTGGGAGCGACCTGCCTCTCCACAAGAAAAATTCATAAAAATGTAATCTGAAATTTAAAATTAAATTGCATTCTGATGAAGAACGCACTAAAATATGGGCTTGGTTTTATATAGGAATTATAATTATTCTAATTTTAAAATATTTTTATAAGAGGTTTAATCATGGCTATTACTAAAAAGGAAGCCCTCGACTACCACTGCTTAGGCAGAAAAGGGAAAATCGAGGTTACTTCAACCAAACCCTGCCTGACCCAACGTGACCTTTCCCTGGCTTATACGCCCGGTGTCGCCGAGCCCTGCCGGGAGATCGAAAAGGATCCCGAACTGGCTTACAATTATACGGCTAAAGGGAACCTGGTTGCCGTCGTTTCCAACGGCACCGCCGTCCTGGGATTGGGCAACATCGGCGCCCTGGCCGGAAAGCCCGTCATGGAAGGAAAAGGAGTTCTTTTCAAACGTTTCGCTGATATCGACGTTTTCGATATCGAGGTCAATTCGGAAGATCCCGAAGAGGTCATAAAGGTGGTTAAACTCCTGGAGCCCACCTTCGGCGGAATCAACCTGGAGGACATCAAGGCTCCGGAGTGTTTTCAGATCGAAGAAACCCTGATCAAAGAATTGAACATTCCCGTATTTCATGATGACCAGCACGGTACGGCCATCATATCCGGTGCCGGTCTTATGAATGCTCTTGAAATCCAGAAAAAACAACTCAACAAAGTCAGAATCGTAATCAACGGCGCAGGAGCATCGGGTATCGCCATTGCCAATCTGTACGTTGAGCTGGGAGCCAAACGGGAGAACATCGTCATGTGCGATTCCCGAGGCGTCATCTACAAGGGCCGGGAAAAGGGTATGAATCCTTATAAGGAAAAATACGCTTCCGAGACAAAAGCCCGAACCCTTGCGGAAGCCATGAAAGGCGCTGATGTTTTTGTCGGCGTATCCGTCGCGGATGTCGTTTCAAAAGAAATGATCGCCTCTATGGCCGAAAATCCTATTGCTTTCGCCATGGCCAATCCCGACCCGGAAATCAAATACGAAGACGCCGTCAGCGTCCGTAAGGACCTTATCATGGCGACAGGCCGGTCCGACTATCCCAATCAAGTCAACAACGTACTCGGATTCCCCTTCATCTTCAGGGGAGCTCTGGACGTCAGAGCCACGGCCATCAACATGCAGATGAAAGTGGCCGCTTCTCACGCGCTGGCCGACCTGGCCAAGGAAGACGTCCCCGATTCCGTTCTCTCCGCATACGGAAATGAGAAGATCAAGTTCGGCCCGGAATATATCATACCCAAGCCTTTCGACCCCCGCGTTCTCCTCTGGGAAGCCTCGGCCGTGGCCAAAGCCGCCATGGACACGGGGGTAGCCCGGATCAAGATGGACATCGAAGAATATAAGGTTCAGCTTGAATCCCGGTTGGGCAAAACCCAGGAAGTCATGCGTTTCTTTATCAATAAGGCCAAGGCACGGCCTAAAAGAATCGTTTTTCCCGAAGGTGAAGAAGAAAAGGTTCTTAGAGCATGCCAGGTTATCGTGGACGAAGGCATCGGAACTCCCATCCTTATCGGTGATAAAGAAGAAATCATGGGCAAAATTAAGGATTTTGGTTTCGATTATGCCGATAAGGCGGAGATCATCGAACTCAAAAATTTCAAACGTTTCGAAGATTATAAAAAAGAGCTCTATCGCATGAGAGAGAGAAAAGGTGTTACCTATTCCCGCGCCGGAGAACTCCTCAATCAGAACCGCATTTATCTTGGTACGATGATGGTCCACATGGGTGACGCCGACTGCCTTGTGTCGGGATTAAACAAATATTACCCCGAAACCATAAGGCCGGCCCTACGAATCATCAAAACGAGCCCCAAACACAGGATAGCCGCCGGTCTCTACATCATGATCTTCAAGAATGACATCATGTTTTTTGCCGATGCTACGGTCAATATCGATCCCACATCTCAGGATTTAGCAGACATAGCCATCAGCACAGCTGAAACAGCCCGGAAATTCGGCGTCACGCCCAAAGTAGCCATGCTTTCTTTTTCCAATTTCGGCAGCGCCCGGCATCCTCTTTCCGATAAAGTTCGTAAGGCAGTTGAAATCGTTAAAGAACGTGAACCTGATCTCGTTATTGACGGGGAAATGCAGGGAAACACGGCCCTCAAGCCCGAGTTGTTAACAAATGTTTTTCCTTTCAGTAAGCTTAAAGAAAAAGCCAATGTTTTAATCTTTCCCGACTTGCAGTCGGGTAACATCGCTTACAGGCTTTTGGAACGGTTCAGCGGAGCCAAGCCCGTCGGACCAATTCTGATCGGAATGGCCAAACCCGTCCATATTCTTTCTCGTGATGCAACGGTTGATGATATCGTAAATCTGTCCGCTATTGCGGTAGTAGAGGCCGAACAAACCTGACCTTTATTATTTATAAATTTGGCCGGGGAGTTTCTTAAAAGAAACTCCCTATGCTATTGATTTCTTTTGCCTGTTATGCGTTGGATTTCGATTTTAATAACGGAAACAGAACGTAATTCCTCTTCAGAATAGGTCCTCTTTCCCGCTCCGAATTGATCCAAAATAACATCGAGGCCTTTTTTCTTGGCCTCCATCCCCTGAAGAAATACAGCCCGTCCGGAACCGATCACACTTTCATAATGCATATCCCATTGGCAGGCTGTTTTCCCTTTTTTCAGATGCGTCTCACCCTCGACTTCAAAACAGACCCTGTTATCCGCTCTCATCATCCGGATCTTTTTCCCTTCAAAAGCGGAATGGAAATAGATGGCATTTTTCCGGTAACCGAAACAAACGGGAAATATATATGGACCGTCTTCACCGCACACGGCGATCCGGCAAACTTTGGCCCGAAGCAGGATTTTTTCGATCTCCACCCGGCTTCGTATCTCTTTTTCTTTTTTCCGCATAGCGAAAGAACCGGTCCCTTCAGCATCTTGTGCCGAAACGGGATTTCCAATCAGGCGGGAAATCCCTCTGACTCAATCCAAAGCTTTGAAAACATCCTTGATCTTCTTAAATGCCCAGTTGAGATCTTTTTGCTTAATAACCAGAGGAGGCGCGAAACGGATGACATTCTCATGTGTCTCTTTACAGAGCAAACCTTCCTTGGCTAAAGCCTCACAGAAACGCCTGGCCCCGCCGGCCTCTTCTTTCAATTCCAGACCGATAAGAAGCCCTTTTCCCCTAATCTCTTTGATGTGGCGGCTCTTTAAAGTAGCAAGCTTCGACATAAAATAGTCACCTTGTTCGGCCGCGTTGGTCACAAGGTTTTCTTCCCGGATAACTTTCAGAGATTCGCGCGCCACGGCACAGCCCAGGGGATTCCCTCCGAAAGTCGATCCATGTTCTCCAGGAGCGAATAGTCCCAGGACCTCACGCATAGACAGCACAGCTGATACGGCATAGCAACCTCCTCCCAAGGACTTTCCAACGATCATAACATCCGGCTTGACGTTTTCGTAATCACAGGCAAAAAGTTTCCCCACTCGTCCCAGGCCCGTCTGGATTTCATCTGCCATGAAGAGAACATTGTTTTTCTCGCATATTTCTTTGGCTTTTTCCAGGTATCCGCCCGGAGGAATGATAATCCCGGCCTCAGCCTGGATAGGTTCGAAAAGGAATGCCGCCGTATGGGGACTGATGGCCTCTTCCAGAGCTTCCGTGTCGCCAAAGGGAATGTTTACAAATCCAGGTGTAAACGGTCCGAAATCCTTGCGGTAGAGAGGCTCGGTGGAAAAACCAATGATGGTTATCGTGCGGCCGTGAAAATTATTGGCACAGGTGATGATCTCGGATTGGTCCTGGGGAATGCCCTTTGTTTTGGCAGCCCATTTGCGGGCTGCTTTAATGGCCGTCTCGACGGCTTCCGCTCCTGAATTCATCGGAAGTACCTGTTCGTAACCTGTCAGGTCGCAAATCTCCTTGGCCAGCATCGGCCACTGATCATTGCGAAAGGCTCTTGACGTCAGCGTCACCTCCTTGGCTTGTTCCGTAAGTGCTTTGACGATTCTCGGATGGCAGTGCCCCTGGTTCACTGCTGAATAGGCGCTTAAAAAATCCAGGTATTTGTTTCCTTCCACATCCCAGACCCAGATACCTTTCGCCTTAGACACGACAACATCCAGAGGATGATAATTTTTTGCTCCGTATAGGTCTTCTAGAATGATCAAATCTTTAGAATCCATGATAACTCCTTGCCCTATTGGTAAAACCCTTGCTATTCAGTAAAGTGGCCGACTCTGATAGATAATACTAATAAGATGAATAAATTATCGCTTTATTCTGACCACCCCTACTCATGAATAATTCAGGTAAAACCTCATAATATTATGGCGGAGAGGGTGGGATTCGAACCCACGGTACGACATTCACCGTACACACGCTTTCCAAGCGTGCTCCTTAAGCCACTCGGACACCTCTCCGTGATAATTCATATCGGTATACGATAGAGAGGAAAAATAAGGTAGCAGAAATAATAAAGAAAATCAATTTTTATGAATAATGCTGGGGCACTTACGAACGATGAAAATTATTGCCTGTTATCCTGGATCACCCGGATGAACCGGGTGATGACCGGTTGATGACTGTTGTTATTTTCTAGGTAATAATGCAATGCTTATACATATTGATAATATCCTTTAACAAGGCCGCCGCAGCTCCGCCCGGGTCGGACTTTCCTCCGGTAACAGTAATCCGGCTCATGGTATCCGTGTGAAACGTGATGCCTTTTTCCGCTCCGACGACGCCATAAAGCGGATGATCACCGTCCAAAGCCTCCGGCTTGACACTCAATAAAATCCGCCCCTTTTCAGCAAGATAGGTTCCCAAAAGTTTGACGGCTTTTCTTTTTTTGGACTGTCGGTACAGCTCTTCCCGGGAAAGGCCACGGATACCTTCGACAAAAACATCTTTTAAACATAATTTCTGTTTCAATGCCGCATTGCTGATGAGAAGAAGTTTGACGGCGGTGTCCCATCCATCGACATCCATGGAAGGGTCTGGTTCGGCAATTCCTTTTTTCCGTGCTTCACGTAGAGCTTCTTCATAAATCAATCCTTGATGCATCCGGGTCAATATATAATTCGACGTTCCGTTGAGAATCCCTTCAATACGTTGAATTTCCGTTCCCGCCAGCGCATAAATAGCAGTATCGATGGCCGGAAGAGCGGCAGCCGTCGCTCCGCTTATTCGAATTTTTCTTTTCCGACTTTCGGCTTTTTTATATAACGCAGCCGGGTCGGCAACCAGGGGCCCCTTAGCAGCGGTAACCACGTGCCATCCCAGGTCCAATGCCCGCAGAATGTTTGTGCGCCCCGGTTCGCCGGTATGGATATCGGAAGGCGTACATTCCACCCATACTCCGCTTTTTTTTGGCGGAAAAAAACATTCTCTACCGGTCATTTCATCCCACCGGGTGGACGGCTGGATTCCTTTTCCCAACTCATCTGGGGAACAAATCCATCCTTTTTTCCGGATAACAGCCCGAAAAAAAAGATCCAACCCATAGCGGTCCAGAATCCTCATGCGTCTGAAACGCACCAGTTCATAAAAAGCTTTACCGACATTCCCAAAGCCGGCCAGTATTAACTCAACACTTTGCAACCTACCCTCTCAATTTGAATCATAGCTGAATTTAGACGGAACGTACATAATCTCATTGATAAACGGTATTAAGATCGAATATTCAGGTTAAAAAAGTTTATTGGCAAAAAAGAAAACGGAGAGGGTGGGATTCGAACCCACGATCCTGAAAAATCAGAATAACGACTTTCGAGGCCGTCGCCTTAAACCACTCGGCCACCTCTCCATATGACAAATCAAATATACCATCACCCGCCGGTTTTTTCCCTTTCACCGCCGTTCCTGAAAAAAACGGGAAAGGATACGTCCGCATTCCCCGGCCAAAATACCTCCCTGTGTCGATAGAACATGGTTTGTTTTATCGAACGGAAAAAACATGATGGATTCGACGGCACCGGACTTCGGATCTTTGGCACCGTAGACCAACCTCTTGATTCGGGCTTGAACCGCCGCTCCCAGACACATGGCACACGGCTCCAGCGTGACATAAAGCACACAATCCGTCAAACGGTGATTTTTTCTTTTTTTCGCGGCCCGGCGAAGAGCAAGAATCTCGGCATGGGCCGTCGGATCACATTTCATAACGGTTTCGTTATGCCCTCTCCCTAGGATACGATTTCCCTGGACAACAACGGCCCCCACAGGGACTTCTCCCTTCTCTAAAGACCTGTGGGCCTCTTTGAGCGCTTCGGCCATGAATCCGGTGTCGAATGTTTGCTCTTTCATCAAGGCCAGATTTTACCCGGGTTGAACCAAATTTACAACATCGAACCTGAAAATTCCATAAACAAAACAAAGCAGGTTAACCTGCTTTACATTAAACCCTTGTTTTTTTACACTAATGCTTTGATTCGTTCCCTTTAAAGACGGAATTTTCATATGGACAAATTGGAATGTTTATTTTGCCAAAAATCCTTTCCCCTTGATATTTTTTTTCCATTCTGCCCTCTCTGTCAGGAGCCTCTCCTCTGCCCCGATCCCCTCTCAAACAAACCGGGAATTCCCAAAGCTTTCCCTACCATCAAAAACTGGTATTCCTGGCTTCCCCTGTCGACATACAATCCCTATCTCAGTTTGGGCGAAGGAAGAAGTCCCCTCATCCGATGCGGTAATCTTCTGCCTTCCAACGAACTCCCCCCTGTTTTTTTTAAAAACGAGTCCTTCAATCCGACCGCCAGTTTCAAAGACAGGGGAACAGCCCTGGCCATTCAAAAGGCCGTCTCCTTGGGGATAAATAAAATCGGCACGGTTTCCACTGGAAATATGGCCGCTTCCACGGCGGCTTACGGGGCCAAAGCCCGGATAACGACGTATCTCCTCCTTAAAGAAGACACAAGCGACCAAAAGGCCAGAACGCCCGCTGTATTCGGACCAAAAATATTTAAGGTCAAGGCTGACTACGGAAAACTCTTCACCGAGAGTTATTCCCTGGGCAAAAAACACGGCATCTACTTTATGAATTCCGTCGATCCCTTTCGTATCGAAGGCTACAAAATCACCGGATTTGAAATTTTTCGCCAGCTGAATAACAAAGCTCCCGATTTTATCTTCGTGCCCCTCAGTTCCGGGGGACACCTTATCGGTTTGATACGTGCTTTCCAAAACCTGGGCCATTCCGGAACTCTTCGGAAATTTCCCGTGTTTGTCGGAGTTCAGGCAGAGGGCTGTGCTCCCCTGGTCCGGGCTTTTGAACGTTCGGAATCCCGTTTTCGAAGAATTCCCGAAGGAAAAACCGTGGCCCACTCCATATCCAATCCCGATCCGCCGGGAGGAAATATCGTTCTGAAACTCATTCAAAAAAACAAGGGTGTCCTCGTATCCGTCTCCGATGAAGAAATCCTCGAAGCCCAAAAAATCCTGGCCGTTAAAGAAGGCATCAACTGCCTGCCTGCTTCTGCGGCTTCCCTGGCAGGCTTTTTTAAGCTCAAGACTTCAGGCCGCATCAAAAAAAACCATATTTCGGTGCTGATAATCACCGGCAGTGGCTTAAAAAAGCTAACTCCCACCGATACCTCCTCAGATCCCTGCCTTTCCATTTCCCTTAGAAAACTCGATACTGTCTTTTCAAACGAACGTAAGATTTATTGAGACCGTGTCTATTCGACCAAGGCAAAACTTTATCTCGCCATTTTAATATGGTATGATACCTGTGTTTTTATTAATGGTGATTATTCACGAGCCGAGGGGCAAGGTCGGTTCCCACAGCTGCGAGGCGACGGTGTGCAAGGCTGGATATTCCTGTGAGCGATCGAACAGATCATATTTATCCCCTTGAATTTGCTTTTTTCAAGTTACGGCTCCGTCAATGGTTCCGTCGCTTAGCCTGTAAGTTTTTCGGAAAGCAAAGACGGAAAAATTCGGCTCGCGTAGAGGGCAAACTCGGTATTTTTTATGAATAAATCAGTTTAAGCAAGGAGGATTATATGAGCAGAGATTTCCCACAGGTGGAATTCAAACTCCCAAAAATCAAAAAAGGACTGGTGCAGCTCATTGTCATCGGCGTGATTATCGTCATTTTCCTTTTCAGCTCTATCTACCAGATTGGTCCGGAGGAGATCGGTGTTATTCTTCGCTTCGGAAAATTCATCCGGACATCTGATCCCGGTCTTCACTTAAAACTGCCCTTTGGGATTGAAACGTTGAAAAAAGTTCCCGTCCAGCGCCAGCTGAAAATGGAATTCGGCTTCCGTACCACAGAGGCGGGCATCCGGTCGGAATACCGTGTAACCCCGGAAACAGAGCGTGAAGCCATCATGCTGACCGGTGACCTTAATGTAGGCATTGTGGAGTGGATCGTTCAGTACAAAATCAAAAATCCTTACAATTACCTTTTCAAGCTTCGGGATGCAACCAGCACTTTTCGCTACATGAACGAAGCCATTATCCGCAAGATCGTCGGCGACCATTCCGTTGATGAGGTTATAACCATAGGCAGGGCGGATATTGCCCTTCAGGCGAAAGAAGAACTTCAGACCCTTTGTGATCTTTACGAGATCGGCATCGAAGTCAACCAGCTCATCTTTCAAGATGTCAATCCGCCCGACCCGGTCAAACCTTCCTTCAACGAGGTCAACGAAGCCCTTCAGGAGAAAGAAAGGAAGATCAATGAAGCTTGGTCCGAGTACAACCAGGAAATCCCCAAAGCGGAGGGCGAGGCCGAGCAGATGATCCGCGGCGCCGAAGGTTATGCCACAGAGCGTGTCAACATGGCCCGGGGTGACGCCGATAGGTTCAAAAACATCTACCAGGAATACAGGCGCGCCCCCCTCGTCACACGCAAGCGCCTTTACCTAGAAGCATTAGAAAAACTTCTTCCTAAGATTGCAAGAAAAATCATCTTCGACGAATCCCAAAAGAACGTCGTCCCCCTATTGAACCTGGGAAAGGAGGATAAATAATGAAAGCCTCAACCCGAAACATCATTCTCATTATTGTTCTGGCCTTAGGAATTATCGTTTTCCTCAGTTCAGTTTACATCGTTTCCGAGACCAACCAGGTTATCATCACCCAGTTCGGAGAGCCGATCGGGAACGCGGTGACCAAACCCGGCATGCATTTCAAAGCCCCCTTTATCCATAAGGCCAATTATTTCGAAAAACGCTGGCTGGAGTGGAACGGAGACGCCAATCAGATACCGACCAAGGATAAAAAGTATATTTGGGTCGACACCTACGCCCGCTGGCGCATCAGCGATCCCCTGGTATTCTTTCAGCGCGTTCGGGACGAGAGAGGCGCCCAGTCCCGTTTAGATGACATCATCGACGGAGAAACAAGGAATGCCGTCGCCAATTTCGAACTGATCGAGATCGTCAGGTCTTCAAACCGGCAGTTCGCTAAAACGGAAGAAACCATCATTCTTGACCTGGCTGCGGAAATTCCCGAAATAAAGACCGGCCGGGAAAATATTACGAATATCATTCTCGAAAATGCCTCCAAAATCACTTCCGAATTTGGTGTCGAGCTGAAGGATGTCAAAATCAAAAGGGTCAACTACGTGGATGAAGTCCAGCGCAAAGTTTTTGACAGGATGATTTCCGAAAGACAAAGGATCGCATCCAAGTACCGCTCAGAAGGTGACGGAGAAAGTGCCAAGATCAGGGGGCAAAAAGAGAGAAAACTGAAGGAGATCACTTCGGAGGCCTACAGGAAGTCCCAGGAGATCCAGGGAAAGGCCGATGCTGAAGCGACTAACATTTACGCCCAGGCTTACAATCTTGACCCGGAATTCTACCAGTTCATGAAAACACTGGAAACATATGTCACTACCCTGGAAAAGGAAACCTGGCTGGTTTTGTCCACCGACTCCGAATTTCTGAAATACTTGAAGAACACCCGGAGATAGCGACAGTCATATCAAACGAGTTTAAGCGCGGCAGTTCACAGGTATGTTTAACCGGGTACGAAAAGCCCGTGTAATTCCCGGCAAATGCCTGTGTTGTGGGGAGCTGCCGCGCAGATTGCTTCCCGGATTATGAATAGCTCAGGTTCCTGGTCTATTCATAAATTTGGAAGGTAAAAAGCTATAAGATCCTGGGTAATTCACTTATAGGATAGATAGTCGACGATAATATTTCTATAAGGAAATAAAGCCGGCACCCCCCCCGTATGCAGAAAGACAATCCTGTCGCTTTTTTTGAATGTTCCTTTTTTTATAAGATCGACCAGTCCGGCCATAGCCTTCCCCGTATAAACGGGATCGAGGTAGAGCCCTTCGTGCAGGGCGACAAATCTGAGAGTGTCGGCCACGTTTTTGTTCATAAAACCATAGCCTTCTCCTATATATTCATCATAAACCACAATATCCTCATCGGTTACCGACGTTTTTAACCCCCAGGCGTCTTCAGCATCCCGGGCAATCTTCAGGATCGATTCGCTGAAAGTTTCTTTTTCCTCGGAAACACTGACGCCAAAAATCCGGATTCCTGTTCCGTCCGCCTTGGCGCCCAGGAGCAGACCGGCCTGAGTGCTGCCGGAACCGGAAGCATGAATGATATAGTCAATTTTAAGGCCTTTTTTTCCAGCCTGGTTTTTGATTTCATTAAAGGCATCAAAATATCCCACCGCGCCCAGCGGCTTATCCATGGACCCGCCGACCACCGAGCCACCGATGGGAACGATATAGGGCCTATGGCCTTTCTCTAAAACTTCATTTACAACCTTCTGAACGGCATCCTCCGCCTCTTCCTCCGTAACAACCCGGCCCCCCTTTGTTTCGCAGAAGCGAATGTCCGCTTCAAGGATAACATCGAGCAGAACATTTCCGTCGATTTCGCCGGTATGTTCGGCAGTGCGGAAAAGCAGAAGAATCGGTTTAAGGCCATATTTTCGTGCAGCCGCAGCCGTCTGCAAACACCAGTTGGATTGGATACCGGCCCAGGTAATAACAACATCGGCTCTTTTGTCCAGGACGTCCTGAATGATATATTCCAGTTTCCGGGACTTGTTGCCGCCAAAAGCCAAGCCTGTAAGATCGTCACGTTTGATATAAATTTCAGGCCCTCCCAAGGCTTCTGTCAGGTTGTCCATCTTGACCATCGGAGTCGGGCGGGAGATGAGCGCAACTCTTCGCAGTTCTTCGATCCCTGAAGATTTTTTATTGTCCATATTCTGTTTCCTTTCTTTTCCTCTCTATATAACAAATGCACCGGGTTTGACAAGAAAGGAAAATCTTTTGAAATTCCGCCCAAAATCTTTCGGGGAATCCGTTCGACAAAATATCCTATGGGTCAGAGTTTTTCTTTCAACAGTTTCAACTCGGCCGCTTTCCTCTGAAACCACGGTAAGATACCGCTGCCGTGGTAGTATAAAACAGGAATGATGATAAGAATAAAAAGGGTGGAGGTAAAAAGTCCGCCGACCGTTGATAGGGCTAAGGACGACCAGATCTGGCGGCGGCCGACCTCGATCTGGATCAGCACCATCGGCAGCATCCCCAGAATGGTTGTGCTGCTCGTCATAAGGATGGGACGGATCCTTTCTTTCGCTCCCGCCAGAACGGAATCGAGAAGCTCCAATCCCTGCTTTCTCTTAAGATTGATATGGTCCACCAAGAGGATAGAGTTATTGACCACGATCCCCCCCAAAAGAATAACTCCGATGTAAGCGGACGAATCGAAAGGAAAATCGGCGATGACAAAGGCCACAAAAACACCGATAAGGGCCAAAGGCACGGCCAGCAGAATATAAAAGGGCTGAATGAAGGACTCGTAAAGGGATGCCAGGATCATAAAGATGATAACCAGGGAAAAGATAATCGCGAACTTGATCTGCCCCTTCTCTTCTTCCGTCATACGCCACATGTCTATATCTTTGGTGGCAGAAAATCCCGGCGGAAGAGTAAGCGAATCGAAAAGGGCATCCTTGTATCTTTCCGCGGCCTTATGCGGACCGCGAAAATCCCACATCAATGTCTGCTGAAAACGCTGGTCCTCGCGGTCGATAGACCCGGCGATGGGCTGTTCCTCTACAGAAGATATCTCCCCCAACCGGAAAAATTCCCCTTTGGGAGTTTTGATCAGCATATTCTGCAACCGGTTGAGGTCCGTGTCTTCAGCTTCAGGGAATTTGATGGACAGGTAAATTTCCCGGCCTTCGAGAGTGATGAGCCGTTTGATAACCCGTCCCGGAGTCATGGACATCAAATAAGCTTCCAGATAGCGTGGATCGATCTCATACTTCTGAAGGGCTTCTTGATCGATCTTGAGGACATACTGGAATGATTCGACACTGCCGTACCAGGAGCGGCTGCTGGATATGATCTTGCTCTCCTTGATACGGGGACTCCGCCTGATGGTCCTTTCCACTTCCGTTGTGATCTGGCTCAATTTCTTGAGGTTGTATCCATAAAACTTGATCCGGGATCCGTAAAAAGTACCCGATCCCATGCTGACACCGTAAGACTGGGGGTCGAATCCATACACATAAAGCGATATTCCCGCGAAATGAGTCGCCTTCTGAATAAGCTCTTCCTTGAGGACATAGGGATGAAAGGAATTTTCGATCTCCGGAGGAAATTCTATGTGAATATAGCCCTGTTCCGGAGTTACATACGTCACGATTTCTTTTTCATATCCTTTGGCCAGAATGATAGCCTCAAACTGTTTGACGACACCGTCCGTCGTTTCGATCTCGGTACCTGGAGGCATTCCAATGGAAACATTAAGAGCCTGCTTGTAATCCCAGGCCAAAAAATCCCCCATAACGACTTCGGAACGGAACCACTTATAGCTGCCGTAAAACAAGGCAACAATGACCAGGATGACAATAAGCGGATGCTTAAGGAAAAGGTGCAGCATTTTTCCATAACCCCGCTGGAAATTCTGTTTTTTTTCCTTCTTTCTCCGTGTGAAAAGCCGTGGACTCAAAGCTGGGATAAGAGAGAAAGAAACAAGGAGAGAAGCAGTCAGGGCCGAGGTGATGACGATAGCCATAGGCAAATAAAAAATCTTTAACCTTCCCTGAAAATAAGCGAAGGTAAAAAAAACGCTGACTGTCGTCAACGTCGAAGCCAGGACAGGCAAAAACACTTCCCGGGCCCCCTCAACAGCCGCTTTAAAGGGGGACGCTCCCTGTTCCCGCCAGCGAAGGACATTCTCGAAAACAACGATGGAATTATCGACAAAAAGCCCAAATCCCAAAGCCAAACCGCCGAGGGTCAGCATGTTCAAAGAAATTTTTAGAAAATAAATCAGGTTAAAAGTGATGAGAACGGAAAAAAGGATGGACGATAAAATAAGAAGGGACGGCTTCAAACTCCTGAGAATGATGAATATAAGAACGAAGATTACGGTCAGAATTATGGCCACCAACAAATACAAGCTGCGGAGATTTTTGAGGATATCCTCGCTTTCATCGAGCTCCGCCTTAAAAATGAGGTCGGAAGGAAGGGTTTGCTTGATCTCTTCGATTTTGTCCTTAACTTTCCTGGCGATCTTCAGGGTACTGATCCCTTTCTCTTTCTCTATACGCAATCGGAGGGTTGGCCGGCCGTTTATCCTGTTGAGGTAATAAATGTCGTCGTATGTAGGAAAAATATCCGCCACTTCCCGCAGACGGACGGGGTGGGTGCCCGTATTATGCACGACCATATCACTCAGGTCCTTCATGGTTTTTACAGGGTGGTCAACCTTAAAAATGAATTCCCGGGTACCTTTCTTGATCTTCCCCGTCTGAAAATAACCGCGTCCCAGTTGAAGACGGTTTATCACCTGGAACGGCTGCAGGTTGAGGGCTTTCAATCGGTCTTCCCGCAGGTGGATCTGAATGACCGGCTCTGATCCCCCCATCACCCTGACCAAGGCGATTCCCTTGATGGATCCGACGCCGAATTCCAGCTTGTCCTTGAGCATTTCCCGTAACGTCTGGACGGAATAATCGCCGGATATGCTGTACTGAAGAAAAGCTTCGGTCTGGAAATCCTCGGGGATATAGGGAGTGACTTCAGGAGGTTGGATTTCCCGGGGAAGTTCATCTTTGATCTGGGCGATTTTTTCCCTCAGGGAAAGAGTGGCAAACTCCATATTGGTTTTGGTCTCGAATTCGATCTGGATCCTGGACATTCCGAGATGGGATTGTGATTCGATTTTTTTGACTCCCTTGACCGTGGAAACGATTTCCTCAATGGGAGCCGTCACCTGGGCCTGTATGATCTCGGGAGGGACATCGCGCCACTGCGTATTGATGGTGACCTCGGGATAATCTTCTTTAGGGGCCAGCTCAAATGGAATATTCAGAAAAGAATAGACTCCAAGAACAAGAACCGCCAAAAAAAACATGGAAGTAGCGATGGGGCGCTCGACGAAAATTTTCATGGCCGTTTTTTCCTGTCAAAAAGCTCATATGTCAACGGAATGAGAATTAGCGTCAAAAACGTAGCCAACAGAAGTCCGCCGATAACGGCTATTGCCAGCGGCTGCTGAAGCTCCGACCCTTTCCCTATCCCAAGGGACATGGGAAAAAGGCCAAGGGCCGTAGTCACCGTCGTCATCAGGATGGGTCTGAGTCGTACGCGGCTGGCCTCGAGTATCGCCCCCCGCAGGGCGGCCCCCTTTTTTCGCAGTTGATTGGTATAGTCGATTTTAACGATAGCATCGTTGACCACGATGCCCGCAAGGACAACCATACCTATGATAGAAATGACATTCAGGGTTTGCCCGGTGATAAATAAAGCCCAAACAGCCCCGATCAATCCCATAGGCAGCGTAAAAAGAATGATGAAAGGATGGAGAAGGGATTCAAACTGGGCCGCCATGATCATGTAAACCAGAAGGGCGGCCAGGCAGAAAGCGAAAATGAGACTGCGAAATGATTTTTGCATCTCTTCCTGTTCTCCGCTGAATTCCACCCTGTAACCAAGGCTCAAGTCAAGATTATCGATCTTCTCCTGGATCAGGGGTACCACCTGGCTTATCTTTCTTCCCCTGAGATTGGCAGAAACGATAACCTCCCTCTGCTGGTTTTCCCTTCGAATTTCTTTGGGACCGCGGCTGATTTCATAATCCACCAGCTCGCGAAGGGGAATGAGGCTGTTCTGAAGAGGCATCATTTCATCTAAAACGGATTCGATATCCTGCCTCGCATTCTCCTCGAAACGTACCCTTATATCGTACTTTTTCTCTAATTCCTTGAACTGAGTGGCCACGTCCCCCCTGACGGCCGTTACGAGAAAATCCCCAACGGTGTAAGGAGAGAGGTTGTATTTTTCCATAGCCTTTTTCTTTATCTTGATGACATACTCCGGTTTCCCTTCTTCGATAAGGGCATTGACATCGGTGACTCCCTCAATGGTGCTTATTTCCTCGGCCAGCATCCGGGCCAAACCCTTGAGTGTATCCAAATCATCGCCCAAAATCTTCAATCCTATCTCCGCGGTGCTCATGGCCAGAAATTCGGTCAGTGTGGACTGTTCCTTGACAATGGAGTAAACGAGATCTGAATAACCGTCGAGTTTCTTTCTCAGGCTGCTGATCAAAGGATCAAGGTCCTTTTTTCTTTTGGCGGAAATATGAATTTTTATGGTATTGGGAGTTACATCGGGATCCATTCCTTCCATCCCGCTGACAACACCAACCTGGGAATAAACGGTCTCCACGGAAGGCTGATTCTTCAGCCATTTCTCCGTTTCGAACACAAGCTGCTCCGTTTGGTCAAAGGAATATTCGATGGGCGTTTTTTCATTAAGAATAAAAGATGTGGATTCAGGCTTGGGCATCAGCTCGCTGGGAAGCTGAAAGGCGACAACCAAAGTGACGGCAAATAAACCAAGAGCAGCAGCAAACACCTTGCCCTTATGATCGAGAGACCAGGCCAAAAACCGGTGATAGTGTTCTGCAAAACCTTCATAAAGATGGTTGTATCCGCGAAAGATTGTCCTGAAGACTATTTTAAAAGGAAGGCTGATGGTGTGGAAAACCAGAAAGAGAAGCTGAAGAATAAAGCTGATAAAGATATTAAGTCCCCAGAAAAGGCTTTTCAACACAAATTTCACAAACCAGAGAATGACTTCGAAAGGCAGCCACAGGTAGCTCAACTTCGGCCTTCCCCGAAAGCGCACTTTACCCGGGAAAAGTTTTTTCGTTTTTAATGCACCTGCTTTATCAAGTTTTAAGCTTCTTGAATAGAGCATCGGAAGCAATGTCAGGGAAACGATAAGTGACGACAGCAGGGCAAAAGTAACGGTCAGGGATTGGTCCTTGAAAAGCTGGCCGGCTACGCCGTGAACGTAGATAACCGGAAGAAAAACGGAGATGGTGGTTAGTGTTGAGGCTGTTACGGCCATGCCGACTTCCTTGGTCCCTAAAACAGCGGATTCGATTGGGCCTTTTCCTTCTTTTCGATGGCGGAAGATACTCTCCGAAACCACGATGGAATTGTCGACAAGCATTCCCACTCCCAGGGCCAGCCCACCCAGGGACATGATATTGAGAGTGATATTACGGAAGTAAAGAAGGTTGAACGTGGCGATGATGGAAATGGGAATCACGACGGCGATGATCAACGGAGTTTTAACATCCTGAAGAAAAATGAACAGGACAAAAAAGGCCAGGATTCCGCCGATGACGATTGAGTTTAAAACCGAAGAAATGGCGCTTTCGATATAGTCAGCCTGTTCCGTAACGACAAGAATGTCGGTTTGTGGGTATTCCTTTTTTATTTCGTCAAGAACCTCATGGGTGAGCCGGGTGACATTGACGGTATTGGCCCCTGATTCTTTGCGTACCAGCAGCCCGACACTTTCCTCTGCGTTCAGCCTTGTAACACCCTCTCTTTCTTTTATGGAGTCCTTAATGGCGGCGATATCTTTTAACCTTACCGAGCCTCTCTGCTGCGTTGTTTTCAGCTTGATCTCCCCGATCTCCTTGATCCTTTCAAATTCCCCGACAACACGTAAAGCATATTTGAAACGGCCTTTTTTGATGTATCCGCCCTCAAGATTCCGGTTGAAATTTTCCAACCTCTGGGATATCTCCGACAAGGTCAATCCATAAAGGGAAAGCAGGTCGGGATCGACTTCCACCTGGATCTCTCTTTCCACCCCACCGGCTATCTCGGCCGACCCGATTCCTTCGATCTGTTCCAAGCGGGGTTTGACGACCTCTTCGGAAAATTCCTTCAATTCCAGAAGGGATCCCGCCCCGCTGACAACAAGGATCATAATCGGACGGCTGTGGGGGTCATGAGTCACGATCGTAGGATTTTCCGCACCTTCAGGAAGTCCATAACGGGCGTTATCCAGCTTTTCGCGGGTATGAAGCATGGCAAAATCCATGTCCGTTCCCCACGAAAATTCGAGGGTCATATAGGAAAAACCCTCACGTGATACGGACTCCACCCGGCGAAGTCCCGGTATGGTACTGGCAGCCGCTTCCAGAGGCCGAGTTATCCGGGTTTCGATCTCCTCGGGAGCAACTCCCTGGTACCGCGTGACCACGGAAAGCCTCGGATAGCTTATATCGGGAAGGAGGTCGACACTCAATTCTCTGAGTGAAACAAAACCCAATAGGATAACGGCCAAAAAAAACATTAAGGTCGTTACGGGTCTTCGTACGGATGCTTGTGTAATTTTCATCTTTCTCTCACGACGGATCTCTTCAAAAGCAATATAAAGGATTCATTTATAATGACGGTTTAAAATACGCAAACCTGTCATGAACGTTTGATCCTGTTTCCAAAAAGATGGCCAAGGCTGCTGTGATTTCCCTTTTGCCGGTATGGATTTATCCATCTCCATTTGTTTTTTTCATTCATAAGGGCCGACAATATACCACTTTCTTAAAGTTCCCAGTGTTTCTTCATACAAGATTTTCTTTCTTTTGTAAAGAACAACCTTCAGGAATGTTCTTTACCACGCCTGAAGGCAAATCGTTGCAGTTTTGCTAATAAAATTCAAAATTTTTTGTTTTTGGGGTTGCAAAATATGAAAAATGATATAAAATAATTGTATATATATTCATCGGGGTTGATATGAACGAGAAAAATGTCCTCGATTCATGGAAGGAAATTTCAGAATATCTTTCTAAAGACATTCGTACTTGTCATCGCTGGGAAAAAAGATTAGGTCTTCCCATCCACCGTTATGATGAGTCTTCTTCCCGCTCTAAAGTATTCGCCTACAAACATGAGATCGATGAATGGCTTCAAAAAAAGGCTCAAAAGGACATACCTGGATGGAAGGCGTTTCTACAAAAAAAGGATGTCAGAATCATTCTCAGTGCCGCCGCTGCCGTCATCCTTATATCATTGGGATTCTATAGATTCAACCATAATCCACAGGCGGTTCCCTCTTATGAGAATCTCTCTCTGGCCGTTCTTCCCTTTGGCAATCCGAATCCGGCCCAACATGAAGACTATTTTACGGAAGGTTTTACAGAAGGCTTGATAACATCATTGACACGGCTCAACACCCTTAAAATTATTCCCCTGTCCTCGGTATTCCAATACAGAAACTCAAAAAAGCCGCCATATGAGATCGGCCGCGAACTGGGCGCCCACTATATCCTTTATGGGAATGTCTCCCGCGATAGAGATAAGTTCAGCCTCTTGGTACAATTGACAAGAATCGAAGACCAAAACAAGATCTGGAACCAAAAATACGAGGATGCCCTGGACAATCTTCTTAGAATAAGAGATTCCATCTGTTTTCAAATCCATGAAAAAATACTCAACAAACGGCCAGAAAAACAAGCATCATCTGCTGATGTTCTTGTCTTGGAGACAATGGACTTTAAGGCATTGGAGAATTTTTATATCGGCAATTTCATCAAAAACCAATCTTTAAACAAAGAAAGCAATGATCCTTTCTATTTTTATCACAACGGCAAACATTACTCGGGAAAATGGGACAAGTCCTCCAACGAACTGGCCATAACCTATTTCGAGAAAGCCCTGGCGCTCGATCCTCATTTCGCCCAAGCTTATCTGGGATTAGCCGAGTGTTATACCCACTACGTCAACATGCACTGGCAAAAAGAAAAATTCTGGCTCGACGAAGCTGAAAAAAGAGTGGAAAAGGCTTATTCCCTTATTCCAGACCTTCCGGAATACTACAGCCTGCTCGCCCGTATTTATCTTCTTCGAGACACTTGCTTCGGTGAAGACACCCGGCCCGATGCCTTTGAAATAGCCATGGAAGGCCAAAAAAAATATCCTTATTCGAGCCGTATCAATTCCATTCTCGGCGAATGTTATTTTCTCCGGTTTGGTGAGGAAGGAAATGAAGAAGACCTTAATCAGGCATTGAAATACAAAGAAAAGGCTTTCGAATGGAACGGCCAGGATCCGGCGAACATCACTTTGGTCGAAATTCTCATGCTTAACAGGGAATTTAACCGGGCCCTGGATGTCTGCAACCTTATCAATTTGAGCGGCCAATTCCCTTTAGTAAACACTTTAATCGCAGAGATTTGTTATTATAATTGCGACCTCCAGCAAAGCCGGCGCATTTTCAAAACCTCCGATTCTCCGCTGTCACACTACCTGAACGCTCTCTTTTTTAAAGCCATGATGGATGCGCAGGAAGGCCGCCGGGATGATGCCCTTGATACGGTCCGACAAATCGAAATCACATCTCCAGGAACAAATTGTTTCATTGAACAAGACCTTTATATGGCATCCATATACATGGGATTAGGAGAAAAAGATCTCGGATACAATCATCTGGAAAACTTTTTCGAATCCCCTCTGAATCAAAAACGGTTTTATATTTATAGAAAATACATTGACCTGGATAAAAATTTCGATGCTGTAAAAAGCGAAAAACGGTTTTTAACTCTCATCAAACGAAAGGAGTATAAATTATGACGCAAAAAACCGTCATCATAGACGAAAATGTCATGGAATGCTTAAAGAGCATCAAAGAGGTTCTGAATGATCTTCCTGAAGAAAAGCAGGAAAAAACCAAACGTGCCCTTCAATACATTTCCGATGTTTTCGAAGGGCTTCCTCCCAAACCGTGCCCGCCCAGCACTGAGATTATTATGGGCGGAGGATGATATAATTTATTTTTTAACTCATATCCATTTTTGCAATTAAAAACCTTAACCCTTCGCCTGACGGGCGATTGCAACTTCAGATGCCGTTACTGCTACTCAACCAAATCTTCCTGTTCATTAAGTTACACCTCGGCGCGAAAAGCCATAGACATTTTTTACCCGTGTTTTACACATAATTATCACCTGATTTTTTACGGAGGCGAACCCCTTCTTGAATTTCCCCTTCTCAAAAAGATTGTCTTCCTCGCCGGAGAAAAGGACCGTTCAAACGGAAAAAAAGCCCTGTTTTCGATAACAACCAACGGTTCCCTACTGAATGACGACATCCTGAATTTTATACAGCATCACTCCTTCCATGTTGAACTGAGTTTTGACGGCCTGGCCCAGGATATCCAGCGAAAAAAATCCTCTTTTAAGGCTATGGTGACCCTTCTGGACAAACTCATTCAATCCTCAAGGATCGACCTTGAAGTGAACAGCGTATTCACTCCTGAAACGGTCGGACTTCTGGCTGATTCGGTAGCCTTCATGGCCGGAATGCAGGTTCCCAGGATAAGATTGTCTCTTTCTTCGACCACTCTCTGGGACGACAGGTCACAAGAAGAACTCAAAAAAGAACTGGAACGTCTGGAAGATATTCTCACCAAACACTATAAGGAAACAGGAACCATACCGGTACTCAACTATATAAAAAAGTCTTCCATCGGTCTCTTCACATGCATGGCTGGACAGGAGCGAATGGCTGTGGATTGTGACGGAAACATCTATGGCTGTGATCTTTTCCGGGAATACACGAAAAGAGTATTGGATCAGGCAGAAATCGAAAAATATTGCCTGGGAAACCTGGAATCTCTTGCTGAAAACCACCATTCTGTTTTCAACAGGACCGCTCTGCATTACAGCCGTTTTTCCCAGGACAAACTCCGTTCAGGAGAAGAAAAATGCTTTCTCTGTCCTGAGCTTAAATATTGTGGTGTCTGCCCGGTCAACTCTTTTTTGTCCGGAGGGACCTTATTTGATATTCCGCCCTTTTTGTGCAGCCTGAACCTCATCCGTATTCAGTCCAAAAAAAGGTTTTGGGCCCGGATCGAGTCTTTACCAGCATGATTCTACAATCTTGACTCTCTTTTATGAACGGTCATCTTCATATAAAACGGCAGATCATAAAGAAATGAATAATACAGGTCTATGTGATGCTGTACGTACCATTTTACAGTATAATAAATTGTTACCTTAATGATCCAGACGGATGAAAGTATGACTCTGAGGGAAATATCATGAAAAAAACATCACTTCTTGCTTTGACCGTCCTTTTCTTATTTTCCTGCTCGACGCAACCTAAAGCAACTCCTGAACAAATGGCATCCTACGAGAAAAAGATGAGGGAAGGGGAATCACTTACCAATAAGGCCGACTATACCAGTCTGGTTGAAGCCTACCAGGTTTATGAGACACTCTTATCCATCCCGATGAATCATCGTCAAACACGGGAAAAACTTCTCAAGACATGTCTTCTTCTATCCATGAGGCAAAAAGAATTGGGGATCTTGGATGAAACATACTTAAACAGGACCCGCACCTTAATCGAAAGCGGCACTTTTCCGCCCGAATACAGGCTGGCCCTGGAAATCGTTGAGGCTTTACCTTTTAAAGTTAAAGGGATCACCAAAGATACCATTCTCGACGAAGACGCATACACCCAGCCTGAAAAATTGGAGGATAAAATTCCTTTGTGGTATGAAAGCATGAAGCGCAGATCGGGCCGGGATCTTCTTTTCACTTATCTTTTTCTCACCTTGAACTGCGAGTTCGGCAAAATCCTGGAAGAAAAGATAGATCTTCACGCCTTTCGAGACTCCTATGCGACAACCCCCCTTGTCCTGTACAGGCTGTCGGTATGCGGGTTCCCTGACCAAGAGGTCCTGGAAAACATGATCGAAAAAGCACCGTATTTTACGGAAGCTTATTTCCACCTAGGAGAAGCCTTTCTTCACGAAGGCAAACTCTCGAAAGCAGAGAAGGCTTATCTCAAGGCTTTTCACACGATCCCCCATTCAACGGCTGTCGTCATTTCTCTGGCCAACATATATTTCATTCTGGAAGAACTGGAAAAAAGCATCTCATTTTATGACAAGGCCATAACCCTGGCGCCGGAGTACCGGGACGCCCTCTTAGGAAAGGCGATCGCCCTCAGCTATCTCGGCCGGCACGAAGAGGCCTTAGACACCTTAAAAAAGCTTTACGACCTGGGTAAATATTTCCTGGGAGAGACTCATTACTGGCAGGCCTGGAATTTGAGAGAGCTTGGACGGCTTGATAAAGCCCGAACAAATATAGAAAAAGCAAAAAATTACCTTATCGGACATGCGGAAGTTTTTATCCTGGCCGGGAAAACGGCCCTGGACGGCAAAAATACTGCTGCGGCTGAAGAAAATTTCAAAGAGGCGTTAAAAATCCATAAGGAGAACTGCGAAGCCCTGTTTTTTCTCGGAAAAGTTTATGCCCTTGAAGAAAATTGGGGAAATTCAGGTCTTTTTTATGACAGGGCTTCCCAATGCTATTTATACTCTGAAGCAGCTTTGAATGAAAAAATAAAAGAGATCGAAACCTCCGGTTTTTCTCCGGAGCGGATTCACATTTATGTCCTCACAAAAAACAACCAGATCAAACAAATAAAGGAAAAACGAGCCTCTTCCGATTACAACGGCGCTCTCAGTTATTTTTATGCCGGCCGGTTTGAAGATGCCCTGGGGCTCGCCAGAAGAGCTGCGGAACATCCCGCTTTCAAAACTAAGGCGGCAACTCTTATTGAACAAATAAAAGAAAAACGCTGAAAGGGAATATTTTTTCATGTGGATTGTATAAAGAACAGGAGCTTGTATGAGGCAAAGTGAGGACCTTCCGGAATCCAGTCTGATTAAAATGGCAAAATCAGGAAACACCGAAGCCTATGAAATCCTTGTCAAGAAATATCAGAAAAGGATTTACTTCCTCTGCTATCGCATGACGAGAGCTCATCAATCCGCTGATGACCTGGCGCAAGAAACATTCGTTAAAGCTTATTTCAACCTCACGCGGTTTAAGGAAGGATTGAGTTTTTTTACGTGGATCCGGAAGATCGCCGTAAACAGCGCCCTGAATTACATCAAATCAAAAAAGAGGGAAGAGTCATTGAGAGACAGGGAAAGCAGGGTTTCCGAGAATGCCCTGCCTTTATACCATGAATCGCCTCACGACAAGCTCCAAAAAAGCAGAACGGAACAAAAATTTTTAGAGTCCCTCGATACTCTTCCCTTTGAACAAAAAACCGTATTCATCATGAAATTTTATGAAAACTACAGCTACGATGAAATCGCGCAAATTCTTAATCTTCCCAACGGAACTGTCATGTCCAGGTTGAACCGGGCCAGGAAAAAGATCAGAGAGTACATGTCTGATTATTCAGTAAGGAGCGGCCGATGAGAGGCAAAAAATTCAAAAAATGGCTCGGTCCTTATATTGATGGAGAGCTCCGACCCGAAGAACGTGAAATATTGGAAGCCCATCTCCATGAATGCCGCGAATGCAGAGAGGAGCTGGAATTTCTGAAAAACCTTTCCACTTTCTCAAGCAAACAGCCTGATATCCCGGATGAATCCCAATACTGGAACCTTTTTTCACAACGGGTAACATTCAGGATCGCAAAGACCCAACAAAAAAAAATATCTGCTGAAGGAGAACTTTTCAAGGATTCCTTCTTCACGCCCGAAAAAAACCTGGCAGCGAAGGCCGTTATTCTTCCCTTCACCATCGCCGCCCATGCCCTTCTCGCGCTTTTTCTGGTTATCTACCCTCTGCTTTCCACGGGAGATTTGCCTCGGATTGAAGTGTATACGGCTTTTCTCTCTCCCCCCCCACCACCTCCTCCTCCACCTCCGCCTCCGGCGAAAAGCCGTTCTTCCAGAACAAGGAAAACACGAATCAGACCCGTCCAGGCCCGCGCCAAAATGGAAGCCGGAAAGCTTTTGGCTCCCGTTGAAATTCCTGAAGAAATCGCAGAAGAAGAATTGTCCGATATAGGCGTCGAGGGGGGCGTTGAAGGAGGCGTCGAGGGAGGTGTCGTCGGCGGTGTTCTTGGAGGTGTTGTTGGCGGAGTGCTTGGCGGTGTCGTGGGAGAAGTTGAAGCGCCTGTAAGAGCTGTAGGAGAAATAACTCCCCCTAAACTCATTAAGCGGGTGAAACCCACATACCCCGAGATTGCCAGGCAGGCCAGGATTGAAGGCGTGGTAATCCTTGAAGCAACCACGGATGCTTACGGACGGGTTCAATCAATTAAAGTGCTGCGGTCTATTCCCCTACTCGATCAAGCAGCCATCGATGCCGTCCGCCAATGGGTTTATGAACCGATGATCATCAACGGCAAGCCGCGCGGGGTTATCTTCAATGTGACAGTCCGTTTTGAACTGGGAAAAAAATAATACCTGTTATCGGCATTTTTTATGAATGAGACAGGCTCGCCTGCTTTATGAAACGATACGCACCCTAGTATCATGCGCAAGAGTGATGTGTCCGGAAATCGTGACTTTATCGCCCGGTTCCACTCCTTCCAGAATTTCAACGTATTGTTCATTTTCAAGACCGACATCAACATAATGCCACTTAGCAAGCTCGTCTTCTACAACAAAAACAAGCTTTCGGCCCATACGGACGACAATGGCGTCCTGGGGAACGAGAAGCCTATCTTTATAGATATCCGTTACAATCTCGGCATCGGCATGCATGCCGGGCTTTATCTCGCTACGGGGATTGGAGATTTCAATATAAATCTTGCAGGTTTTGTCCTCCGGATCCACAACGGGGCTGATGGCCTGGACAATCCCTTCGAAAATCCGTCCCGGATAGGCGCTGAAATGAAGGTTGGCCTTCCTCCCCGTTTGTATCTTGCTTATTTCGCTTTCCAGAATCATGGCTACAAACATAATCTTATTGATGTTGACCAAGGTGAATACATCTGTTCCGGCAGAGATATATTCTCCGGGTGAAACCTTGATATCGCTTATGATTCCGGAAAAAGGCGCCCTGATCTTTGCCTTTTCAAGTCGAAGCTGGGCTTTTTTCACATTGATCTCAGCCTGCGTAAGCCCTTTTACCGAAGCCATAATTTCTTCTCTTTTTCCACCCAGATCAATCATGGACTTGAGATATTCTTCTTCCGCCTGCTCGAACTTTTCCAGGGATATGCTACCCTTCTGGAAAAGCCGGCGGACGTTTTCATATTTCTCTTCCGCTTCTTGCCGGAGGGCGTCATTATTTTGTCCGGCCGACGGCTGTTGTTCTCCAAACTGCTGTTCGAGCATCAACTCCGATAAAACTTTCAGCCTGTTCGTTTGAGCATTTTCCAAGTCCAGACGCAACTCTCGGTCGTCCAATTCCAAAAGGATATCTCCCTTTTGGACGCTCATGCTTTCTCTCACCGGAAGATGACTGATAAATCCCGATTCTTCAGCTATCATCGCGATCTGAAGATTGGTTTTCGCTTCTCCCGGAGCTCTCAAACGCATGATAAGATCTCCTTTAAACGCATCGGCAACCTGGACTTCTACGGGAGCATCACGAACTTTTTTGTTTTGAGAGTCATCATCCGAACCTTCCGAATCCGTTTTGGGCGACAAAACTTTAAAATAGACAACAACAGCTAAAGACACCGTCAGGATAACAATCAAAGATACAATCAGGAATTTTTTTGAGAATATCATTTTGATCTAAGCTCCTTTTGCTGTAAACATTTCATTATAGAATATCAAACGCTAAAAAATGCGCTGTCGTTTCATTTCCATATTATTAATGACGGTTTTAAAAGTCAACGTGTGTCAGGTAAATATTCAGGAGGAGAGCTTTTCTAAAAAATCGCGGAAACTCTTGACGGAATCCAAATAATAGGGAGCCAGGGACTCACCATGTCCAATCTTCAGGGCAAACGATGAGGGCGGCAAAACCTTAAACATGTCCTCATCGGTCCAATCATCCCCGACGGCCAGAATGAAAGGCCATTCTCTTTGCATCAAAAATGATTCCAAAGCTCGTCCCTTATTCACTGCCATAAACCGGACCTCGATGATTTTATTCCCGTGCATCACCTGAAGATCGGTATTGGCTAGAAATTCATTCAGGTAATCAAAAAGCTCACGGGACCTGATTTGTCCCAGCTCCGGATTTGCTTTCCGGTAGTGCCAGGCTAATCCGTAGTCTTTTTCCTCCAAGAAGGAACCAGGAACTGTTACTTCATATTGTTTGAATATCGGATACAACTCCTTTTTCCATTCATTTGAGAGAGGCCTTTCCATCTTCCATTTTTTTCGCGGATACTTCCTGATCCAGGCTCCGTGTTCGGCGATGAGCGAACAGGGAACATCATTCAGCCACTCCTGAAGCGTTTCTTTATCCCGCCCGCTGATGATGACCAAGGTATTTCCTGTGTTGCCGGCCAGACCTTTGAGAAGAGCGATCAGGGAATCATCAGGCGCGGCCAATTCGGGCCGTTGTGCGAAGGGAACAAGGGTACCGTCATAATCCAAAAGCAACAACCTGTTTTTTGCGCTTTTAAACGCGGAAAATATCTTATCTTCCCCCGCCATATCCAATTTTTTTCGTTTTTTTTCATCTTGCAGCCGTTTTACGCTTTTCAGGGATTCTATAAAATTCGACGTCCAATAATGCAGAGGGTAATCATGAATTCTTTTCCGCATCGATTTCATTCTCTTTTTCTGTTCCGCTTCATCTCCCTCAAGGGCGATTTCAAAAGCTTTTGCCAGCTCTTCCGTATGGTTGACATTCACCAGGATAGCTTCTCCCAACTCTGTCGCGGCTCCGGCCGCTTCACTGAGAATAAGGACACCGGTTTCATCTTTTTTTGCGGCTACATATTCTTTAGCTACCAGGTTCATACCATCCCTTATGGGAGTTACGACGGCCACATCGGCCAGCACATAATAAGGGAGGAGTTTTTCAAAAGGAAAAGATCGGTACATATAATGGACTGGAATCCATCCATGAAGACCGAAACGACCGTTTATGCGGCCCACCAACCTTTCCACTTCATGGCGCAGGAGGAGATAGTCTTTGACCATTGTCCGGGATGGAACACAGATCATGATCATAACGACGTGACCGTGCTGCTCCGGATTTTGTTCCAGAAAAAGCTCAAAAGCTTTCAGCCTCTCCGGAATTCCTTTTGTATAATCCAGCCTGTCGACCGACAAGAAAATTTTGTATCGCGAAGTCTGAATATTGACACTGAGCTCGGCTGTATTCATCATGACCGATTTTTTAGCCAGGAGTTTTTCGACGCGATTTACATCAATCCCCATCGGGAAATTCCCCACTCTGACAGTCCGTTGATCAATCGTGACCGACCCGAATTCATGCTCATAGCCCAACAGCCTCAAAACACTGCTCATAAAATGGCGTGCATATTCGTACGTATGAAATCCGATAAGGTCAGCTCCAAGCAAACCTTTGAGGACCTCTTTTCGCCAGGGAAGGACGCGAAAAATTTCCGATGACGGAAACGGAATATGCAAAAAAAAGCCGACCGTGCTCTCCGGATCGTGTTGACGGACTAAGCCCGGCAGAAGCATGAGATGATAATCATGGATCCAAATGATATCATGAGGCTGAATGACTTCGGACAGTTTTTGAAAAAATTTTTCATTGACCTCCTGGTATGTTTTCCATTCTGAAAGATCAAATTCACTCATGCTGGTGAAATAATGGAAAAGCGGCCAGATGGCCCTGTTGGAAAATCCGAAATAATATTTATCAATTTCCTTGCTGGATAAAAAAACAGGATAGCTGTTATGATCCCGAATCAGGATCTCTTCAATCGTTCGTTTCTCCTCCTGATTTTCCGGAATGAATCCCGGCCAGCCGACAAAAGCCACTTTTCCCTCTTTTTGAAAAGACTGAAAAGCGGTAGCAACCCCCCCTGGACTGCTTTGAATCTTGAGGATTTTATGTTTCCGGCGAATAGAAACGGGCAGTCGGTTGGAGACAACAACAATACGCTCTTTCTGCATTTTTTCGTATTTCATCCGCTGAAGATTGCTTTTTTCATATTGTAGCGGGGATATCCATTTTTTTCAAATTGAAGTTCAAGTTGTGAGATTAAATGATTACCGATCATTAAATGAAACAATCCGATCCCCCATTCCCCATGAAGTGTTTGGACAAAGGCATTTTTTTTATTTATACTTTATTCATGGGAAAATCGATAAAAAAAGGAACGATCTCTCTGTTTTGTGTTTTGTCAGTCCTCATATCTTTTACACTGGGAGGAGACATGCAAAACCTTTATACATCGGTTCCTGATGAGATAAAAGGATGGGCCAAGCTGGGCGAAGATGAAGTATATAATCGGGAAACGCTTTTTGACTATATGAATGGAGGAGCCGAGGTCTATCTGGCCTTTGATTTCCGATGTGTATTTGTCCGTAAATATTCAGGACCGGGCGAGAATGAGATATCCCTTGATATCTACGACATGGGCTCTTCCTCAGAGGCCTTTGGTATTTTTTCATGTGACCGCGAAGATGAAAGTATTGGTATCGGCCAGGGATCAGAATTCGGACCGGGGCTGCTGCGTTTTTGGAAAGATAAATATTTTGTATCCGTCATGGCCATGGGAGACGAAAAACAAGCGGAGACAGCCATGATTGAATTGGCCAAGGCCGTTGAACGGATCATTCCGGATGAAGGAACAGAGCCTGAAATGTTACATATCCTTCCAAAAAAAGGACTCAGAAAAGATAAAATAAGCTATTTTCACAGTGTTATCAACTTAAATAACCGGTTTTTCATCGCCGGCGAAAATATCCTTCAACTTACGGACAAAACCGACTGTATATTTGCTGAATATTCTGAGAACAATCAGGATATGGGTTATCTCCTCGTTGTAAGGTATGAAACGGACAAAAAAGCCCAAACTGCGTTTCAATTTTTCCTTCAAGCATACATGCCTGAAGCAGCGGAAAAGGGAGAAATATTGTCGGAAGACGGCCAGTGGACGGTTTCCCGGCTTGTAGGGAATACGGTTCGGACCGTGTTTGAAGCCCGTGATAGAGATACGGCTTTAAAGATATTATCAGAGATAAAATCTTAGCTTGTATTATTCACGACCCAAGGGATTAGGCCGGTTCGGTTGCCCCTGGGTTGGGCCGGGTTGAAGCCCTGCCTGTAATACAGGTAAAAAGAAAGAGGCAACGATGACGAAACTTTTAACGCGCAGGAATTTCATCAAAGGAAGTACGGTTGCAATTTTGGGAACTGCCGTCGGTTTCCCCATACAAAACGAGAAAAAATCGCGGGTAGTGTTGATCCGGCACGCCGATGCCGTGGATCAGAATTCCATGATAAATGGTGAGATTATTCAGCAGATGCTGGATGAAGCGGTGACGGTACTGCTGGAGACAAAAAATGCAGCCGAAGCTTATTCAAAGCTTGTCAAACCGGGAGAAGTTGTCGGGATAAAAAGCAATGTCTGGTCTTATCTGCCCACACCGCCGGAAGTGGAAAATGCCATCAAAACACGATTGATACAGGCAGGTATTCCTGAAGATAATATTGGAATCGACGATCATAATGTTAGAACGAATCCCATTTTTCAAAAAGCCACTTCTTTATTCAACGCCCGGCCTTTGAGGACACACTACCTTGCCGGAGTCAGCGGCTGTATAAAAAATTATATTATGTTCGCCCCTTCTCAACCGGCGCTCCACCCCAACAGTTGTGCGGACCTTGGATCGGTATTCAAGCTGCCGATTGTCAAAGGAAAAACACGGCTTAATGTACTCTGTGCCCTGACGCCTCAGTTCCACGGACGCGGCCCTCACCATTTCAATCGCCGTTATGTTTGGAGTTATAAGGGATTGATCGTGGGGCAGGACCCCGTGGCCGTAGATGCCGTAGGGTTGAAACTGATCATGGCCAAAAGAACCGAAGTCCTGGGAAGAGCCAAAGCTCTTCCTCCGGTACCCAAACATATCGAAATAGCTGATAAAAAGCATGGAATAGGAAACAGTGATTTCAATAGGATTGAACTTTTCAAGTTGGGATGGAAGGAAGACATCCTAGTCTGATCATGCAAACTCAGAAAACAAGGCGGGATTAAGGATATCGACATGAAAAAATCAAAATTTTTCCTATTTGGCTTTCTTCTGACAGGATGGCTTCTCTGCCATAACGGGTTTTTATTCAGTGAAAACAAAGGGATTGAATACATCGGGAGCACTCTCTGGACCAAGGCCTTTGATGTTGAGATCAAAGGGCGATATGCGTTCTGCGCTTTTATCAACGGGATGGTCATCCTCGATATTTCTGATAAAAAAAACCCGGATTTTGTATCGCAGCTTTATCTCGGCGGAGGAGCAAGTTTAGCCGTTTCAGAGAACCATGTTTACATCGCAGCCGGGAAAAAAGGACTTAAAACCGTTGATGCGGCAGATCCCCGCCAGCCAAAATTGCTGGGTTCTCTTACCGCACCGGGAGAATCAAGGGATATCGTTGTTTCAGGAAAATATGTATTTCTTGCCAGTGGAGAAGCTGGGATAATTGTCGCGGACGTTGAAAATCCTTCATCTCCAAAAATCATCGCCTCGTTGGATACTCCGGGTTATGCCGAATCGGCCGTTTTGAACAACAATTTGCTTTTTGTGGCCGATGGAGATGTTGGAATACACATCATTAATGGTGAAAATCCCGAATCTCCCGTTATGGTGAGCTCGTTTGACACCGATGGAAAAGCGGAAAGGATCGCCTTGTGCGGCGAATACGCTTTTGTAGCTGACGGCTACCCGGGAATCCAGATCCTGGGAATAAAAAATCCCGCCCATCCGGTTCTTTTAAAGACGTTTTCCACAGCCGGATATGCTCACAGTATTGATATAAAGGGAGACTATGCCTGCGTCGGCAATCTTTACGATGGAGGATTTCAGATATTCAATATCAGTGATCCAACAAATCCTTTGGAGACGGCCTGGCATAAATACACCATGTACAACGAAGGATGGGAGGTTAAAATCGACGGGGAATTCGCCTATATCGTGGACTACTTCGCCGGCGTACATATTCTTTCCATCCTGAATAAGCAAAAGCCCAGGACAACTGGAATTTATCGAACTCCCGGATCCGTCATCGCCGCGTCCGTATGGAATGACCATATATTTGCCGCATGCGATCTCTCCGGGCTGAGATCCATAGATTTCACGCATCCAAAAAACCCTATTCCTTCCGGCTCGGCGGGATTTTTCAGAGGAGTTCACGGCATCACGGTTTCTGAAAATATTGTCAGTTACACCGACCGATGGACCTTGAGGACATTTGACGTATCCGACCCCAAAAAAATGAAGCTCCTTCATTCCCTGCAGACACCCGGAGTAGCCAGGACGGTTGTCGTTCAGGAAAATTATGCTTATCTCACCGCTGATAATTCGGGATTTCATGTGATCGATCTGACAGACCCCGCATCAACAAAAATCGTGGGGAGTTTGGAAATGCCCGGTTTTGCCTATGGGTTGTGTGTGTCCGAAAATAAAGCTTATATTGCCAACGCAGACACGGGATTTCATATCATTGACATAACAGAAAAGAGGCAGCCAAAAGAACTGGGATCTCTGCGAACCCCGGGCCTGGCAACCGGAGTGACGGTCAAAGGGGACCTTGCTTTTATTGCCGACGGACCCGAAGGGCTTCATATTGTTGACGTTTCCCATCCTAACACACCGACGATTATTTCCACATGTATGTTGCCCAATGGTTACGCGACCGGAGCCGCCGTAAAAGAGAACTTTGTTTATGTTTCCGATGAAATAAAGGGCCTTATAAAAATCGACATCACCGACCCGAAAAAACCAAAAATCATCGATTCGTTCGAAACACCCGGGGAATCAACAGGATTGGTTTTATCCGGAGATTATATTCTGGTTTTTGATTCCTTCTCACTTCTCATTTTGAAGTAGCATTTTTCTTCGTCGGCTGATCTTCCTCGATAACAGCGTCATTGTTTTGCAGAAAACCTGCTTTTTTTATTCAACAACCTCCCATGCTCAACTTTTTATCATCATTTTCCGTCTCTTAATATATACCGGGATGTTCTTTAACCTTCGAGATAGGAAGGAAGGCATATATCTTTATAAACAACATCAAAATCGTTCTCCGTCAGTTCCGGCGGCACAAGGGATTCACCGCCATCAACCTCGGCGGTCTTTCTGTCGGGCTGGCGGCTTGTCTCCTCATAGGACTTTATATCCAGGACGAGCTGTCATTTGACCGGTTCCACGAAAAAAGCTCTCGTATATACCGTATGGGACAAACTTCCATAGGTTGGCCTTACGGCCGTTTGATAGAGACCGAATATCCGGAGGTCGAGGACGTCGTCTATATGCGGGCCTACCCAACTTTATCTATCAAACGTGGCGGCTTTTATACCTTCGAAAACATGCTATACGCCGATAATGGTTTTTTCCGCCTTTTTGATTTTCCATTTGTAGCGGGAAATCCGAAGACAGCTTTAGAGGAGCCTAAATCCATCGTTCTGTCAGACAAGCTGGCCCGGAAGCTTTTTGGGGAAGAGGAGCAAGCCGTCAACCAGACGCTCCTTCTGGGAGAAAATTCTCTGCCATGTACGGTAAAAGGAGTTGCCAGTGTTCCCCGCCGGTCTCATATTCAATTCGACGCTCTTCTCTCGTTTGATACACTGCGTGTTCTCGATCCGAAATGGTTCGAGACGGAAATGGCGGGAGGTTGGCTTGACCTCAATGTTGTCAATTACGTTTTATTAAAAGAAGGTGCCGATGCCGGCGCCTTCAAATCTAAGATCCGTGATCTTCCCCATAAATATGCAGGGAGCTACCTTGAGAGTATGGGATCACCCTATAAGCTGGATCTTGAACCGTTTAACGATATTTACCTTCGTTCTGATTATGGAAATATGCTCGGGCCAAAAAGCAATATCTCTTATGTATACCTGCTGGTTTTTATCGGATTATTCCTTTTGCTGATTGCCTGCGTCAATTTCATCAATCTGTCAACGGCTCGTTCCATGGAACGGGCTAAAGAGGTCGGCCTTCGCAAGGTGGTAGGCTCGAGCAGAGGAGCTCTGGTCCGGCAGTTCCTGACTGAATCTCTCTTGACGGGGATAATGGCCATGATTCTGGCTATCGGCCTGGCGCTGGCCTTTCTTCCTTTTTTTAACGAGCTGACGCTAAAAACGTTCTCTGCCCGCGATCTATTGATTCCGCAGATGGCATGGATCCTGTTTGCTCTAGTGATCGGTGTGGGGCTTCTGTCGGGTATTTATCCGGCTCTATCTCTTTCGTCATTCCGCCCCGTGGAATCAATCAAAGGACGCCTTCTGAAAGGACGACACGGCACGTTGTTCCGAAAAGTGCTCGTTATGTTTCAATTTGCCCTTTCAGGTACTCTTATAATAGGAACTTTCATCATACTGAATCAGATTCGTTACATGCATGAACAGAACCTTGGATTTAATCCAGACCAGTTGATTGTCCTTGATGCCGGCCGTGCTCCTTTCCATGAAATGTCCGGCCGGGTCGATATTTTCAAACAAGAACTGGCAGCTCATCCGGCTGTCCGTTTTGTGAGCTCAACCGGGGCCGTTCCCGGCCTCAGCGGATGGAGAGGACAAATTTCTTTTCCCGAAGGATGGGCCGAAAATAAAAGCATCAGTCTTGAATACATCCCGGTTGATTATGACTTTGTTAAAACATTCGAATTAAATATCATTGCCGGGCGTGATTTTGATCCATCCCTTTCGACTGATGAAGAGACAGCGGTCATCATTAACGAAGAGGCTGCGCTGATGGCCGGATGGAATTCGCCTCAAGCATCAATCGGCAAGGGATTTTCCTCTCCCGGAAGCGGAAAGCCCAAAGGCAGAGTCATCGGCGTTATAGAAAATTTCCATCAGCACGGATTACAGGAAAAAATCGGCCCCATGATGTTCGGGATACGTCCTGCCAACCGTTATTTCGCCCTGCGCTACAAAGCCGGAGATACTTCGTCTGTTACGGCACATATAAAAAAAACATGGGATCATTTTTTCAAGGGATATCCCCATAACTATTTTTTTCAGGACGAAAGGTTCGCCCGCGAATATGAACAGGACAAGCGTCTGATGAACATTTTCTTCATCTTCACTATTCTGACTATTTGTATTGCTTCTCTGGGCTTGTTCGGACTTTCGGCCTTTTCTCTGCAGCAGCGAACCAAAGAAATCGGTGTCAGGAAAGTTCTGGGGGCATCGACAGCCAATATTGCGGTCTATCTTTCCCATGATTTTTTAAAACTTGTTATGATATCTTTTTTGGCCTCGATCCCGATAAGCTATTTTTCCATGCAGAGCTGGCTTAAAAACTATGCCTACCGAACAGAAATCGGGATAGACATTTTTATCATCGGAGCAGTGCTTATGATTGCTGTTGCCGTATTAACAATAAGTTATCAAACCATCAAGGCAGCGTTGACCGATCCGATACACAGCCTGCGTTATGAATAAAGATTTCTTTATTCGTATCGAAGACTGTCCATCGGGTCGGCGAGAGCGGCTTTAAGGGACTGATAACTGACAGTCATTAAGGCAATGGCAAAAGCCATCACGGCAGCCGCGATTTAGTAATGGTTGAGCACATCATTAAGCAAATTCAGATAATCAGAAAGGTGGCGGGTGATCAGGAAGTTCTTTCGAACAAATTCCTTTCCTTTCGCTCCCATTTCTTGGGAAAGATTGGGATCTTTAAGCAGGGTGATCACTTTATCCGCACAGCCCTCAATGTCATCGGGCTTGACCAGGAAGCCCGTCACATTGTTCAGAACCTGCTTGGGGATGCCGCCCACTTTTGAAGCGACGACCGGTGTTCCCTTCCACTGCGCCTCGGAAACCGTCAGCCCGAATCCTTCCCGCAGCGACTTCTGCAGGATAACGGCCGACACCCTTTGCAGGCTGTTGACAAGGATCTGGTTATCGCCGAGAACAAATACAACATCCCCGGACGCAAGGTATTTGGCGGCCTTCTGTCTCATCTGGTTGTAGATGGTGATTCCTTCCGGATCATCGGGAGCCATGTTATAGCAGTAAACCAAGCGGCAGTCCACCTGCTCCTTGACAATCTCAAAAACCTTCAGTACCCCCTCAGGGTCTTTCCAGGGATCAAAGCGCGAAACCTGGGTGATCAGGGGTTTATCTGTGGGAACGTTGAATTTTTCCAGGTGTTTTTTGATGACCGTGTGAGATAATTCCATGTTTTTTGCCGACAAAGGATCGATCGACGGAGGAATCACCCGCTGCTCCAAGGGCAAATCCTTTTTTTTGAAATTTTCGCTGGAGACGATGACCATATCATAGCGAAGAATGAACGTTTTCATGAATTCCCAAAGTTCCGGATTAGGATTGGTGATATCGATATGACAGCGCCAGATCCAGGGCTGAACCTTTTTGGCGAACTTGATCAAGGAAAGAGGCTGGGGGTCATGAACAATAACACAGTCATGGTCCAGGTGGGTGAACTTCAAAAACCGCTCATTTGTCTCAAGGTAATTATCCTTCTTATTATTGGTCAAACGGATATTATGGCCCTGCAGCCCATTATGAAATTTTTTGGTGATGGTGAAAAAATCACTGGGACCGATAAGAACCCGCCAACCGGCATCAATTCCCGCATCATTCATCAGCAAAACAAGATTGTTCAGGATCTCAGCAACGCCGCCTCCATGGGCCGTGGAGTTTATGTGGACAATATGCTTTTTTACCAGACGATGGGCCCTCTGGTATATTTTCCCGACGACCTCGCCTCCAACGACCGGAATATAATCATCAAGACTTTTCATGCAAACATCCTCAATTTCATTTTTTTTATGCTTTATACCACTTGAAATAAAATACGTCAAACGTTGGGGTCATTTGATATTGAAGAAATTTATTTTTTCACATAAAAGGATAAACCATGTCCTATTGAATAGAGCCCGGGAATGGATACAGGCAGTTTTCCCTTGATATCGGCCATCCCCAAAACCGCACGTGCGGCGGCCTTCTGAGCCGCCTCATAATACCGGTAGGCGCATAAATAAGCATTAATCTCCGGAAAGCAGCGAATAAAATAAGGACTGCCGAAAGAAACGGCGATAGCCGGTATTCCCGCTTCAACAGCCCTATTGATCATGGTGATATGGCGTTCTTCCAGGCCGACAGTTCCCTTCTGCGAACGGACTCGTGAAAAAAGGGTAAAAACCACGGCATCGGCGTTCCGCATCGATTCCTCCGCCTCCTTTAGGTATTCCTCGCCGGTAAACTTGTCGGCAAAAAAGGATTCGACCTGAGGACAGTGCTTCTCGAGCTCCTGTATAAACGGACGGCCGGCATAATAATCTCCAGGATCACTGCTCAAAGAGAAAACAAAAATTTTCCCGTCTTTTCCAACAGGCAGAACATTTCCTTCATTTTTAACCAGGGTCAAAGAGGCCTCGAACAGGGCTTCGGCTTTTTGGACATGTTCCGGGGCAGCGATGACGGTATCCAGGCTTGTTTCATCGACCAATCTGCTCTTATGAAGGCCGAGCTTAGCCTTGGCTGTTAAGATCCGCCGGACTGACTCGTCCAACCGCCCTTCGGAAAGCTTCCCTTCACGGACAGCTCCAACCAGTGTCTTGACAACATCCGGTATTTCCGGGGGAAGAAGAAGGCAGTCCACGCCGGCCGCTACGGCTTTAACGGCCGCTTCCCCGGGAGAATAAAGCGTGGTCACGCCTCCCATCTCCAGGGCATCAGTGACGATCAATCCCTTAAAACCCATTTTTTGACGAAGAAGCTTGGTCAAAATAACCGGGGATAATGTGGCCGGCAGGCTGGGGGTCGGGTCCAGTGCCGGCAGATGAATATGGGCCGTCATGACAGCCATCACACCCGCATCAATGGCTTTCTTGAACGGATAAAGCTCCACCTTTTCCAACCTATCCCGGTCGGCGTAAACCGTGGGAAGAACCGTATGGGAATCCAAATCGGTATCCCCGTGTCCGGGAAAGTGCTTGGCCGTGGCAATGAGGCCGTTCTCCTGGCATCCCCGAATGAACGGACAAACCAGCCGCCCCACCAGCTCCGGGCTTTCCCCCACCGAACGGACGTTGATGATGGGATTTTCCGGATTAATGTTGACGTCGGCCACCGGAGCATAGGTCATGTGGATGCCGACCGCCCGGGCTTCACGGGCCGTTACGGCGCCCATGTCATAGGCCATCTCCTCCGAGCCTGCAGCTCCCAGGGCCATGAGGGGCGGAAAAACAACAGCCCCATCAAGCTGCTGTCCCAGTCCCCTCTCCAGGTCGGAAGCGATAAGAAGCGGTACATCGGCCATAGACTGGAGCGTATTCGTCAAATAGGCCGCTTCATAAATATCCCCCAAAAAAAGAATGAGTCCCCCGATTTTCACGTCCTTGATGAGTTCCTCAAGTTCCTTGAATTTGGAGCTTTCCCTGTTGAAAAACAGCCCGTTATAGCGGCAGAAGATAAGCTGCCCGGCTTTCTCTTCCAGCGTCATTCTTTTCAGGTTCTTTTCCACCCATCTTTCGCCCGAAGAATCCAGCAACATGGTTGTTTTTGGTTTGATACGTGCACAGGAAACCGCAGAAAAAATCACAGCCAAAGCAACCACAAAGGATTTCATCAAAAAAAATTTCATCTTTTTGCCGTTTTCTCTCTTTATGAAAAGTGCCCAGGCCGCCGGCTGTCTCTTATTTCTCAAAAGAAATCAGGCTCAAGACATCGATGTCAGGATGGGCTTTTTTAATAAAATCCAATCCTTTAAGGAAAGCCAGGTCGACCACAGCGGCAAATCCGACAACCTTTCCTCCCAGTTTTTTCACCAGGTCGATTGCGCTGACAGAGGTCGATCCGGTGGCGATCAGATCATCGACAATAAGGACGCGCTGCCCGGACTTGATGCTGTCATGGTGCATCTCAAAATATTCAACGGCGTATTCATTGGGCGCCTTGATGCTGATGGTCTTTCGCGGCAGTTTCCCTTTTTTCCGAATGACGGCCATACCCACACCAAGATTGTAGGCCACGGGCCCTGAGAAGAAAAAACCGCGGGATTCCAGGCCGACAACGACCTCCGGCTTACGCTTCCTGGCCCAGGAAACCAGCTCATCCACAACATGGGCGAAACACTCGGCATCCTCGATAAGAGGGGTAATATCTTTGAAACCAATTCCCGGTTTGGGAAAATCCTTTACTTCACAGATTTTGCTTTTGGCACGTTCGATCATTTCTCCTTCCTTTTATGAACGATGTTGTTGTTCATACGACCATATTTTCTATGGGCATTTTTTATGACGATGTTGTCGTTCATACGGCCATATTCTCTATCGGCATTTCTTATGAACGATCTAAGTTTTTTGTGTATATAGTTCTTGTCGGAAATGGAATGCCTATTCCCGCCTTATGCAAACCCTTGTAGATCGCATCTGTAACGGTCAACTTCATCGAATAAGCATCCTCATAACTCTGCACCCAAACACGGGCCACAAAATCCAGCGAAAAATCGGACATCTGCATAAAATGAACGGCAGGTGCCGGGTCCTTCAAAACCCCATCGATATTATTCAATGTTTCCAAAACCACCTTATGGACCTTGTCCGTATCTGAACCGTATTCCACACCGAATTCGACATTGACCCTCATTTCGAGCGTGGGCTGAGTGTAATTTTTTATCTTGGCATTGGCCAGGTAGCCGTTGGGAATGTAGATGACCTCATTATCATAAGTCCTGAGCTTCGTGCTCCGCAGTCCGATATCCAGAATAATCCCCAGCTCGCCGGACTCCAGTTTCACCTTGTCCCCCACCTTAAAAGTCTTATCCAGGACGAGCTGCAGCCCGCCCAGAATGTTTGACAATGAATCCTTTACGGCCAAACCGATGGCCAGGCCGGCGATTCCGGCGGTGGCCAGCAGTGGGCTGATATCGATATGCCATGCATTGAAAATGAAGAATGTCCCCAGGATAATAACCACGGCCTTTAAGATTTTTTGTAAGAGAGGAATCAGCCTGTCATCGGCCGTCGTTTTGGTGCGGTGTTTCCAATCTTGGGTCCACTGTTTGGCAAAGCTGTCGATAATGTTCACCAATAGAATGATGACAATCAAAACCAGCAGGCTGTTGACGATGTTGGAGAAAAGCTCCGTTCTCTGCTCGAAGCTTTCGATGGCAAATTTCACGCCGATCAAAAGGATGACATAAAACAGGATCTTGGAGACGTTTTTAATGATTATGTCATCTATTTTGGTTTTGGTACGTTTGGCCAGGGGTTTCAGAACTTTTTTGATGATGATCTTGGACAAAAGGGCGATGATATAAGAAGCCACGATAATGAGAGCAAACTTGAGGGTGGCGTTTGCGGAGATAAAATTGATAATGTCTTTCAAAACATCCATTATGAATCTCCTTTGTTCATGGCTGTTGTCTACAATACTCCAAGCCCGCAAGAATTTCAAACACCTTCTCTTTCATTTAAACATCCATTAAAATAAACTTTATGAATCCCATAAACTGGACCCTGTGCCTCATTGCCGACGTTGGTTTTCTTCCGCCGCCGGGTCTTTACGACGCTGTCCGTTCGGCCGTCTCCGGAGGGGCGACAATGATCCAGCTCCGGGGAAAAACCTGCACAACACGCCGCTTCCTCGAACTGGCCCTTGAGCTTAAAAAAATTACCGAAGAAAGCGGCATCCCTTTGATTATCAACGACCGGGCGGATGTGGCCGCGGCATGTGATGCCCAGGGTGTCCATCTCGGCAGGGATGACCTGCCTCTCGAAGCGGCCAGGCGCATCCTGGGAAAAAATAAGCTCATCGGCCTATCGGTCAACACCATTGAAGAAGCCCGTTTTGCGGAATATGCGGGCGCCGATTATCTCGGCGTAGGACCGGCTTTTTATACCACAACAAAAACAGATATTAAATCTGTTTTGAGACCAGAGGGATTGAAGATTATCCGGAACTCCGTCAAGCTGCCTTTACTGGCCATAGGCGGCATTACCGAGAAAAACGCGGCCGAAGCCGGGGCCTCGGGAATGGACGGCGTAGCCGTTATCTCGTCCGTGCTCAAGGCCGAAAACAAAAAAAAGGCCGCTGGGGATATCGTAGAAGCATTTTTACGCGGAAAAATGATGTTTTCGAAATCAGGATAACTTTTTTACCTCGATTGTTCTTATGTCTTCTTCCCCGACAGCGATTTTTACCCTCAGGGCATGATTTGGGCGAAAGGGAAGTTTTTCGGCCCACTCGACAATAACCACTCCTTCCCCAAGAAAATCCTCCCAGCCCAGGTCCGATATCTCATCACTATTTTCCAAACGGTAAAGATCGATATGGTAGATGGGGACCCGGCCCACATAGATATTGACAAGTGTGTAGGAAGGGCTGCAGACCTGGGTGATATCTGAAAATTTCAGTCCCAAGGCAACCCCCTTGGCGAAAACCGTTTTCCCCGCTCCGAGTTCCCCCTCGAGGAGAAGGACCTCATCTCCTTTGAACGTTCGGGCCAGGTCCCGGGCAAAATGAATGGTCTCTGCTTCGGACCGGGAAATGAACGTTTCGACATCTTTTTCAGAATATTTCATTCGTTTGTTTGACATTGCGCTATATCCACCATCGAATTTTAACACAACCCACTTGGCTATCCTATATTGTCATCGCTCTAATGAACCGGATGATGACTATTGTTATTTTTCTACCCTTTTTTTTCTCCATGAGATCCCCCAAAAATGGCATCAATTTTTGTATAATCAATGAGCAACACATAAGTTAGCGAAAAGATGAAGTGGAACACACCATTTTTGGGGCACCTTTAATCGCCCTTTCACCTTGGAGCTCAGTCCCAATTTTTTAAGTTTTGTTTACATTGTCAAGAATCAGGCTAGGTGAACGGTTTAACAGCTAGAGAAAAGGGGTGGCGCGGCGAAGGGGCTCCCCACCCGGAGCGATAGCGAAGATGGGGAAGAGCCGTGACAGGACCCCTCAATATGCGACGCGACTGATGTTTCCAAGAAAACTTAAAAAATTGGGACTGAGCTCCAATCATTCTCTCCTGTTTACAATAAGCATTCTTTTATGTTAAACATAGTGACATCTAGAAAGGAGGTGTTCTTATGAGTATTCGTATCGGCATCAACGGTTTTGGCCGCATCGGCCGTAATTTTTTCCGCGCGTCTTATCAGGACCCGGACATCGACATCGTGGCCGTCAACGACATCACCGATGCCAAAACACTGGCCCATCTGCTGAAATACGATTCTGTTCTCGGAATACTGGAAGCCGACATTCGCGCTTCTGAAAAAGCCATCATAGTCAATAATAAAGAAATCAAAGTATTCTCCGAGAAAGACCCGGCCAACCTGCCCTGGAAAAACCTGGATGTATCCGTCGTCATCGAAGCGACAGGGCTTTTCAGGAAACGCCCGGAAGCCGCCAAGCATATCGAAAGCGGCGGAGCCAAAAAAGTGATCATATCCGCCCCGGCCACCGATCCCGACGTAACCCTCGTCCTGGGTGTCAACGAAGACACCTATAAGGCGGATAAACACCATATCATCTCCAACGCTTCCTGCACGACCAACTGCCTGGCTCCCGTGGTTAAAGTAATCCACCAGTCTTTTCGCATGGAAAAGGGCATCATGACCACGATTCACGCCTACACAGGCGACCAAAGGCTTCTGGATGCACCCCACAAGGACCTGCGCAGAGCCCGATCCGCCGCTGTTTCCCAAATCCCGACGACAACGGGTGCGGCCAAGGCGGTCGGTATCGTTATCCCCGAGCTCAAAGGCAAAATCGACGGAATGGCCGTCCGTATCCCTACGGCCAATGTTTCGCTTGTCGACCTCGTCGCCCTTGTCCAAAAGGAAGTCTCGGTGGACGACGTCAACAATGCCTTAAAAACCGCCGCCGAAGGCGACCTCAAAGGAATTCTTCAGTTCTGTGAAGAAGAGCTCGTCTCGGTCGACTTCATGTCCAATCCCCATTCCTCCATCGTCGACGCTCCCTTCACTCGCGTCACCGGTGGAAACCTGGTTAAAGTGCTGTCCTGGTACGACAACGAATGGGGATATTCCTGCAGATTGCGCGACCTGGCCAAGTATATCTGGAAGTAGGCGGCCGATGCTCTTTATCAAAGACCTCGAGGTCAAGAACAAGAAGGTTTTCCTACGGGTGGACTTCAACGTTCCCCTTGACGAAAACAAGAACATACAGGATGACACCCGTATTCGGGCCGTCCTGCCCACGATCCAATACCTCGCCGAACAAGGAGCCATGATTGTCGCCGCTTCGCATCTCGGCCGCCCCAAGGGTAAGTTTGTGCCTGAGCTCAGCCTGAAGCCCGTCGCTGAAAAGCTCGCGGCTCTCCTCCCCCAAGAGGTCATCCTTGCCCCCGGTGTTACCGGAGAACGCGTCACCCATCTGAAAAGGAGCCTGACACCCGACCGGCTTCTTCTCCTCGAAAACCTTCGCTTCGACCCGGGAGAGAAAGAAAACGATTCCTGCTTCGCCCAGCACCTGGCCGAGGAAATCGACTGCTACGTCAATGACGCTTTCGGCGTCTGCCACAGGGCCCACGCTTCAGTGGTGGCCATCACCCAATATGTCCCTAAAGCCGCAGCCGGATTTCTCCTGAAAAAGGAAATCGACTACCTCAACAAAGCCTTCCGCTCTCCGGAAAAACCCTATGTCGCTATTCTCGGCGGAGCTAAAGTTTCGGAAAAAATTCCGGTCATCGAAAACCTTCTCAACAAGGCCGACACCATCCTCATCGGCGGCGCTATGGCCTATACCTTTCTCAAGGCCAAGGGAGAACCCGTCGGCGGGTCCAAGGTGGAAGACGACAAAATCGAGACGGCCCGCCATATCCTGGACACGGCGGAAAAGGCCGGAGTCCGCCTTGAGCTTCCCCTGGATCATGTGGCGGCCCGCGAAATATCACAAGAAGCTGAAACAAAGATTTTAAAACACTTCGACCCGGATTCGGATTGGAAGGGGCTGGATATCGGCCCGGAAACGCAAAAATTGTACGCGGAAGCTTCCGCATCCGCCAAGACGATCTTCTGGAACGGCCCCATGGGCGTTTTTGAGGTCGATCAATTCGCCCAGGGAACCATCGCGGTCGGGAAAGCCGTGGCATCCTCCAACGCTTTGTCGATTGTCGGCGGAGGAGACTCTGTGTCCGCCGTTTTTAAAGCGGGCGTTCAGGACGGCATCTCCCACATCTCGACGGGAGGCGGGGCATCGCTCGAATACCTGGCTAATGAAACCCTGCCCGGGATCGAAGCATTATCGGAGTCTTAACATGAATATCAGTATCAACAATCCCATAATCGCCGGAAACTGGAAGCTTCATAAAACCATACCGGAAGCCCTGGATCTGGTTAAAGACATCAAAAAAGCAGCCTCCGAGGTGGAAAAGGCGGAGCTTATCGTTATTCCTCCGTTTACGGCCCTCGCACCGGTACGTGATGTTCTCGAAGATTCCAAGATTCACGTCGGCGCCCAAAATGTTTACTGGGAAGAAAAAGGCGCTTATACGGGGGAAGTTTCCCCATCGATGCTTATGGACGCGGGATGCCGGTTCGTCGTTATCGGCCATTCCGAAAGACGCCAGTACTTCGGGGAAACCAACGAAACTGTCAACAGAAAGATCAAGTCGGCGCTGCCGCACGGTCTGGCGGCCATTATGTGCATCGGGGAAACCCAGGAAGAACGCGAATCCGAAAAAACAACGGAAAAAATAAACCGCCAGCTTGAAGAAGGCCTCGAAGGACTTACCGCCGGAGACCTCGAAAACGTCATTATCGCCTACGAACCTATCTGGGCCATCGGAACAGGTCTGACGGCGACACCGGAACAAGCGGAAGAAGTCCACGCTTTTATCCGGGAATTCCTGGTACAAAATTATGGAAACGACATTGCTTCCTGTGCTATAATTCTCTACGGCGGTTCTGTTAAACCCGCTAATACGTACGATTTACTCGCGCAGAAAAACATCAACGGCGCCCTCGTCGGAGGAGCCTCGTTGGACGCGGAATCTTTTATCCAAATCGCAAAACAAGGCCTAAAGGCCTACGAGGAAAAAAAGTGAGTACATTCATAACGATCGTTCACATTATCAACTGTTTCATCCTGATCATCGCCGTTTTGATGCAGTCAGGTAAATCCGCCGACCTGGCCGGCGCCTTCGGAGGAGCCGGTTCCCAGACCGTTTTCGGGGCTCGTGGGGCCGCCACTCTGCTCGGTAAGATAACGACGGCCTGCGCAATCATCTTCATGGTCACTTCGCTCGGCCTATGGATCCTCTCAGGAAAGGGCGTTCGTTCCGCTGTCCAGGAAGAACAAGTTCCAACGAAAACCGAACAAAAAGCTCCGGCGGCAACCACCGAGACCAAGAAAAAAGCGGAAACAAAAGCACCGGCAGAAGGCGAACAGAAGAAAGAGGGCCAGACTTCAGAAACAGAGAAAAAAGGCGAGAATAAATAGCCCTTCAGCGGATCGACTGTCCGTACTCAAAACGTATAGATGCCGAAGTGGTGGAATTTGGTAGACACGCATGGTTGAGGGCCATGTGAGCGTAATAGCTCGTGGGGGTTCGAGTCCCCCCTTCGGCATTCTTATTACTCAGCTTGGCTGTACTAAGCTTGACTGAAAGGGGTTTTTTTCCGACGGAAAGCGGTCAGAATCAGGGTAAAAGGTGACCATCGCCCGTTTTCCACCGCATTATTCATACCTTAATGAATCGATGGGATTTTTCCGTGCTGTTTTAAAAACATGCATACACACGGCAACAACTGCGATCAATTGTGCGATTAATGCTGCAGATACAACGCTTAGCAGGCTTAAGTGAGTCCTGTAGGCATAACTGTTCAGCCATTTTGCGGTTATAAACCAGGCGGAAGGTACGGCAATGATTGTTGCCAAAAAAATCCAAAGGGAAACTTCACCGGAGAACATTTTTAATATATTCGGGACGGTAGCGCCGAGGACTTTCCGGATCGAGATTTCCTTTGTTTTTTGTTCGGCAATAAAAGATGTGAGGCCGAATAAGCCTATAGTGGCTATAACAATGGCAATCAGGGAACAGAAAGTCATACTCGTTCCAAGCTTTCTTTCCGTCTCATACATGCTGTTAATCTGCTCATCTATAAAACTGTAGGAAAACGGGTAATTCACGGAAAACTTTTTCCAGGTGTTTTCTATATGTTTCAATGTGCTCGTAATATCGTTTGAGGCAATTTTTAACGAAAGAATACGGCCTTTACCTGATAACCTGGAAATCCAGAGAGGCTTGATCCGGTTTCTGACGGAAGAATAGTGAAAATCTTTGACAACTCCGACAATCACGCCCCGTCTAAATCTTTTGCCGATTGGATTTTCCCATCCTATTGTTTTAACGGCTGTTTCATTCAGAATATACTGCCGGTTTTCAGGTCCGGTGTTTTCCCGTGTAAAAATTTCACCTTCGACTATCGGAATATCATAAAAATCAAAAAATTCATTCTCCACCTGCATATTTAGAAACAATGTCTCTTTTTCATCTTCCGTCTGACCTTCCCAATCAGGAAGATCTCCACCCCATGTTCTAACAGGCGTACCGTTTGAGTAGGCACCGGCTATTATATTAGGATATTTTTTAAGTTCGTCCAGAAATGCCTGAGAGCTTAGATCCTGATCTCTTAATCCTATTGTTAAAATGCAATCTTTTGAAAAACCGGGATCCATTTCAGACATATATCTTATCTGGTCATATATCCCGAACGTGCAGATTATAAGGACAATTGATATGACATACTGAATAATGATCAGTGTGTTCCGGGAGATAACGCCCGATTTCTTATTGTATGAATATGATCCTTTGAGAATCTTCTGCGGCATAAATGAGGACAGATAAAACGCCGGGTAGGCCCCGGATACAATACCAACGGTTATTGATAAAAAAAGAAGGGTGATAAATATTTTAGCGTTAAATACGGCAGCGAAAGCCAACTCCCTGTTAATAAAATCGTTAAAATATGGAAGGACTAATCTGACTACCGTAAGAGAAATGATTAAAGCGAGCAAAGAGAGAATGATAGATTCACCTATAAACTGCTTTATGAGTTCTAGCCTCTTTGCACCGACAACTTTACGTATGCTTACTTCTTTTGACCGGACTGTAGATCTTGCCGTTGTAAGGTTCATATAGTTTAAACAAGCGATAAGAAGGATCAGAAAAGCTACGGCGGAATAAAGCAGAAGAGTCTGTATTCTGCGGTTATCGACAATATCAATCTCTTCTCCTATAAGATGGACATCAGAAACTTCCTGGAACATATAATGGTCCTTAGGATTACCGGTGTAACCATGCCTTTTGATGAAGTTAGGAAGTTTGTTCTCAAATTCCATGAGATCCGTGTTTGCCCGTAGCTCAACAAAAAGTTCAAAGGAAATATTACCCCAGTTAATGAGATAATCTTTTCCCCGTATGCTGCTCAGAGTTTCTATGGGTGCGAGGAATCCGATATCAAAACAGGTTTTTACCGGCAGGTCCTTAAGCACACCTTTTATAGTAAATTCGTATTTCCCATCCGCTATGATGGTTTTTCCAATGGGATCCTGATAACCGAAGAGTTTTATGGCTTCTTTTTCAGTGATTACCAGTGAAAACGGCTCTGATAAGACAGTCCCGGGATCACCGTTAAAGAGCGGGAAACTAAAGATACTTAAAAACTCGGGATCAACGTATTTGAAATTATTGACCGCGTAGATGTCATTATCACATTTTATTATGCCAGGTCCATTCTTGTATCGTGATGCATTTATTATTTCCGGGAATTCGTTCACCATGGCCTCTTTCATTGCCGGAGGCGTAGAAGAGAATATTGTCCGTCCTTTTGCGAATTTAACGGGGTGTTCGAGTATCATCCTGTATATGTTTTCCTGGTTAACATGAAATTTGTCGTAGTTGAGCTCATGATCGATAAAGAGCAGGACAAGCAGCGAACCGGTGATACCCATAGTAAGGCTGATGAAGTTGATCAAAGTGTAGAATTTATTTTTTCTCATGTTTCTGAACGCGATTTTAAGATAGTCTTTCAGCATAATAACACTCCCGATTAAATTGTCTTTTATCATAACGATGGTTGTACATAATATTTCTTTCCAGTACCAAAGAAGAGTTAAGGCCTTTCCTCTATCTTTTAGATTTATGGCGAAAAGATCCTCAAGTCCTTCGGTTATATATTTCCGTTCATTAAAGGGCAGCATCTTTCTCAAGAATTTTTGCCCAGCGGCAGGAGGTCTGTTTTTTTTCATCTGTTTTCCAGGGCTTTGTCGGCAAGGTTATCAAAATTTTTCCACATCAGCATATGCAGTCTCCGGATCTCTTTGAGCTTCATGACTCCTGAAGGGGTTAACCGATAGTATTTTTTTGCCCGTCCCCCCTGCTTCGATACGGCTTCACCGATCTTGGTGAAAATGTACCCGTCTCTTGTCAGTCTTTTTAAGGAAAGGTAAAGAGTACCGAGAGAGATATTTTTATTCAGATATTTCTCAAGTTTGGTTTTTATAGTCACGATATAGGCATTGTCCTTTAAGCTGAGGATTATCAAGAGAACATTTTCATCAAGTTTGGATATCTCGTTCATAAAAACTCCATTTTTATAAGTATCTTTCATATTATGAAAGATTATATATATATGACGCAGAAATATGAAAAAAGGTTGACTAGATTTTAACCTCCATGAAATTTACTCTGAATTTACTCAGCTTGGCTGACCTATCATCAAGAAAATAAAATATTTAAAAAATTCCTTACAGGGGCGGCAAACTCTTAAAATTGATTTTTGGGACGATAATTTGCTTTTAAGATAATCCAGACATCACCCCACGCATACAAAACAATCGCATAAGCACTGGAAACTGGTTAAAAATTTATCTGTTAAAATCCATTTTGGGCCCCAAAAATCGTCTCTAAGCAAACTCCTCCAGGGAAACAAAAACCTTATCTTGTTTTATGACAAGAAGATATCTCAGCCAAGCTTCAATATCTTAAAACCTCTTCCAGTTTTTGTTGACTTTTGGCTGAAAAATATTAATCTGATAGAAGGGGAGGTAAAAACCATGAAACCAAAATTTTGTTTGATCCTTTTTATGAGTATCGTTTTGGGCGCCTCTTACATCATACTGGGCCAAGAAGACGTGGCGGGGAGCAAGGATCACCCGCTTTTCACCAGAATGGATAATTACTATATCTCCGGTTATGAGGAATCCGAATACGATACCCATGAGTTTTACGATGCCCAGGACAATGAATACATCATTGAAGGGCACAAATGGGTCATTGAATATACTTTAAAAGAAGGTTTCGAATCACCGGGTCAACTTAAAGTCAGAAACAACCACATAGCCGTCATCAAAAAAATCGGGGGGACCATTTTATTCGACCGCGGAACCTATATGAAGTTTGAACAGGGGGGCAAAGAAGTCTGGATAGACCTCTGGGTAAGCAGTTCCGGCAGTGATTATCGATTAACGCTAGTGGAAAAAACCGTCATGGAACAGGAAGTCACGGCCGATCCCAAAGCATTGGCTGATGACTTAAAAAATAAAGGCCACGCAGCGGTCTACGGCATCTATTTTGACACCGATAGCGCCGTTATTAAAGCGGAATCCAAACCTGCGCTCAAAGCCATTGCTGACATGTTACAAACGAATAGTTCGCTTAAAGTCTTTGTCGTCGGCCATACGGACATGACGGGCACTCTGGAGCACAATATGGATTTATCAAAAAGAAGGGCTGATTCCGTCGTCCAAGAGTTAACGAAAACTTACGGTATATCTTCGAACCGTTTGAAAGCCATGGGAGCCGGGCCTCTTTGCCCGGTCGGCACCAATAAAACCGAGGAAGGCCGGAAGCTCAACCGCAGAGTTGAGTTGGTTGAGATGTAGAATTTTTCCAACCAAATAAAGCCAATCTTCAAATCCATCAATTCCCGGATTTATTCATATTTCAAAGCTTCGGCGGGATTGGTGCGTCCGGCTTTAACGGCCCGGTAGCTTATCGTCAGAAAAGCGATGCCCAAAGTCACGGCGCCCGACACGACAAATAACAATGGATGGAGGGAAATACGAAAAGCAAAATTCTGCAGCCAGCGGTGCATAAAATAATAAGCCAGAGGGGAAGCGACGGCGGCTCCCACTGCGACCAGCAGCACTACCTCCTTTGATAAGAGATAGACAATACGAACCACTCCGGCACCCAGGACTTTGCGGATGCCAATTTCCTTGATCCTCCTTTCCGTGGAAAAGGAAATCAATCCAAAAAGGCCTAAACAGGCAATGGAAACGGCCGTCAAGGCGAAAATTGAGAAGAGGGATCCGGTTCTCTGCTCCTGTTTGTAGAGGCTGTTGAAATCCTCATCCAGAAAAGAATATGTGAAAGGCTGCCCGCCGCTGAGCTTATCCCAAACCGCCCTGATTTTTTCCAATGTGGCCGGCAGGTTGCCGCTCTGAAGTTTGACGGACGTGTATCTCCACTCCTGCATAGAGAGCGGCCGAATGATCATGGGAAGAATGGGCTGATGGAGGGACTGAAAATGGAAATCTTTGACAACTCCAATGATGGTGACAAATTCACCCGGTTTGGCATCTCCGTATTCCTTGCGAAAACGTTTTCCCACCGGTTCCTCGAGCCCCCAGTCTTTGGCTGTTGTCTGGTTGATAACCACCGCCGAGGTTTTATCCGAAGCGATATCCGGTGAAAAAAATCTCCCCTCGACCACGGAAAGGCCCAATAAATCCTTAAGCCTGTTATCGCCGTACATGGTGAAAATCTGTCTCTCTTCGCTGGCGGGACGGCCCTCCATTCGGTGACCGTTGTCGTCATAATGCCTTCCCGGCAGGGTGTCGGTATCGGCAATGGTTGATATCTCGGGAAAACGGAGCAGCTCCTGTTTGAAAGCATTTTTTTGATTTTTTAGGTTGTTTGCCCTGTGGATAACCAGGATATGCTCCTTATCAAAACCCAGGTCCTTTTGACGAAGAAATCCCAACTGCGAGGCCACCACCATGGTTCCAAATAAGATAGCGAAGGTAACGGCGAACTGAAAAAGAACGAGACCGCGCCTCAGGTAATCATGCCGATGGGTCCGGCCGGAACGCCCGCCCCGTATGGTTCTAAGGGGATTGAAAGAGGAAAGGAATAAGGCCGGGTAGCTTCCGGCGGTTATGCCGACTACGGCCGCCAGGACAAAAAAAAGTGTCCAGGCCAGGGGATTAAGAAAGACGGCCGGATGCAGTTGACGCTGGGCCAATCTTCCGAATGAGGGCAATAAAATGGCCGTGAGGACCAGCGAAAATCCCAGCGCCAAAAAGGATATCAGTAAAGATTCTCCCATGAACTGGAACATAAGCTGTTTGCGGTTCGACCCCAGAACTTTCCGCACTCCCACTTCCTTTGATCGGTGAGAAAAACGGGCCGTGGAGAGGTTCATAAAATTGATACAGGCGATGAGCAGAACAAAAACCGCGATGGTCGAAAATATCATAAGCGAAGTCCGGCTGCCTTTGATGGAAAGTGTGTCACCAATTTCCGCTTTTTTCCCCAGATGGATAGCCGTAAGCGGCTCCAAAAAATAGCCGTACCGGTAGCGGTCCTCTTTGATCAGTTTTTCGTAGCTTATTCCTGTATCGGCCGAAATATAGACACCCCAGTGCCGTTTGACAAAGTCGGGAAACTTGGCCTCGAGTACTTCCGGGGATGCTCCTTCTTTGAGCAGAATATACGTGAAATAGGTATGCCCTCCCCAGCCGGTATCACGGCTTGTCTTGGAAGAACAAAGAGAGCCGATCATCTCGAAATGGAAATGAGAGGTCGCCGGACAGTCTTCCACAACACCCGTCACTTTAAAATCCCGATATATGTCCGCAAAATGCAGTGTTTCTCCCACCGGATCCCGGCTGCCGAAATATTTCTTGGCCGTTTTTTGAGATAAAACGACGGTATAAGGCTCAGTCAAAGCCGTTTTTGGATCTCCGGCCAAAAAAGGAATACTGAAAACATCAAATATGCTTCCGTCTGCGAATATCAGTCCCTTCTCCAGATAACTATTGTCTTCGTACTTAATAAGATAATTTCGCGGCCAGAGGCTCATACGTACGGTTTCTTCGATTTCGGGAAGCTCCGCCTTCATGGCCGCGGCCATGGGGGGCACGGTAAAAGCACCCCGATGAACATCTTTCTCTCCCAGGCGAATGCATATCCGGTAGATTCGATCCGCCTTGGCGTGATGGCGATCAAAACTCAACTCATGCTGAAGATAGATCCCGGTGAGAACGGCTGCCGCCATTCCGACGGTCAGGCCGATAATATTGATGAGCGAAAATCCCTTGTGTCTTTTGATGGTTCTCAATGCGACGGTCAGATAATTTTTAAACATGGCCCCACTCCAATAAAACATATTTTTCAGAAAAGAAGGCAGGGAAATAAAAAAGAGTCCCCAAAGCCGGAGATAAGCACGCCAAGTACCGTGTTCAGCAGTATCGTCGTGAAATTCTTCTTCGAAATCACCGATAATGGCGGCACAATCTTCACGATCTGTCAGTTTACGAATCATCCAGTCGGTCAATCGGGGCAATCTTTTACCTTTGGCATCCATCGTTTTTATCCTTTTTCCAGATTCAATTGAGATTCCCTATCCCAAATTTGATTCTTGAGTGATAAGGCGGTTTTCAACGCTTCTCTCCCTTGAATGGTAAGCCAGTAATAGTTGCGGCTCCTTCCGCCCCGCACCGGACTGGGATCGCCAGCGGATTTGACAACCAAACCTTTCCGGGCCAGCTTGGCCAGGGTGCCGTATAATGTGCCGTAGGGAAACAAACGGTTGGTACGCTTGGATAAATATCTGCGGATGGTGACGCCGTAAGCATTGTTACCTAGCTTCCAAACCGCCCATAAGATCATTTCTTCTATCAAGCTGAGATCATCCATTGTATGTACCTCTCACTTATATGTACGTAATCGCGTACAAATGGTTGTCAAAAGAAAGCAAGTTTTTTCATTACACATTTTATAGAAATGAAGTTTTGTTATATCATTGAGAATTCAAAACTCTGTCCGTTATGGTTAAAGTTTATGTCCATCACGGACTTTTGTTTGATGGTCACTCATTTAAACAAATGTTTGCTTAATCCAAATTAGGACAGAACAATGAGAAAGAAAAAAGCCTTATTGCCGGTTTTTTGTTTGCTTGTTGCTGCCGCCGCCTTCGGCCAGAGTGTTTATTATAAGGGAAGCCGCATCGGCGAGATCGAACCTGACGGGGATGTCTATATCAGCGGAAGCCTTGTCGGAAAAATCGAAGATGACGGGGATGTTTATTATAAGGGTTCCCGTATCGGGGAGATCGAAGCGGACGGCGATGTTTATCTAAACGGCAGCCGCATCGGTGAGATCGAATCCGATGGAGATGTTTATCTAAACGGCAGCCGCATCGGTGAGATTGAGGACGATGGGGATGTATACTACAAGGGCTCCCGCATCGGTGAGGGCCGGGGAATAAAAAGAGAATGGCTGGCCGCCTTTTTTTTCTTTTTCTTTTGGGATTTGGAGAGCGGTAGTGCCAGGATATATTAGCCTGCATCATTCATAGTGATAAAGCAGGCGAGCTGCATTATTCATAAATCATACCGACACCAATAATACCCTTTTTTTTTCCGTATCTTTTCGCAATTAACTTGACAAGACATCATTCACAGTTTATATTCAGTTGCAGCAAAGAGGGAGTATTTACAAAGGGCAAAGAACGCCTGTGTGATCGTACACACAGGATGACTATATTTTTATGCAGGAGGGGGAAAAAAGTGAATGGAATATCCAACAGTATTAAAAACAAAACGGTAAAATCCAAAGATAATAACGGCCGGTGGTGGGTCCGCATCCATCTGGCATCAATTCAGGAAATCCCACAGCTTCAAAAGAAGTACAAAATCGAAATCTTCCCTCCTTCCTTCAGACGGATCGATAAAAAAAATGTATTAGTGGATGCCTATATTTCAAAGGGAGTCCTTGACGACATGAAATCCAAATACACCGTTCGGATTCTCGGTGACGTGGAAAAGTTAGCAAAACAGGCAAGCACGTATGTCTCTAAGGTAAACCGTTACAAAAAAAAATAACAAGGAGGATTCTGCTATGCCTTTTGAACCCTATCTTAACGTAGAAGAAATCGAGTCGGCCATGGAAACTGCCGCGATCAACAATCCCGGATTGTGCCAGCTAATCACACTTCCCAACCTCACCTATGAAGGGCGCACCACACACGCCGTACGCATATCCGGGGGAACCTTAGCCGACCGGACAGGTGTCCTTCTGCTCGGTGGTGTCCATGCCCGCGAGTGGGGAAGTTCTGATATTTTAATCGCTTTCATGGAAAATATCATCGAAGCCTACAATAATGGAACCGGCCTGTCATATCAGGGAAAAACTTATTCCTCAGCAGAGGTCCAACAGATCGTTGAAAACGTGGATATTTTCATTTTCCCGGATGCCAATCCCGACGGGAAAGCCTTCAGCCAGGGAGGAACGGATTGGAGAAAAAACCGCCGCCCTTTAAACGGAGAAATCGGCGTCGATGTAAACCGTAACTATGATTTTCTGTGGGATGCCAACGTCTATTTTGATCCTTCTTTGTATTTCGGCTACCTCTACACGCCGTCCTCGGGAACATATCATGGCCCCTCCCCTTTCTCTGAGGCTGAATCACAGAACATCAAGTGGCTTATCGATACCTATCCCAACATAGCCTTTTTTGTCGACATCCACAGCTACGGACAAAAAATCATGTACGTCTGGGGAAACGATGAGAATCAATCCACTTACTCTGAGCACAACTTTTCAAATTCCGCCTTTAACGGTCAAAGAGGAGTTCCTGGAGACGTCTACAGCGAGTTTATCTTTGACACCGATGCGCAGAAAATCGTCAACGCCGCCAACCGAATGAACAATGCCTTATTTTCCGTCAGGGGGAAATCCTACAGCACGGGCCAGATCTTTCACCAAGTTGGAGTTTCAGCCGGCGCCTCGGCCAGTTATGTTTTCAGCCGGCACTTCTCGAATTCTTCGCAGCGTAAGGTGTTTGCCTTCGGTATCGAATGGGGCCAAGCCTTCCAACCGCCTCCGGTTGAGATGACGAATATTATCGACGACATCGACGCCGCCCTCACGGAGATGTGCCTGTGCGCTTCCGAACCGAATATTTTCATCAGGGACAGCCTGGGGGATACGGGAAAAGAACCCTCAACCGGGAGTATATCGGCAAGCCCTGATATCATTGTCCGTAAGTTACCCGTCGCCTCACCTGAAGTGGACCTAGGAGACATTACGGTCGATCCCGGTTCTGATAAAGTGGAAATAGGCAACGACAATTACCTGTACGTCCGGGTTCACAACCAGGGCGGTATGCCGTCGGATGCAGCGGTCCGGCTTTATTATGCCCCGCTGACGACATCCTGTTCGCCCGCTCTCTGGCACTTTATTGATGAGGTGGATATCACGAACATTCCGGCAGAAGGATACAAAGTGTCCGGAGCCGTTACCTGGCCCCATGTCCCGGACCCGGGAACGTCACATCACTTTTGTTTGATCGCCGTTTGCGGCAGTACGGTGGATTCCTTCCCGGATACGACGATGATCGATTCGGCATCTGATTTTATCCAATTTATGCGGAACAGCAACAACATCGCCTACAGGAACGTAACTTTCGAAGACGTCCTTCCCGACGGATGGGCGGAGATACCCTTTGTAGTAACCGGTTTTCCCGGTAAGAGGGAACGCTATAACCTCGTTCTTGACGGCTCCAAGCTTCCTGAGGATAGCCGGGTCGAGCTGAAAACAGAACGCAGGATCCTAAAAACAAAAGATACCAAGCTTGAGAACATAAAGACACCGGCTCCGAGAGAAAAAACGAAAGAGATATTTCTCAAAATCGGAAAGGGAAACCTCGGGACCATCCGGAATCTGAGGATTGCCCCCAGGACCACACCACAGCTTGTTATTCGCATACACCTTCCCAAAAATGCAAAACCTGCCAAGGAATATCCCTTTCTGATTGTTCAACAACTGGGCCGGAAAACGCTGGGACAGATTACGGTCTTACTCAGGTGCGTCACCGGCAAAAAAAAGCCACATCATGTTAAACGCAGGACGGTATCACTCTCTAAAAAAAAGACATAAAAAAGGGCACTGCACCGACTAAATAGAATGAATAACTTCTTTAGAACGGCAAAGGGAAGCTAAAAAAGAAAAGCTTTAATTTTTATAAAATTCACCATTAAGGAGGGGGAAATATGCCTTAATCAACACCTCACAACTCTAAAAATTCACTATAAGGAGGTCAGTATGAAAAAGGGATTTTTTCTAAGGGGAACACTTATGGTTTGTTTCGCCGTCCTGTCCGCAGGCTTATTCCTGAACCTCAACGCTGAAAAACCCATTCATCTTCCGGTGTGCGAGGTTACGGCAAAAATCACTATTCCCGATGTTTCACCCAGAGGCCTTGTTTTCGCAGATAAGGACATGTGGATTCTGGATGCCAAAGGAAACAGGCTGCTTCATTATGATAGAGAAAGAAAGGAAGTCGTCACATCCCTCAAGCTTCCGGTGAGCGGCACAGGGGGTGTCGCCTGGGACGGAAAGAATTTTTGGTGTGCCGACAGCCGGAACAACAAGATATTCAGGATGGACAGGGAAAAGGGAGAGGTCGTCCAGTCGGTCAGTTTGCCGGTTCCGGGAAAAGTCTCCGCCAATACGGTCGGAATAGCCTGGGACGGCAAATATCTCTGGGCGGTCTATGAAGCGGGCTGGTCGAGCCGTCTTCTTAAAATCAACGCGGATACCGGCGAGGTTTTAGATGAAATGTTTGTACGGTCTCTTCCTCTCGGCATCGCTGCGGACAGCGAACATCTGTGGGTCCTTTCCCGAAACACTGGAAAAATTCCGGGTGTGTTAAGCCGCCGCTCTTTCTCGGAAGACGCGGACAAGATGAATTCCTCGCGGACTTTTGTCTGCTACATACCCGCCGCCGATCCATCAGGACTCGCCCATGACGGTCAAAATCTATGGGTTGTGGACAGGAAGGAAGGAACCGTCCTCAAAATCAAGGTTCCTTCCGAGGAAGTAAGGTAAAGGGGGAAATCATGAGCAAAAAACGTATTTTAAAAACAAGCTCCTTGCTGGTTTTTTTGGTTATGGTCATCCTGTACACACCGCTTTCGGCTCAGCAAAAATATGCCCTCCTCATCAGCACGGGTAATACAATCCTGGATGACCAACCAACTCATTCCGAATACTGGTATGACCTTTTCCTGATTTACAGGACACTCATAGAGAACGGCTTTACCCATGACAATATCTATGTTCTTTACGGCAACGGAAACGATTTCGCAAGCGCTTATGCTGACTACCAGACGGCAGCCGTCTTCCCCGGTGTCGCCCAGATCGTTGATTTTTCCGTAAGCAGGACCGATGTCCAGAACATCTTCACCTGGCTGGCCAACGGAAACGCCGCAGAAGGTGTCACCAAAATCCAGGACGGAGATTTCCTCTTTTACTGGTGGATGGGCCACGGAAGCATCCAGCCGGGAATGGGAGTCTGCGACTACCGAGCAAAGATTGAAGTGACGAACGAGTATGTGACCGATACGGAATTCGCGGCGTATTTCGGCCAGCTTCCGGATTGCGTGGTGAAAACGGACTATGTGATGACCTGCCACTCCGGCGGCCTTATCGCCGACCTCGAAGGTCTGCATACCATGATCCACACCGCCGCTCCCTGTGATACAGGTACCAACTCCCTAACATTCGATGTCATTCACGCGGAATTTTCTTATCACGTGGCCAGCGCTTTTCGTGAGGAGGATGCGCTCGGAGCCGCCGTGGCTTCCGATACCGACCTAGACGGCTTGGTTTCCGCAGGAGAGGCGAATGACTATGTCCACACCAATATGACAACGAGCGTAAGTCAGATCGGAGATTACCGCAATATCGCACCGCTTATTTTCATCGCCAACGCCCAGCCCGATGCATTGATCCCCCTTCAAGGCGTATACAGCCGGGACTACGCCGAGGATGACGGAACGGAACCTAGTGAGTACATGAGTTATGTCTGGTATCACGGGCCCGACCTCTGGGTGAGGAATTTCGACGACGGCATCACCACGCCCCAAGACCCGGAATTCGGTCAACCCAATTATGTGTATGCCCGGATCCACAACATCGGATGCGCCCTGCTCAACAACGTGACCGTTGATTTTTCCTGGTGCACCATAAGCGCCTGGGCCAGTCCCGCTTCATGGAATCCCATCAACACCTTGACGGTCAACAACTTCCAGAGCGGCGATACGAAAGTCATTTCTACGGCATGGAACACCGTACCCGCTCCAGGCGGCTACTGTCTCCATACGGTGCTCAACGCTCCCGGAGACCCGAATAATGCCGACGGCCGCTCCTTCATGGACAACAATAAAGTTCAGATAAATGTCGATGTCGTAAACAATGTTTGGGGGTGGCGAAAGAACTTCCATTGGCTGCTTGAAAACGCGCTGGAAAGCAGAGCTGCAGTCGACCTCGTCATCGAAAAATTGAATGTTCCTTTTCCCACGGAGATGGGAATCAAGCTTCCGCCGAAACTAAGTTTCAAGCGGGCTGTAGGCGGTGAGATAAAACAAACCGAGGAAGGCATGGTCTTTTTCCTGGATCCGAGGAAAAAACAGGCAGCCATACGGGGTATTATGCTTGAACCGTTAGCCAAGATGGACGCATCCCTTTCAGTCGTGACCTCAAAGAAAATGCAGATCGGTGAAAAAATAATTGTGAAGGTTTCCGAACAGCATAAGGGCCTTGAAGTCGGGGGCATTATCTTCAAGGCAAAAACAGCGCCCAAACATATCGTGCTTTCGGATTTTTTCAAAAGGTTGGGAGTGGCCTTCCGGGAGTTGGAAAAGCGGTTCTCCATCAAAGTCGCCCCGGAGATTTTTCAATCATCCAGAGAGGTCCGGAGAGAAATGATAATCAGCGAATCAGGCATAACGCCTGATATGATGATGAAGCTTATAAAGCTGGAGGAAAAAGCTAGAGAAGACCTCGTCAAACACATGAAGAAGCCCGAGTTGAGGATGTTTGACCTGGCCTTGAAGAATTCATATGTGGCCCTCAAAGAAAAGAAAGAAGGTCTGTTTGTGGAATCCCAGGAAGAACTCATCATGTCCACGGTTCCCATGTTCATGAGGCATATGAAAAAGATGAAATAACAATTCCATAAAAATAGGCCCCAAACGTTTAAAAATAGGGTGCCCGCGAAGTAATTTCTGCTTGACTAAGGGAATTGGAGTTTGACGACACGTAAAAAAGTCAATAAAGGGAGTATTCTCCTCCAGTTGTAAGCAAAAGATGATCTTGAAGGGCACCCTACCCTTTTTTCGAAGAGGTGGATGCTGCTTGAATAAATGGGACCGGGATAAAAACACATTTACTCACTATGTCCATACCCGGCGAATAAAAAACAGCCCTGGAAGTAATATCATTAGTTTTATTATTTCTTGGATCTCCTGAATCTGCTTTTATTTTCTTTGTCCATTTTCTCGGTGGCGTATTGGATAATCGTTCTGCCGCAGGTATCTTTCCATTTCAATAGAAATTTTTCTGTTTCTTCGGGATACATCTTCCAAGCCTCTCTCAAAAACCATCCCAAACCCTTTTGCACAAAAATTTCACTGTCGGCCATAAGGGATTCAATAATAGAAAACATTTTTTTAAGGGGAGCACCCGGCTTAAGCGTTTCAATCAACGTTACCGGAACGGCGCGCCTTTTCCACTTTGAAGGAGATCCGGTCCAGTCTGTGAGAACCTCGATATCCAGTAAACCTTTTGTGAAAAAATGGGACAAAGCCTTTCCGGCGAGGACATCCGTATGGGCCCAATTCCTGATTCCACTTTCCAGCCATCCTCCCAGTTTATCGAATGTTCCGGAAAGGAAACGATCCGTAAGGGAGTAAATAAAGCTGACGGCGAAATTTCCTTCTTCGTACTTACCCGATGATAAAAGTTTTTCTCCCAATAACACGTAGTCATCCAGGGAAAGTTCTTTGTTCCAATCCTCTAGCCATTTTTTCCGCTGAGATTCTGATTTTTTTGGATCGACACCATATGCATCATACCCTTCTGTAAAATAGCGGGCGTACTTTTTTTCGATCTTCGGGTCGGCGTTTTCCTCACAAAATTTTCTGACCTCAAGAAACTTTTCGTCAATTTTTTTCATGGTCTATCTCTCTTCACGAAAAAATATACACAAAATGGCCCAAAAATAATTGTAAAAATAAGACATTTAACATCTCAAGACATTCCTATCATATGGAAAATGAAAGTGTCAAGGAAGAGGACTTTTGATTAAATTGGGGACATATTTAGGGTACGCACATCGGCTGGCATCATTATTACATTTCTATTAAAATAAAAATGCCGTAGGAGGAAACATTTGGCTGATACCGCCATAAAGGAAACGGCAAAAACATTATGGATGTTATCCATCATATAGTCGAAGCGGCCTTTTGGTTGTTTGATAAAAGGAATAAATATTTTGTTTAAAAACAGGAAAGACGCAGGAAACAACCTGGCTTTTGCCCTTGATTTTTACAAGGGGAAAAATGTGCTGGTCCTCGCTATTCCCCGGGGAGGAGTGGAAGTCGGTTATCAGGTAGCCAAACATTTAGGAACCGATTTTTCGATCCTCATCTCCAGGAAACTCCCTTATCCCGATAATCCTGAAGCGGGATTCGGGGCCGTGGCTGAAGACGGGAGTACCATTCTTCTTGAAGATGCCTCGCTATGGATACCTGATGAAGAAATCAAGGAAATTATCTCGCATCAAATTCATGAAATCAGGAGAAGAATTAAAGTCCTCCGCAAGGGAAAACCTTTGCCCGAAATCACCGGAAGAACGGTCATTCTGGTGGACGACGGCCTGGCCATGGGGTCAACCATGAGGGCGGCCATCGAGCTGTGCCGGAAGAAAAAAGCCAAAAAAATCGTCGTTGCTGTCCCTGTCGCGGGTGGACGTATCGCCCGGGAGTTAGACAAGATAGTCGATGAGACGGTCATCCTGGAAGTGCCCAGGTTTTTTCAGGCAGTAGCCCAGGTTTATTTAAACTGGTATGATGTCTCTGACGAGAAAGTGCTCAATATCCTGGAAAAGTGGGAAAAACAACAACATCATTCAAAAGGATAATAAATGAAGAACGTTTTAGAGGAACTTTAAAAGAATTAAGATGAAAGGAAGGTAAAATGGAAAAATGGGAATGCCAGGTATGCGGGTATATTTATGAAGAAGAAGAAGGCGACCCGGATAACGGTGTTCAACCCGGGACGAAATTTGAAGATTTGCCCGATGACTGGGTTTGTCCCGTATGCGGCGCCGAGAAGGATCAATTCAAAAAATTATGAATAAAACGAGGTGATATGGAGGTAAACCATGAGCACACTTAAAGATCATTTTCAATCCGCTGACTGGAAAAAGGAAAAACATGTACCGGTTATCGAAGTCACGGATAAAGTGAAAAAAGGAGAATTTTTTGATGTCAAAGTCACCCTAGGAAAAGAGGTGGCCCATCCCAACAAAACCGAACACCACATCCGGTGGATCGACGTCTACTTTTTTCCTCAAGGAGGGAAATTTCCTTATCATATAGGAAAAGCGGAGTTCAACGCCCATGGGGAATCCACCGAAGGCCCGGACACAAGCACCGTCTACACCCACCACCAGGTCGTACTCAGCTTTAAAACCGATCATCCCGGCACCATATACGCCGCCAGCTACTGCAACATTCACGGACTGTGGGAAAATTCCAAAGATATCGACGTTTTATAGCCGATTGTCCTTGACGGTTTGGCTAAATCAAATTACAGGATATCGATCATATCCTGGATCAGGGATTTTGTGGGATTTTCCACGATCCTCCCAATTTCTTGGCCGTCCCGGTAAAAGATAAAAGTTGGCACATGGGTGATCTTTAGCTCCTCTACAAAATATTTTACGTCCCTATCGGCTTTCCGTTCACAGGTAAAATAGTTGACCTCAACCCGGGAATCGTTAAGCGTATCCATAATTTTGATAAATTTGGGGAGATTTTCCTTGGAATCACGGCACCAGAGACCCAAATAGACATCAATTTTAAGAGTTTCGCCGATCTTTGTTTTTAATGTAGCAAGGAGCTCCTCATCGACCTGGTAATTCAAATGGTTTTCTTCCCATTCCGGCCCCGCGCTTAGGATCGCTTCCCGGTTGATTCTCTCCTCCGCCGAAAGAACAGTCCCACCAATGATGACAACAACAAGAATGGCATAAACGAATTTTTTGGTCATACTTACCTCCAATATTTTTTATCTATCGCCAATGATACAGGTTAGCAATTATCAAAAACACGTCGATATGTAAAGTTGGATTTTCCTTTCCACCATTCCAACCATTTGTTAAAATCCAGTCCAAAATCCAGCTTGGTAATATTTTTCAATGCCAAAAGAGCTTGTTCACGAAGTTGAAGTTCCTTTCTTTTTAAAAGATAAATCAAAGGTTCGACTGCTGAGCTGTCCTTAATTTTTCCTAAAGCATCGGCAGCATTAGATACGACAGTATTATTGTCATCCTTTAAAGTTACAATGAGCGCTTTTACGGCGAGCGGGTCTCCAGTTTTCCCAAGTGAAGAGGCGGCATCCCAGCGGACAGTAGCATCTTCATGGCTCAAAAAACCGATAAGAAGTTTTGTCGCTCTTTTATCACCCAAATCACCAAGTATCCTTATACCGCAGGTCAAAACATTAAGGGCAATCTCCTTTTTTAACATCTTGATAATCGGTGTTACCCATTGCTGATTGTTCCTGCTTCCTAGTGCACATAAGGCAGCATATCGAGTTTCAGGATTGATATCCTCGAGCGCTCCGGTCAAAACATCCCATGCTCTCCTATCCGCTGTTTCAGCAAGCGCCTGGGCTGCCATCATTTTGACCTCAAAATTCACGTCATGCACGAGCACTGTGAGCCGTTCTATCCGATCTTCAGGCAGGTTACTTTTTTTTCTAAAGAATACAAAATCCTTCTCTAAATTCTTTTTGTGAATCCACCCTTTTTTTGTATTATCATCAACCAGAACCCAATCTTTTTCCTTCTCAATAATATGAACCTTCGAATTTTCAGGGAGCGTATCGATCATTTCCTTTCCGGGATTCTTATGAATTTGGGCGGAATTTTTTATTCTTCGTGCGGCAAGGTTTATGGTGAATATTTTTTCAGGCGAATCCCCAATGCACCTGTATTCCGGATGGTCAACCCAAGAATCATCCCGGTGATTCTTAATATCACACAATTTGTCACCGTTAAGTTGGAACAAGGCACCCGCTCTGGGACCATCACAACAGGTGTGACAATACAGGATAAAATATGGAAGGCGGTGATGTACCTGGACATAAAGATAATTCCCTTTTATAACGTTTTGATTTAAGACATATCCTTCAGCATCCAACACCGTAGCTGTTGCCTCGCACTTCCAGGGATTCTCCGCCGCATGGACCCATTGAGTACAAGAATAGGAAAGCAATATCGCCATTTTATGGTCTTTCGAAACGGCGACCTTCTGGCCTTCCAATCTGTTTTTGGCGGATGGATTAAAACCCAATTCTTTATTGATATGGGGTTCTTTCGTTTCGTCGTACTTTATTTCCTTTTCCCATTGAACAATTTTTTCAAAACGCTCCCTGTTCTTTTTAGGATGTTGAGAATCTAACAAGAAAATAACAGTATTCCCTTCGACAACAATCTCGGCCATTGCGGTGTGTAAAAACACAAAAAAGATTATCAATATAACCAAATGCAGCTTGGCTGACTTAAGTTGTTGATAATAAGACATTATCATTTTCACCTCAGGCACATAATTTTCTTAAAATCAAATTTCGGCCCCTTTTTTTGAGTTTAAGGAAATCCTTTCTATTAATCAAATAACCAGAGTGGAATAACCATTCTCTTTTGCCATCTCAATATATATTATTCTGTACATTCTTTGAAGACATTTCAATACAAAGTCACTTTTAAGTGAGAAATTGTCTATATAAAATACGTCCTTTAAGTATTAATACAATGGCAAGAGCGAAGATATATCATGCACCTGGTTTTGTTTGGCATATATCCCATCGCTGCCATAACAAAGAATTTCTTCTAAAATTTATTCAAGACAGGAAAAATTGGATATTGTGGTTATTCAAAGCCAAGAAAAAGTATGACCTGGTCATATTGGACTATATGGTTACCTCAAATCATATTCATCTTCTTGTTTATGATGACGGCCGGAGAGACGTTATTTCACGTTCCATGTTACTTGTTGCCAGCCGCACGGCTATCAACTACAACAATAGGAAAAAAAGATCCGGAGCCTTCTGGGAAGACAACTACCATGCAACGGCTGTGGAAAATGATAAGCATTTTTTGGAGTGCCTTCTTTACATCGATTTGAACATGGTCAGAGCAGGAATAGTAAATCATCCGAAGGATTGGCCGATGAGTGGTTATAATGAAATAATGGGTAACCAAAAAAAGCGCTATAGATTGATTAACAAAACAAAGCTAATGCAACTGTTAGGAATATCAAATTTTTCTCAATTACAACAAAACTATGAATATTGGATAAAGGAGAAGCTAACTTCCAGACCGTTAAGACGGCAAGAAAAATGGACGGAAGCTCTTGCTGTCGGCAGCAAAAATTTTATTAAAAAATATCAAAAAACAATAGGAATAAAAGTTCACCACAAGATTTACAATGATGGTGAAGGAATGTTCAGTTTGAAATAATATGGAAGACCTTAATAAATCTTAAATTGAATTTATGGGCCCAAAAATCCATTCTAACGAAAATCTTCCAGAGAAAGGAAATAATATCTCTTTTATTTTCAACAGTGTAAGTCAGCCAAGCTAGGATAAGTTGACATTATGATTTCCATACGGTAGAAAATAGAAAGGTACATCCTACTTGGAATTATGGTCTTAAGAAAATTAATTTTTTCAGCAATATTCATTCTATTTTCGATTTTATTTTTTTTCTCATCCCAAGGAGAGCCGCATACCATGCGATCTAACAAAATAAATCTTCCAGAAACGTTAAACGGCTGGCGTTTGGACGCCCCCCCCAGGCGGATCGATAAAACAAATATATTCGATTATATGGATGGTGCGGGAGAGCTCTATCTGAGCTACGAATTTGATCATTTGCTGGTCTATGAATACAAAACAGAAAGCGACAATGACATCCTGGTGGAGCTGTACCAAATGAAAGATTCTCAGGATGCTTTTGGTTTGTTATCGCTGGATTGGGGAGGCGAACCGGTGGATCTGAACCACCTGCGGTCAGAAATGCCCGAAAATTCCGCTTCCCCTCAAATTATCCCAAAGAGCAGAGCATTGTACGGCAAAGGATTGCTCAGGATTTGGTCGGATGATTTATACATCCGGATCATGGCATTCAAGGATACACCCGGCGTCAAAGAAGTAATCCTCAAACTGGGAAAAATCATCACAGTCAACCGCAGCAACCCGTCTCCTCCGGAAATGTTACAGGTCATCAAACCTAGTGCAGACTCTTCCTGGAGCTTGCGGAAAGACAGAACTGCTTATTTTTATTCCCATCTGGTTTTGAATTCATTGTTTTACATCAGCCATGAAAATATTTTAAACCTGAGTCACTCCACAGAAGCCGTTTTTGTTACCTATTATAAAAAAAATAAAGACGGAGCGCGGCAATCCCCCAAACTTTTGGTTATCAAATATCCGGAAGCGGAACAGGCGGCCGTATCTCTAAAAGATTTTATCAAAACCTATCTTCCGGACCAGGGCAGAGAAATGAAGCAGGATCCCAATAAGGAAATTCAGCAATTTTTCCAAATTGAGGATGGCTGGATGGGATTCAAGCTGTTTGACCGGACCCTTTCCCTGGTATTTGAATGTCCTGATTCCAACTCAGCTCAGGAAATTTTAAGTCAAGTTCAATAACAATAATTTCTGACCATATGCTATAGAAGGAGGATAACATGAAAAAAAGAACGCCTGTGGTCACTCGGAGGGATTTCATTCGTGGAACCGTCGGGGCCACTCTCGGTGCAACCTTGCTGGGGCCAAAATGGCTCAAAGGCAAAGGACCGGGACAAGCAGAGGGCCGAAGTTCGGTTTTCATTGTCCGTGATCAACATGTTATGGATACATCCATGAATATCGATAAAAGCATATTGGAAAAAATGCTTGAACAAACATTGACTAAAGTCACCGGCAAAAACAACATAAAACAAGCCTGGCTCGGGCTGGTCAATCCCGAAGACGTCATCGGCCTGGTGCCAACTCCCCTTATGAATCCCACCCATGACGAACTGATTGAGGTGATAAAGGAAACTCTGGTTTCAGCCGGTATTCCTCCGGGAAATATTAGAGACGCCCAGGGGAAATCGGTGGACCTTGATCCTATCACCGCCCTGCTTTGCCTTCCCGGGCTTAAAGCCCACTGGCTGACCGGTATCGGGACAACGATAAAAAATTACATCCTTTATTCCGGTGCTCCACGAAACTACCATCACCAGGATAGTGCTAAACTGGGTGAAATCTGGAATTTTCCTCAGGTCAAAGGCAAAACCAGACTGATTCTGGTGGATGCGCTTCATCCGGTGTGCGATAAAGGCCCCCAGGTGGATCCACGCTACAGGTGGGCCTATAACGGATTGATCGCCGGGACCGACCCGGTAGCCGTGGATACGGTGTGTCTTAAGATCATCATGGCTCAAAGAAAAAAACTGAGAGGAGAACCGTGGCCGCTTTCACCTCCTCCGATCTGTGTTGAAGCAGCTGATAAGGTTTATAAACTGGGGACGAGCAATCTCAAAAATATTGATATCCACACCATTGGCTGGGACCAGGATTTGTTGATTTAGGCCCTGTTTCCGTTCCATAAAAATCATTCATATATTTTAGGAGGCATTTGTGAGAAAAATTGTGTTTTTGTCCATCACCTTGTTTGTTGCGGTTTTGTTTTTGTCTGCAAAAGACACCGTGATATCGGGAGTACATTCCGGTGAGGTCAAGGTGGAAATGGACAATGTCAGAATCGTTGATGAAGCTCAAGTCAGAGGAAATATTTTTATTGAGGAAGGAGACCTCTATATAGCCGTAGATGTCGATATAGTCGGTTCCGTTACCATAAAAAAGGGAAATATTTTCATCAAAGATACTGTTGACATTTCAGGCCCTATAACTGTTGAGAACGGAAATTTCACCATGGGCAACCATAACGACTTACATCAAAGCCTACATTGCAAAAACGGCGCGGTTAAAATGGGCTCTAATAATGATATTCAAGGGGATGTTTACGCCAAACAACTAACAAAAGGTCCGAATAATACAATCAAGGGAAAAATTTACGAAATAAAATAACCGGGACTGAGCTGTTTTTTCTGCTGATGCCGGTGCGTATACGGATAAGACTAATGTCGAATTGTAAACCCGCCTTCGCGGGGAATCAAAATTACAGAGAAAATTAAAGCATATTTTTATTTAAAAAAGCCCGAACCGGATAATAATGGATAATTTAACTCCAAAATTGTTCAGGTTGACCTCAGCTTGCCTTGCATCGGTTATATAACTAGCGGTAGGCTTACTTGCTGCAATAGTCATCATTTCGTAATAATTTGATGTGAAACCCGTTTTGCTTTTGTAGAACCAATATTTTCCCGATGCCGAATCGGAATCTTCATAAGGAATTTCTAAATACCAGCCCAGCGACGTTGTGTAAAATCTGTGCGATCCACTGTGAGACAAGCTGCTATCACCTTCCCAATCATTCAGGTTCACCATTCTTCCATAGATTTCCAATCCTAGTCCAAAACTGGGTGAGATCTTATAGATGAAACCCAACCCTCCGTTGAAACCCAGTTTATTGCATGTCGCGTCGCTTGATGAACTACCTGATTCAGGGTTTTCATATTCAAACGTAGAATCCGAGGTATAATCAAACAAATAATCATAATATGACTCATAAGCCAGTTTCCCCATATACATGCCCAATCCGCCGTAAACGTACATGGAAAAAGAGCTGCCAGGCATGAAAAAGTAAAGATTGACCGTGATTGGAAGAGCGCTGATTTTATATTTCATATTTCTCGTGTCGTTGATATCATAGGTTGATGTGACACCACCGGAAGATTCTGTATAATCGCAATCCCAGGAAACATCTCCTTGGCTTGTTGTGCTGATGTAACCTGCACCGAAACCGATGCCAAAATATTTGGCAAAATCTAAAATCAATTCTGCGGAAATATCAGGAGCAAAAGAAAGTTTGTTCCAATCGAACCTCGAAGTGTAATTACTGAGGCCCGCAATATCCGAATATAAATTTTGTGTTCCTGTTCTTATGCTTTCCAGATCCCCTCCTCCGTCAAGCAAATAACCCATTCCGCCTGAAATCTTAATGTTTAAGCCCCCTTTTTGGCCTTTTACTGACGGACTAGGCGCTTCGGCTTCCCTCGGAACTTCTCTGCGTACATCCCTTGGCTGAGGTGGAGGCGGAGGCACGTACCGAGTTTCTCTTTCCCGTTTTTTCACCGTTTCTGTTTTGGGAATGGGAGGCGGTGGGGGTACTGCTTTTTGGATTTCTTTCGTTTGTTTTTTTTCCTTTTCTTCTCCTATAATCTCGACATCATCCACCTTTATAAAACCAACGACAACAAAACCATTTTCATCGGGAGGAAGTTTAACCCTATACCATTCTCCAAATTTTTCCACCGCTTCAAGGATTATGCCGGCAGTTAATTGGGCAAGAACCGCACTTTCTGCATCCGGTTTCAGCCTTACGCTGGTTCTCTCCACAATAACCCTGATTTCAAAATCGTTATTGTCAATCGCTTCATTCGAAAAAATAAAACCAGACATCAATACAAAAAGAAAAATTCCCCATAATGATCGTTTAAAGATATTCATCTTCCCTTTTCCTCCTTGTTGTTCAGAAAGGATGGACTTTTATTAACATAACCGAAGCCAAAAATCAATCACAAGCTTATCACAAGCTTATCATCACAAGCTTATCATAAGCTCAAGAATTGGAGCTTAAAATCAAGCTCAAAAAGAACCTTGAGGACAAAAAAAACAACAAAAAACACAAAAAAAACAATATTTGTATTTAAGGACGGATTGTGCTAAATATATCGAGTAAATGTGAAGTAGGGTGATTTTCATTAGCTAAAACTTCACAAGGATGAATTTTTAGGATGTATGGAAGGGAGAGGGGCTTATGAAAACAAAAATAAACTTTTTTATTTTTTTATTTTTTCTGATATTGATAAGCGGACCTGCCTTTGCTCAGGTCGACGAACATGGGAACCTCCTCAATCTCGGAAAGGACTCGAAATCAACAGCTGCGGACCTTTCGGGAGTAAGTATCTTATATTTTGGAAAAAACAGCTCCGAGCCGTCTTGGTTTGCATCTATGGGAGCTACGACACACTCAATCACAAATCCAAATGATGTTACCGCCACCCTACTCAGCCAGTATGATGTTTTTTTCATCGGCTACTCAGCGGAAGATCAGTATGGAAGCCTTACCCCTAAAAAAACGATCATTCAGAATTTTATCGCGAACGGAGGCGGAGTCATTCTGGAACAGCCAAGCGTTACAGGTTATACCTGTGGTTTTTTCCCATCGGGATTCGCTGTAACCGTATTCAGCACCTGGTGGAAAGGAAGCTCCAGCAGCATGTACATTACAGCAGCAGGACAGAACCATCCGATCACAAAAGGACTTACCACGGCCGATCTTTCCGGAAACTTTGAAGAAGTCCGGGATTCCCAGATTGGAGCTCAATGGGAAATATTAGTACGCCATTCTGTTTATACGAACAACGTGGTTTTGCTGGCCGGGGAATATCAAAACGGGCGTCTTGTTTTTTTCACAGGAAACATGGGAAGCGCTTCAAGCAAAAGAGGATCAACCCAATATGCCAAAAATATGATCAATTGGGCTGCCGGAGAACAGGGAATGCTTCAGGGAACTGTCATAGATGCATTAACTTCGCTCCCAATCGAGGATGCGAGTGTCGTTATAGTCAAGAATGACACATCCCAAACAACGACAACGGCGGCAAATGGTACTTATGCTCAAACGCTCCCCCAAGGATCATGGTGGGTTGTTGTAACAAAAAACGGATACGAACCCTCGGCATCTGCTGTAAATATTCAAAGAGGCCAGACAACAATTCTATCCATCAGTTTACGGCCTCATATTTTCTAATAACACAGCTTGCCAGGAAGCAAAATCAAAACTTAGTTTGAAAAATATCCGGCCCGATGGGTAACACGAAGCCCCTCTAACTTCACCTTGACCTCGATCGTATGAAACTTGCCGCTGGCCGAGTAGAACTCCGGTGTGTAATAAAGCAAATAATAGTTTTCAGACGCGTTGACGGCCTTCTGAAAAGAAGCTTCAACATTAGCCGAAGCATCCACCGTCCCTCCCGTAGCAATGGCCATCTCCTTGAATGCGCTGTACACACCGGCTGATTGATCACTGATCACGGTCCTGCCGGCAGCGGAAAAACGGGGCTGTGAAACATCAAGGTTATAATCCTGTATTTTCGTGATATAGATGAACTGAAGCCCGATGGACGAATCCGAAAAAGCTTTCTTAATTTTATCTACATTAAAGGTCTGCTCATGACCGTAGGCCAGTCTTGAAAGAACCGAGGAAATATCACTCTGCCCGTCGGTGGACCACAGCGAAGGCATGATGTCCTTCTGATAAAAAAGAAACACCTGCTTTTGCCCTTCCATGTTCTTAAGTGTATCGGCAAACTTAAGCATCTTGGTTTCATCCAAATATTTGAGGTCTTTTATCAGCTCGCTCAACTGACCGGCGACCTCGGCTGAATTAACACTCTGCATTCTTCCGCCGGACAAATCGCCGATATCGGCCATGATGCTCTTCAAAGGCCAGCTTCTTATCTGAGTATCTTTCCTCAGTTTGTTGATAATTTCCTCAGAAATTTTTTCAGGCGGGAGACGCTTCAGGTTCTGAGGCCTCAAATGATAGGTTTTCATGGGACTCACGACCGTAAGGCCATCCCCTTCGTCGATCACATTCTTAAAAAAGAATTTGACGGCATTCCCAATTTCCGGCAGCCAGTCTAAAATCTCGAAATAAAGCACGAAGTTGCGGGTAATCGCCGGCTTAAACCGCACATGTGGTTCATTTTTTCGTTCAATAGTGGTTTTTTTAACAAGATAAACAGCGGCTATCTGCTGGGGAATTCCATCCTGATAAACAATAAAATCATCGATGGTCAGGTTGTCGACAAACTCATTTCCCCTGAAAACACGGACAGGCACTTCGATATTCACCGCCGTCGTCTCGTGCCGGAGCTGCGGCTGTTCCTGAAAAACCTGCTGTGATGCGTGATTTTCCTTGGCGGCAGATATATTAGCGGCAGGGATTGAACGATCCGCTCTGGTAGCAGATTTTTGTCCATCCTGGTACACCGCAAATATCGCACTTACACAAAACACAAACAAAACCAATGTCAAGAAAATAAATCCTCTTTTTTTATTCATCCTGCCCCTACTTTCTGTATGCGGCTCATAATGACGTCAAACACCAGCCTTAAAAGCAAAAATCATGCCAATAATTTTTCAGGGAAAAGTTAATAGTGCAGGAAAAATCTGTCCCCTTTCAATGACACAATCATAGGACATAGTTAACCTGCATTATTCATAAATCAGCCGAGCAACGAAATTAACTTATTTTTTTTTGGAGGGGATATGAAGCTTGGGTTGGGGTCTTTTTTTGCCTTTTTTGGAGGGCTCTTCGCTGTCCTTGTTCTTCTTTTTCTTTCTCCAAAACGATTTACGTTTGTATTTGTCTTCTGTTTTCATAACATCCCTCTATGATTTTTACCTTCGGTAGAACCGGATGCCTGCTTCATACGATATCCGGTTAATCATCCAGAAAGGATTATAGCACATAAGTGTTTTTTCTTCACATGATCCGCACTAATCAAGCCGTACCCTTATGATTATCCTTTTTTCCCCATCGAAAACCTCGGATCATGAACACTAAAGTTTATTCATTAAAAGCGGCCTTTAAGATGAATCCGAACACCAATTCCCTTTTATGTTCTTTATTGTTTTGGGTAATACAGGCCTTGATTAAAACATGCTGCCGCGCCGATTGTTAATCTCTTCAAGCTGTTTTTGATAAGGAGGAAAGCCGGGCCTTATGGCGAGGGCATCTCTATAATGCTTTGCAGCTTCGTCATAAAGGTCTCCGATTTGAGTGACATCACCGAAATCTGCACCGGAACCCAAATAAGCATTATCCGCTCTAACCTGCAGCGTTCGGCCGAGGTTGGCGGCCGCGTCAGCACTCCATGGAGCAAACCACCTGGCAACGCGAAAATATCTTTCAGCCTCATCATAACGCCCCGTGTACAGATAATAGAGTCCTCCATTGGTATATAACTGCAGGGAAAAAATGGAACATTCGACACAACCTGCGCTTTTCTCGGGCGTTATGTGCTGATGCGGATGTCTATAAAAGGCTTCCCGATATGCGTCTCCAATAAGGGCAACAAATTCCGGCGGACTTTGAGGACTGAGTGCGGGCAAAAGAGCGTCGGCTATCCCTGTAATTCTCCAGCTTGTAAGAAAATCAGGCAATTCTTCCCGCTCCAGCCCGAGTGCCGCCGCTCCGGCCAACAGCGGACAGGCAAAGCTGCTTCCCAATGCCCCCTGAAGCTGGATCATCGAAAAATCCGAAAAAACGGATTGAGAGAAACCGGGAAATTCCGCCATGGCGATTTCCCGTTGCCCGCCTAAATCAGCATCCACCACCGACCTGGATTCCAATTGGAATCCTACGGCCACAACATCGGGATGAATGGCCGGACAAAAAACGGCCCCTTTATCGTTTCCGACGGCTGCAAAAACCATTTTCCCTTTTGACACCGCCTGAGAAGCAGCCCGGCAAAGGGAACAAGCCGGGATCTCTTTTTTTATGATATCTCCTCCTGCCTTAATGGCCATTTTCAGATAGTTCAAAACATCTTTCCGGTTCAAAGCTTCCGCATACTCATCCTTAATGGATATCTCAGCAGGAGAACCTAAGCTGAGGCAAATGATATCCGCATTCGACTCGGCGGTAATATATATCGCTTTTTCAACGGCATTGATATCGGGCTCCCCGTTTCGTGAAATTTCATACGCATCAATGTCACATTCCGGAGCCACGGCCCCAACAAGAAGAGCGACGAGAGTTCCATGATCGGTCGGTTCTCCATGGAGTCCCGAAAGCTTCGGTTTTCCCCCCGTCTGTCTTTGGATTTGAGGAAAAGAATAATCACAGCATGAATCAATGACGGCCACACGTCGTCCCGCCCCGCGGAATCCCAGTTCATGGGCCCTCTTTACGGCATCCCAGAAGGCGCCTTCTTTCTCAAGATCCCAGTTTTCGGTAGCAGGATTATAGTGAGACAGTAAACGGGACATGGGTCCGGCGGATTCGAACTCACAAGTTCTCTTAATTTGAATCGTATCGTTCCCTATTTTCCTATACTTATGTCCAAACCAGGGTCAAATGGCGAAATCTCACTAAAAGGCGAGCCCTTGGTGACTTTTTTTTCTGAATATAACAAGTGCGGCTTTCTGTCTCTGGACTTAAAACCGTATATCCTTAAAGCGACCGGGCCCGTGCCTGTGCGATTATAGCCGGCGCCTTTCACGGAAGATAAGGCAACCGATCCATGGGCAATCTGTAAAGCTTTGAGTGCCGAGATGTCTCCCTTGAGGTCCACCTCCCAGCCTCCGGATTTTGAAATCAGCACGGCGTACCGTTCGGCAACCTCCGCATGCGTAACGAAAACCATTCCCTTGGGCCATTTCTGATACCATTTGCTTATTGTGCCGGCCACGGTGTTCAGGTTTTTTATATATTGAAGAGAAATGTTTACGGCGTGAAAAATCGATCCTCCCTTTCTCGAAAATGAAACACGCACACCGCCTTCAGCCTTTAAAGGAAACGAACCCGAAACACCTCCATCGACCGAGATGCCTGAATCCGAGTGAAACGACATCGATGAAGTTCCTGCCTTTTTTTTGACGGTAAAGTTGAGATCTGAAAACAAGTGTGTAATCTGTCCTTCAGAGTAAAAAACTCCTTTTTCTATATATCCGATTTCGCCAGGATATATGGGATCTCCCGGTTGCCATACGGGGAAATAACTCAGATTACTCCTGAAATCTTGGGAATATTTTGTGGCAAGTGATTTCACCCTACGAAACCTCCTTGGCCCGTAGCAAGCTTCAAAACAGCAGATATCAAAATTTCTTGCACATGTCAACACGGGTTTTGGGTTGAGATAAGGGAAAAAAATAGGTTAACATAAACACTGTCCTTAATTTTGTTCCGATTTTTGAAGGGAGGTTTAGATGAAGACACCAAAACATAAGGATGCTTTCCTATACTTCTCAATCTGCTTATTGGTTGTTTTTGTTTTTAAGAACGCATGCAAAAAACAAAAGGCTGAATGGTCAGGTGCCATCGAAAAAAATGACGGCATTACTGTTGTCAAAAATACTATAGAGCCGCTGTATAAAGAGGATATCGCCAATATTACGGAAGAATTGACAATCGGAACGATGGAAAAAAGGAAAGTTTTATACGGTCGAAGAAAACGAGGATGGATACCAATGTGTCAAACGCTATAAAGTTGAATGGCTGTATCAATGATATGTCGAAGATTAACTTGGCCGGGCCTTCCGGGCCGGGTCGACAGCCGACAATGAACAGTATATCTCAACATATGTACATGAATAAATTCCGCACTAAAGCAAAAGGAGCGCATCGGCCATGACAACCCACAGAACAAAAATTTTGATCCCCATCATCACCATTATCCTCACATCCGTGTTCCCGGCGGCACAGGTCTTACCGGACGTTGCCTCCGACCAGACATTCTATGAATCCGAGCATTACTGTGTCGTCATCTATCCGGACAGCCGTCTCCTTTCCAGGCCGGAAACCGGGGCTGAAGTCCTTTATGAACCCCAACTCTGGGACATCGCCTTCGTTATCAAATCAAGCCGAAACGCCTGGAAAAACGTTCCGGTTGAAAATGAGCATCAAAGAATAGCCTGCGAGAGAGTATTTTTCCCTTCGGGTGAGACAGGATGGATAAAAAGCACCCATATTATGTGGTCGGAGTCACAACCGCAGCTTTTGGGGGGATGGATTGCGAGGGATAACACTTCTCTCTATAACCAGCTCCCCGACGGCGTGGAGAAAGGCCATGCCAAAGCGAATACACGATTCGACATAAAAAAGATAAAACTTTTAAAATCCGCGGAAACCACAGCAGATGCAATATATACAGCCCCTGCGGACATCTTATGTTTCAAAGTCTCTTTCCACCGCACCTCCTCGGACGGAATCCCAATCCGGGAAGCCTGGGTCCATGGGAAAGACATCCACATCGCCTTTCATGACGCACTCATCGGCGCCGGCCGGGAATTGATGCAGAAGTGGCGTGATTGGAAAGAGGATCACACCATCGGCGGGGCAGAGCTTCTCTACAGGCACATTCTGGAAAAATATCCCCGCCAAAAGTATTACGATTGGGAGTATGACGCCGTCGCAGGGGGAGTTTTTTGCGGAATCATCGCCCTGGATTCTCTCGCCGACATCTATATCCTTAACAATAAATATGAAAAAGCCGTCGCTTTTCTCAACCGGATCATCGAAGAATATCCCGGGACAACGGGCACTATCAGCCGGGTTATGGAAGATTGGGCGGCCACCGGCCCGGCCGACGGACTGGCCCTCCTCAAGATGGTAAAAATCACCGCCGAATATCAAAAAAACCCCTTAAAAGCCATGCACCTCCTTCAGGAAATCACATCCAAACACGGCGACCTGGAGATTTTCGGATTCGAATGGAACACCAGCCTGGGTTTAGAAGCCCTGGCAAGAATGGAAAACATTGGAAAAGAGGCAAAACTCGCCGATGAATTCATGTCCGAGCAGTTTCACCAAGCAGTTCTAAGCTCGGATTCTCCCTTTGTCCAGCTTTTAGGAACGATTAAACACTCCGGGTACTTGAGAAAAGCCGGTCGCTCAAAGGAGGCGGCGGAAAATCTTTCACAAATGATTCATAAACACCCCACCGCTTCTATGGTTTTTTTCAAATCAACCGCCGATTTTTCGGTCAGCGCCCTCGACCTTTTATGCCGGATTTTCGCTCTCGATCTCGCCGATCCGATAAAAGCTCAAGAAATCTGCCGGGAAATTTTCAGCCGATATAAAGAAGCGGAGGATTGTTATCTCGACGGAGCAGCGTCCTATTTAAAAGCTGAAATCCTGGATAAAACCGATGGAACAAGGGAGAATGTTATCTCCGCATATAACGAGGCCCTCCGTCTGGCCGAATATGAAGACGTTATTTCAGTTATCCGGAGCGCCGGCGAAACGGAAGGATATGTCGGACGCTACGCCGCCCAATTAAGAATCAAAGCTATCGAAGCGTTTGCCCCTCTGTCCAAAAAGACTCAAGCTGAAATCCCGGTATTCCATTACCCCGACACCGGGGCCAAAGTTTTGGCAACCATCAACAAGGGCGATCCCGTGACAGTGCTCTATAAAAGAGGAGACCTATGGTACAAGGCCGTCTCACCAAATGGGACCGTCGGCTGGGCCGAAAAAAGCCGAATCGATCCTCCCTTACCGCCGTCTGCCTCCTACTCAGAGTGGAAAACACACGGCAAAAACAATCTCCGGCAGCGCAGTATCGAAGCTAAAAACACCATAAAACAACCCAACGCAAAACTCGCCCTGGAAAATATCGCGGCCAAAGAAGTCCTTTTTTTCGATGTCAATAAAGACGGCAGTCCGGACCTCGTCTTTGCCGGAATGAATGACCGGGAAAGGGCGACCCAGGCCGACTATCATAATATTACGGTTATCGATGGAATAACGGAGAAAATCCTATGGGAATTTGAAACGAACGACAGTTTCAGTTTCCACCCGCCCGCCATTATGGATAAGACCCTTTATGTGCTTTCGGATTTCGGCCAAGCCATGGCCCTGGATATCTATACCGGCGAGCTCAAGTGGAGACAAAAAATAGAGTCCGGAATGGAGCCTACACAGCCGACGACCGTCTCCACCAAACTCTTTTTATTTATCGGCCAGTGGTCGGATCTTTTCGTTTTAAGCCGGGAAGAAGGATTTTTGGTAGAAAGAATAAAAACGGATTATAGTCTGAGCACATCCTTTTTTTCCTTTGAAGACGGAAGGCTCTACTGCGGTGCTTCCGGCAAATCCCCCCTCTTGGATGTCAAAGACCGGAGCGCTTTTATCTGTATCGATACGCACTCCTTTGAGATTTTATGGATATATCCCCTGGAAACGAAGTACGTCAGGTCATCTCCCTTGATAACCGATGACCTTGTGATCGCAGGCGCGGGAGACGGTGTCATCTATGCTCTGAACAAACAAAACGGCACATTGACCTGGACGTTTGAAACCGGAGGCCCGATAACATCATCTCCCGCCTTCCGGAACAATATTGTATGCATAGGATCCGAAGACGGCTCTTTTTACGCCATCGAATCCGGATCAGGTTCGCTCCTCTGGAAATTCGAATCCGCGAAAAAATTTACCGCTTCTCCCTGCATCGTGGGCGATGTGGTCTATGCCGGCTCGAACGACGGATATCTTTATGCGCTCAATCTGGATGACGGAAAACTTTTATGGAAATACCAAATCGGCTACGAAATCAAAAACAATCTCTCGTCCAACGGTCCCGTGGTCGCTGTTCCCGCCGGCTACCAACAGCTTTATCTCATCGGGAAGCGATGAAGAAGCCCATCACGGCTGATGTGTCAGCCCTTTAAGGAGATAGTTATGGCTTCAACATGGAAGGCTTACAATGATCTTGCTTGGACCGAAGATTTACTGGCAGACCCGGCGGCTTACGAAGATGAAGTGAATGTCTACATCGACCTGATCAAGCGCACTGCGGCGGAACCGCCGCGCACACTGCTGCATTTGGGAAGCGGCGCAGGCGGTCATGACACGACCTTCAAGCGGCATTTTACCGTAACCGGTGTGGATTTGAGTTTGGGCATGCTGAATATAGCACGCGCCAGACATCCCGAGATCGAATATCTTGAAGGCGATATGCGGACATTACGATTGGACAGACAGTTCGATGTTGTGGCCATTCCCGACAGCATAGACTATATGGCTTCAGAGGACGACCTGCGGCAAGCTATTCAAACTATGGTGATGCATCTCAAGACCGGCGGTGTTTTTCTTGTGGTGGGGAAAACGGAAGAAACCTTTCAAAACAATAATTTCGCATACACCGGAGAAAAGGATGGTATCCATGTAACTCTATTGGAGAATAATTATATCAATCCGTTTCGTCCGAATACCTACGAGGCTTTTTTTGTCTTTTTGATTCGGCGAGAGGGAGAATTGACAATTCACTCAGAGCGGCAAATTCTCGGTCTTTTTTCTGAGGCAACTTGGGAAAAGGTTTTCAATGATTATGGACTCGTAATACAAAAAACAACCTTGAACGGCATTTACGATAATAATATTCTAGGTGAAGGAGAGTATCCGCTTACGGTTTTCTTTGGGAAAAAAAGTTGACAAGGAGAAATAAGCTATGCCGCGCAAGAAACTTTACGCCGTAATCCTGCCTGGTTTTTTCATTGGCCTTGTCTGCTTAGTCTGCTGCAAAAATTTCAGCCATTCTCAAAAAAATTACACCGAACTAGGATTTTGGACGGTTGGAGATGGGATCAATGAGCGTTTTGGAACGAATATCCATCAAACATTGGACAAACTGAGAGGAAACACCTCTCAGTTGGATGAGTTTTTGCTTACGATTGCCGATCAACCTTTCACAAAAACTCAGATACTCGAAAGAAGTGGTCTCACCCCGTCTCAAGTCGATTATCTCATCACAAATCTCGTCTCTTTCAGGCTGATCAAAAAAGATAATCAAGGCCGGTGGGCGACGGTCCTTCCCGTTATCACGGACAACCAGATGAAAACCATCAGAGAAGATTTAGAGACAATGGCGGAAAACGTTGCCCGACATCTTCAAAAAGAAATCCATCAAATGATAACCCTTTATAATAGAGTCAAATCCCCTCCGGACCCTCCATGGGAAGATATTAATCATCTTTTCGTCGATAAATTCATCATTGACGGGACATTTCACAGGAGCATCAACAACCTAAGGCTTGAACAGAAAAGCGAAATCCGTGAGCCTGATGAAAAGCAGCAGACTACATCTGAGGCATTTTTTTTCGAGTACGGTAAAAATTTTTCAACTTTCGGCACCAACTGGTACGCGTACAACGAAGGGGGCGACCAGAGAGATGTTTACGTTTTACATGGGGCTCTTTTTGACCGCTACGATATTGCCATGAATAAGTATAGAGGCGACGAACATTTCGCCGCGGTCCTTTTCAATATCACACCGGAAGGCGGGATTCATTCTCTGACTCATCAAGAAAAAGTGATGCTTCAAGATATGGATTGGATTTCGAACGACCGTCTTTTGGTTCCCATCGTCAAAGCGGAAACCATAAAGCGGTTATGGCAGGCGATAGAGGAAATGGGAAAAGATGCCGCCGAGGTTGCTTTTAGTCATTTCACCGACATCACAGACTCATACAAAAAAGCTCCCCACTCCAAATTTCTCGACAGCGATGAGGACTATATTCAGGTTTGCATTCATGTGCTCTTTGGACTGATCATTGAACATTTGGAGAAAAATGGTGTCGTATCTCCGATTCCGCATCCCGCACCGGAGTCTTTTGGCGTCTATGTTGTCTTCGGAAAATTGTTTTGACTTTCCAGGCTGACTTTCTCTCTGACTTTCTCTCTGGACTTTCTCTCTGGATGTTGCAGCTTTGCGATAATTTCCGGATTGTGCCACGCGAAAATTTCCGGTTTAGACAAAATCGGATAAGGTTCTTCTTAGCGGAA
>JAFGMO010000011.1 GCA_016927475.1 Candidatus Aminicenantota bacterium
CTGTTTATGATTCATCCTATCTGAGTTTTGCCCAGAGTGTGGGATGCCATTTGATCACTGCAGATAAAAAGCTTTTCCAGAAGATCACTGGATTTCCGGGAATAGTCTTTATGGGCGATTATGTTCCGGAAAAAAATTAGCCAGGATCATCCCCAATTATTTAATCAAATGGAAACTGGTTTGGCGGTCGTACAGATAGTATGTCCCTTGGAAAATAAAGACGGCATCTACTTCTAAAGCAGTAGTTTTATTGATAATCAATCAGCCAAACAAAAAATTTTGATTTTTTTGTCATTGCCTAAAGGTGAATTTACAAATATCATTTTCCTGGTATTCGATTCTAGTCCTCACGTTGACTGCTCTGCTTTTTTTTCGGTCTTCTTTTTGCTCTATATTTTTTCTGGATTCAGTAGAATCGAGTTGCACCTTTATTTTTTTCGTCTATATCTGTGTCTACTCATATTGGTATTTTTACCCTTTATTTATTTAAAAGAAAAGATTCGTTACATGGTGATGATAACACTAACAGTGGTCTTAATAGGAGTTTTTAATACGCCACCCTCAGGCCCAAAATGATTTTTCTTCACTAGGTCATCAGCTTTTTATTCACTTCCGTCATTTACTTTCTTGTTTCCGCAATTTGGAATGACATCCTGGCTTAATGCGAACGAATAACTGAATAAAAATAGGTGGGGCATTCAATCAAAAGAATATTTTCTGACTGTCCAGCTTAAATTTTAAAATTCCCTTTTCTAAATGAGCGGTTATTATCGGCAAGATTCTTTAGCTCTACCGAATAGGCATATTTTCCCCTAGGAAGTTTCACCTCGATGTTGATGGAATAGTCTTTTATGATTATTTCTTTGAGCTCTTCTTCTGTCAGGCTGATTGGATATTCTTTTTGGTAATCCCAAACTTTTTCCTCGTATGAATCGAAGATTTCCAGTTTTAATGCTAGAGTGGTCTGGAGCTGGCCGTTTTTGTCATCGAACCAGATTAGCCTGAATGGAACTTTCACATGAATGGACACTCCTTTTTCTTGAAGATTTTTAACATTTACCTCGAATTCAAACGGATAATGTTCGTCTGAGCCCAGGGGCTTCATTCTCATCTGCGCTTTATTAAGTTCTGAAACCTGCCAGGTGCTGTCTGCAACGAATTTATAGTCGCCATTCCAGTTATGATCGACAAACCGGATCACGAACCATCCATAGAGCCATATTTCTTCAGGTTTTCCATAGAAAGTTTTTCCTCTTGGGTAGGTATATCTTTCCCATGGCGGGCCTAAAAGAATGTAAAACCTTCCTCTATCCTGAAGCCAACCCGGTGAGCCTTCTGAAAAAAGGCGGTTGGCTTCTTCCATGCGCTTGAAATATTCTTCTTTGTATTCATTCTCTTCGGTATCCGGATCAGGATCTCTGCTTACCCAGAATTCTTCGATGAAGGCCTGCCGCTCCGATTTCGGAAGATTGAGAAAGACCTGCCTTTCTTTTTTGGTGATGATGTATCTCACCTTAGAGATGAATTCTCTGGACTCAGGATCAAGGTCTTTCATTAATCTGGATGAGGCACACGATATAAGAACGAAAAAACAGAAAAGCAATAGCAGTCCATTAATATAATTTTTCATGTTTCCTCTCTTAAATGTTTATGATTCATTTTATTCACTCAGACCCATCGAGGGAAGAATCAAAATCTTCGATAGAAAAAGTTGTATTAGCAGTGGCTTTTGATGGACTAAGGCTGTCCTTTGCGAAGAAATACAAAAAATATTCGCCTGAAAGCAGTCCTGCCGTTTGAATCTCTAACAAAAATATCTCTGTCGCTCCCTCCTGATATCTGTCGCGTATGGAAATAGCAGTTGGGATCGCGACTCCGGTCTCGCCAGATGTGCGGATAAGGCTTGCCGAGAGGTGGATATCCGGGGATTTAATCCCGGAATAAGAACATCTGAGTACACACAAAATTCTTTCTGTTTCCGGAGCCAGAGGATCAACCAAGGGAAAGTATTGGTTTGAGTGGAATGGATAAACAGGGGGTGGCTCTTTAATATAAGAGCCCTGCTCTTCTGGATTGATCAACAAGGGCGGAAAGAGTTTCAAACCTTGATCCTGAGCATCCAGGACCATGACTGAGGCGGAAGCCACCGCGCCTTTTCCCGTTTCTAAATTTCTGATTACAATGCGGCACTTGTATTCGCCTGCGTAAAGAGAAGTGAAATTGGAGTAATAGATATTTCCTGCGGGAAGCTGGGTGAAATCCATTTTGTCTCTTCCGATCTTGACAATGCTGTTCTGCGTATCGAATACGATACTCACGATTTCCATATCTTCACCTGAAAGCTCCTGAATTTCTTCCCTCGGTAACTTCGTGAACATGGCGATATATGTCTTTTCCTGGATCGAACAAGGCAAGGAAATCATGGGAAAACGGAGGGGTTTTTCAAAAAGCGATCGCTCGTTTAGAGCTAAATCAACAAGATGAAGCTGTTTTTCTATCTTAGTGAACTCATCGAAAGTTTTGGGATTAAAATAGCCCTTCTGGGCATGGACTTCTAATCCGGGGCGATTGGCTTTGACTTTTATCTCATGGTAGTCCCCATCCCATTTTTCATCGATGTAGTACCCAAGGACATAAAAGCATCCGGTCATGTTTTGAATTTGCTCCAGATGTTCTTCATAGCTGTTCACATCGCCGAAGTATTTTCCCCCTGTGGAACTGGATATCGTTTGGAGTGTATAGCCACCCTTTAATCTTGAATCGACTCCAACCGTTGATGATAAATCCTCTGTATCAATGGCGTAGACAGTACTGTTAGAAGAAGTGAGCGCTTTGAGCATATCGTCATACCGCTCCTGAATCAGAGTGTTTCCAAAATCCCATCTCTGCTTCAGCATGGTATCTACACCCCGTGTCATATCCCAAGTTTCAGTCGGATGTTGGATTCCATAAACAAGGGAGTAGGGAATCCCGGATGAAAAAAGGATAATATGTTTGTAACCAGGGATATACTTCAGGGCTTCGGCAAAATCTTTTATTCTTTGAACGAAATGCAACACATGTACCGTGCCGTCTTCCTGGGCATGAAACTTATCCCATTCGGGAGTAGATCCGGTGACTGGTCTATCCTCTGTCTGGGCTCCCTCTTTAAAGGTTATCTTTCCGGCTTTGCTGGCATCGAGGGGATTTTCACCGGTAACACGAAACCAATAGTCCTCCTCGAAATTTTCTGCCCTTCCGGCTCTGTCCTTTACACCGAATGCTTCCACCACTTTCCGGACTTCATTATGATCAGACGTTAAATATTCATGGAGAGTCAGGCTTTTTATGGAGGTGTAAGAAAGCACTCCTACCTCATCGGTCGGTTGAACCTGAGTATCCAGAAAATGCAGAGCTGCTTTCTTCGCTTTTTTAATACCTTTGGTATTGTTGAAGGCGAAGTCAAAAAGTAGAAAAAATTTACGCTTCATCCATTGGGCATAAGGAGACGGACCAGATTCCTCGACCGCATCCAAAGAAGAAAGATCCAGGATGTGTCTTTCGAACTCGGTGATCTGTTTTTTTTGACCGTTGTCTCGGATGAGAAAATCCTCCTTCTCCAAATCCACTACCGGATTCCCCTTCTTATCAATCACATAGACTTGAACGAGTTTGAGCGTCACTGCAGTTTGATGCTGCAACGAACGCTCCTCGCTTGTTTGCTGTGATGGAAGAAGATCAAATTTCGCAGCGAAGAAGAAGACAAAAAAAATCAAAAGTAAAGGTGGATAGTCGGTTTTTTTATTCGATAACTTCATTCTTTTATTTTTTTCAGTTCCTCTAATTTTTCCTTGTATTCTTCCACATCCATGATTTCATAAGTTACATTTCTGCTTTGGCTTTCGAATTCTTCGCGAAAGGCGCTTTCATACATATTGACGCTCAGTTTCCACTGTCTCGGCTGTACGAAGTCGAACTGATAGCGGATGATTACACTCCTATAAGGATAAACCCAAACCTCAGACTGTCTTGCGGATATATCCTCGCTCGAACGATCCACATTCGCCTCTATCCTTTCCTGAACACCTGATGTGTATGTCTTTCCTCCCAGGTTGGTGTTCTCGCTATAGCGGACTTCAGCCGGACTGCCGTGGAGAAGTAAGATTCTACCCCTGTCCGTGTTCCACGGATTGCTTGAACTTTCTTTTTTAAAGCTTTCTGTCGCGATTTTCAGCCTGCTCGAAAATATTTCCTGAGCCTGTGGGTGTCTCACTTTCCAGAAAAGCTCTTGGAATTGGGTTTTGGCGGACGGGAAAAGTTCTTTGTAGGTATCCCATTCAAAATCCTGCATGATGATGTAATGCTGAGCATACCAGGGATCTTTAGAAGGGAAAAGCCCTATCGAACAGGCGCCTAGGACAAGCAAGGCAAAGCCGATGATAAAAGCGCTTTCCCCCCATGTTTTGTTATTTTTCATACCCCCTCCTATTATAAACATCTTAAAATACTTTTTATTTGGAATGATCTAAAATATTGAATTTTATTGCTTATCATTAGGACAGCTACTTCATTTTATTCTAGCAGATTTTATGGTTCTTTTCTATACGCCTTCACAAGCAGTCTCCCATTAAGTATATTCGTTATTTATCATGGAAATAATGATGTTTCCTACCTGAGACAGGATTTGCAATATCATCTCGTTTTGCCTATAATTATTACTCTTTGAGGAGGCCGAAATGAATACAAAAAAATTTTTTGCGGGGTTGTTTTTTGTTGCCTTGGTATTCCTGATAAATACCATGGGGTTTGCCAGGGACCAGGTTATTGAGAGCACCTGGAGCCTCCAGCCTTTGAACATAGATGGATCGGACAAAGACTGGCAGGGAGCTACCTTGATGACAGAGAAAAAAGTAAAAGTAAATTATGCCGTTATGAATGATGCTGAGTATATTTATGTTCTTTTCATCTTCAGGGATCCCCAGTATCTAACCAATATTAACCAAACAGGTATGACCATCTATTTCAACACCGAAGGGAAAAAAAAGAAAAATGAGGGATTTAATTTTATCCAAAAAAAAGCCACACCGGAGGAACTCATCGCCTATTTAAAAAAACAAGGCCAGGTATTAACTGACCAACAAATTCAGTCGATCAAATCTAAGCCTCAGTATATCCTATTTATGGCGGAGAGGATAGGAAAAAAAGATGAACTTTCAGTGGTTCAATCGGCTCAAGCCCTGCAGCCGGGCTTCAAAACAGGCCAGAAAGAAAAAGATATCATCTTTGAATTTAAAGTTCCTCTTGCTCATTCAGAGTTTTCTCCTGAAGGGATCGGGATCGAACCAGGTCAGAGTTTAAAGATCGGTTTTGAATGGGGAGGGATGACAGAAGAGTTAACAAAAAGACTAAGAGACCAGGGAGTAAATATTTCCGAAGGGGGTATTGACAGTGGAAGGACTACCGGAGGAGCCCCAAGTGCCGCTTCCAGACGCATGCCTAAAAAATACGATTTTTGGTTCGATGTCCAACTTGCCCCGAATAGATAACCAGGTAACCTGGATTATTCACGAGTCGAGCTTGGTACAGTTACAAGGCGTCGGCGGGTGATGCTGTGGTTGTCCACCGCGAACCCGCCGCA